>NZ_JBWKGY010000010.1:0-302420 GCF_056433525.1 Streptomyces sp. NPDC044704
GCGTTGTCGGACCACGGAGGTACGTCCAGTACGAGCCGTGGCCCTCCGCCTTGAGATGCACCGCACCGGACGCCGCGACCCGGCACACCTTCCCGTCCACGGCACTAGGCTTCCGCCATGCAGTCCTACACGATCGGCCAGGCGGCCCGGCTGCTGGGCGTCAGCGTCGACACCGCCCGGCGGTGGGCCGACGCCGACCGCTTCCCCACCCGTCGCGAAGGATCCCGGCGCATCGTCGACGGGCCGGACCTGGCCGCCTTCTGCGTGGAGGCCGCACGAGAGGACACGGAGGCCGAGGAGGCCCCGTACACCTCGGTGCGCAACTCCTTCCCCGGCATCGTCACCGCCGTACGGCTCGGCGACGTGGAGGCCCAGGTCGAGATCCAGGCGGGCCCGCACCGGATCGTGTCCCTCCTCACACGGGAGGCCGTCGAGGAACTCGGCCTGGAGGTGGGCGCGCGGGCCACCGCCCGGGTGAAGTCGACCGACGTCTTCGTCGACCGCGGCTGACTCCCGCGCCGGCGGGACCGGTGGCGCGGGCGGGGGTGGCCGGGGCGGCGCCGGGGCGGTGGCAGACTGGCCGCTGATCCGCCGAAGGGGAGTACGCCGTTGTCCATGTTCAGCAACCTGCGCCGGGCCGTGCGCCGCGGCTACCGGCGGGCCGTCGACCTCAGCCACCCCGCCCGTTCCCCGCTCGGCAGCGCCGTGGTCAACTGCGTCGTCTACGTGGACGGCATCCGCCAGGACGGCTGCGCGGAGGCCGAAGAGGCCCTGCGCCGGGTCCGCAAGAGCGGCGAGGGCTTCGTCTGGATCGGCCTGCACGAGCCCTCGCAGGAGGAGCTGGCCGGGCTGGCCGCGCTCTTCGGCCTGCACCCGCTCGCCGTCGAGGACGCCGTCAACGCGCACCAGCGGCCCAAGGTGGAGCGCTACGACGACACCCTCTTCGCCGTCTTCAAGACCGTGCGCTACGTCGAGCACGAGGAACTGACCGCGACCAGCGAGGTCGTCGAGACCGGCGAGATGATGGCCTTCGTCGGGGTGGACTTCGTCATCACCATCCGGCACGGCGGCCGCGGCACCCTCGGCCCGGTCCGCGAGGCCCTCGAAACCGAGCCGGAGCAGCTGGCGAAGGGGCCGGCCGCGGTGCTGCACGCCATGGCGGACCACGTCGTCGACGACTACGTGGCCGTGACGGACGCCGTGCAGAGCGACATGGACGCCGTGGAGACGGCCGTGTTCAGCGAGTACGGCGGCCGCGGCGACGCGGGCCGCATCTACCAGCTCAAGCGGGAACTCCTGGAACTGCGGCGGGCGGTCGCCCCGCTCGGCCGGCCGCTCGAACAGCTGGCCACGCAGCCGATACCGGTCATCCCGCCGGAGATCCGCGCGTACTTCCGCGACGTGGCCGACCACCTGACCCGGGCCACCGAGCAGATCGGCGCCTACGACGGCCTCCTGGACTCCATCCTCCAGGCGCACCTCGCGCAGGTGACGGTCGCCCAGAACGAGGACATGCGCAAGATCACCGCCTGGGCGGCGATCGTCGCCGTCCCCACGATGGTCTGCGGCGTCTACGGCATGAACTTCGACCACATGCCCGAACTGCACTGGACGTACGGCTACCCGCTGGTCGTCGGCGTCATGGTGATCGCCTGCTTCGCCATCCACCGCGGCTTCCGCCGCAACGGCTGGCTCTGACGCCGCCGGCCCGGCCGCCCGCCCCCGCCCGGCGGTCGGGGGCGGGACGTCTTCAGCGGCCCAGGGCCAGCAGCATCAGCGGGGGGCTCGTCGGCTGCTCCGAGCCGCCCGCCGGCTCCAGCGTGAGGCCGACCGCCGTCGCCCGGCCCACGGGGCCCGTCAGCACGGCGGCGCCGTCCGCGCGGAGCAGCCCGGCCGGGCGCATCACGGACCCGTCGGCGAACCACAGCTGGTAGGTCCGGCCCGGCGGAGCGGCGGGCAGCCCGGAACCGAGGAAGGCCGCCCGGTCGTGCGACGCGGACACCACCACCTTCCCCGTCATGGCAGATCCCGGGCGGGTGGAGACCGTACGGGCGTCCGGCGCGGCCAGCACCTCCGTCAGGTGCTGGAGGGCGCTCGCGGTCCGCTGCGCCTGCCGGTGTTCGCGCAGCGCCGTACCGCCGAGGACCACCGACCCCGCCAGGCAGGCCGCGAGGGCCAGCGGCAGCGCCCGGCGGCGCAGGGCCACGATGCCCCGCCGCGCCGGCGGCAGCTGGCGGACCCCGTCGATCCGGGCGAGGACCGCCGCCCGCATCCCGGGCGGGACGGGCAGGGCCACCGCCGAACCCAGCCGGGCCGCGGTCGCCGCGAACTCCCGTACGTCCTGGGTGCACAGGGCGCACCGCTCCAAGTGCCTCTCGAAGGCGTCCCGTTCGCCGTGGTCGAGGGCGTCCAGGGCGTAGGCGCCGGAGAGCGCGTGCAGCTGTTCGGCGTGCGTGCCGGTCCGGCTCATGCGGTGACCCCCATGCAGTCGCGCAGCCGGATCAGCCCGTCGCGCAGCCGCGTCTTGACGGTGGGCAGCGGGGTGTTCAGCGTCTCGGCGACCTCACGGTAGGTCAGCCCGCCGTAGTAGGCGAGGCTGACGGCCTGGCGCTGGAGTTCGGTCAGGCCGCGCACGCAGCGGCGTACCTGTTCGCCTTCCAGCCGGGTTTCCACCTGCTCGCTCACCTCGTCGTACGGGCGGGCGTGCTCGCGCGACGCCGTGTTGCGCTCGCGGGCGGTCGCGGCCTGGGCCGAGCGGACCCGGTCCACGGCGCGGCGGTGCGCGATCGTCAGCACCCAGGTCATCACCGCGCCCTTGTCCGGGCGGTAGCGCGGGGCCTGCCGCCAGACCTCGATCAGGACCTCCTGGGCCACCTCCTCGGACTGCGCCCGGTCCCGGAGGACCTTGACGACGATGCCGAGGACCGGGCCCGCTATCGCGCCGTACAGGGTGGCGAAGGCGTCCTGGTCGCCGCGGGCGACGCGCTCCATCAGGGCCGGGAGCTCGGGCGCGGACCGTTCCCGCGGGGCGCCGAAGGGGATGGACTGCCTCACGCGCACCCCCTCCGCCCGTGCCGTGCGGGGCGCGGTCGCGGCGGTCGCGTACGGGTCATGGCGGTCCTCCGGGAGGGTGGCGGCGGCGGTCATGGAGGAGTTCGGAGCCGGGGGCGGGTGCGGATTGGTTTCTTCCGCGGATGTTTCCCGGGGTGTTCCCGCACCCCCCGATGTCTGGTAGGAAAGTTTCCTAACGGAATCGGGAAGCCTCAACCACCGTACGGAGGCCTTGTGTTCACCCCTCACCGCAAGACGATGACGATCGGCGCCCTGCTCGGCGCGGCCCTGCTCGCGGCTCCGGCCGCGGCGCACGCCACCGCCGCCCCGGCGCCCGCCCCCGTGACGGCCGCCCCGGCCGCCGCCACCGGACTCGACGACCCGGCGAAGAAGGACATCGCCATGCGGATCGTCTCCAGCGCGGAGAACTCCTCGCTGGACTGGAAGGCGCAGTACAAGTACATCGAGGACATAGGCGACGGCCGCGGCTACACCGCCGGGATCATCGGCTTCTGTTCCGGCACCGGCGACATGCTCGACCTCGTCGAGCACTACACGCAGGTCAAGCCGGGGAACGTGCTCGCCAGGTACCTGCCCGCCCTGCGCGAGGTCGACGGCAGCGACTCGCACGCCGGCCTCGACCCCGACTTCACCGGGGACTGGGCCAAGGCCGCCCAGGACGCCGAGTTCAAGAAGGCCCAGGACCGCGAACGCGACCGGGTCTACTTCAACCCCTCCGTCAAGCAGGGCAAGGCCGACGGCGTGGGCACCCTCGGCCAGTTCATCTACTACGACGCCATCGTCATGCACGGTGACGGTGGCGACTCCACGAGCTTCCGCAGCATCCGGGGGCGCGCCCTCGCCAAGGCCAAGCCCCCGGCCCAGGGCGGCAACGAGACCGCCTGGCTGAACGCCTTCCTCGACGCCCGCGTGTGGGCGATGAGGCAGGAGGAGGCGCACAGCGACACCAGCCGCGTCGACACCGCCCAGCGGGTCTTCCTGAAGAAGGGCAACCTGAACCTCGACACGCCCCTCGACTGGAAGGTCTACGGCGACTCCTTCCACATCGGCTGACCCGCCACTGTCGCCCCGGGGCGCCCCCTCCCCGCCCTGGCGCCGACGGGCCGCCCAACTCCCTTTGAAACCAAGGGTGGTGGCCATTTCTGATGCTCGGAAATGGCTTGGGAACGCCGCTGTGAGGGCATAACTCCGGCCCGGCCCCCTTTCCGGTGGGCGGGGCCGTCGATGCCGTCCTTAGGGGGGACTCGTGAACTACTACGTCGATGTCATCAAGCGCTACGCGGACTTCAACGGCCGATCGCGCCGCCAGGAATACTGGATGTTCGTCCTGTGCACCATCCCCGTCGTCGTCGTCCTCATGGTCGTGGACTTCCTCCTGGGGAGCTACCCGGTCCTCACCTGGATCTACAGCCTGGCCGTCTTCCTCCCGACGCTCGGCCTGAGCGTCCGGCGCCTCCACGACACCGGCAAGTCCGGATGGTGGTACCTGATCAGCCTGATCCCGTTCGTCGGATGGATCTGGATGATCGTCCTCATGGCCACCGAGGGCGACGCCGGCCCGAACCAGTACGGCGCGAGCCCCAAGGCGATCCACGCCTGAACCGCCGCGCCGCCCGGCGCCGCCGCCGACCGCCCGCGGTCGACGGCGGCGCCTTCGTCGTTCCCGCCCCGGTTCCCCCGTCCTTCCCGCCCCCTGCGCGCGAGGGTGACACGCGTCTCGCCCCACTTGGGGCAGGGGGCTGTCCAGACCGGCCCGATCACGAGATATCTTGATGTCGAGCAATGTTGCAGACGAGAGACGCAGACTGTGGAGCGGAGCATCCGGTGACTGACTCGACCATCATCTACACGCACACTGACGAGGCCCCGGCCCTCGCGACGTATTCCTTCCTGCCTGTGATCCAGGCTTACGCGTCGACGGCCGGTGTGAATGTCGAGACCCGTGACATCTCCCTGGCCGGTCGGATCATCGCCAGCTTCCCCGAGCACCTCGAGGAGAGCCAGCGGATCGCCGACGCCCTCGCCGAGCTCGGCGAACTGGCGAAGACCCCCGAAGCCAACATCATCAAGCTTCCCAACATCTCGGCCTCGATCCCGCAGCTGAAGGCCGCGGTCGCCGAGCTCCAGGGCCAGGGCTACGCGCTCCCGGACTACCCGGACGACCCGAAGACCGACGAGGAGCGGGAGATCCGCGCCCGCTACGACAAGGTCAAGGGCAGCGCCGTCAACCCGGTCCTGCGCGAGGGCAACTCCGACCGCCGCGCCCCCGCCTCGGTGAAGAACTACGCCAAGGCGCACCCGCACCGCATGGGTGCCTGGACCTCCGAGTCGAAGACGAACGTCGCCACCATGGGCGAGAACGACTTCCGCTCCACCGAGAAGTCCGCCGTGATCTCCGAGGCCGGCACGCTCCTCATCGAGCACGTCGCCGCCGACGGCACCACCACCGTGCTGCGCGAGTCCGTACCGGTCCTCGCCGGTGAGGTCGTGGACGCGTCCGTCCTGCACGTCGACGCCCTGCGCACCTTCCTGAACGACCAGATCGAGCGGGCCAAGGCCGAGGGCGTCCTGTTCTCCGTGCACCTCAAGGCCACGATGATGAAGGTCTCCGACCCGATCATCTTCGGTCACGTGGTCCGCGCCTTCTTCCCGAAGACCTTCGCGCGCTACGGCGAGACCCTCGCCGCCGCCGGCCTGTCCCCGAACGACGGCCTCGGCACCATCCTCAACGGCCTGGCCGCGCTGCCCGAGGGCGACGCGATCAAGGCCTCCTTCGACGCCGAGATCGCCGAGGGCCCCGCCCTCGCCATGGTCGACTCCGACAAGGGCATCACCAACCTGCACGTCCCGTCCGACGTCATCGTCGACGCCTCGATGCCGGCCATGATCCGCACCTCCGGCCACATGTGGGGCCCGGACGGCGCCGAGGCCGACACCCTCGCGGTCCTCCCGGACAGCAGCTACGCCGGCGTCTACCAGGTCGTCGTCGACGACTGCCGCGCGCACGGCGCGTACGACCCGTCCACGATGGGCTCGGTGCCGAACGTCGGCCTCATGGCCCAGAAGGCCGAGGAGTACGGCAGCCACGACAAGACCTTCGAGATCGCCGACGCGGGCACCGTCCGCCTCGTCGACGCCGCGGGCACCACGGTCCTGGAGCAGGAGGTCGCCAAGGGCGACATCTTCCGCGCCTGCCAGACCAAGGACGCGCCGATCCAGGACTGGGTCAAGCTCGCCGTCACCCGCGCCCGCGCCACCGGCGTCCCGGCCGTCTTCTGGCTGGACGAGGGCCGCGCGCACGACGCGCAGCTGATCGCCAAGGTCAAGACGTACCTCGCCGACCACGACACCGACGGTCTCACCATCGAGATCCTGTCCCCGGTAGAGGCCACCGCGTACTCCCTGGAGCGCATCCGCCGCGGCGAGGACACCATCTCGGTGACCGGCAACGTGCTGCGCGACTACCTGACCGACCTCTTCCCGATCCTGGAGCTGGGCACCAGCGCCAAGATGCTGTCGGTCGTCCCGCTGATGAACGGCGGCGGCCTCTTCGAGACCGGCGCCGGCGGCTCCGCCCCGAAGCACGTGCAGCAGCTCGTCAAGGAGAACTACCTGCGCTGGGACTCGCTCGGCGAGTTCCTCGCGCTGGCCGTCTCCTTCGAGCACCTCGCGACCACCACCGGCAACGCCCGCGCCCAGGTGCTGGCCGACACCCTGGACCGCGCCACCGGCACCTTCCTCAACGAGGACAAGTCGCCGAGCCGCAAGCTGGGCGGCATCGACAACCGCGGCAGCCACTTCTACCTCGCCCTGTACTGGGCGCAGGAGCTGGCCAAGCAGACCGACGACGCCGAGCTGGCCGCCGCCTTCGGCGCCCTCGCCAAGACGCTGGCCGAGCAGGAGCAGACCATCGTCTCCGAGCTCATCGCCGTCCAGGGCTCCCCGGCCGACATCGGCGGGTACTTCCAGCCCGACGCGGCCAAGGCCTCGGCGGTCATGCGCCCGTCCGAGACCCTGAACCAGGCGCTCGCGATCCTGGGCTGAACCCCGGATCCCGGGTCACCCAGGGACGCGTGAACGCGGATCCGCCCCGGCCGGCACCACGCCCGGCCGGGGCGGACCCGTACCCGCACCCGCTCCGGATCAGGACGGGGCGGCCTCCCCGGCCACCCTGAAGCCGATGTTGCCCGCGGAGCTGTCCGGGGTGTTGCGGGTGCGGGCCGCGACGCGGTAGCGGTTGCAGTACGAGTCGTGGCACATGTGCGAGCCGCCCCGCATCGCCCGCTCCGGGCCCGCCGGCGCGAACCGGTCGGCGCACCACTCCCAGACGTTGCCCACCGTGTTGTAGAGCCCGTACCCGTTGGGCCGGAACGAGGTGGCGGGAGCCGTGCCCGCGTACCCGTCGGCGCGGGTGTTGTGCCGGGGGAAGTCACCGTTCCAGATGTTGCACATGTACCGCCCGTCCGGGCGGAGTTCGTCCCCCCACGGGTACCGGCGCTGCTCCAGGCCGCCGCGCGCCGCGTACTCCCACTCGGTCTCCGTGGGCAGCCGGGTCCCGGACCAGGCGCAGTACGCCTGGGCGTCGTTCCAGGACACGTGGACCACGGGATGGTTCTGGCGGGCCGCGAACGAGGAGCCGGGCCCTTCGGGCCGGCGCCAGTCGGCGCCGGAGACCGCCCGCCACCAGGGCGTTCCCGCCACGGCCGGTGAGAGCGCCGCGAGTTCGGCGTCCAGGAAGCCGGCGAAGACGAAGCTGAAGCCGAAGGACTCCGCCTCGGTGACGTGACCGGTGGCCTTCACGAACGAGGCGAACTGCGCGTTGGTGACGGTGGTCGGGGCGATGCGGAACGCCGCGACCACCGCCTCCCGGACCGGCCCCTCGCCGTCCGCCGGGAACCCGTCCGGGTCCTCGGTCCCCATCAGGAAGCGGCCGCCCGGGAGTTCGAGGAGACCGCGCGCGGCCCGGCCCGCCGCCGGGTGCGCCGCCGGCTCCCGCCGTGGCGGCGCCAGGGTGAGGGCGGCGGGTTCGCGGGCGGGGGTGCAGCAGGGCTTCGGTGGCACGGTTGTCTCCTGGGTGGGGGTCGGTACGGGGATCAGCCGGCGCGGTCGGCGGCCAGCCGGGCCGCGAGCGCCGGTATGCCGAGGGCCCGTTCCTGCTGCGGGGTGGCCTGGTGGAGCAGGTTCCGCAGCTGGTGGGGGTCGGCTGCCAGGTCGTAGTACTCGCGGAAGGTGACCTGTCCGGTGCCGGAGACCGCCCCCGTCGCGTCGGTGTGCAGGTCGTAGTACTCCGTGTACTGCTTGTCCTTGGCCACGTACGAGGCCCAGGTGTGCGGCCCGGTGCCGCCCGCGCCCTGCTTCCACCACTGGACCAGGAGGTGGTCGCGGGAGGCCGTGCCCAGCAGGGACCGGCCGTCCTGTCCGGCGGGCCGGGCGATCCCGGCCGCGTCGAGGATGGTGGGCGCGATGTCGATGTTGGCGACGATCCGGCCGTCGGTGGTTCCCGAACCGAGGCCGCCGGCCGGCCAGGACAGGTAGAAGGGCACCTCGTGGGCGGGGGAGTAGGGCACGGACTTCTTCAGCCAGCCGTGGTCGGCCCAGGTGTAGCCGTTGTCCCCGGTGAAGATGACCAGCGTGTTCTCCAGCTGCCCGGTCGCCGCCAGCCGGTCGCGGATCGCCTGCACGGTGTCGTCCACCGACAGCAGGCTGCGCAGCTGGCGGGTGCGCAGCTCCCGCGCGTCGTCGAGGGTGGCCGTGGCGTCACGGATGTACGGGGGCTTGTCGGAGCGGTCGGCCTCCGGGACGGAGGGGCGGCCGTTCCAGGCGGGCACGGGGGTCTCGGCGTACTTGGGGGCCGGGACGTTCGGCGCGTGGGAGGCGTACGGGGTCACGTACGCGAACCACGGGCGGGTGTCGGTGGCCGCCTTGTCGAGGAAGGCGAGGGTCTTCTTCCTGATGATGTTGGTGGTGTAGCCGTCGATCCGCCGCACGGTGCCGTCGACGTTCCAGCGGGCGTCGTTGTAACCGGGCTGGAGCAGCGCCCACTCCTCGAAGTGCGGCGGATTGTCTTCCAGCGCCCAGGAGTTGAGGTACTTGCCGAACAGGCCGGTGCGGTAGCCGGCCTGTGCGAGGTGGCGCTGCACGGTCGTGGACTGGTCGAGGCTGTGCGAGGCGGCGTTGTTGCGGACGCCGTGGTGGTGGGCGTGCTTCCCGGAGAACACGGACGAACGCGAGGGCGCGCACAGCGGGGTCGCGGAGTGCCCGTGGGTGAAGGTGACGCCCTGGCCGCCGAGCCAGGCGATGGTCTGGGGGAGGGCCCACTCGGTGTGCTTGGGGTGGTCGTCGGTGACGATCAGCAGGACGTTGGGCCGGGCGGCGGCCGTCCCGGAGCCGGCCGGGGCCGCCTGCGCGAGGGCGGCCGGGCCGGCGGCGGAGGCGGCCACGGCGGCCGCCCCGGCGAGGAAGCCGCGCCGTCCGACCGCGCGGGCGCGGGGCGGGCTGACGCGGGGCGTGCCGGACCGGGGCGTGCTGGGGTGCTCGCTCACGAAGGGTCTCCTGTACGTGCGGGGCAAGGTGACGTACGTACGGGGGCTCACGGCCGGCCGTGGCCGCCGAAACCCGCAGGTCAGACCCTAGGATCCGGGGCCGCTCCACTCAATGGACCCGGTATGTCAGTGCCGTGGCAGTGCTGTGGCGGCCGTGTGCCGCGCGTGTGCCGGGCATGTGACGCGTGTGCCGGGCGGGTGGGTGCGCGCGGCAGTCAGAGCCGGTGCACCCGGCCCTGGCCGACGGCCAGGGGGTGGCGTCCGGCGGCCAGGACCCGTAGTCCGGGCGCGACGGCGAGGAGCCCGCGCAGCCACTCCAGGGCCCGCGGGCCCAGCCGGTCGCAGTCGTCGAGCACGAGGAGCATGTCCCGTTCCGCGAGCCACGAGGCGGCGTTCGCCGTCCCGCAGGGCAGGAAGGGCATGCCGGGCAGGCAGCCGAGCGCGTCCACCAGTTCGCGGACGCTTCCGTCGGGCCCGGCGGTGACGACGGCGGTTCCGTCGCAGAAGTTCGACGAGAGCCGGCGTGCGACGTCCCGGACCAGCAGGCTCCGCGGTTCGCGGAACCGGCCGGTGACGGTGAGCACCCGGCCCCGTCGTACGGCGGTGAGCAGGACGGACAGCTCGGTGGACGTGGCCGGCAGTGTTCCGGCGGATCCGGCCCGGCCGGACGGTGTGGATTCCCCCATCGGCACGATGCCCCCCATTGCATGCGTGACCAGGTGCGGCCACAGGGATGCTTCGAGCCGCATGACGACGATTATGCGCCAATTCCAACGCATGACCAGGGGAATGTCGCATTCCGTACAGGCCCGTGCGGACCGGTACCCGCCGCCCCGCCGAGGGCGCCTCGGGGCGGGCGGGCCGCGCTGACGGGCCCGGTCCGTACGTGCCCCCGGTCGGCCGGATGGCGGAGTGCGCGTAGACGACGGACGCGGCGGTGCCGGGCGCCGCGCGGGGGCGGCCCCGGCGGGGGCCGGACCTCCGCGAAGCCGCACGCCGGACCGCGGTGCAAAGCGTTGCGGATGCGTGCGCGCGACCCCGGGCACGCGCCGCCGCTCCGGTGCGCCAAGGCCGCGGCGGCCGGGGAGGCGTGAGCCCCGGCAAAGCGGTCGGCGTAGTTCCCGTGGTCCCGGTGACGTACGTGCCGGGCCCGGGCTCGCGGCGAACGGTTGTCCGGGCGCCGGGAATCGGCTCTACTGCTGTGCAGCCCCGTCGGCGGGGCATATTCCAGGGAGGGGCCCCACGATGAGAGCGGACCGGCGAGCGGACCGGCGCACGGACGGGCGGGCGCGGCCCTTAGGGCACCGGCGGCGCCGCGGCCGGCGCGGGCTCAAGGCCCTGCTGGCCCTCCTGCTGTCCGCCTTCTTCCTCGTCGGCGTCTGCGCCGCCACCGGCATCGCCTGGGACCCCTTCGCGGCCGGCGCCGCGCGGCAGCGCTCGGCGCCCGACATCAACGTGCCCTGGTCCACCGGGCCCGGCGGCCCCGCCACCCCCGACGCCTCCGCCACGCCGGCGCCCGGACCGAGCGCGACCCCGGGGGACGGCGGCGACGGGCCCGAGGCCTCCGGTACCGGCGGGGGACAGGCCGGCAGGGGCGAAGCGCGCCCCGCCGGCGCCCTCCCCTTCGACCTGCCGCAGCCCGCGGCCCTGCGCTCGGGCGACGCGGGCCGCAAGCTGGTGTTCGCCCACTACTTCACCCCGTACCCGCTGTCCCTGGACAACGCGAGCGCCGACGGCGACTACTACACGCGCAACTACCTGAACCCGGACGGCGAGAGCGGCAAGCACGAGCGCTACGGCGGCCTGCTGCGCGACCGCCCGCTGCCCGTCCAGCCCAAGGAGGGCAACTGGGAGCTGGCCAACCTCCGCCAGGAGGTGCGCACCGCCCGCGACGCCGGCATCGACGGTTTCACCCTTGACATGCTCTCCCTCACCGGAAAGAACTGGGAACGGTCCAACCTCCTGATGGAGGCGGCCCGTTCGGTCGACCCCGGCTTCAAGATCATGCTGATGCCGGACATGACCTCGCTGAAGACCGACGACCCCGCCGTCCTCGCCGACGCCGTCGCCGCCCTCGGCAAGGCCCCCGCCGCGCACCGCCTCGCCGACGGCCGGCTGGTCGTCTCCCCCTTCAAGGCCGAGGCCAAGGACGCGGCCTGGTGGACCCGGGTCATCGACACCCTCCGCTCGAAGCACGGCATCCGCACCGCCTTCGTCCCCCTCTTCCTCGACTTCGGCGCGCACAACGGCGAGTTCGCCCCGATCAGCTACGGCTTCTCCGAGTGGGGCAGCCGCTCGTACGTCGGCCAGGAGAGCTCCACCCGCGACGTCGCGCGGGCCCACGACATGGGCAAGATCTGGATGCAGCCGGTCTCGGTGCAGGACGCCCGCCCCAACCAGGGCGTCTACGACGAGGCCGGCAACACCGCGACGCTCCGCTCCACCTGGACGCACGCCATCGACGACGGCGCCGACTGGGTGCAGCTGACCACCTGGAACGACTACTCGGAGGGCAGCCAGTTCGCGCCCTCCCTGCACAACGGGCACACCTACCTGGACCTGACCTCGTACTACCTGACCCGGTTCAAGACCGGCGACTGGCCGAAGATCGTCCGGGACACCCTGTACCTGACCTCCCGCACCCAGTTCGCCTCCGCCGACCCGGCCGGCGACCAGTCGCTGGTGATGAACCTGCGCAAGGGCAGCGCCGCCCCCCGGGACACGGTGGAGGTCCTCAGCTTCCTGAAGGAGGCGGCGACGGTCCGTACGGCCGTGGGCCCCGCCAAGGGCGAGCACCGGGCACCGGCCGGCCTCCACGCCGAGCTGCTCCCGCTGAAGCCGGGCACCAGCTCGGCGGAGGTGACCCGCGGCGGCAAGGCCGTCACGGAGGTGGAACTGCCGTACCCGGTGGAACACGACGTGCAGGTCCAGGACCTCCAGTACTACGCGGCGACCAGCGGGCGCGGCGCGTAGGGCACGGCTCCCGTGGTCAGTCGCGGGCCACGGTCACCAGCAGCGCGACGACGGCGAGCAGGAAGGTCATCGCGCCGACGGCCCCGGCGAGCGGCGCGCACCAGGCCGGCCGGCGCAGCAGCAGGGTCAGCGCGGCGGCCCCCACCGCGGCCGTGGCGACGACGAGGAGCAGCGCCACGAGGAGGGGCAGGAGCCTCACGGGCACGGCCGCCGCGCCTCCGGAGCGGAGGCGGCCGCAGCGGAGTACCGCAGGCCCAGCCGCTTCAGCTTGCGCCGGACCCGTTCCCCGTACGCCTCGGGAAGCCCGGCCGCGGTCGCGGTAAGGGCCCAGGGCTCCCCGTCGCGCGCCCATGACCGGGCGAGGCGCTCCTCCGGTTCCCGCAGCCGCCGCAGCACGGGGGCGATCCGGGGATCGCCGAACTCGTCCGCCAGGGCGAGCTCTTCCGGCAGGCCGGGAGCGACGAGGAGATCGGCGAGAACGAGGCCTTCGCCGACGGGAGTGCTCAGCAGGGCCGTGCGCCGGCCGCGGCTCTTGCGCTCCCACAGGGGCCGCAGGTGCACGTGCTCGGTCGCGACGTGCCGGCGCAGCAGGCCGAGCAGTGCGGGGGAGTCGGCCGTGCCGTCGCCCAGTACGTGGACCCACTCGCCGAGCAGGGCCATCTCCACGGCTTCCCGCCAGTCCGTGGGCCGGTGCAGGCGCAGCCAGGCTCCGCTGAACGCGTCCACCGTCAGCGGGTCGCCCTCGATGGCGGCGTTGCGGGCCGTCAGCGCCGCCGCGAGGGCGGAACGGTCCGGCCAGGTCGGCAGGGTCCGGATCCGCTCGGCCAGCTCCAGCAGGATTCCGGCGACGCAGTGCGCGACGGTCCGCCGGCAGTGCGCGCACGCGGCGGCCTCCGGGTTCCCGTCCAGCAGGGCGGCCACCGCCTCGATCTCCCCGAGGGCCTCGGCCATCGCCCGGCCGAACGCCTCCCCCTGCGTCTGGTGCCAGAAGTGGAAGAGGGCGAAGGTGTGGGCGCTCGTCGGACGGCCGGCGGGTACGGGGCGGACGGGGACGGGGAGGCACTGGAGGGAGCGGGCGGCCGACTGCAGCGTGATCATGCGTGCTCCTTCACGGGCGGAGGTTCGCTCTTACCTTCCAGGCCCGGCAGGAGGGGGAAACGGCAGAACGCCCGCGCATGATTCGTGTGATCCGGGTCACGTAGTCCCGTGTCGCCCGGCGGGTGGGGGAGGTCCGCGCAGGCCACTTCGGCGGGATTGGCCTTTCGCGGGCGGGGCGGCGGACTGCATGATCCGGATGCCGCGCACGCCGTGCGCCCCGCACCCCGACCGGAGGTACCCGTGACCGAGCCGTCCGCCCCGCCCGCCTTCCCCGGTGGCCCGGAACTCTTCCGGCTGGACCCCGCCGTCGCCCACCTCAACCACGGCTCGTACGGGGCGGTCCCGGTCCCCGTGCAGGAAGCCCAGGAGGCCCTGCGGGCCGAGGCGCACGCCGACCCCGACGCCTTCTTCGCCTCCGTCCCGGACCGCCTCGACGCCGCCCGGGCCCGGATCGCGGCACACCTCGGGGCGGACCCCGACGGCATCGCCTTCGTCTCCAACGCCACCGAGGGCGCCAACCTCGCGCTCGACGCCGTCCCCCTCGCCGACGGCGACGAGATCCTGGTGACCGATCACGGCTACGGCACCGTCGTCGCGGCCGCCGCCCGCCGCGCCCCCGTCACCACCGTCGCCCTGGACCCGTTCCTCCCCGACGAGGACGCCGTCCGCGAAGCCGTACTGGCCGCCGTCACGCCCCGCACGAAGGTGGCCCTGCTCGACCACGTCAGCTCACCGACCGCCCGCCTCATCGCCGGCCCCCGGCTCCTCGCCGACCTCGCGGCCCGCGGGATCACCACCGTCGTCGACGGCGCCCACACCCCGGGCACGCTGGCCCGGCCGATCGCCGCCGGCGCCGACTTCTGGTTCGGGAACCTCCACAAATGGGGCTACGCCCCCTCCGGCAGCGCGATCCTCGCCGTCGCCCCCGCCCACCGGGCCCGGATCCGCGCCCACACCCCGTCCTGGGAGGACCACCGCGGCTTCCCGCTCTCCGTGGAGTACCGGGCCACCGCCGACTACACCGGCTGGCTCGCCGCCCCCGAGGGCCTCGACCTCATCGAACGCCTCGGCGCGGCGCGGGTCCGCGCCCACAACCAGGCCCTGGCCGCCTACGGAGCCGCCCTCCTCGCCGAGGTCCCCGGACTCACCCCGCTCCCGTACACCGAGGGCCTCCCGCTGCGCGCCCTGCTGCTGCCGCCCGGGACCGCCGAGACCCAGGACGCGGCCCGGGCGATGCGCGAGGAACTCGCCGCGAAGCTCCGTACCCGGGTCCTGGTCTGGCCCCGGGCCGGCGGCGGAGGCCTCCGTGTCTGCGGGCAGGTCTACAACCGCGCCGAGGAGTACGAGCGCCTCGCCGCGGCCCTGCCCGCCTTCCTCAGGGGCGCCTGAGCAGGTAGGTGTCCATGATCCAGCCCTTGCGGGCCCGCGCCTCGGTCCGCAGCTCCTCGACCCGGCCGGCCACCTCGGCCAGCTTCCCCGAGACCAGGATCTCGTCCGGGGTGCCCACGTAGGCACCCCAGTAGATGTAGAGGTCCTGGTCGAGGTGGGCCGTGAAGGCGTGCCGGGCGTCCAGCATCACCACCACGTCGTCCACGTCCTGCGGCCAGCCCTCTGCGAGCCGGCGCCCCGTGGTGATCTGCACCGGCCGGCCGACCCGGTTCAGGTTGGTCCGGTGCCGGGCCAGGAGCGCGGACACGCTGCTGATGCCGGGCACCACCTCGTGCTCGAAGGCCACCCGCCCGTGCTCCAGCACCTCGTCGAGGATCGCGAGGGTCGAGTCGTACAGCGAGGGGTCGCCCCACACGAGGAACGCGCCCGTCTCGCCCTCCGCCAGGTCCTCGGCGATGAACCGCTCGAAGATCTCGGCCCGCGCACTGCGCCAGCCGTCCACGGTGGGGGTGTATGCGGCGGGGGTGCGGTCGCGGTCCGGATCGCGGCCCTCCACCAGCCGGTGTCCCGGCCGGGCGTGCGCGTCGAGCATCGCCCGCCGCAGCCCCGTCAGGTCCGACTTCTCCTCCCCCTTCTCCAGGATGAGGAACGCGTCCGCCGCGCCGATCGCCCGTACCGCCTGGAGGGTCAGGTGGTCCGGGTCGCCCGCGCCGATACCGATCACAGAGAACTTCTTCACCGGGCTATTCTGCCCGTCATGCGTGCCGCCCTGTTCGTCACCTGCGTCAACGACGCGCTGTACCCCCGGACCGGCATCGCCGTCGTCCGTCTCCTGGAGCGCCTCGGCGTCGAGGTGGACTTCCCCGCGGCCCAGAGCTGCTGCGGCCAGCCGCAGTACAACACCGGCTACCGGCGCGAGAGCGAACCGCTCGTGCGCCGCACCGCCGAGGCCTTCGCCGGCCACGAGTACGTGGTCACCCCCTCCGGATCCTGCGCCGCGATGATCCGCGCGCACTACCCGCGCATCGGCCGCGAGGCGGCCCGGGAAGGGCGCGGGGGCCGGCTGGAGGAACTCGCCGCGGACCTCGTACCGCGCGTGTACGAGCTCACCGAATTCCTGGTCGACGTCCTCGGCGTCACCGACGTCGGCGCCTGCTTCCCGCACACCGTCACCTACCACCCCTCCTGCCATGGCCTGCGGGCCCTCGGCCTCGGCGACCGCCCCCGACGGCTGCTGGCCGCCGTCAAGGGCCTGGAACTCGTCGAACTGCCCGGCGCGCAGGAGTGCTGCGGCTTCGGCGGGACCTTCGCCCTCAAGAACGCGGACGTCTCGGCCGCCATCGCCGCCGACAAGATCCGCAACGCCCGGGCCACGGGCGCCGAGGTGCTCTGCGGCGCCGACAACTCCTGCCTCGCCCACCTCGACGGCACCCTGCGCCGTGCCGGAGCCCCGCTGCGCACCCTGCACCTGGCCGAGATCCTGGCCTCGACCGAGGAGGAACCGCTGCGATGACCCGCCCCCCGGCCACCGACCTCGGCATGCCCGCCTTCCCGGCCCGTTCCGCCTCCCCGGACACGCCCGCCGGCCCTGCCTCCCCGTCCGTCCCCGACTTCCCCTCCTTCCCCGACGCGGCCCGCGAGGCCGTACGGGACGAGGTGCTGCGCGGCAACCTCCGGCACGCCACCCACACGATCCGCGACAAACGTGCCCGCGCCGTCGCCGAACTCCCCGACTGGGACCGGCTGCGCGCCGCCGGCAAGGCGGTCAAGGACCACACCCTGCGCCACCTCGACCACTACCTGCTGCAATTGGAGGCCGCCGTCACCGCCGCCGGCGGCACCGTCCACTGGGCGGTGGACGCCGACGAGGCGAACCGCATCGTGACCGGCCTCGTCCTCGCCGCCGGCGGCGACGACGGAGACGACGACCCCGGCGGCGACGCCACGGGAAGGCGCGAGGTCGTCAAGGTCAAGTCCATGGCCACCCAGGAGATCGGCCTCAACGAGGCCCTGGAGGCCGCCGGGATCGCCGCCTACGAGACCGACCTCGCCGAACTCATCGTCCAGCTCGGCCACGACCGGCCCTCGCACATCCTGGTCCCCGCCATCCACCGCAACCGGGGCGAGATCCGCGACATCTTCCGCACCGAGATGGGCCGTTGGGGCCGCCCGGCGCCGCAGGACCTCGGCGACGACCCGCGCGAGCTCGCGGAAGCCGCCCGACTGCACCTGCGCGAGAAGTTCCTGCGCGCCAAGGTCGCCGTCTCCGGCGCCAACTTCATGGTCGCCGAGACCGGGACGATGGTCGTCCTCGAATCCGAGGGCAACGGCCGCATGTGCCTGACCCTCCCCGAGACCCTGATCACCGTCGCCGGCATCGAGAAGGTCGTCCCCACCTTCCGCGACCTGGAGATCTTCCTCCAGACCCTGCCGCGCTCCTCCACCGCCGAACGCATGAACCCGTACACGACCATGTGGACCGGACTGGGGCCGTCGAAGGGGGCCGACGGTGACGGCCCCTCCGCCTTCCACCTCGTCCTCCTCGACAACGGCCGCACCGACACCCTCGCCGACGAGACCGGCCGCCAGGCCCTGCGCTGCATCCGCTGCTCCGCCTGCCTCAACGTCTGCCCGGTCTACGAACGCGCCGGCGGCCACGCCTACGGCTCCGTCTACCCCGGCCCGATCGGCGCCATCCTCAGCCCCCAACTGCGCGGCACCGGCAGCGAGATCGACGCCAGCCTGCCCTACGCCTCCACCCTGTGCGGCGCCTGCTACGAGGTCTGCCCCGTCGCCATCGACATCCCCGAGGTCCTCGTCCACCTCCGCGAACGCGTCGCCCAGGGCGGCCCGGTCACCCGCGACGGCGTCCGCGTACGGATCCGGCCCGTACGCGGCCACACCGCCGAACGGGCCGCCCTGCGCGCCGCCCGGCTGCTCCTCGACCGCCCCGGCGCCCTGCGCGCGGGGGAGCGGCTGCTGTCCCGGGCCCGCCGGCTGCGCCCGCGCCGCCTGCCCGGACCCGGCCGGGCCTGGACCGACACCCGTGACCTGCCCGACGTACCGGCGGAGTCCTTCCGCGACTGGTGGACCCGAGAACGGGAGAACCCGCAGCCGTGAGCAGCAAGGACCGCATCCTCGCCCGCATCCGCCGGGCCACCGCCCCACCGGCCGGCGGACCGGACGGACCGGACGGCCCGGGCATCCCGCGGGACTACCTCCGCGTCCACGGGGCCCGCACCCCCGCCGAGAACGTCGACCTGCTGGCCGCCCACCTCACCGAGTACCGGGCGAAGGTCCACCGCACCGACGAGGACGGCCTCCCCCTGCTCCTGGCGCGGCTGCTGTCCCGGCACGAGAGCGTCCTCGTACCGCCCGCCCTGCCCCCGCACTGGCTCTCCGCCGCCGGTCCCACCCGGATCCCCGACCGCGCCGCGTCCACCCCGCGCGAACTGGACCGCGCCGGGGGCGTGGTCACAGGCTGCGCCCTCGCCATCGCCGAGACGGGCACCATCGTCCTCGACGGCGGACCCGACCAGGGCCGGCGCCGCATCACCCTGATCCCCGACCACCACGTCTGCGTGGTCCGCGTCCCCGGCCAGGTCGTGGACTCCGTCCCGCAGGCCCTGGAACTCCTCGACCCCGCCCGCCCGCTGACCTGGATCTCCGGACCCTCCGCCACCAGCGACATCGAACTCGACCGGGTCGAGGGCGTCCACGGCCCCCGCACCCTGGACGTCGTCCTCCTCGGCGCACAATAGGGCCCATGCCCTCCCACATCGCCCTCACCGCCCTCGTGGTCCACGACTACGACGAGGCCATCGACTTCTACACCCGCGCCCTCGGCTTCGACCTGGCCGAGGACACCGCCCGCCCCGACGGCTCCCGCTGGGTCGTGGTCCGCCCGCCCGGCGCCGTCGAGAGCGCCCTCCTGCTCGCTCGCGCCAAGGACGACGCACAGCGCTCCCGCGTCGGTGACCAGACCGGCGGCCGCGTCGGCTTCTTCCTCCACACCGACGACTTCGCGCGCGACCACGCCCGGATGACCGCCGAGGGCGTCCGCTTCCTGGAGGAGCCGCGGCACGAGGCGTACGGCTCCGTCGCCGTGTTCGAGGACCTCTACGGCAACCGCTGGGACCTACTGCAGCCCGCCGCCGCGTAGCCGCGGAGCCTCCCGGGAGGCGTCCACGACGGCCCCGCCGTCCACCCGGTGGGCCAGTTCCCCGGCCCACCGGACCAGCCCCGGCAGGTCCATCCCGTACGCCTCCCGCACCCCGTCGAGCGAAGCCGCGCCCCGCCGCAGCAGCCGGGCCCCGCCGACCGCGTTCCCCCGGGCCGCGTGCGTCAGACCCACCGCCAGCTGCGCCATCGCCCGCCACAGCGGGGCCGCCGCCTCGGGGCCCGACTTCCAGGCGTCCTCGAACACCTCGTGCGCGTGGAAGGGCATCCCGGCGTCCAGCAGCCGCTGCGCCTCGGTCACCGTCCCGGCGGGGGAGCGGACCACGCCCTCCGGCTGCCGCTCCACCCCGGCCGCTCCGTAGGGCAGCGGCCGCCCCAGTCCGTCCCTCGGCCGCGCACTGCGCGCCCGGCCCTCGCCGTCCCGGTCCCGTACGTTCACCCGGCCATCCTCTCCCTCGCCGATTACCCGTGCACACTCACCCCTCAGCGTGGGGTAATGTTCTGCATGTGCCCGCCGCGAGGGGGAAAACCCCAGGTGGAAGGCATGAACGGGACGTGGCGCAGCTTGGTAGCGCACTTGACTGGGGGTCAAGGGGTCGCAGGTTCAAATCCTGTCGTCCCGACTCGAAAGAGTCGCAGATCAGGGTCCGTTTCAGAGAAATCTGAAACGGGCCTTCGGTCGTTTCAGGGGTCGGTGCGCCGGGGCGGTGTGCCGGTCGCGTGTCCGGGGTGGGCGCCCGGTGGCGGGGCGTTCAGAGTCGGCGGGTACGGTTCCGCTTGAACGCGGCGCGTCGGCCACTGGCCGATAAGGCCGGTTGGACCGTTCGCGGCCCCCGCGGCACCCAGGAAAGCATCACCGTGAACACCATCAGAACCGTCTGCTTCGTCATAGCCGCGCTCTCGTCGTACGCCGCGCTCGTCTACCGGCTCTGCCAGGGGCGGCGGAGCCGGCGGGACGGCGAGTACCGCACCCTGATCGCGACGCTGGTGTTCCAGTGCCTCACCTTCACCATGGGCGCCGTCGCCATGCGGAGCGAAAGCCTCCTGGGCGTGCACAACCTCGCCATCCTGCTCATGCACCTGTCGGGGGTCGCCCTCTGCGTCAGCGCGCAGGTCATCTTCCTGCGCTGGGCGGCCGTCGGCGCGGAGGCGGCCCGCAAGACGCGCTTCTGGGTGCTCACCGGCTTCGGCCTCGACGCGCTGCTGACGGCCCTTTTCTTCCTCGCCGACGGTCCGCGCCGGTGCGCGACGGAGTTCGACGGCAGCGGTGACCCGCTGCTCCTCGTGTACCTCCTGGCCTTCATCGCCTCCCAGGCGGTTCCGTGCGTCACCATGGTCCGTCAGTTCGGCCCCTACGCCCGGATGACCGACAACGCTTCGCTGCGGCACGGTCTGCGCATGCTGTCCGTCGCGGCGGTGATCCTGCTGGTCTACGGCGCGGTCCGGACGGTCAACGTCCTCACCCTCGCGGCCGGAGCCGACACCGGGGCGTGGCGGGAGGCCGTCGCCTCCGTCATCAACACGCTGGGCATCGTCGCCCTCTCCCTGAGCCTGACCATGTCCTGCTGGAGCCCGTGGACGACGAGGTGCGTCGAGTGGACCCGGTCCTACCGGTCCTACCGGGCCCTGTACCCGCTGTGGCGGGACCTGTACGAGTCCTCCCCGGACATCGCCCTGGAGCCGCCCGGGACCTCGGTCCGTGACCTCGACTACCGGCTCCACCGGCGGGTCGTCGAAATACGGGACGGGTGGCGGGACTTGCGCCCCTACATCGAACGCGGCACGGGCGGGGCGCCGGCCGTGGCCGGCGACGGCGGTGGGCCGGCGGGCGAGGAGTTCCGGCAGGCGTTCACCGAGGCGGCGCAGATCAAACAGGCCCTGCGCGCCAAACGCGCGGGGACCATCCCCCGTGACAACAAGGACGCCGGGGACTTCGACGACCGCGACACGAACAACTTCAGTGCGGAAGTAGCCTGGCTCACGCAAGTCGCGGCCGCCTACAGTAAGCTCCGCAAGGCGAGTTGAGAACTCCCGCCCGGTTTGCATCCCCCGTCAAACCGGGCGGGCATCTCCCGTTCCCCCCGCTTCCCCCGTTCCCCCCGCCGATGTCCTGTCGGGCCGGACGGGTGGCTCCCGTCCCGTGCCTTCCGGTACCGCGCCCCCCCGAGGGCTTGGGTGCCCTCGGAACGCGACCGGACGACCAACCAGATGACCCCCGTGCATCCAGTTAGCTGACAGCTATCGGCGAGGCCAACGTTGACGGAGTTCACGACAATTGTCAACTGACCGCTAATCTGTGAAACTCCGGGATAGCCAACGGCTATCCCGTGGAGTGGGGGGAGCTTCACCATGACCGCGACCGACGACCGGCCCCTGCTCGCAGTGCGCCTCGACGACCTGTTCCGGACCGTCCGGCCCAAGGGCAGGCACTGGACCAACGCCGAGGTGGCGGAGGAACTGAAACGGGCCGATCCCGGCCTCAAGGTGGGGGGCGTGTACCTGTCCCAGCTGCGGACGGGCAAGCGGGCCAACCCCTCGCCCGACCTGCTGGCGGCCCTGGCCCGCTTCTTCGGCGTCTCGGTCGCCTACTTCTTCGACGACGAGGTCGCCGAGTCGGTGCGCGGCGAGCTCGCCGTCGTCGAGGCCCTCAGGCAGTCGGGGGTGCGGGCCGTGGCGATGCGGGCGGCGGGTATGCGCAAGGACAACCTCAAGGCCATCACGGCCCTCATGGACCAGTACCGGCTGATGCAGGGCCTGCCCCCGGTGACGGAGCCGTCCGGCTCCGAATGAGGGGTGTGCGCGGAGCCGCCCGGCCGGGCCTGCGGGTGCGGGTGCGCCATCGGGCCGGGCGGACCGGTACGGTCGCGGTGAGGAGCGGTGGCTTCCGGATCACCCGCGCAGGGGGTTTCCGGGCCGCACGGAGCGCTGCCACCGCGCGCATATCCCGCCGTGACGCGGGCATGCGCAGCAACAGCAGGACGAAAAGGGTGATGCCGGATGGTGCTGGGAACGGACAAGGAACGCTTCACCGTCGCGGTAGGGGCGGTGGAGGGAGCGGTCCTCCTCACACTCGCCGGGGAGCTGGACCACGACACGGCCCCGCCCCTGCGTGACGCCCTCGACACCGCGGCCGCCCGGGGCGGGCGGCTCCTGGTCGACATGTCGGGGCTGGACTTCTGCGACTCCACCGGACTGAACGCCCTGCTGCACAGCCGGATCACCGTCCAGGAGGCCGGCGGCACCCTGGAGCTGGCCGGACTGACCGGACCGGTCGCGCGGATGTTCCGCATCACCGGCGCGGACGGGGTCTTCCCGGTCCACGCCGACGTGGAACAGGCGCTGCGCCGGCCCTCGGTATGACGGTGCGGCCGCCGCGGGCGGCACCGGTCCACGGACGGTACGGACGGTACGAGCGGGCGGGCACGGAAGAGGGAAGGGGTCGGAGAACCATGGAGCAGCGAGCGCCGACGGACCGGAACTGGCTCCTGGTCCTCGACGGGCTCCCCGACCCGGTCTCCCGCAGCCGCGATTTCACCCGTCGCGCCCTCACCGCCTGGCACTGGCTGCCCGCCGACCGGGAGGCCGTGCGGGACGCCGCCGACGACGTCCTGCTGCTGGTCTCGGAGGTGGTGGCCAACGCCTGTCTGCACGGCGGCGGCCCCGGCGCCCTGGTCCTGGACTGCACGGACGACCGGCTGCGGATCGAGGTGACGGACGCGAACCCGCGCCCTCCGGCGACCGCCGCCGGCGGTCCGGCCGAGCCGGGCCGCCCCGGCGGGCACGGGCTGTTCATAGTGGAGCGGCTCGCCCGCGCCTGGGGCTCGCGCCCGGGGGCGTCCGGCAAGTGCGTCTGGCTGGAGGTGCCCAGTCCCCCGGGAGTCCTCGGCGCACCGCGCCGGGTGTCTTAGAGGCCGGGTGTCCTAGAGAGTGTCGTCGCCGGGTGTCTCGGAGAGTGTCGTCAAGGGGCGTTCCCCGGCCAGTCCGGGGGTGGTTTCCGGGCCGGTTCCTGGGGTGACGGTGGAGGTTCGGTAGGTCCGTACCAGGGCGCGGGGGCAGACCTGACGACCGCGTCTTAACGATCTTGCGCATGGGGACAGAAGCTCCATACTGACCGGTGTGAAGACCGAACACGACTCCGTTCTGATCGAGATCCACGGCCACACGGGGGTGATCACCCTCAACCGCCCGGAGGCCCTCAACGCCCTCACGCACGCCATGGTGCTGACCGTGACGGCGGCCCTCGCGGCCTGGGAGCGCGACCCCGCCGTGCGGCAGGTGCTGGTCCGCGGCGCGGGCGAGCGGGGTCTGTGCGCGGGCGGCGACATCCGGGCGATCCACGCCGACGCGAAGAGCGGCGGCACCGCCTCGCTGGACTTCTGGCGCGACGAGTACCGGCTCAACGCCCGCATCGCCCGCTACCCCAAACCGTACGTGGCGCTCATGGACGGCATCGTCATGGGCGGCGGCGTCGGCATCTCGGCCCACGGCAGCGTCCGCGTCGTCACCGAACGCTCCCGCGTCGCGATGCCCGAAACCGGCATCGGCTTCGTCCCCGACGTCGGCGGCACCCACCTCCTGTCGCGGGCTCCCGGCGAACTCGGCACCCACCTCGCCCTCACCGGCCTGGCCGTCGGCGCCGCCGACGCCCTGCTGTGCGGGCTCGCCGACCTCTACGTCCCCTCCGACCACCTCGCCGAGCTCACCCACGCGCTCGCCTGCTCCCCGGCGGAGGAGGTCCTGGCCCCGTACGCGGGTGCTTCCGTTCCCGGCGGCGAACTGGCCGCCGAGCGGGAGTGGATCGACCGATGTTACGCCGCCGGCACCGTCGAGGAGATCCACTCCCGGCTGCTGGGCAACGGCCTCGCCGCCGCCCGCGAGGCCTCCTCGGTGCTGCGCACCAAGTCCCCCACCGCCCTCAAGGTCACCCTGGCCGCGCTGCGCCGGGCCCGCGAGCTGGGCTCGCTGGAGGAGGTGCTGGAACAGGAGTACCGGGTGTCCGCCGCCGCGCTGTCCACCCCGGACCTGGTCGAGGGCATCCGCGCCCAGGTCATCGACAAGGACCGGCTGCCCCGCTGGTCCCCGGCCGCGCTCGCGCAGGTCCGGGACGCGGAGGTGGAGCGCTTCTTCGCCCCGCCCCGCGACCGCGCCGGAGCCCTGACCTTCCCGCGGGGCGGCGTCAGCCCCGGGTGATCCGGGTCGCGAGGCCGTTCAGCCGGGGCCTCCTTCGGCGAGGCGTGGATGCCGGTCGTCTTCGCCACCCTCGCCGACGCCGCCCCCTGCGTGTGCATCGGCATGCGGGCCGCCCCCGAACCGGCTGACGGCCCGCACACACGGACGCTCGGACGCTACGCGCCGACGTACTCCCGCAGGTGACGGGCCGTCAAAGTGTCGCCCTCGGCGGCCAGTCGCGCCGGGGTGCCCTCGAAGACCACCCGGCCCCCGTCGTGCCCCCCGCCCGGGCCGATGTCGATCAGCCAGTCGGCGTGGGCCATCACCGCCTGGTGGTGCTCGATGACGATCACCGAGTTCCCCTGGTCCACGAGCCGGTCGAGCAGGGCGAGCAGCTTGTCCACGTCGGCCAGGTGCAGCCCCGTCGTCGGCTCGTCGAGGATGTACGTCGAGGACTTCTCCGCCATGCTGATGGCCAGCTTGAGCCGCTGGCGCTCACCGCCCGAGAGGGTGCTGAGCGGCTGCCCGAGCCGTACGTACCCCAGCCCCACGTCCACCAGCCGGCCCAGGATCGCCCGCGCCTGCCCGGTGGTGAAGAACCCGTGCGCCTCCGCCACCGGCATGTCGAGGACCTCGCTGATGTTCTTCCCGTTCAACCGGTACGTGAGCACCTCCGGCGTGAACCGGCGCCCCTCGCACTCCTCGCAGACCGAGGCCACCGCGGCCATCATCGCCAGGTCCGTGTAGACCAGCCCCAGGCCGTTGCACTTCGGGCAGGCACCCTCCGAATTGGCGCTGAACAGCGCGGCCTTGACCCCGTTGGCCTTGGCGAAGGCCGTCCGGACCGGACCCAGCAGCCCCGTGTACGTGGCCGGGTTGGAGCGCCGCGAGCCGCGGATCGGCGACTGGTCGGCCACCACCACCCCGTCCCGCCCCGCCAGGTACCCGTGGATCAGCGAACTCTTCCCGGAGCCCGCCACCCCCGTCACCACGGCCAGCA
Source organism: Streptomyces sp. NPDC044704 (assembly GCF_056433525.1). Classification (NCBI taxonomy): domain Bacteria; kingdom Bacillati; phylum Actinomycetota; class Actinomycetes; order Kitasatosporales; family Streptomycetaceae; genus Streptomyces; species Streptomyces sp. NPDC044704. Next base: position 25,423 of record NZ_JBWKGY010000010.1, read on the forward strand.
CCCCGAGGGGCACGTCCACGCTGACGTCCTTCAGGTTGTGCAGGTTCGCGTCCTTCACCGACAGGTGCCCGCGCGGAGTGCGCACCGTCTCGCGCAGCCGGGCCCGGTGGCCCAGGTGGCGGCCGGTGAGGGTGTCCGAGGTGCGCAGCCCGGCGACGTCCCCGCTGTAGCAGAGCCGGCCGCCCGCGGTGCCCGCGCCCGGACCGAGGTCCACGACGTGGTCGGCGATCGCGATGACCTCCGGCTTGTGCTCGACGACCAGCACCGTGTTGCCCTTGTCGCGCAGCCGCAGCAGCAGGTCGTTCATCCGCCGGATGTCGTGCGGGTGCAGGCCGGTGCTCGGCTCGTCGAAGACGTACGTGATGTCCGTCAGCGAGGAACCGAGGTGGCGCACCATCTTGACCCGCTGCGCCTCGCCGCCCGACAGCGTGCCGGACGGCCGGTCCAGGCTCAGGTAGCCCAGGCCGATCTCGATGAGGGAGTGCAGCAGTTCGCGCAGGCTCGCCAGCATCGGGGCCACGCCCGGGTCGTCAATGCGGGCGATGACCCCGGCGAGGTCGCTGATCTGCATCGCGGAGCACTCCGCGATGTTCAGCCCGTCGATGCGCGAGGACAGCGCGGCCGCCGACAGCCGGGTGCCGCCGCAGTCGGGGCAGTCCGTGAAGACCACCGCGCGGTCCACGAAGGCCCGGATGTGGGCCTGCATCGACTCGCGGTCCTTGGCCAGGACGGTCCGGCCGAGCTTCGTGATCAGCCCCTCGTAGGTGAAGTTGTTCGACCCGACCTTCACCTTCACCGCCGGCTTGTGCAGGAAGTCCGCCCACTCCTGCTCGGTGAAGTCCTTGAGCTTGGTGTCGGGGGAGTAGAAGCCCGAGTTGGCCATGATCTGCCAGTACCAGGAGTCGACCGCGAAGCCGGGGACGGTGATCGCGCCCTCGTTGAGGGAGAGTTCGCGGTCGACGAGCTGGTCCACGTCGACGTCGGAGACCTGGCCGATCCCCTCGCAGCGCGGGCACATGCCGTCCGGGGTGTTGAAGCTGAAGGCGGACGAGGTGCCGACGTGCGGTACGCCCAGGCGTGAGAAGACGATCCGCAGCATCGTGGACGCGTCGGTGGCGGTGCCCACGGTGGAGCGGGATCCCGTTCCCATCCGCTCCTGGTCGACCACGATGGCCGCGCTCAGGTTGTGCAGGCCGTCCACGTCGGGGCGGGCCGGACTGGCCATGAAGGACTGGATGAAGGCGGTGTACGTCTCGTTGATCATGCGCTGCGACTCGGCGGCGATGGTGCCGAAGACGAGCGAGGACTTGCCGGACCCGGACACGCCGGTGAAGACGGTCAGCCGGCGCTTGGGGATGTCCAGGGAGATGTCCGCGAGGTTGTTCTCCCGCGCTCCGCGGACCTGGATCACCTGATGGCCGTCCGCGGCGTAGGGCTGATTCACGCCTGCTCCTCCCGGTCGTGGCCGGTCAGGAAGGCCGCGGAGGCGGGGACGCCGTCGACGTCCAAGGATATGGCGGTGCTGGTGATGTGCACGGAACTCCTCGCGGGGGCGGATGTTTCGAGCTAACTTTATACACTGTACTCTATACGCCGTAGTGAATTAATGGGCGGGAAGGAAGGACCGGACATGGCGAAGGACCGGACCGGGGCGGGCGATCCCGTCCGCACGCTGGAACTCCTGTGGCGCGAGCCCGGACAGGAGCCCGCCGCCGGGCGGCGCGGCCCGCGCCAGGGCCTCACCGTGGACGCCGTCGTCGGAGCCGCGATCGCACTCGCCGACGAGCAGGGGCTGGCCGCGCTGACCATGCGCGCCCTCGCCCAGCGCCTGGGCGTCACCCCGATGAGCGTGTACACGTACGTACCGGGCAAGGCCGAGCTGCTCGACCTGATGCTGGACGAGGCCTACCGGCACATGGACCGCCGCGCACCGGCCGGCCCGGAGCCCTGGCGGCTGAAGGTCACCCGGATCGCCGACGACAACCGGGACCTGCTCGTGCGCCACCCGTGGATCGCCGACCTGTCCGTGACCCGCGTGCCACTGGGCCCCGGAGTGATCGGCAAGTACGAACACGAGCTCACGGCCTTCGACGGCATCGGCCTCACCGACGTGGAGATGGACGCCGCCCTGACCCACCTGCTGGGCTTCGTCCACGCCAACGCCCTGGCCGCCGCCGACGTCGTCGAGCACAACAGCCGTCAGAGCGACGAGGAGTGGTGGGCGATCAGCGCGCCCCTGCTGGAACGTGCCATGGACCCGGAGCGCTACCCGATCGCCGGCCGCGTCGGCGGCACGGTCGGCGCCTACGACCCGGAGACCGTCTGGGCCTTCGGCCTGAACTGCGTACTGGACGGCCTGGCCCGCCTGATCGAGACCAGACCCACCGGGGCCGCCTGACGCGGCCCGCCCGCCCGCCGGCGCGCGGCGCACGGGGGCTTGTACAACCCGCCCCGGAAGCCGCAGTGTTGACCGCGTTCCGTCCCTCAGGTCAGGAGAGCCGGCTTGTCGACCCCCGTCCCGTCCGTCCCGCCACTCCCGGACTCCCCGCACGTCATCGACCCGGCCGGAGGCTGCCCGCACGCCCTCAACGCCCGGCTGCGCGCCCGGGGGGCCGTCGCCGAGGTCGTCCTGCCCGGCGGCGTACCCGGGGCCGTCGTCCTGGGCCACGACGCGCTCAGGGAGTTCCTCGCCCACCCCGACGCGGCCAAGGACCCCCGGCACTTCGCCGGCCTGCACGACGGCACCGTCCCCGCGGACTGGCCCCTGCGGGTCTTCGCCAACGCCCGGGGCATGCACACCGCCGACGACGCCGACCACCGCCGCCTGCGCTCCCTCGTCGGGAACGCCTTCACCGCCCGCCAGGTGGAACGCCTGCGCCCCCGCGTCGAGGAGCTGACCGACGCCCTCCTCGACGACCTCGCCCGGGCCGCCGACGCCTCGCCCGACGCCACCGCCGACCTGCGTACCCACTTCGCCCTGCCGCTCCCGATGGCCGTCATCTGCGAACTGCTGGGCGTGGACCCCGAACACCGGGGCCGCCTGCACCGGTTGTCCAACACCGTGATCGTCTCGACGGACAGCACCCCCGCCGAGGTGACGGCCGCCGTGGGCGAACTCGTCGAACTGATGGGGACCATCGCCGCCACCCGGCGCGAGCACCCCGGCGAGGACCTCACCAGCGCCCTGATCGCCGCGCGCGACGGCGACGGCGACCGGCTCAGCGAGGCCGAACTCATCGGCACCCTACGGCTGATGCTGGTCGCCGGGCACGAGACCACGCTCAACCTGATCAGCAACGCCGTCCGCGCCCTGTGCACCCACCGCGACCAGCTCGCCCTCGTCCTGGAGGGCAAGGCGACCTGGACGGACGTCGTGGACGAGACCCTCCGCTGGGACGCACCGGTCAGCTGGTTCCCCTTCCGCTACCCCACCCGCGACCTGACCGTCGACGGCACCGTGATCCCGCGGGGCACCCCCGTGCTCGCCGGGTACTCCGCCGCCGGACGGGACGGCTCCGTCCACGGTCCGGACGCCGCCCGCTTCGACGTGACCCGGCCCGGCGCCGCCCGCAACCTCTCCTTCGGACACGGCGCGCACTACTGCGTCGGCGCCCCCCTCGCCCGACTGGAGGCCACCATCGCCCTGGAACGTCTCTTCGCCCGCTTCCCCGGCCTCGACCTCGCCGTACCCGAGGACGAGCTCCCGCGCCAGCGGAGCTTCATCGGCAACAGCGTCGAAGCCCTCCCGGTCCGCCTCACCCGGCGGGTCTAGTGCCGTGACCGGAGCCGGCGGGGAAGGGCCGGACCCGGACCGTCACGGAGTGCAGGCCGGTGGCGCCGTCGGGAAGGGTGCCACGGCGCCGCTCCGGCTGGACGGCGCCGGTGCCGTCCGTCGCGCGGACCTCCAGGGTGTGCCCGCCCGGCTCCGCCTCCCACGTCCACACCCACTGCCGCCACGTGTCGTCGCCGTCCGCCGCCCCGAGCCGTGCGTCCCGCCACGGCCCGCCGTCGGCCCGCACCTCCACCCGCGCGATGCCCCGGTGCTGCGCCCAGGCCACGCCGGCCACCGCGACCCGGCCCGGCGCCGGCGCCGAGTGCGGCCGCGGCGTGTCGATCCGCGACTGCGTCTTGACGGGGGCCCGGGCCGCCCACGACCGCCGCACCCAGTACGCGTCGTAGGCGGCGAAGGTCGTCAGGCGCAGCTCGCGCAGCCACTTGCAGGCGGATACGTAGCCGTACAGGCCCGGCACGACCATCCGGACCGGGAAGCCGTGCGCGAAGGGCAGCGGCCCGCCGTTCATTCCGACGGCCAGCAGCGCCTCGCGGCCGTCCATGACGGTCTCGACGGGTGTGCCGAGGGTCATCCCGTCCACCGACCGGGCCACCAGCTGGTCGGCCGGGCCGCCCCGTGAGGGCGGCCGTACCCCCGCCTCGCGCAGCAGGTCCGCGAGGCGCACGCCGAGCCAGCGGGCGTTGCCGACGTAGGGGCCGCCGACCTCGTTCGACACGCAGGCGAGGGTGATGTCGTGCTCGACCAGGGGCCGCGCGAGGAGCTCCCGCAGACCGAGTTCGAGGGGCTCGGTGACCCCGTCGCCGTGGATGCGCAGCCGCCAGGAGTCCGCGTCCACGCGCGGGACGACCAGGGCGGTGTCCACCCGGTAGAAGTCCCGGACCGGGGTGAGGAACGGGCCCACGCCCGGCACCCGCAGGTCGGCCCCGGCGGGCACCGCGGGCGCCCGTACGGTGGCGGCCGGCAGGACCAGGTCCGCCCGGGAGGCCGTCGCCCCCGCCGCGCCGTGCGATCCGAGCCGCCGCCCGGCGAACCCGGCCGCCGCCGACACGGCGAGCGCTCCCGCGACCAGCCGCCCGAAGCTCCGCCGGTCCAGCCCCGGGCCGCCGCCGGTGCCGGGGCCGCCCGCCGGGCGGCGCCGGTTCACCGTCCGGACCAGCAGGTACAGCACGACCGCGGAGGCGGCTGCGCCCACCAGTGACGGCAGTGCGTCCCGCCACGTCGCCTCCGGCCGGCTCACCGCGGCCGCCGCCCCCAGTGCGCCCGTCGCGCAGGCGAGCGCGATCCCCGCGGGGAGCCGGCGTACGGCCAGCACCCCGGCGGCGGCCGCGAGCGCGGCGAGGACGAGGACGACCCCCAGGATCAGCACCGGCTTGTCGGCGGTGCCGAACGTACGCACCGCCCACTCCTTGACGGCCGCGGGCGTACGGTCGACCACGGCCGCGCCGACGGCGGCGAGCGGAGCCGCCTCGGGCCGGACGGCGGCCGCGACCGGCTCGGCCAGGGCCAGTCCGGCGACGGCCGCGACCAGCCCGCTCACGGCGCCCGGCCAGTGCGGGGCCCGGCGCCCCGGGTCCGCCCTCCTGTCACTCGCCATCCGTACGTCACCTCCGCGCGGCCGGCCGGGCGCCCGCCGTGCCCGACCGCCAGCCGTGCCCGACCGGGCCGGGCGCCCGCCGCTGCCCGACCGAACTACGTGGCCTTCGGCGGGGGGAAGGCCAGTACCACGAGCGGGTCCGACGTCGGGGCGGGCGAGCCGCCCGCCGGTTCCACCGTGACACCGATGCCCGTGGCCGCGCCCACCGGGCCCGCCAGCAGGGCCGGGGCGTCGGGGCGCGCCGGGTCCATCAGTCCTGCCGGGCGCATGCCCGCACCGGGATCGGCGAACCACAGCTGGTACACCCGGCCCGGCGGGGGAGCCGCCATCCCGGAGGACACGAACACCGCCCGGTCCCGGTCCCGGGAGACCACCACCGTGCCCGTCCCGCCGTCCGCCAGCCGGCCGCTCGCCAGCCGGGCGTCGGGGGCCGACAGCACCTGCGTCAGCGCCGCCGCCCGGGCCTCGGCCCGCCGCGCCTCCTGCCGGGCGCCGTCCGCCTCCCGGAACTGCCACAGCGCGACCCCGCCGAGCCCGGCCGCCGCCGCCACGCAGGCCGCGAGGGCCCAGTGCGCCCGGGGCCGCCCGCCCCGCGCCGCGTGCCGGGCCGGGGCCTTCGGCGCCGGGAGGGGCGGCGGTCCGGCCGGGGCCTCCCGGATCCGGCGCAGCACCTCGTCCCGGAACCCGGGCGGCGGCTCCACCGCCACGGCCGAGCCGAGCAGGGCCGCCGTCGCCGCGAGTTCCCGTACCTCCCGCGCACAGTCCGCGCACGTCTCCAGGTGCGCCTCGAACGCGGCGCGCTCCGCCGCCGGCAGCGCGTCCAGGACGTACGCGCCCGTCGCCCCGTGCGGATCGTCCGTACTCATGCGCCCCTCACCCCGAGACAGTCGCGCAGCCGCAGCAGGCCGTCCCGCAGGCGCGTCTTCACGGTACCCAGCGGCAGCGACAGCTCCTCGGACACCTCCCGGTACGTCAGGCCCTGGTAGTAGGCCAGGGTCACCGACTGGCGCTGGAGCGCGGTCAGCGAGCCCAGGCAGCGGCGCACCCGTTCCCGTTCGTCGTGCTCCAGCGCGGTTTCGCTCACCTGGTCGAACTCCGGCAGCGCCGCCTCCAGCCGGCCGGCCCGCCGTTCCCGGTCGGCCGAGGCCTGCGCCGAACGCACCCGGTCCACCGCGCGGCGGTGGGCGATCGTCAGGACCCACGTCCGGACACCGCCCCGGTCGCTCCGGTAGCGCCCGGCGGTGCGCCACACCTCGAGGAACACCTCCTGGGTCACCTCCTCGGCCTGGGCCCGGTCGCGCAGGACCGCGAGCGTCACGCCCAGCACGCGCCCGCACACCGCGTCGTACACGGTGACGAAGGCGGCCTCGTCACCCTCGGCGACGCGGGCGAGGAGGACGGGCAGGGCCTCGTCGCCGGCCCGTGCCGCCTCAGTCGGGGACCGGTTCTCCGGGGTCCGCACGCATTGCCTCGCATCCGCAGGTCTCGACGGGGATCCGGAGCCGCCGGCCCGCCGGACCGCCGTCTTCGGGACCGTCCCCGGGGCCGGTCGGCCGCCGCTTGCGCAATTCCACCACGCCGTCCGTGAGCCGCTCCCACGGGTCGCCGGGCACGGTCGCGGGCGCGCTGGTCCCGGGCTGCCCCGGCTCGGTCTCGGACACGTCGGTGCACTCCTGTCGGCCGGTCGGCCTCGCGGCCCGTTGACGGCGGAAAGGGGCGGTCACCGGACCGCTCCGGTGACCGCCCCTGACCATGGCCGGGCCAGTGAACCCAGTGCCCGCGCCGTGCGGGGAGCCGTTGGGTGACGGCTCCCCCTCACGGGTAAGGGGATTCCCCCGGGAGGGTGACCACGCCCGCGTGTCGCGGGCGTGGCGAAGGGGGGTGGTGTAATTCGGCGGTCCCGGCCGCCGTCGACGCGGAAGGCGAACCTTCCGGCCGCCGCTCCGTCAGACGGGCAGCGCCCACGCCTGGTCGGGCCGGTGGTCGCCGCAGTCGGTCAGCCGCAGGCGCTCCGCCGGGGCGTCGGGGGTCGCGGCCGCGGCCGGCGCGGTCAGGCACAGCCCGCTCGCGTTCGCGACCAGGGCCCCGTCGCGCCGGTGGCTCCAGCTCTGCGCCTGCTGCCGCCCGGGCGCGCAGCCGTCCAGTTCCACCAGGCCGTCCTCGCCCGCCGTCAGGCATTCGCCGGCCAGCAGCAGCCGCCCGCGGTCCCCGAGGGTCCAGCGCTGGTCGGCTCCTGCGGTGCAGCCGGCCAGTACGACCGCGCCGACACCGGAGGTGCTTGCCCCGTCGGCGCACGCGGATCCGGTCCCGACGATCTGACCGGTGGGCACGGCGGGCGCGCAGCCGCCGCGCGGGGTGAGCCGCCACACGACCGTGTCGTGCGCGCCGAGCCGGCCGGTCAGCGAGTCCGAGACCGCGGCGCTGTCCCCGTTCCACAGGTTCTTCGCGTCCACCGTGCAGGAGTGCAGCCCGATGTCGGCCAGGGGTACGGAGACGTTCCGCGCGGACCCGGACCGGTTGAGCACCGCCACGGCGCGGTCGCCGTTCGCGAGCGGCCGGGCCAGTACCTCGAAGGTGGCGTTCGAGGAGACCACCGCGCCCTGCGTGCCCATCGGGTCCTGGTCCAGGGCGATCAGATCGGTGTTGCCGAGCGCGGCCAGTCCGGCCGGGGTGATCTTCGAGACCTCGGAGGACAGGATGAAGGGGGCCGCCATCATGGCCCACAGCCCCACCTGGCTGCGGCTCTCCGCCTCCGTCAGCCCGGGGGCGCCCGCGATCAGGAAGTCGGGGTCGTTCCAGTTGCCGGGGCCCGCGTACCGGCCGAGCCAGCGGTTGTAGCCGTAGTTGCCGAGGACCGAACTCCACCGCGAGGTGGCGGGCGCGGCCGGCTGGTAGACCTTGATGTCCCGGCCCTCGCGCCACAACTGGCCCGTCTCGCCGACCCAGTCGAGGACCTTGTGCCAGTCGGATCCGCCCCATTCGCCCTGCTGGAAATAGGCGGGCGCGGAGGCCGACAGCACCATCGGCCGACCGCTGTCGCGCAGCGCCCGCGCGACCGCGTTGTACGCGTCCCGGTAGGCCTGTTCCTTGGTCTTGCCGGGCGGCACCCACAGGTTGCAGCCGTCCATCTTGACGTAGTCCACGTTCCAGGACGCGAACAGCCGGGCGTCCCGGGCGTAGTTGTCCTCGCCGCCGCCGTCGGGAGCGCCGCTTCCCGGGTACTTCTCGCAGGTGAGGTACCCGGCGTCCTCGTAGATCCCGAACTTCAGGCCCTTGGCGTGGAGGTACTCGCCGAGCCAGGCCATGCCGTGCGGGAACCTGTCGGTGTCGACGACCAGATTTCCCTGCGCGTCGCGGCTCTTGCGCATCCAGCAGTCGTCGACGGTGACGGTGTCGTACCCCTTGGCGGCGAGACCGCTCGACACGAGCGCGTCGGCGTTGGCGACGACCTTGGCCTCGTCGATGTCGCACATGTAGTGCGCCCAGTTGTTCCACCCCATGGGAGGGGTGAGCGCGAGCGGGGTGTCCGAGGTCGCGCCCGGATCGGCGGGCGCGGCGGCCGGGACCGGCGCGGACAGCGCGGCGTAGGCGGGCGCGGGGCACAGGCACAGGGCGAGCAGGGCGGCCGCGGTCAGACAGGGGAGCGACGCACGCAGGCGAGGCGGCACGGGGTCTCCTTGACGTGGGGGCGGGACCGACGGGCAGTCGTGCGCCCAGTGCAGCGATGTGACTACCCTCTGTCAACACAAGTCTGTGGATATGGCTCGATGACCAGCAATATGGCCGTAGTCGGTGTCACACGGAAGTGGTGATACGCCGTATGTTCCGATGGCTGATACGCTGTATCTCATGCCGAGGAGATCAGCCGCACTGGACCGCGCCACCCCCGAAGCCATCGCCGTGGCCGCCCTGCGGATCCTCGACGAGGAAGGCCCCGCGCAGCTGAGCTTCCGCACCCTGGCCGACCGGCTCGACGTCTCCCACGCCACCGTCCAGCGCCGCTGCACCGACCTCGCCGGACTGCTGGACCTCTGCACCGAACACCTCGCCGCCCGGCTCCCCGACGTCCCCGCCGGCACCGGCTGGGCCGAGGCGTGCGAACTGCGCTTCGGCGCCCTGTACCGGCTGCTCACCGCCCACCCCGGGCTGCTCGTCCTGCGCGGCGGCCGCCCCTGGCTCGGCCGGCAGCTCCTGGCCCGGCTCGTGGAACCCGCGCTCGCCGACAGCGTCGCCGCCGGGATGACCCCCGCCGAGGCGATGACCGTGTACCGCCGCATGTACCTGCTCACCCTGGGCAGCGCGGCGTTCGTGGACCACCGCGACCCGGCCGCCGCCACCGAGGCCTCCCGGGCCGCCCTCGCCGCCCTCGATCCGGCCGGGTTCCCGGTGCTGGCGGGAGCCCTGGCCGAGGTACTGCCCCCGCTGACCGACCACGAGGTGTACTACGGCGCCCTGCGCCAGCTCATCGAGGCCGCCCGGCCCGCCCCCTGACGGCTCGTCACCCCTCAGCCGCTCCCAACGCCCCTCGCCCGAAAGGCAGTCCGCCATGGAAACGCAGCTCGACTACGCCGCCGTCCGCGCCGCCGCCGACCGGACCGCCGGGGCCGTCCGGCCGGCCGCCGTGGTGCCCGCCGCCGAGGGCGTCTGGTACGCACTGGAGTACCTCCAGCACACCGGCTCCTTCAAGGCGCGCGGCGCCCACAACTTCCTCGCCGCGCACCGCGCCGCCGGCACCCTGCCCCCCGCCGGGGTCACCATCGCCTCCGGCGGGAACGCCGGTCTCGCCTGTGCCTGGGCGGCCCGCGCCCAGGACGTGCCCGCCACCGTGTTCCTGCCCGCCAACGCGCCCCGCGTGAAGGTGGAACGGCTGCGCGGCTACGGCGCCGACGTACGCCTCGTAGGCGACCGGTACGCCGAAGCCCTCGCCGCCTGCCAGGAGTTCGCGGCCGCCTCCGGAGCCCTGGCCAGCCACGCCTACGACCACCCGCTCATCGCCGCGGGCGCCGGAACACTGCTCGACGAGATGCGCGACGCCCTGCCCGGCCTGGACGCCGTCGTCGTCGCGGTCGGCGGCGGCGGACTCTTCGCGGGCGTCGCCACCGCCGCACGCGAACACGGAGTCCGCGTCATCGCCGCCGAACCCGAACACTGCCGGGCCCTGAACGCCGCCCTGGAGGCGGGCCGCCCCGTCGACGTCCCCGTCGCCTCCGTCGCCGCCGACTCCCTCGGCGCCACCCGGGTTTCGGCCGACGCGCTGGCCGCCGCCCGCCACGACCACGTCGAGTCGGTGCTCGTCGCCGACGCGGACATCACCGCCGCCCGCCGGGCGCTGTGGGAGGAACACCGCATCGTGGTCGAGGCGGGCGCCGCCACCGCCCTCGCCGCCCTGCGCGCCGCGCCCACGCCGCCGGGCAAGCGGGTCGCCGTCGTCCTGTGCGGGGCGAACACCGACCCCGCCGACCTGACGGCCCCCGCCCCCGGGGCGGCGTAGGAGCCGTCGGGCCGGCGGGGTCGCGCACGCCGCCGGTCAGGCGTCGTGGCGGACCACGACGACCGTACTGGCGGCGTACTGGACCACCTGCTGGCTCACCGACCCCAGCAGGGCGCCCTTGATGCCGCCGTACCCGCGTGTGCCGACCACCGTCAGCTCGGCCTCCCGCGACGCGTCCACCAGTACCTGGCCCGGCGCCCCCTTCTCGACCCGGCGGAACACCGGGACGCCGGGCGAGGTGCCGACCGCCTCGGCGACCGTGTCGGACAGCTTCTGCCGCGCCGCGTCCTCGGCGTGCACCAGATCCGCCTGCTCGGCCGTACCCACCGCGAAGGGATTGGTGTTCCACTCCCAGCTCATGACGGCGTGTACGCGACCGCCGGTGGCCTTGGCCTGGGCGACGCCCCAGCGCAGCGCCTCCTTCGAATGGTTCGAACCGTCCACACCGACGACGATCAGGGGCTCGACGGGCTCACTCACAGTGGGTTCCTCTCGTTTCGTCCGGATCGTCCTTCGCTCCCTGTATACACGGCACCGGGTGCACGACCACGAATGACCACGAGCGCCCCCGACTGACGACGGGCGGCAACGAACGGCGGCGGCCACGGGCGGCCGCCTGCGGTCACGGGCGGCCACGGGCGACGATCGTCGCGGCGGTCCGAGACTTTCGGGGACTGCCCCGCCGCCCCGCCCCCTGCGAAGGTCCGTACGTCCCGGTGAAAGGCACCGGACACGGCGGACTCGGAGGAACGGGCGTGGCTCAGCGCAAGGGCTGTCTCATCGGTTGCGGCGTGGCGTTGGTGGTGGGCATCGGCCTCGCCGTGGCGCTCGTCTTCGGCGCCGGGAAACTCCTCGACATCGCCGACAAGACCCTGCTCGACCCGAAGGTCTACGAGGCCCTCCACATCGGCGACCCCGAGGCGGAGGTCCGCGGCAAGCTCCCGTCGGGCGACAGCTTCGTCACCGGCGCCCTGAAGGACGGCGGACCGGCCGAGCCCGAGGGCAGCACCTGCGCCTGGTACCTCTCCAGCACCGACGACAGCAGCTCCGACGTGCTGCGCCTGTGCTTCAAGGACGGCAAGCTCGCCGACAAGGCCGCCTACCGCATGAAGTAGGCCACCACCCGGGGTGGCGGCCCACTTCGCGCACCTGACACCAGACACCGGACACCGGGCTCAGGCGCCGTCCTCGAACCGGGCCGCCGAGCGGCTCAGCCCCTCGGCGGCCGTGGCGCACCGCTGGGCGAGCTCCTCGACGCGGGCGCGGAACGCGTCCGCCTGCGGACCCTTCCAGTCGAGGCCGTCACAGGCCCCGCGCAGCCGGTCCGCGCGTTCGCGCAGCGCCTCGGCGTGGCCGCGCAGCCCGTCCGCCGGGCCGGACGGACGCCGCCGGGCGGCCGGTACGCCGCTCAAGACCGCTCCTTCCAGGGGGCGAAGGCGTTGGTCACGCCGTCGAGGGCCGGGGCCAGCTCGGGGTGGTGCCGCAGCAGCACCGTGACCATCGAGTTGCGGTCGATCCAGCGCAGCCCCTCGGCCGTGTACACCTCCGGCCGGTAGTCGGTGGTGAAGAAGCGGTCGCTCTTCAGGCGCCGGCTGGCCATCAGGATGAAGATCCGGAAGAGTGTGTCGCTGAACCCGAAGCCCGCCGGGCGGGGTTCGGCGAGGTTCCCGACGAGGGTGTCGACCCGGTCCAGCCGGCCGTCGTACAGCTCCCGTAGCAGCGGGGTGTCGCCCGGGTGCCCGCCGGTCAGCTCCTCGAAGGAGGTCACCGGCCGCTTGCGCAGCATCTGCCGGTAGGCGTTGTAGCGCGGGATGCCGCGCTCGCGGTCGCGCAGGATGTCCACGGTCCCGAGGTCGATCCGCTCGCCGGACAGCCGGGTCAGGCTGCGCAGCGCGTCGGGGTGGTTGTGCAGGACCAGGGCGCCGGGGTGCGTGACGCCGAAGGTGTACAGCAGGTCGCTCGTGCCGTACTCGTCGACGGAGCTGCGGGTCGTCGCGCCCTGCATGTCGTCGAACCCGACGGACTTGCGGACGCCGCCCCGCCGGTGGTCCCGGACGGTGATCTCGTCGGGGATCAGCGGGTGCAGCCGGTACGCCGAGACGAACTCCTCCGTCATGGAGAACGGCGCCGCGTGGTGGTCGGTCGGGGAGCCGAGGATCCCGCTGAGGGCCTCGCCGCCGATCCGGCCGAACCGGCGCGTGACCCAACGCGGCAGCAGGCCGTGCCAGTTGGCGTCCATCGACCACTGGAGCACCGGGGTGTCGAGGATGCCCGGAGTCCACTCCACCGTGTGGATCTTCGCCATCAGGGCGGTGTTCACCAGCCGCGCGGTGTGGAAGATCCGCTCGTCGTCCCAGGTGGGGTGGTGCGAACGGACCAGGTCGCAGATCGCGTTGTGTTCCTTGGCGAACAGCGTGTGCAGCAGCGACAGACCGGCCCAGTAGTCGCTGTTCATGCCGGTGGCGTCGAGGCAGTCCATCCCCGGCCGCGGATCGGCGGGCAGCCGCCCGTCCGTCACGATCAGCCGGCCGTGCTCGCCCGTGCGCAGGGAACGGCAGCGGGCCTCGTCCGACCCGTAGATCTGCGAACCGTCCCACCAGTGCGTGACCGTGTTCTCGTACGTCGGCGGCGCGTCGGGCGAGGTGTGCGCCACCGGGTCGGGGCGGGTGCGGTTCACGCGCATCGGACAGGTGCCGCCCTGCTCGGCCCAGTCGTCGTCGGCGGCCAGCGGGACGGTGAAGGGCTCCGCCTCCTCGTTGTCCCCGTGGTTGGCCCAGCCGTGGTTCTGGAACTGGATCCACGCCGCCGCGAGCAGGTTGAGGGTCGGCGCCGGAACGAAACCGCGCCGCGCCAGCAGCTGCCGGCTGACCTCGCGCGGGCTGGGCGACATCAGGGACTCGTCGTCGTCCGGAAAGGCCATGTGCAAGGGGGAGTTGCGGTCCAGCCGGGTACCCACCCGGCCCATGTCCACGTCGTCCGGGTCGTAGCCGGATCCGTCGTACGAACGGAACGGCGCCGGCCGGACCGTCGGCCGGCGGTCGCGCTCGCCGCCCGCCCCGAACGTGTCGTGCAGATTGTGCCGGCGCAGGTCCTCCCGGAGCACCGCCAGGTTCAACAGTCCGATCGGACCCGGCAGTTCGTACCACTCCCGTGTGCGGTTGATCCGGGCGAAGGCCGCCGACTCCAGCCGCTCCAGCAAGCCCGGAGGGCCGTACGGAACGGGCGGCGCGGGCGGCACGGAACGGCGCGCCTGCCCGGGCAGCAGCCGCTCACCCCCGGGCGCCTCGGCCTCGGAGGAGGCCTGCGGGGGAGTCGATGGGGCGATGTCGGTCATACGGGGTCCTCAGCGGTCGTGAAGGGTGAAGAGATGCGTACCGGTGACCCGGCCGCGGAAGGCTGCGAGTTCGGAATCGACGTGCGTGCGCGCGTGGGGCACGTCGTGTTCGAGGTTGTGCGCGTACCGCTCGGCGGCGTGGCACAGCGGGAAGGCGTGGGTGTCGTCGGTCCACGTGAACTCGGTGAACTGGGCCGGCAGCGCGTACGGGGACACCGTCGAACGGCCCTCCAGGCTCGGCACGATGTCGTGCTCGTTGACCAGCGAGACCACCTTGGTCCGCGGATCCGCCGCCCGCTTCTGGTCGATGGGCGACCCGATCGCGACGACGTGCGTCACCGTGTACAGGGCGTTGAAGTCCGCGGTCGCCGCCAGGTTCATCGCGGTGATCCCACCCTGGCTGTGACCCACCAGCGCCACCTCCGCACCGGACGGGACGAGCCGGCGCAGCGCCCGGACCACCGCCCGGGTGTACGCCGTTTCGGTACCGCCCACCGCGTTGAGCGCACCCACCAGGTCCTGCGGGCTCTCCTCGTTGAACCCCTTCCCCATGCCCGCGAGCTGCACCACGAAGCGACGCGTCCCGTCCGGCCCGTCGACCTCCTGCACCAGCAGCAGACCGCGGGTGCCGATCAGGCCGATGTTGCGGACGTACCCCACGATCGACCCCGAGGCGTCGATACCGCCGAGCAGCTCCGCCGGGGCCTCGTGGGGTTCGGCGCGGCCCCGGCCCCGGTCGAGGAACGACCAGAAGCTGCCACTGACACCGAGCAGGAACTCCGAGGTCAGCGCCCGGTTGGTGGCGATCTGCCAGCCCGCGCCGTCGTTGAAGGGGTTCTCGTCCGTCAACGCGTTCCAGGCCATGATGTCCGCGAACGACGGCGCGAGGAGCGCCAGGGCGTACTCGGCGCCCTTCTCCGTCAGCAGCCCCTTGAAGATCCGTACGGCCTCCGCCTGCCGGTCCTCGTCGATGGCCCGCAGCACCCGGGAGGTGGTCGGGTTCTCCAAGAGCTCCGGATGCCGCACCGAAGCGGCCCGGATCCGCGCCTTCAGTCCCTCCACGGCCAGACTGACCGCCAGGTTCTCCCGGCTCGTCAGGACCCCCGCCAGCCACACGGCCCGCGCGAGCGGGCCGCGCCCGTGCGCCGCCCAGCCGAAACCCTTCGGATCCGTCAACGTGGCGAGCAGCGACCGCTGGGCGCGCCGCGCCCGCCGGGGCCCGGCCGCCGCCAACGGCAGCCGGGGCCCGAGCGCGACCTGGGAGGCGTAACGCGTGGCCTCGCGCACGGCGTCGGCCGCGTCGGCCAGCTCACGGCATACGTGGTGCAGGGAAGCGACGTCCGGTTCGGTGACGGACACGACGGGGCCCTTCTTTCTGGGGGTTCCTTCGCCTCCGGGGCGCTCGCGGCCGGGCTCACGGCGCGTGGAGGCGGCCGGTGTGCCGGGGGTCAGGACTGGAGGCGCAGGCGGATGGCGGCGGTGTCCAGGACCCCGGGGAGCGGGCGGCCGGGGTCCAGGACGGGGCGGGCGCCGGTGATGCGGTGGCCCCGCAGGACCTCGGCGCAGACCAGCGAGGTCAGCAGCAGGGCGATGTGCTCGCCCGGGCAGCGGGCGCCGCCGTGGCTGAACGGCGCGATCCGGGTGTCCTCGTGCACGCCCGGTACCAGCCAGCGGCCCGGCGCGAAGAGGTGCGCGCCGTCCACCTGGTCGGGATCGCGCTGGTGGAAGCCCATCGGGACCAGGACGTCCGTTCCGGCCGGGTAGCGCACCCCGCGCCACTGCGTCTCGGTACGGGTGACCCGTACGAGGTCCGGGACGATCGGGTACAGCCGCGTCGACTCCTCCAGGCAGGCCCGCAGCCGGGGCAGGCCCGCAACCCGGGCCGCGGCCTCCGTACGGGCCGCGTCCTGCTCGGCCGGGTGATGGGCCAGCAGGAGCAGGGTCCGGGCGACGACGGGAGCGGCGAGGTCGATGCCGAGGAGCCAGTGGTGGGTCTGGCCCAGCGGGTCCGTGCCCTCGGGGGAGGGCTCGGCCAGGGCCCGGGCGGCCAGGGAGTGGGCGGGAGCGTCGGCCGCGTACCGCGCGATCCGGGCCTCGACCCTCCCGTACAGGGCCCTGGTGGCCTCCGGCTTGCTGCGGCCCATCCAGTTGCCCTGGCCGCGCAGGGTGACCAGCCAGTCCGTCAGCTCCTGGTCGTCGGCCGCCTGGTCGCCGAGGACGACCCGCCGCGAGATGCGGGTCATCGTCTTCCAGAGCAGCGGGAAGTCGACGACGGGCCGGGCGGTCAGCCGCCGGCACTCCTCCTCGACGACCGTCCGGAACTCCTCGCACGAAGGGTGCACCGGCTGGTCGGAGGCCAGCGCCCGGTCGTTGACCCGCCTTCGGTCCTCGCGCACGGCGCCGTGCGAGCAGATCACCCCGGTGGGTTCGAAGACCGACAGGCTGCGGTACTTGTCGGGGGCGTCCATCGCGAGGACGTCCACCGGCTCCTCGAAGAACCGCCGGATGTCCTGCTCGTCGAACAGGACGAGCATCTCGCCGGACAGCGCCCGGACCTGTACGGGCGCTCCGCCGTGGCGGGCCTTCAGCGCCCGCAGGGTCGCGGTCGACCAGCTCGGCTGGTCGATCCGCGAGTACATCGACATGACCCCGAAGCGGGGGTTGGCGACGCCGCGGACGAACACCGGCAGGGTGTGGGTGGCCACGAAGCGGAGCGTCTCCGCCAGGCCCGCCCGGACCGGCGGCGGGCCGAAGACCTCGCCGCGGACGCCCTCGGGCGCCTCCGCCGACTGGGTCACGCCGTCACGACCTTCCCGGGGTTGAGGAGGTTCTTCGGGTCGAAGAGGCGCTTGAGCCCCCGCTGGAGTTCCAGGGAGACGGGGCCCAGCTCGCGCTCCAGCCACTCCCGCTTGAGGGTGCCGATGCCGTGCTCCCCGGTGGTCGTGCCGCCCAGTTCGAGGCCGGCCGCCATGATGTCGTCGTACGCGGTGCGGGCGCGTTCGGCCTCGGCCGGGTCGGCGGGGTCGAAGACGACCGTCGGGTGCAGGTTGCCGTCCCCGGCATGCCCCAGGGTGAAGATCTTCAGCCGGTGCAGGGCGGCGATCTCCTCGATCCGGCCGACCAGCGTGGACAGCGCGGAGCGGGGCACCGCGACGTCCTCGATGAAGGCGGTCAGGCCGCCGCCGCGGGCGGCCATGTACGCGGCGAGGGCCGGACTGACCAGGCGGCGCGCCTCGATGATCTCGCGGGCCTCCTCGTCGGTCGCGGAGGTCGCGATGTGGTCGGAGCCGGCCTCCTTGCAGAGCAGTTCCATCGCCGTGAGGTCCGCCGAGGGGTTCGCGGTGTCGCTCTCGACGATCAGGGTGGCGGCGCTGCCGGGGCGCAGCAGCGGGTGGCGGCCGAGGGCGACGACGGCCTCGGTGGTGGCCCGGTCGAGGAGTTCCAGCGCGGACGGCGTGTGCCCGGCCGCGATGATCGAGGCGACGGCGTCCCCGGCCGCGGTGAGCGAGGGGAACTGGGCGAGGAGCGACAGCGCCGGGGGCCGCGCGGGCCGCAGGGCGAGGGTGGCGCCGACGACGACCGCGAGGGTGCCCTCGGAGCCGACGACGAGGCGGGTCAGGTCGTACCCGGCGACGCCCTTGGCGGTGTCGTGGCCGGTCCGCATGCGGCGGCCGTCGGGCAGGACCAGGTCCAGGCCGAGGACGTAGTCGGCGGTGACCCCGTACTTCACGCAGCAGATGCCGCCCGCGCCGGTGGCGATGTTCCCGCCGATGGTGCAGTGCTCCCAGGAGGCCGGGTCCGGCGGGTACGTCAGCCCGAACTCGGCCACCGACTCGGCCAGGCGGCGCGTGGTGACCCCGGGCTCGCAGCGGACCAGCCGGTTGGCCGGGTCGATGGACAGGATCCGGTCCATCGCGGTGGTGGACAGCACGACGCAGCCGTCGACGGCGTTGGCGGCGCCCGCCAGTCCGGTGCGGGCGCCCTGCGGGACGACGGGGACGTCCAGCGCGTACGCGGTCCGCATGACGTGCTCGACCTGTTCGGCGGTCCGGGGAACGGCGACCACCGCCGGGGTGCCGCACTCGGAGAAGGGGGCGGAGTCCCGGGAGTGCGCGGCGAGGGACGCCGGGTCGGTCAGCAGGACGTCGTCGGGGAGCGCGGTGCGGAGCGCGCGCAGCAGGGGGGTGTCGGTGGTGAGGGGCATGCCGGCCTTCCGGGACGGTGCGGTGCGGTGCGTGCGACTGCGGGAGGGCTGCGAAGAGCTGCTGCGGGCCGCTACATCGTGGGGAGTTCGGTGGTGACGGGGACGTCGATGAGCACCGGGCCGTCCTGCTGGAGGGCCGACTCCCTTACCAGCTTGGCGAGTTCCCCGGCGCCGGTGGCCCGGTGGGCGCGCACGCCGTAGCCGGTGGCGATCGCGGTGATGTCGAGCCCGGGGATGTCGAGGCCCGGGGCGCCCTGGGCGTGCTCCACCTGGGCGAACCACTGGAGGATCGCGTAGCTCTGGTTGCTGAGGACGACGAAGGTGACCGGGATCTTGTAGGCCGCCGCGGTCCACAGGGCCTGGACGGCGTAGTGGGTGGAGCCGTCGCCGATGACGCAGACCACGGGCCGGTCGGGGGCGCCGAGCTGCGCGCCGACGGCCGCGGCGAGGCCGAAGCCCAGGCCGCCGCCCGCCGTGAACAGGAAGGAGCCCGGGGTCGCGATCCGGGTGGCGTCGTGGAACTGCCCCAGGTTGGAGGGGGATTCGTTGATCCACAGGGTGTTCTCGGGGGCGCCCTGGGCGATGGCCGTCATCGCGGCCAGCGGGGTGAGGGTGCCGTCGACGGTCTCGACGGACTCCGCCCGGCCGATCCGGGTCGTGGCGGGGGCCTCCCGGCCGGGCAGCTCGGCGAGCAACGCCTTCACGGTCAGGGCGAGGTCCGCGACGATCGCGTCACCGACGGGGGCGCGGGCCGCCTCGTCGGCGTCGCGGGTGAGCTGCACCAGCTCCGCGCCGGCGGGCAGGTAGGCGCCGGGGACGTAGGGGTAGTAGCAGAACACCGGGGCGCCGATCACGAGGATCAGGTCGTGGCCCTCCAGGCAGCGGGAGAGCGGGGCGATCGCCGGGGGCAGCATCCCCCGGTACTGCGGATGCGACTTGGGGAAGGCGATCCGGCCCTCGGTCGGCGCCGACCACACGGGCACCCCGGTCCGCTCCGCGAGCGCGACGACCGCGTCCCAGGCCCCGGCGGCGTCCACGTCGTTGCCGACGACCAGGACGGCGCTGCGGGCACCCGCCAGCCGTCCCGCCAGCTCCCGCACCACGTCGGAGGGCGGGAGGGCCGCGTGCGTCACGGTGCGGGCCGCCGTCCGCTGCGCCGCCCGGTCCTCGGACTCGTCGAGGGCCACGTCGAAGTCGTCCATCGGCAAGGAGAGGAACACCGGCCCCTGCGGGGGCGCTTCGGCGATCTGCACGGCACGGGCCAGGGCCGGCGCGACGTCCGCGGGGCGCGGGGGCTCGTACGCCCACTTCACCGCCGGCTGGGGCAGGAGCGTGGACTGGGGGTTGGTGAGGAGGGCCTCCATGGTGAGCATGGCCCGGACCTGCTGCCCGGCGGTCACCACCATGGGGGTCCGGTTGGCCCGGGCGTTGAGGATCGCCCCCATCGCGTTCCCGGTGCCCGGCGCGGTGTGCAGGTTGACGAGGGCGGTGGTGCCGGAGGCGAGGGCGAAGCCGTCCGCCATCCCGACGACGACCGCCTCCTGGAGTCCGAGCACGTACCGGAAGTCGTCCGGGAACTCCTTGAGCATGGGCAGTTCGGTGGAGCCGGGATTGCCGAACACCGTGGTCATCCCGCGTGTTCGCAGGACGTCCAGGACCGACTCTCGAACCGTGCGCATGGGGGATCCTCCGCGAAACCGACGGGAACGGTGCGTGATCAATGCATCACACTGTGTCGACCGGGATCAAATTCCATGATCCGTTCGTGTCGGTCCTCGCGGAAGGGTGGCCGGCCGTCCCCCGGGCGTGTTAACGCGCCGGTGGACGGCCCGCCGTGGGCGTCCGCTACGGCTTCCCGCGCACCGGTTCCCGCTCGTGCGCCTCGATGCGGCACATCCAGTGCCCGTCGGTGCTCCAGCCCAGCAGCCGCCGGGCCCGGCCCCCGTCGGCGGCGCCGTCCGGGCCGAAGGCACCGCCGCCGGCGACCAGGCGCAGCCCGGCCAGGGCGGGCGCCAGACGGGCCCGGACGTGGGCCGGCCGCCGGGCGGCCTCCTCGTCGATCCAGGCCAGTACGGCGCGCCGGTCCGTCTCCTCGCACAGCGAGAGGTGGAAGAGCATCTGCCGCCAGGCGTACGCCGCGTCCTTGACCGCGGGCAGCGGGCGCGGGTTGCCCTCGACCCGGGCCACCAGCCGGCAGACCGCGTCGAAGCAGTCACGGGCCAGGCCCGCCCACCCGGGCAGCGGCGCGATCCCGGCCCGCGCGACCAGGGTGGCGAGGTTGTGGGTGGTGAGGATCTGGGCCTGCTCGATCACCGTCCCGTTCGCCGCCACCCCCCAGGCCCCGTCGGTCCCCGCCCGGTCCGCGCACATGCGTGCGAAGTCCGGTGCGCTGCGCGCCCGGTTGACGCCGGTCGCCCGATCGGCCGCGCGGGCCACCGCCATACGGCGCACCGCCCGGTAGTCGATGCCGTAGTAGCGCGCGTACAGGCTGCCGTCGAGGAGTTCGGCGGCGACCCGCGCGGCCACCAGGAACTTGGGCGTGAAGGTGCCCGTGAAGATGTCGGCGGCCAGCTCCTCCACGAACGGCGCACCCAGTTCCGCCTGCCCCGCGAGCTGCGCCAGTTCGCGCACCAGGGGGTTGGGCAGCACCGTCGCGGGAAACGCCCGTACGGCCAGTTCGCCGAGCCGGCGCACCGCCTCGTGGGCCGGCTCCCGGACGTCCTCGCCGGCGCTCCGGTGCCCCGACACCGCCCGGACCCAGGGGAGTTCCTCGATCCGCACCTGGTGCCGGAGGTCGAGCAGCAGCAGCGAGCGGCGGCTCCGGAAGGCGCGGTACGTCGCCGCCATCAGGTTACGCAGCGGCCCGTCGGCGTACCGCTCGGCGGTCACCGCGGCGACGAGCTGCGGCACGAGCTCGGCCAGCACCTCGGCCGAGGGGACCACCCCCCGCTCCACCAGCACCTCCAGCGGGGCGCTGAGCGCGCCGGCGACGGCGGCCGCGACCGCGGGCGGGACCACCGCCCCCTCGGGCAGACCGGTCTCCCGGGCCTCCTCGGCGCTCACCGGGGCCACCGGGGACGCCACGTCCGGCGTTCCGCTGCCCTGGTCGAGGCGGGAGACGCGGCGCAGTACCAGGGCGGCCAGCGCGTGGTGCGCCGGCAACCCTGCCTGCCGGGCCTGGATCCGCCGCAGTCGGGCGTGTCCGGCGGAACCGGGCAGGCCGCGCTTGGCGACCATCGAGGTGACGGCCACCTCCAGCAGCCCGGCGAGCCGGGGCGCGAGGGCGCGGCCCGCCACCTGCTCCTCCAGCGCGCGCCGCAGGATGGCGGCGTTCGACTTCGGGTCCAGGTGCTTGGTGCAGCGGGTGTGCTCGGCGGCGAGCGCCCCGTAGCGCGCCAGCAGGGCCGCCCCGTCGGCGTGCCAGTGCGGGCCGGGCGCACCCGTACGCGCCTCCAGGCGATGGGTGAGGAGTTCGTCCTCGAAGGGCCGCCACACGGCCAGGGCCTCGCGCTGGGTCTCCACGGAGGCGTTCGGTCCGCGCCGCGCGAGTGCGGCGGTGGCCTGGCCGACGGTCCGGCGGTGCACGGAGTCCACCCCGGGCGCGGGCCGGTCCGCGGGCGGCGGGGTGAACCGCAGCCGGTCCGCGAACGGCTCCAGCACCCCGACGAGTTCCGCCGCCGCGTCGAAGTCCCCGGCGCGCACCAGCCACGCGACGGCCGCCAGCGCGGCCTCCTCCGGCACGCGCACCTCGTAGCGGCCGCTGTCCAGCAGCTCCCACAGGCCGCGCAGTCCGTCCTCGGTCAGGCAGTGCGCGAAGAGGGCGGCGCGCGTGGCCGGTACCGCGGCCCGCCGTGCGGCCTCCTCCTCGTACGGCAGCAGCGGCCCGCCCGCGGAGGCGGCGCCGGTGGCGAAGCCGCCGGTGACCACGTCCGGGGTGACCCAGGCGGGCAGCCCGGCGACGGGGGTGCGCGAGCCGACGGAGAGCACGCCCCGGGCCATGCCGGACAGGACGTCCTGCCACTGGCGGATCCGGGTCGCGGCCCGCTCGCGCGTGGCGGCGTCCGGGTGGTCCGCGGCGGTGCGCCGGGCCCGGGCGAGCCGGTCCGCGGCGTAGGAGGGGTCGACGGAGGGTGACGGGTCGGGGAGCTGCTTGTCAGCGTTGGCGTTCATGGCCGGCGTGGCAGGTTCCGCCCCTGCGCCCTCCGGGTCCCGAGCCCGGTGCTCTGCTGCTGAGCTACACGCCGTCGTTTCTCGGCCACGAACGTAGTGCGAGGCCCGCGGGACGTACAGCGGATTTCACGGCGGCCCGCCCCCTCGGACGTGGGCGGGCAGCCGTGCGGCCCTTCGGCGGCGCACTCGATAAACCGCATTAGTGCGGCCGGCTCCCGACCGTCGACAAGAAGTCAAACCCGGCCCCGCAAATCACCTTCGTTATCGAAACGATATATGCGCCGGAGGGGTCTGAACTAAAGCGCATCAGTCCAGGTGGGAGCGGGGTCAGGTGAGGCTCTTCGGGAGCCCGTCGACCCCCCTGTCGGGATTCGGGACGTATGTACCGTCGGCCAACGGGACTTCGGACACGTTGACGGGGTCCGGGTTTCCGGACAGCGTGGGCACGGCTCTCCGGCAGCGAGGCCGGAACTTCCCCCGAAGGCGGCGAAGATGACTCGTTCCCAGGCGACGCGTACGGCCATCACCACCCTGCTCGCGGGCACCCTCCTCTCCCTGTCCGCGTGCGGCCTGGACGGCGGCGGCCAGGGCGGCGGGAACACGAAGGACACGGAGAGGACCGGCACCGTGTCCGGTGAGATCACCTTCCGCACCCTCCAGTTGAAGCCGAAGTTCACCGGCTACGTCCAGGGCGTCATCGACTCCTTCGAGCAGCGCCACCCGGACGTCACGGTGAAGTGGGAGGACGTCCCCGGCGACGGCTACAACGAGAAGCTGGTCGCCGACGCGCAGGCCGGGGCCCTCCCCGACGTCGTGAACCTCTCCACCGACTCCTTCCAGCTGCTCGGGGACCGCGGGATGCTCGCCGACGTCGCCAAGCTGGACGGCGGCGTCGCCAAGGACTACGTGCCCGGCGCCTGGGAGCAGTTCAGACTCCCCGGCAAGGGAGACGGGGTGTACGCCTACCCCTGGTACGTGACACCGGAGATCCTCACCTTCAACAAGGACCTCTTCGAGAAGGCCGGCCTCGACCCCGCCCAGCCGCCCACCAGCGTGGAGCAGTTCTTCGACTACGCCGAGCGGATCGCCGCCCGGTCCGGCGGCCAGTACTCCGCCTTCATGGCCGACCCCAAGGGCCGCCTCCCCGGGGACTGGCAGAAGATGGGCGTCCCGATCCTCAACGAGAAGCGGGACCGCTTCACCTTCGACACGGACAAGGCCGTCGAATGGGTCGGGCGGATGAAGGACCTGTACTCCAAGGGCGCCATGCCCAGGGAATCCCTGCTCAAGTCCGACGACATCAACCAGCTCTACGGCGCCGGCAAGCTCGTCTTCGGCCCCGGCTCACCGGGCTTCGTCAAGGACGTCCGGCAGAACGCCCCGCAGGTCTACGAGCGCACCCAGGTCGCCGGCGCCGTCACCGGCCGCCTCGGCCACATCGGCATCTACGCCCAGGCACTCGGCATCAGGAAGGACACCGCACACCCCGACGCCGCGGCCGAGTTCGCCAAGTGGGTCACCAACGGGCCGAACCAGGTGGAGTTCTCCCGGAAGGCCACCATCTACCCGTCCAACGCGAAGGGCCTCGCCGACCCGTACTTCTCCGACCGGGGCGACGGCAAGGACGCCGCGACGGTGGCCCGCGCCGTCGGGGCCGAGCAGCTGAAGAGCGCCGCGCTCGACGCCAACACCCCCGTCGAGTGGACCAGTCAGGTCGGCGACGCGGTGGTGCGCGAGATGCAGAAGGCCATCCAGGGGGACCAGGACGCGAAGACCGCGGTGCGCAAGGCCCAGGAGGAGGCCAACAAGCTCCTCGCCGCCGCGGCCCGGCCGTGACCGCGAAGGCGGGGGCGGTCCGAGGCCGCCGGGCGAGCCCCCAGGCCGATCCGGGACTGCCGCACCGGACCTGGTGGACGCCCTACCTCTTCCTCGCCCCCGGCCTGGTCATGGTGGCCCTGTTCAGCATCTGGCCGTTCGTCAACACCGTCGTCCTGTCCTTCACCGACGCCCAGATCCTGCGCGGCGGCGGCTTCGTGGGCTTCGCCAACTACGCCCGCGCCCTTCGCGACCCGGACTTCTGGGTCGCCACCGGCAACAGCGTGCTCTACCTGGCCGTCGTCGTCCCCTGCCTGGTCCTGCTGCCGCTGGCCCTCGCCGTCCTCGTCCAGACGAAGGTCCCCGGCATCGGGCTCTTCCGCTCGGCCTTCTACACGCCGGTGATCGCCTCAGCCGTCGTCGTCGGCCTCATCTGGCAATGGGTCCTGCGCAGCGACGGCCTCGTCAACACCGTGTTCCGCGCCCTCGGTTTCGTCTCCGAGCCGGTGCCGTTCCTGACGGACAGCACCATGCTGCTGGTCTCCGCGATGATCGTGACCGTGTGGAAGGGCCTCGGCTACTACATGGTCTTCTACCTGGCGGCCCTCGGAAACGTCCCCGCCTCCCTCCACGAGGCGGCCGCCCTCGACGGCGCCGGAGCCGTCCGCCGCTTCTTCAGCATCACCATCCCGCAGGTCAAGCCCATGATGCTGCTGGTGGGGACCCTCTCCGCCATCTCGGCGCTGCGCGTCTTCACCGAGATCTACATCCTCGGCGGCGAGAGCGGCGGTCCCGGCGGTGGCGCCCGCACCCTGCCCTTCCTGATCCGGCAGGTGGGCCTCGGCTTCTCCGGCGAGACCGGCTACGCCTCGGCCATCTCCCTCCTGCTGTTCCTGCTGACGCTGGTCTTCAGCCTGCTGGGCCGCCGCCTGTCGAAAGGGGACGAGAGTTGAGCACCGCGCGAGAGCGGGGCACCGCGCGGGAAGTGAGCCCCGTACGGGAAGTGAGTACCGCGCGAGAACCGGGCGCCGCGCCAGGGCCGAGCACGAGCACCGTGCCACCCCCTCCGGTCCGTGCCGGCCTGCGCCGCCGCCGGCTCGGCCTCGCCGCCCGGTACGCCACGCTGCTGCTGATGCTGGCCGTCATGCTCGGCCCGATCGTCTGGCAGTTCCTGACCTCGGTCCGCGGCCGCACCGAGAACGTGTACGACGGGGTGCTGCCCTCCCGACCCACCCTCGACAACTACGTCCTGGTCGCCGAGTCCTTCCCGCTCCTCCAGTACGTCGGCAACACGCTGACAGTGGCGGCCCTGGCCGTCACCTCCAACATGCTCTTCGCCGCGATGGGCGGCTACGCCCTCTCCCGGGCGGGCTGGAAGGGCCGCAAGAGCGTCTTCACCGTCCTGGTGGCGACCCTGATGTTCCCCTTCGAGTCCGTGATGATCTCGATGTTCCTGACGGTGCGGGAGATGGGGCTCGTCGACACCCTCATCGGGGTCTGGCTGCCCGGCGCGGTCTCCGTCCTCAACATCATGGTCATGCGGGCGGCGTTCCTCTCCGTGCCGAGGGAACTGGAGGAGGCCGCGGTCCTCGACGGGGCGAACGAATGGACCCGCTTCACCCGGGTCTTCCTGCCGGCCGCCAAGGGCGCCCTCGCCGTCGTCTGCATCACCAGCTTCATGGGCGCCTGGGACGACTTCCTGTGGCCCCTGCTCGTCCTCACCAACAGCGACCACTACACCCTCCAGCTCGGCCTGAAGACCCTGGCCGGCGCCACCACCACCAGCGACCAGCGGGTCATCGCCGCCGGCGCCATGGCCGCCCTGATCCCGATGATGCTCCTCTTCTTCGCCCTCCAGCGTTACTTCTTCAAGGGCGTGGGCGAAGGCGCCGTCAAGATCTGACCTCCCCGGCCGCCCCGTACAGCGCCCCGTCCGCCCGCCCACCGCCCGCCCATCGCCCGTCCACCGCCTGACCGACGCCCACCCGACCCTCCCGCCTGGAGCCGCCGTCATGCACGACGACCGCAGCATCACCGAACACCGCCTGCGCCGCGTCCTCACGGAGCGCGTCAAACCCGCCGTCCGCTCCCGCTCGGTGCCGCTCACCGTCGAGCGCTGGGACGCCCCCGGGGAACCCGTCCCCGTCACCGAGGGCCTGGCCGCCCCGTACGGGCCCTGCGCGGCCGGGGACGCCTGGGGCCCCGCCTGGGGCACCACCTGGTTCAAGGTCACCGGCTCCGTGCCCGCCGACTGGGCCGGGCGCACGGTCGAGGCCGTGCTCGACCTCGGCTTCGACCGGATGATGCCCGGCTTCCAGTGCGAGGGCCTGGTCCACCGCCCCGACGGCAGCGAGGTCAAGGCCCTCAACCCCTACAACGACTGGGTGCCCGTCACCGACCGCGCGGAGGGCGGCGAGAGCGTCGAGTGGTACGTCGAGGCCGCCTCCAACCCGGTCCTGGTCGACCACGCGGCCACCTACGAGGGCGACCGGCAGACCAGCGGGGACCAGCCCCTCTACCGGCTGGCCCGGATGGACCTCACCGTCTTCGAGACGCAGGTCTGGGAACTCGTACAGGACCTCGAAGTGCTGGGCGACCTGATGACCCAGCTCGACGGGGCGGACGCCCGCCGGTACGAGATCCTGCGCGCCGTCGACTCCGCGCTCGACGAGCTCGACCTCACCGACGTACCCGGCACGGCCGCCGCCGCCCGGGACCGCCTCACCGCGGTCCTCGCCGCCCCGGCCAACGCCTCGGCGCACCGCATCAGCGCCGTCGGCCACGCCCACATCGACTCCGCGTGGCTGTGGCCGCTGCGCGAGACCGTCCGCAAGGTGTCCCGGACCACCTCCAACGTGGTCGCGCTGATGGACCGGCACCCCGAGTTCGTCTTCGCCATGTCCCAGGCACAGCAGCTCGACTGGATCAAGACGTACCGGCCCGAGCTCTTCGAACGGATCAAGAAGAAGGTCGCGGACGGCCAGTTCGTGCCCGTCGGCGGCATGTGGGTGGAGTCCGACACCAACATGGTCGGCGGCGAGGCCATGGCCCGCCAGTTCCTCTACGGCAAGAAGTTCTTCCTCGACGAGTTCGGCATCGAGACGAAGAACGTCTGGCTGCCCGACTCCTTCGGCTACACGGCGGCCATGCCGCAGATCGTCAAGCTCTCCGGCTCCCGCTGGTTCCTGACGCAGAAGATCTCCTGGTCCCAGGTCAACCCGTTCCCCCACCACACCTTCTGGTGGGAGGGCATCGACGGCACCCGCGTCTTCACGCACTTCCCGCCCGTCGACACCTACAACAGCGACCTCGGCGGGGCACAGCTGGCCCACGCGGCCCGCAACTACCGCGAAAAGGGGCGTGGTTCACGCTCGCTGGCCCCCTTCGGCTGGGGCGACGGCGGCGGCGGACCCACCCGCGAACACCTGGCCCGCGCCCGCCGCCAGCGCGACCTCGAAGGCTCCCCGCGGGTGGAGGTGGAGCGGCCCGACGCCTTCTTCGAGAAGGCCCACGCCGAGTACGAGGACGCGCCCGTCTGGGCCGGAGAGCTCTACCTGGAACTCCACCGCGGCACTTACACCTCCCAGGCCAAGACCAAGCAGGGCAACCGGCGCAGCGAATCGCTGCTGCGGGAGGCCGAGTTGTGGGCCGCGACCGCCGCCGTGCGCGTCCCCGGCTTCGGCTACCCGTACGAGGACCTGGAGCGGCTCTGGAAGACCGTGCTGCTCCACCAGTTCCACGACATCCTGCCCGGGTCCTCCATCGCCTGGGTGCACCGCGAGGCCCGCGCCACCTACGCGGCGGTCCGCGAGGAGCTGGAGGCGATCACCCTGGCCGCGCAGAGCGCGCTGGCGGGGCCCGGCGAGGAGGAACTCGTCTTCAACTGTGCCCCGCACACCCGGCGCGGCATCCCGGCCGGCGGCGCCGGACGCCCCGCGGCGCCCGCGCAGCCCGTCACGGTCGAGGAGCGGCACGGCGGCGGGCACGTCCTGGCGAACGGCCGGCTGCTGGTCGAGGTCGACGGCAGGGGACTGATCGTCTCCGCCTACGACCTGGAGGCGCGCCGCGAATCGCTCGCCCCGGGAACCGCGGCGAACCTGCTCCAGATCCACCCCGACTTCCCGAACATGTGGGACGCCTGGGACGTCGACGCCTTCTACCGCAACAAGGTCACCGATCTCGTCGCCCTGGACTCCATGGAGGTCACCGCCAGCGGTCCGGACGCGGCGACCGTCACGGTGACCCGCTCCTTCGGCTCCTCCAGGGCGGTGCAGACGATCACCCTGCGGGCCGGCGCCCGGACCGTCGACCTCGGGGCCGACGTGGAGTGGCACGAGACGGAGAAGTTCCTCAAGGCCGCCTTCCCGCTCGACGTGAAGGCCGAACGGTCCGCCTCTGAGACCCAGTTCGGCCACGTCCACCGCGCGACCCACACCAACACCTCCTGGGAGGCGGCCAAGTTCGAGATCTGCGCCCACCGATGGATCCACGTGGAGGAGCCCGGCTGGGGCACGGCCCTGCTCAACGACTCCACGTACGGGCACGACGTCACCCGGGACGTGCGCCCCGACGGCGGCCAGACCACCACGGTCCGGCTCTCCCTGCTGCGCGCGCCCCGCTATCCCGACCCGGAGACCGACCAGGGCCGCCACACCCTGCGCTTCTCCCTCGCGCCCGGCGCCACGATCGGGGACGCGGTGCGCGAGGGCCACGCCCTGAACCTGCCCGAACGCACCCTGACCGGTGCGGAACCCGTCGCACCGCTGCTGTCCGTCGACGAGGGGGCGGTGGTCGTCGAGGCCGTCAAACTCGCCGAGGACCGCGGCGGCGACGTGATCGTACGGCTCTACGAGTCCCGCGGCGGCCGGGCCACCGCCACCCTCACCCCCGGCTTCGCGATCACGGCCGCGGTGGAGAGCGACCTCCTGGAGCGCCCCCTGCCGGGCACGGCCGTCGCGGCCCCCGCCGCGGACGGCGCCGTCCCCCTCACGCTGCGCCCCTTCCAGATCGTCACGGTCCGGCTGCGCCGGGCCTGACCCCGGGGACGCGGCCCGGGACCGTCATCGCTCCAGGGCCGCGTCCCACGCCTCCGGCGTCCGGTGGTGCCCCCGGTGCCCGGCGGCGAGTACGGTGCGCAGCGCGGCCAGGTGCTCCGTGTCCGGGGGGAGGTCCAGCCCGTCGAGGAGCGCGAGGCCCTCGGCGGGGTCGAGGTCCCCGTACACGTCGTGGTAGCAGAGCAGGACGGCCCGGAAGAGGGCGTGGTGCAGGGCGGGTACGCGGGCGGCGGCCCGGTAGGTGGCGGCCTTCGCGGGCCAGGGGACCGGTCCGGAGGACTCCAGTACGCGGCGGGCCCGGCGCAGCAGGGCTTCCGGTGCGCCGGGCAGCAGCCGGTCGCGGTCGTTGCCGAGTACCTCGGCGAAGGCCGTCTCCGAGGTGGTGTGGTCCTCGAACCATTCGACCCAGAGCGAGTAGGTGATCGCCCCGGCGACCACCGGCGCCTCCAGCCGCTTCCGGTAGCCCTCCCACAGGGCCCGGACCGCCACCGGGTCCGGGTCCTCCCGCAGGACGAAGCCGATCTCCACGGTCACCCAGTAGTCGTCGAGGAGGTCCGCGAGGCCGAGGCCGTGATCCGTCCGAGCCCCTCCCGCCAGGCGGGATCGGGCCGGTCCAGCTGGGCCCGTACCGCGAGGACCATCGCCCAGTCGAAGTCCAGGTCGCCCTCGGGCCGCACCGGGGCCACGGGCTCGCGGGGGCGCAGGTCCGGTACGTCCTCCAGTACGAGCCGGACGACCCGCCAGGGCTGTTCCTGCGCGACGAGGCAGGCCACGGCCCCGCCCGCGGAATGCCCCACGAGGTCCACCGCGTCCAGGCCCAGGGCGTCGAGGAACCCGAGCACGTCGTCCCGCATCAGCTCCAGCGAGTACCGCTCCGTCCGCGCGCTGCGGCCGTGCCCGCGCAGGTCCAGGGCGTAGACCCGGCGCTCCCGGGCGAGTTCGTCCCGTACGGGGGACCAGTGCGCGGCGGTCTCGCCCAGTGCGGGCAGCAGGAGCACCGGGTCGCCGTCCGCGGGACCGGCCGCCTCGTACGCCAGCCGCACCCCGTCCACCGTCACCGTGCGCCGCTCTTCCATGATCCCGAGGCTATCGGGGCCGTGAACTGCGCCACAGGCGGGGGAGGGGCGGGCCCGTGGTGGCGGGTTCCGGTGTCCGAACCGCCCCCATCTGTTTATGCACCTAGTTGCAAAACCGGCTGCCCCTCGCTAGAACAGGTTCATCACCCCCGCGCGAGGAGGCGCCCCCCATGAGTTCCCAGAGCCGGTACCCGCACCTGCTGAGCCCCCTGGACCTCGGTTTCACCACCCTGCCGAACCGCGTGATCATGGGTTCGATGCACACCGGCCTGGAGGAGCACCAGGGCGGCTTCGAGCGCCTCGCCGCCTTCTACGCCGAGCGCGCCCGCGGCGGCGCCGGCCTGATCGTCACGGGCGGCATCGCCCCGAACGACGCCGGACGCCCCTTCGAGGGCGGCTCCCGGCTGACCACCGAGGAAGAGGCCGCCGAGCACCGGGTGATCACCGAGGCGGTGCACGCCGAGGGCGGGAAGATCGCCATGCAGATCCTCCACTTCGGCCGCTACGCCTACCACAAGGACCTGGTCGCCCCCAGCGCCCTCCAGGCCCCCATCAGTCCCTTCGTCCCGAACGAGCTCTCCGACATCGAGATCGAGCGGACCGTCGAGGACTTCGTGCGCGCCGCCCGCCTCGCCAAGCTCGCCGGCTACGACGGAGTCGAGATCATGGGCTCCGAGGGCTACCTGATCAACGAGTTCATCGCGGCCGCGACCAACCGGCGCACCGACCGCTGGGGCGGCGCGTACGAGAACCGCGTGCGCTTCCCGCTGGAGATCGTCCGCCGCACCCGCCAGGCCGTCGGCGAGGACTTCATCCTCGTCTACCGCCTGTCCATGCTCGACCTGATCCCCGGCGGCTCCACCCTCGACGAGGTCGTCCACCTCGCGAAGGAGGTCGAGGCCGCGGGCGCCACCATCATCAACACCGGCATCGGCTGGCACGAGGCCCGCATCCCCACCATCGCCACCTCCGTACCGCGCGGCGCCTACACCTGGGTCACGAAGCGGCTGATGGGCGCGGTGAGCGTGCCGCTCGTCACCAGCAACCGCATCAACACCCCCGAGGTCGCCGAGGAACTGCTCGCCGACGGCCGCGCCGACCTGGTCTCCCTCGCCCGCCCCTTCCTCGCGGACGCCGACTTCGTCGCCAAGGCCGCCGCCGGCCGCTCCGAGACCATCAACACCTGCATCGGCTGCAACCAGGCCTGCCTCGACCACACCTTCAGCGGCAAGATCACCACCTGCCTGGTGAACCCCCGCGCCTGCCACGAGACCGAGCTCGTCCTCGCGCCGACCCGGCTGAAGAAGCGCGTCGCCGTCGTCGGCGCCGGTCCGGCCGGCCTCGCCTGCGCCGTCTCCGCCGCCGGGCGCGGCCACGCCGTCACCCTCTACGAGGCCTCCGGCCGCATCGGCGGCCAGCTCGACGTCGCCCGCCGCATCCCGGGCAAGGAGGAGTTCGAGGAGACCATCCGCTACTTCGGCACCCAGCTCGTGGACAGCGGCGTCGAGGTCCGGCTGAACACCCCGGCGGACGTGGCGGCCCTGCGCGACTACGACGAGGTCGTCGTCGCCACCGGCGTCACCCCCCGCACCCCCGCCATCGAGGGCGTGGACCGGGACAACGTGGTCAGCTACCTCGACGTCCTGCGTGACGGAGCCCCCGTCGGCGAACGCGTCGCGGTCGTCGGCGCGGGCGGCATCGGGTTCGACGTCGCCGAGTTCCTGACCGACAGCGGGGAGGGCGCAGCCCAGGACCCCGAGGTCTACTTCCGGCACTGGGGCGTCGACACCGCCTACGCGGGCCCCGGCGGCCTCACCGCCGCCGAACGCCCCGCCCCGCCGCGCCAGGTGCACCTGCTCCAGCGCAAGACCACCAAGGTGGGCAGCGGCCTCGGCACCACCACCGGATGGATCCACCGCGCGGAGCTCAAGCACCGCGGCGTGGTCTCGGTCGCCGGAGCGACGTACGAGCGGATCGACGACGAGGGCCTGCACATCACCGTCGACGGCGAACCGCGCCTGGTTCCCGCCGACACGGTCGTCCTGTGCACCGGCCAGGAGCCCCGCCGAGACCTGTACGAGGAGCTGCGCGCCGCCGGGGTCGAGGCCCACCTCATCGGCGGTGCGGACGTGGCCGCCGAACTCGACGCCAAGCGGGCCATCCGCCAGGGCACCGAACTGGCGGCCACCCTCTGACCGAAGCCCCTTTCGGGGCAACGGTGTTGTGGCGGCCCGCCCGGGCCGCCACAATCCTCGGGTGACGCTGACACCGGCAGAAGCCGACAGGATCCTCGCCGACAACTTCGCCCCCTGGGTGCTGGCCCTCGGCCTCACCGTCGAGGAGACGGGCACCCGGCACGCCGTGCTGCGGCTGCCCTGGTCCGATTCCCTGGCCCGGGACGGCGGAGGTCTGAGCGGGCAGGCTCTGATGGCCGCCGCCGACACCGCGACCGTCGTCGCGATCTCCGCCGCGCGCGGCGGGTACGGCCCCATGACCACCGTCCAGCAGTCCACGAGCTTCCAGCGGCCCGTGACCGGCGCCGACGTGCTGATCGACGTACGCGTCACCAAACTCGGCAAGCGGATGGCCTTCGCCGACGTCACCATGACCCCGGACGGCGCGGACGAACCCGCCGCCAAGGCCTCCACGGTCTACGCCCTGCTCGGCTGACCGTCCCCGGCGTCAGCGCTCCACGCCGAGCGCCCGGACGCCGGTGAGGGCTTCCGCCCGGTCCCAGAGGCGGGCGTTGGCCCCGCGGTCCAGGGCGCGGCGCGTGATGCGGGCCTCGGTGGCCGGGCCGACCAGGCCGAACGTCCCGCCCGGCCCGTAGTAGCCGCCCGCGGCCGCGTCCGGGCTGGTCGCGGCGTACAGCAGGGGCTCGGTGCCGGGGCGGACCTCCTGCTTCGGAAGGAAGTCGAGGGTGCTCACGAGGCGGTGCAGCCGGGACGGCTTCCCCCGGCCGAGGCTGGCTCCGGCCGTCTGCAGGTTCGTCTTCGTGTAGCCGGGGTGGGCGGCGGTGCTCCGCAGCGGCCAGTCCCGGTCGGCCGCGAGCTCGGCCAGGTGCCGGGCCATCATCAGGTCGGCCAGCTTGGACTGGGCGTAGGACAGCATGGGGTGGTAGCGCCGCCGCTCGTACTGGAGGTCGTCGAAGTCGACCCGGCCGAAGTTGGCGGTGCCGCTGCTCATGGTGGTCACGCGCGGGGCGGGGGCCGCCAGCAGCGCGGGCAGCAGCCGTACGGTCAGGGCCAGCGGGCCGAGGAAGTTGCTGCCGAACTGGAGCTCGAAGCCGTCGGCCGTGGTCATCCGGGCCGGCGGGGCCATCACCCCCGCGTTGTTCACCAGCAGGTCGAGGGGGGTGCCGTCGGCGAGGATCCCGTCGGCGAAGGCGGCGACCGAGGCGAGGTCGGCCAGGTCGATCCGGCGCACTTCCAGCCGTGCCCGCGGGTGGCGGGCCAGGATCTCCGCGCGGGCCCGCTCGCCCTTGGCGGGAGTGCGGACCGCCAGCACCACGCGGGCGCCCGCCTCCGCGAGACGGCGCGCCGCCTCCTTGCCGGTGCCGCTGTTGGCGCCGGTGACGACGACGAACTTTCCGGACTGGTCGGGAACGGCGTACATGACGGCTCCTTGAGGGCGGCGGCAGCACGGGGTCGGTCGGCGCGAAAATAACAGACCGGTGGTCTGCTGCTCTCCTCCGAAGCTAGCAGACCGCTGGTCTGATAACAACAGACCGCAGGTCTGTACGCTGGGCGCGTGTCCATTCCCTCGAAGTTCCAGCGGGCCCGCAGCGAGGAGCAGCGCGCCGCCCGCCGCCAGGCGATCCTCGACACCGCCGCCGGGATGCTCGCCGAGATGCCCGTCGCCCAGGTCACCCTGAACGAGCTCAGCCGCCGGGTCTGCCTCGCCAAATCCAACGTGCTGCGCTACTTCGAGTCCCGCGAGGACGTCCTGCTGGAACTCCTGGCCGCCGCCTCGGCGGAACTCGTCGGCCACCTGGAGCAGACCCTCGCCGGGGAGCTCGACGCCGTACCGCCCGCCGGGCGCCCCGACCGGCTCGCCGGCTGCCTGGCGCGCGCCCTGGCCGAGCGGCCGGTCCTGTGCGACCTCATCAGCGCCCAGGCCGCCGTCCTGGAACGCAACGTCTCCCCGCAGGTCGCCGCCCGGTACAAGCGGTCCGCCATCGCCCAGGCGAGCGCCCTGGCGGCCCTGCTCGCGGCCCAGCTCCCCGTGCTGGGGGAGCGCGACGCCTTCCGTTTCGTCGCCGGCGCGCTCATGGTCACCGGCGCGGTGTGGGCCCACGCACATCCCTCCGCCGCGATGCTGGCGGCCTACGCCGAGGACCCGGACCTGGCCGTACTGCGCCTGGACTTCACCGACACCCTCCGCGAGACGCTGGAGGTGCTGCTCGCGGGGCTGCTGGCGCGCGCGGAGCGTACGGGTCTGGAATCGTGACCGCGTAGGGCAACCGTGACCGCGCGGGACGACGCGGTGGACGTACGGCGAAGGAGCGGCACATGGGCGGACAGTTCGAGGCGACCGTCGAGATCGACCGGCCCGTGGAGGCGGTGTTCGCCTATCTGGCCGACGGCCGCCACGACCCGGAGTTCAGCCCGCGCGTCCAGGAGATCACGAAGGTCCCCGACGGTCCGACCGCCGTCGGCACGGTCTTCCGGAGCAGGGTCAAGGACGCCGGCATGAAGACGGGCCGGGAGTTCCGCATCACCGCCCTCGAAGCGCCGGGCCTGATGCGCTGGAGCGAGCAGAGCAAGAACCTCGTGACGGCCGAGGGCGGCTACGACCTGGAACCCCTGCCCGGCGGCCGCACCCGGGTCCGGATCTTCAACACCCTCGAAGGGCACGGGCTGGGCAAGCTCCTCGTCGGCCTCGCCGTGGGCGCCGCCCGCAAGGACGCCCCCGCCTTCGGCGGCCGCATCAAGGCGGCCGCCGAGGCGGCGCTGCCCGCCTGAGCGCGGGTCCGGGCGAGCGCGTGCCCGCCGGGCGCGCGGGCGTCAGAGCGGGCGGATCCGACGGGTCAGAAGCGCGGGCCGGACGGGAACGGTGACGGCGCCGGCGCCGGCAGCGCCTCACGGCGTTCCGCCGGGGCCGGCGGGCTCTGGCAGGTGATGTCCTTCGCCGGCAGCCGGCCCGTCGCCAGGTAGGCGCTGACCGGGGCGGTCACGCAGGAAAGGGGATCGGCGAGGTACACGGCGTGGCCCTCGCCGCCCCGCGCGAGGACCATCCGCGAACCCTTCAGGGCGCGGTGCAGGCCCTGGCCGCTGACGAGCGGCGTCTGCGAGTCCCATTCGTTCTGCACCGTCAGGACGTTCGCGTGCTTCGTCATCGGCGTGGCCCCCTCCACCGAACGCTGCCAGAACGCGCAGGGCTTGATGTTCGAGGCCATGTCTCCGTACAGCGGGTACTTCGCCTTGTCCCGGGCCGCGTCGCGCGCGTATTGCCCCGGATCGCGCGGCCAGGCCGCGGTGTCCCCGCAGACCACGGCCCAGAACGCGGCGCTGCTGTTGTCCGCGGGCGGTTCGGGCGCGTTCGCGACGCGCGACGCCGTGGGAGCGGCGTGCCGGGCGGATTCCAGCGCCTTCTTCAGGTCGGGTACGGTCAGGCCCGGCGGGCGGGGCGTGCCCTCGGCGGCCGCCTTGAGCGCGGCGATCAGGGGCGCTGCCTGCGCGGGGGAGAAGAACAGCCCGCGCAGGGTGCGGATGTCATCCCCCGTCACTTTCACCCCCTCGAACTCGACGGGCTCCCGGTCGGCCCGCGCCACCAGGTCCCAGAAGGACGCGGACACCGCGGCCGGGGTGGCGCCCAGCCCGAACTCCCCGTCGCGTTCCGCCGTCCAGCGCGTCCAGCGGGCGAAGGCGGGTTCGGCCTCCGTGGCCCACACCTGGAACATGCCGCGCCAGGCCCGCTGCGGGTCGACGCCGCTGTCGAGCACGAAACGGTCGGTGCGATCGGGGAACATCTGCGTGTACACCGAGCCGAGGTGGGTCCCGTACGAGTAGCCGAGGTAGGAGATCTTCCGTTCGCCCAGCGCCGCCCGGATCGCGTCCATGTCCCGGGCCGTGTTGCGGGTGGTGATGTGGGGGAGGACCGAACCGGCCTTCTCGCGGCACTTGTCCGCGACGGTACGCGCCCAGGCCACGTCGGAGGGGAAGGTCTCGGGCCGGTACGGCCGCTGGAAGTTCTCCTCCTCGGGGGCCAGCCCACAGCTGACCGGACTGCTGGTCCCGACCCCCCGCGGGTCGAAGCCGATCAGGTCGTACTTCCCCCTGAGCTCCTCCGGCAGCGCTTCCCGCATTTCCAGGGGCAGGTTGAGTCCGGGGCCGCCCGGACCGCCGGGGTTCAGCAGCAGGACCCCGTGCCGCCCCGCGGGCTTGTCGGCCTTGATCCGGGATATGGCGATGTCGATGGTGCGGCCGCGGGGCTGCCGGTAGTCGAGGGGCACCGTGAGCGTCGCGCACTCGAACGAGGCCGGCTGCTCGGTGCTGCAGCGGTGCCAAGCGGGCTTCTGCGGACCATAGTCGGGGACCGGCGCGGCGGCGGCCCCGGTCGCGGTGAGCAGGGGGAGGGAGGTGGCGACGAGCCCGGCGGTGGCCAGCAGGGGGGCGATGCGTTGCATGCGCACGAAGGGCCGTTCCTTTCGGAGAAGGACGTTTCCCTGCCCACCCTGGGCCAAGCGAAGGCCGGGCGAATCATCCCTCAGGGTGCCTCTCGTGCTCCTCACGAATGAGCGGATTTCCGGACAACTGGCCGACACGCCGGGCAGGTTGGGTTTGCCGGCGGGCCCCCGCACGCGGATACCGCCTGGAAAACCGTTCCCGGGCGGGGCCCGCACCTCGACGGACCCCGTTTCCCCCGTCCCCAACCCCCTTCGGGCATAGCCTGGTTCGGGGGGCCCGCTCAGCAGATGCGCGGCAGCTGCTCCCCGATCGGCAGGTCCACCACCCGCGTGCCGCCGAGGCCGGTCCGCGCCACGACCATCCCCGGGTGGGCCTCGACGGCCTCCCCGATCACCGCGGCGCGGCGTCCCAGCGGGTGGGCGCGCATGGCGTCGAGCACGGCCTCGGCGTGTTCCCGGGGCACGAAGGCGACGAGCTTCCCCTCGTTGGCCACGTACAGCGGGTCCAGGCCGAGGATCGCGCAGGCGTTGGCGACGGCCGGCGGTACCGGTACGCGCGACTCGTGGAGGACGACACCGGTGCCGGAGGCGGCCGCGATCTCGTTCAGGGAGGCCGCCAGACCGCCCCGCGTCGGATCGCGCAGGACGTGCAGGTCCGGGGTGACCGCGAGCATGCTCTGCACGAGACCGCCCAGGGCCGCGCAGTCGCTCTCGACGTCCACGCCGAACTCCAGGCCCTCGCGCACGCTCATGATCGCCACCCCGTGCAGCCCGATCTCGCCGCTGACGATCACGACGTCACCCGGGACGACGCGCTGCGGCCGAAGGTCCACGCCCTGGGGCACGAGCCCGATCCCGGAGGTGTTGACGTAGATGCCGTCGCCGTGCCCCGACTCCACGACCTTCGTGTCGCCGGTGGCCACCTCCACCCCGGCGGCCCGCGCGGCCGCGCCCATGGCCTCGGCCACCCGCGCCACCGCCGAGATCTCCACACCCTCCTCCAGGATGAACCCGCAGGACAGGTAGGCGGCCCGGGCCCCGCTCATGGCCAGGTCGTTGACCGTGCCGTTGACCGCCAGGTCCCCGATGCAACCGCCCGGGAAGAACAGCGGCCGCACCACGTACGAGTCGGTGGAGAACGCGAGGCGGACCCCGCCGAGCGTGACGGCCGCCGCGTCCCCGAGCTGCGCCAGCACCTCACCGCCGAACGCCGGGGCGAAGAGGTGCTCGACCAGCTCGGCGGAGAGCGCGCCGCCGCCGCCGTGTCCCATCACCACGCGGGGGCGGTCGCGCAGGGGGGCCGGGCAGGTCCAGCCGGTGATGTCGAGCGCGGCCCCGGACCCTGCGGTTTCCGGGCGGGTCGGGTGCGGCTGTGCGGTGTCACGCAACGGGGCTCGCCTCCAGCGGCGCGGTCGGAGCGGAAGCGGCGGGCGCGGCGGCCGGGAGGTCCAGCCGCCGGTAGAGGTAGTACGCCGCGCACGCGCCCTCGCTCGACACCATCGTGGCGCCCAGCGGATTGCGCGGAGTGCACACGGTCCCGAAGGCCTCGCACTCGTTCGGCTTGATCAGCCCCTGGAG
This sequence comes from Streptomyces sp. NPDC044704, assembly GCF_056433525.1. Classification (NCBI taxonomy): domain Bacteria; kingdom Bacillati; phylum Actinomycetota; class Actinomycetes; order Kitasatosporales; family Streptomycetaceae; genus Streptomyces; species Streptomyces sp. NPDC044704. The sequence goes on from NZ_JBWKGY010000010.1 coordinate 64,160, forward strand.
GACCTCGCCGGCCCGGCACGCGGCCGGTTCGCAGGTGGTGATGCCGGTCACCGAGAAGCGGTGCTCGGCGTCGTACTCCCGGTAGCGCGGCGACAGCCGCCAGCCGCTGTCCGGGATCACCCCGATGCCGCGCCAGGCCCGGTCGGTGACCTCGAAGACGTCCTCCAGCATCGCGAGCGCCGCCGGGTTCCCCTCCGGGCGGACCGCGCGCGCGTACGCGTTGTCGACGGTGTGCTCGCCGCGCTCCAGCTGCCGCACGGTGCGCCGTACGCCTTCCAGGATGTCCAGCGGCTCGAAGCCCGTCACCACGATCGGCACCCGGTGGCGCGCGGCCAGCTCCGGGTACTCGCCCGTCCCCATCACGCTGCACACGTGCCCGGCGGCCAGGAAGGCCTGCACCCGGCAGCTCGGCGAGCGCATGATCGCCTCGATCGCCGGGGGGACCCGCACGTGGGAGACCAGCAGGCTGAAGTTGCGGATGCCGAGCTTCTTCGCCTGGTACACCGTCATGGCGTTGGGCGGCGCCGTCGTCTCGAAGCCGATCCCGAAGAACACCACCTCCCGCCCCGGGTTCTGCTGCGCGACCTTCAGCGCGTCGAGCGGGGAGTACACCACCCGTACGTCGCCGCCCTCGCTGCGCACCTGGAACAGGTCGCGCCCGGTGCCCGGGACGCGGAGCATGTCGCCGAACGAGCAGAAGATCACGTCGGGGCGGGAGGCGATCTCCAGCGCCTTGTCGATGACCTCCAGCGGGGTCACGCACACCGGACAGCCCGGCCCGTGGATCAACTCCACCTGATCGGGCAGGAGTTGATCGATCCCGTGCCGGATGATGGTGTGGGTCTGGCCGCCGCACACCTCCATCAGGGCCCAGGGCCGGGTCACGGTGGCGTGGATGTCGTCGAGCAGCCTGCGGGCCAGTTCCGGGTCCTGGAACTCCTCGATGTACTTCACTGCGGGATCTCCTCCTGCCGGGCCCCGGCGTGCGCCGTGCCCTCCGGGTCCTCGGTGGCCCCGGCGGGCTCGTCGTCGGTGAACGGCCAGGGTGCGCCGCCCGCCTCCGCCGCCATCTCCCAGGGATCTCCGAACTCCTCCTGGAGCATGCCGAGTTGCGCGAACAGCTCCAGGGTCTGCCGGGCCGACTCCTCGTCCAGTCGTTGCAGGGCGAAACCCACGTGGACGATGGCGTACTCGCCGACCTGGAGGTCCGGCAGGTACTCCAGGCAGACCTCCTTCTGCACACCGCCGAAGTCGACGGTGGCCATGCGGGTGCCGTCCCTCTCCCCGATCTCAAGCACTCTGCCGGGTACCGCGAGGCACATGGGCTTCTCCTTGCTGTGGGTGGTCCGTGACGCGCGCGGCCCCCGCTGCGGCCGCGACCACGAGCTGGCCCAGGGCCAGGCCGCCGTCGTTCGGCGGGACGCGGTGGTGCCGCAGGACGGTGAAGCCGCGCTCGCGCAGGTCGCGGGCGCAGACCGCGGAGAGCAGGGTGTTGGCGAAGACCCCGCCGGTCAGGGCCACGGTGTCGAGGCCGTGCCGCTCGCGGGCGAGCCCGCACAGCACGCCGACGAGCGCGGCGACCCCGGCGTGGAAGCGCGCCGCGATCACCGGCCGGTCCACGCCCGCCCGTACATCGGCCGCCGCCGCGGCCAGTACGGGCCCCGGGTCGGCCACGACCGGCCCCCCGGCGTCGCCCCCGGCGGGCTCGCGCAGGCCGAAGGCGTACCCGGGACCACCGGCCCCGGGGCCCGCCGCCAGCGCGGCGCCCTCCAGCTCGATCGCGGCCTGGGCCTCGTACCCGGAGCGGTGGCAGACACCGGCCAGGGAGGAGACGGCGTCGAAGAGCCGGCCCATGCTGGAGGTGGGGACGCAGTTCAGGTCCCGTTCCAGCTGGCGTGCCAGGACCCGGAGTTCGTCCGGCGGACAGGCGGCCGCGCAGGGCAGGTCCGGCGCCCAGTCGAGCCCGGCGGCCCGCAGGTGGGACAGCGCCATCCGGTACGGCCGGTGCACGGCGGCGTCACCGCCCGGCAGGGGGACGTAGGCGAGGTGCGCGAACCGGGTGAACCCGGAGTAGTCGGCGAGCAGGACCTCACCGCCCCAGACGGCGCCGTCGTCCCCGTACCCGGTGCCGTCGAAGGCGACGCCGATCACCCGCCGGGCACCGTCGAGACAGTGCTCGGCCATCGCGGAGGCGACGTGGGCGTGGTGGTGCTGGACCCGCACCAGCGGGCGCCCGTCGGCGTGGTCCCGCGCCCACCGGCCGGAGCGGTAGCCGGGGTGCCGGTCGGCGGCCAGCAGCACGGGACGGACGCCGGTGACGGCCTCCAGCTGCCGCTGGGCGCGGCCGTAGGCGTCCTGGGTGGCGAGGCCGTCCATGTCGCCGATGTGCGCGGACAGCCAGGCCAGGCGGCCCTCGCCCAGGCAGAAGGCGTTCTTGAGGTCGCCGCCCGCGGCGAAGACGGCGGGCACCTCCACCGGCAGCTTCACCGGCAGCGGGGCGTACCCGCGCGAGCGCCGCACGGTCAGCGGCTCTCCCTCGCACACCCGCACCACGGAGTCGTCGCAGGGCACGTGGATCGGGCGGTCGTGCGTGAGCCAGGCGTCGGCGAGGCCGCCGAGCCGCTCCAGCGCCTCGGCGTCGTCCGTGACGATGGGCTCGCCCGAGAGGTTGCCGCTGGTCATGACCAGCAGGCGGGGCCCCTCCGGGTCACCCGGCAGGCCGAGCAGCAGGTGGTGGACCGGGGTGTACGGGAGCATCACCCCGAGGTCGGGGCTGCCCGGGGCCACCCCGTCAGCCACGCCGCCCGCGCCCGGTGTCCCGGGGCGACGGCGCAACAGGACGATCGGGCGGACCCCGCCGGTGAGCAGGCTCCGCTCCTCGGCGCCGACCAGGGCGAGCCGCTCGACGTCGGCGAGCTCACGGGCCATCAGGGCGAAGGGCTTGGCGTCGCGCCCCTTGCGGCGGCGCAGCTCGGCCACGGCGCCGGCGTGGGAGGCGTCGCAGGCCAGGTGGTAGCCGCCGAGCCCCTTCACCGCGAGGACCGCCCCCTCGGCCAGCAGCCGGCGGGCCCCGGCGACGGGATCGGCACCGGGCACCTCGCGGGGCGGCCGCCCGGCCAGCAGCAGCAGCCGGGGCCCGCAGGCCGGGCAGGCCACCGGCTGGGCGTGGAAGCGCCGGTCGGCGGGGTCGGCGTACTCGCGGGCGCAGTCGGGGCACATCGGGAAACCGGCCATGGTGGTGTGGGCCCGGTCGTACGGCAGCCCGGTGACGATCGTGAAGCGGGGCCCGCAGTGCGTGCAGGTGATGAAGGGGTGGCGGTGCCGCCGGTCGGCGGGGTCGGCGAGTTCGGCGAGGCAGTCGGCGCAGGTCGCCGTGTCGGGGGAGACCAGCGTCCGGGCGGGACCCCCGCCGCGGGAGGCGACGATGGTGAAGCCGGAGCCGCCCGTGAGGGGCACCTCGCAGTGGTCGACCGCGTCCACGACGGCCAGCGGCGGCGCGTCCGCCGCCAGCCGCTCGCAGAACCGCGACACCGCCTCCGGGGCGCCCTCGACCTCGGCGACGACGCCCTCGGGCGTGTTGGAGACGTGCCCGGCGAGGCCGAGCCCGGTCGCGCGCGTGTACACGTACGGGCGGAAGCCGACGCCCTGGACCACGCCGCGGACGGTGATCCGGCGGCGCTGGACGGCCTCCATCAGCGGGTCTGCGTCACGGAGCCGTGGTGGGCGGGCGGGCGGCGGTCCGGATCGGGCTGCGCGTGACCGGGGACGTGGCCGTGGAGGGGGCCGTGTCCGTCGTGGTCCTGCCCGTCATGCCCCTCGTGCCCGTGCCCCTCGTGCCCGTCGTGGTCGTGCACGTGACCGTCGCCGTGCGTGTGGTCGTGCCCGTGTCCGTGGGTGTGCCCCTGCGCCGCCCGGGCCATGACCGGGGCGTGCGCCGCCGCCCCCGCGCCGACGGCCAGGGCCCGCTCCAGCAGGAGACCCCCTCCCGTACCCGCGCGGGCCGAGGTCAGCACCACTTCCACACCCGGGTTGACCTGCTGCACGTTCCGGCGGAAGGCGGCCTCGTCGAACTCGACGGCCTCCGCGATGTCGGTCTTGGTGACGACCACCAGCTGGGCCAGCCCGAAAGCCGTCGGGTACTTGAGCGGCTTGTCCTCGCCCTCGGTCACCGAGGCCAGCACCACCCGCAGGGATTCCCCGAGGTCGTACGAGGCCGGACATACCAGGTTGCCCACGTTCTCCACGAACAGCAGCCGGGTCTCCTCCGGCAGCCACCCGTCCAGATGACGGCCCATCATCCCGGCTTCCAGGTGGCACAGGCCGTCGGTGAGCACCTGCTTGACCGGTACGCCGGAACGGGCCAGCCGCACCGCGTCGTTCTCGGTGGCCAGGTCCGCCGTCAGCGCCGCCACGGGCACGCCCCGCTCCCGGGCGAGCAGCAGCTCGCGTTCCAGCAGCGCGGTCTTGCCGCTGCCCGGGCTGGACAGCAGGTTGACCACGGTCGTTCCGCGGGCGGTGAGTTCGGCGCGCAGCACCTGCGCGGCGAGGTCGTTCTTGGCGAGCACCGCCTGCTGCAAGTCCACCACTCGGCACATGGGTTCAGGCCTCCTCGGAGATCGGTTCGCGGGTACGGTCGAGGCCACCGCCCGGGTCGTCCTCCCAGGTCACGCTGAGGATCCGCAGCTCGCGGCCCGACAGCAGCTCCACGTCGGTGGCCAGCCCGCAGCCGGGACAGCACAGTCGCGGCGGCATGCCGACCGCCCATTGCGTCGTACAGGCCGCGCAACGGGCGCGGGCCGCCTCGGACAGGGTGACGAGCTCGGCCCCTTCGAGGAGGGTGCCGGCGCAGGCCAGTTCGAAGCAGAAGGCCAGGGCGTCCGGCACCACACCGGCGAGCTCACCGACCTGGAGCCGGACCAGGGTGACGGCGCTCGCTCCGCCCGCCTCGGCGGCTTCTTCCACCTGGCCCACGACGGCCATGGCGATCGACATCTCGTGCATCGGGACTCCGTCCTGCCGGGCTCATTACAGCGGCAGGACCGGGGCGGCGCGGTCGGGCACGCCGACGCCCCGCGCGCCCCGTACGCCATTCGGGGGCGCCGGGGCGGAAGACCGGCGGGCGGACCCGGACGTCACATCCTGCGCAGGCGGAGGTAGCGCCGGATGTCGGGGAGCAGCTGCGTGAGCACGGCGACGAGGGCGGCGGCCGCCGCTCCGCCGACGAAGGCCTTCTTCATGGGGTTCTCCTCAGTTCGCGCGCGGTGTGCGCGGTGTCCGCGGTGGTCTCGGTGTGCGCGGTGGTCTCGACGTGCGGGCCGGCCCCGGCGCCCGGGGCCTCCCCGACGAGCTCCAGGACGGTCCGTACGGCCTCCGGCACGGCGGCGGCCACCGGGGCGCTCAGCCCGATGCCCTCCTCGACCGAGGCGGGTTCGCAGCCGACGACCAGGGTGCGCCGGGGCGGCGTCGAGCCGGTACCGGCGCACAGGGTGCCCAGCAGGGCCAGTACGGCGTCCGGCGACATGTGGTGGCCGTCGAGCACGGCGCCGCCGGGCGGGCCGGAGCCCGCTTCCCCGGCGTCGATCAGGTACACGGTGCCGGGGGCCCCGCCGCGGGCGGCGGCGTCGATCAGGACGAGCGTGTCGTAGCCGTCGAGGAGCTGGTAGGCCAGGTGGACCCCGCGCACCCCGAAGTCCACCACCTCGACGTGCCCGGGCAGCGGGTGCCCGGACAGGGCGCGCACCACCTCGACGCCGAAGCCGTCGTCGCCGAGGAAGACGTTGCCGATGCCCGCGACCAGGGTGGCGCCGCTCACGCGTCCTCCAGAGGGGTGACCTCGTCGGGCTGGAAGTACAGGAACCGGCCCTGTTCGCGCCGGATGTCGGCGCCGGGGTCGCCCTCCACCGTGACGGCGAGGTGCACTCCGCCGTCCACGTCGTGCAGGACCGCCTCGACCAGCGCGGGGCGGTCCCGCAGGAAGAGGTCCTGGGCGTCGGTGGGCCGCAGGCCGGGGCGCAGCAGCACCCGGCTGCCCACGCCGACCTGGACCCCGTCGATCGGGATCCGGTCCGGCACCGGGTCCAGGGCGTCCGGCCGGGCCGGGTCCCACCAGGGCGTGTCCGGGCTGAACACCGCTTCCTCGGGCGGGAGTTCACGGATCTCCGGGGGTCCTTCGCCGGTGACCTCGCGCAGGGCCCGGACGGCCCCGTGCAGCCGCTCCAGGACCTCGGGCGGCATGGACTCCGCGAGGTCGATCACCGCGGCCGCCCGGGGGTCCGTACCGCGGGCCTCGCGCTTCTCCCGGTCGGTGAGGGCCGCCGTGCGCAGGGTGAGGATCTCGTCGATCTCCAGGGCGTCGTACATGGCGCCGGCGCTCTCCGGTGCGATGGCCGGGTGGTCCTCCAGGATGATCGGGGAGGACAGGACCACGTCGGCGCGGCCGTCCTCGCCCGCCAGGACGGGCCAGGTGTGCCGGTTGGCGCAGTCGGCGACGGCGCTCCTGGCCCATTCGGGCGGGTCCGTCATCGAGAGGAAGGAACCGGCGTCGAGCCCCAGCAGGAGGTGGGCGGCGACCAGCGACCGGGGCAGAGCCGCCTCGCGCGCGTCGCCCGCACCGTCCGGGACCCACGGGCTGGTGTTCTCCACCACCGCGGTGAGTCTCGACACCCGGTACGGGCCCGCGAGTTCGGCGGCCCGTAGCCGTACCTCGCCGTTGACCTCGGCGGTGCGCCGCACCAGCCGGCCCACCGTCCGGCCGTCGGCGTCGACCACCGCCTCGGTGTCCTCGCGCGCGGGCCGGGAGAACGGCAGCACGATCCCGTCGCCCGCGAGCGCGGCGACGGGGACCTCGTGCACGACCCGTTCCTCGGTCCCCTCGTCCCACGGGACCAGCACCCGGTCCTCCAGGTGCAGTTCACCGGTCTCGGTGAACGAGCCGTCGGCTTCGGCCCGTTGGACCGTACGACGCTGCGCGTGCAGGAACCGCAGCTCGAGGGCGAGCGTCGCCGCGCCCCGGGGCTCCATCAGGATCTCGGTCTGCTGGAAGGAGTGCTCCCCTTGCGCGGGCGCCCAGGCCGGCGGCACGAGCACGCCGAACTGCCAGCGCAGCCGGTTCTTCGCGGCCGAGGCCCGGTACGGGTAGAGCACGTACCCCTCGAACAGGACGGCGTCGGCCACCTGCCGGGCGGTGGCGAAGCGGGCGTCGGCGGCCGTCGCCGCCGGGGTCGTCGTGGTCACGGCGCCGCCCTCTCCGCCGCACGCGGCAGGACCGCGCCCGCCCAGGCGGGCCCCTCGGACGGGGGTTCCGTGCCGGCGGCCGCGCCGAGCAGGGACCGTACGGTCGCCTCCCAGGAGGAGAGCGCGTGCCGCGAACGGTAGGCGAGCAGCTCCTCCATGGCGTCGCGCGGCAGCCGCAGCCAGCCGCAGCCCGGGAAGTGCTGCTCCACCATCTCCCGCCACACCGCGACGGGCATCCGGTACGAGGCCTCCCGGTCCCAGGGCACCGGCTCGACCCGGAAGCCTCCGTCACCCGTGAAGGCCGTCCCGGAGAACAGCATCAGCAGCGGGGCCTCGCCGTCCTCCAGGGCGTTGAAGTAGCGGGTCGCCGCGATGTCCATGTCGTACGTGCAGGGCACGACCAGGTCGGTCTCGGTCTCCCCGGTGAAACTGGGCACCATGACCGACACCTGCGCGAACTGCACGGGCTGGAGCGTGCTGCCCCACCGGGAGCGGGCGCCGAACAGGTCCGCCAGCCCCTCGGCCTCGGCGGTCGCGTAGCCCCGCCGGGCCGGCTCGATCCGCAGCTGGCAGCGCAGGGCCAGGGCGTGCACCCGGACGCCCGCGCCGGCGGTGACGCGGAGCCGGAACACGAGGGTGGGCCCGGCCGCGTAGGCGTCGGCCCGCACGCCCGTGCAGGTGAAGGTGAAGTCCGTCGTCGCCGTCATGACCCCAGCGCCCCCTGCCCGGACGTGGACCCGGCCGGGACCTTGACCCGCCGGGCGACCTGCGCGAAGAAGGCGTCCAGCGCTGCCCGCGCCTCGGCCCCGCCGTCGAAGCCCTGCCACAGCAGGCGCATGCGCCCCACCAGCTCGTAGCAGATGTCGATCGGCACCAGATGGCACTCGGTGCGGCCCTCGGAGCGGCGCAGCAGCAGGGCCTCCACGTCCGGTTCGAGCAGCGCGGCCAGCCGGCTGGCGCCGAGTACGGTCTGCCAGGTCTCGGGGTCGAGTTCGCTCTCGGTGGCTCCGGCCGGGCTCGGGTAGAGGGCGACCAGCCGGTCGAGCGCGGCGTTGCGGAAGAAGAACGCGACCCCGACCGGGATCTGCAGGAGCTCCCAGGCGTTGTCGTCGAGCCGGTGACCCGGATCGGTGAGGTAGCGGTCCGGGACGGCCCGGTACCGCCCGGTCGCGGTGCCCGGCCGGTCGAACAGCAGGGCGCAGGCGGTGCAGGCGCAGACCAGCGCCCGCCGCTCGGTCTCCACGAGGTGGCGGTGGCCGTCCTCCGGCACCACCGCCCCGCACAGTTCACACGTCTCGGGGCGGGGCGGGCGAGGCCCCGTGAACCGGCGCAGGCCGCGCGGGGCGGCCTGCGCGGAGCGGCCCGTGACGGGCCCGCTCACGGCACCCGCGCCGGGGCCGGCGGGCGGGCGGAGATCTGGAGCAGGGCCGGCTGCGGAGCCGCGGCGGCAGCCAGCTCCACCCGGGTCACCTCCGGCGCGAAGCAGGCAAGGGTGTCCTCGACCGCCTTCGGCGCACCCGAACCGGCTGCCGAACCGGCCCCCGAGGAGCAGCCGCAGCCGGAGCCCGCGGGCGCCGGGCGCAGCCGCAGGACCCCGGTGGCCTCGTCGAAACCGATCAGCTCCACCGGGTCGCCGGCGGCGTCCAGGGCCCGCGCGATGCGGGCGTGCACGTCCTCGGGATGCAGGTCGTGCAGGGCCAGCAGGCTCGCGACCAGCTCGTCGTCGAGCAGCCCGCCGGGGAGCCCGCCGCCGCCCTCGGCGCCGAGCCGTTCCACGATCCGGGCGAGCCCGGCCCCGTAGAAGTCCATGAGCACGCGGACCAGTTCCTCCGCCGCCGCGCACGCCTCCCGGTCGCCGGTGGCGGCGAGCCGGTCGAGGACCTCCTCCACCCGCTGCCCCGCCTGCCGGGCGTCGGCCGGGGCGCTCATCCGCCCAGTCCGCTCAGGCCGGTGGGGACGTGCATCGTCTTGACCGTCTTGCCGCCGCCCACGTACATGTGGACCCCGCACGGCAGGCACGGGTCGAAGCTGCGCACCGCGCGCATGATGTCGATGCCCTTGAAGTTCTCCGGGGTGTTCTCCTCGAAGATCGGGGTGTTCTGCACCGCGTCCTCGTACGGCCCGGGCGTCCCGAACGTGTCGCGGGTGCTCGCGTTCCACGGGGTCGGCGGGTAGGGGTGGTAGTTGGCGATCTTGCCGTCGCGGATCACCATGTGGTGCGACAGGACCCCGCGCACGGCCTCGGTGAAACCGACGCCCAGGCCCTCGTCCGGCACCTCGAACTTCTCCCAGGTCTGGGTGCGCCCGGCGCGGACCTCGGCCAGGCCCTTCTCGGCGCAGTGCAGGGCGATCGCGGCGGCGTACGCCTGGAAGTACGTACGGGCCCGGTTGCGCTCCAGCGCGTTGCTCCACTTCGGGATCTTCCACTCGAAGCGGGTCTCGGGCTTGGTCATCGTCCGGGGCAAGGTGATGACGACACTGTGCCCGGTGGCCTGCACGTAGTCGGTGTGGACGAGCCCGGACAGGGCCGTCGACCACAGGCGGGCGATGGGGCCGCCGCCGGTGTCCAGCGCGAGGTGGTCCTTGCCGTCGAACCAGCGGGGCGACATCACCCAGCTGTACTTGTCGTCGAAGTTCCGCTTCTGCGGAGCCGGGATGGTGTGCTGGTTCCACGGGTGGCGCGGGTCGACCGGGTTGCCGAGCGGGTCGTGGGTGACGAACTGCTCCCGGCCCTCCCAGTCGTCGTAGTACGAGCTGCCCAGCAGGATGCGGATGCCGAGGTTGATCTCGGTGAGGTCGTTGGTGACCAGCTTGCCGTCCACCACCACGCCCGGGGTGACGAACATCTTCCGTCCCCAGTCGGTCATGTTGGCGTACGTGAAGTCGCAGTGCTCCGGGTCGTTGAGCGCGCCCCAGCAGCCCAGCAGCACCCGGCGCCGGCCGACCTCCTCGTAGCCCGGCAGGGCCTCGTAGAAGAAGTCGAAGAGGTCGTCGTGCAGCGGCACCACCCGCTTCATGAACTCGCAGTACCGCATCAGGCGGCTCATGTAGTCCGTGAAGAGCTGGACGGACGCGATCGTGCCGACGCCGCCCGGGTACAGCGTCGAGGGGTGCACGTGGCGCCCCTCCATCAGGCAGAACATCTCCCGCGTGTAGCGGCTGACCTGGAGCGCCTCGCGGTAGAACTCGCCCTCGATGGGGTTCAGGGAGCGCATGATGTCGGCGATGGTCTTGAAGCCGTGCTCCCCGGCGTGCGGGGCGGGCGTGCGCTCGGCCAGCTCCAGCACGCCGGGGTTGGTCTCGCGGACCATCTTCTCGCAGTAGTCGACCCCGACCAGGTTCTCCTGGAAGATGTTGTGGTCGAACATGTACTCCGCGGACTCGCCCAGGTTGATGATCCACTCGGCGAGGTGGGGCGGCTTCACCCCGTAGGCCATGTTCTGCGCGTACACGGAGCAGGTCGCGTGGTTGTCCCCGCAGATCCCGCAGATGCGGCTGGTGATGAAGTGCGCGTCACGGGGGTCCTTGCCGCGCATGAAGACGCTGTACCCGCGGAAGACCGAGGAGGTGCTGTAGCACTCCGCGACCCGCTTCTGCTTGAAGTCGATCTTCGTGTGGATGCCGAGGCTGCCCACGATCCGGGTGATCGGATCCCAGGCCATCTCGACCAGACCGCTGCCGTCTGCGGCCGCCTTCGTCTTCGGTGTCATCGTCTCTGCCGTGACCCTTCTTCGGTGCGGAGTTGCTGAACGGGGATGAGGACGGGCGGGGGCGTCACCAGGGCGGGCGGTAGCCCGTGGTCAGCTTCTGGCCGGTGTGGCGCCACTTCGGCTCCTGGTCGACGGTGTGCAGCGTGATCGCCCGGAGCCGGCGGACCACCGCCCCGTACGCGCCGCTGGCCTTGCTGGACACCTTCGCGCCGGGAGGCTCGTCCATGAACGGCATGAACTTGTCGGGGAAGCCGGGCATCGTGCAGGCGATGCAGATGCCGCCGACGTTCGGACAGCCGCCGATCCCGTTCATCCAGCCGCGCTTGGGGACGTTGCACTTGACGACCGGCCCCCAGCAGCCCAGCTTGACCAGGCACTTCGGGGAGTCGTAGGTGTGCGCGAACTGCCCCTGCTCGTAGTAGCCGGCCCGGTCGCAGCCCTCGTGGACGGTCGCCCCGAACAGCCAGGTCGGACGCAGCTTGTCGTCCAGCGGGATCATCGGCGCGGAGCCGGCCGCCTGGTACAGCAGGTAGGTCAGAGTCTCCGAGAAGTTGTCCGGCTGGATCGGACAGCCCGGCACGCACACGATCGGGATGCCGGCGTGCGACTTCCAGTCCCAGCCCAGGTAGTCGGGCACGCCCATCGCACCCGTCGGGTTGCCCTCCATCGCGTGGATCCCGCCGTACGTGGCGCAGGTGCCGATGGCGACGACCGCGAGGGCCTTGGGCGCCAGCCGGTCGATCCACTCGCTGGTGGTGATGGGCTGGCCGGTCTCCGGATCGTCGCCGAAACCGCACCAGTAACCCTCGGGCTTGATGCTCTCGTTGGGGATCGAGCCCTCGACGACGAGCACGAACGGATCGATCTCGCCGCGCTCGCCCTTGAAGAACCACTCGATGAACGTGTCGGCGCCGCCGACGGGACCGCACTCGAAGTCGATCAGGGGCCAGTGCACGGCGATCTTGGGCAGACCGGGCAGCACCCCCGTCACGATCTCCTCGATGCTCGGCTGCATCGCGGCCGTCAGGGACACGGAGTCGCCGTCGCAGCTCAGCCCCGCGTTGATCCAGAGGATGTGGATCGGGGGGTCCTCTACCGCTACCGGGTCCTGCGTTGCTGCATCCATGGGGGATGCCTCCTTGGGGAGAAGATCGGGGGGTGGGGAGGGGTGCGCAGCGGGCCGGGTTCCCGACCCCACCTTTCTTGCTAACAGGGAGCGGGCCCGGGTGCTCCGTCATGTGCGGCCAGTCCAGTGACGGCGCCCGGCCGCGCGGCGGCCCCCGGGACGTGCCGGTCCGGCGCGGGACGCACGAGGTGCTCCGGCGTCGCGGCCGGGGTCTCCTTGCGCACGAAGGCGCGGCGCAGGGCGTGGTAGGGCGCCGCGGGGTCGAAGAAGGTCCGCCGCATCAGGGCCAGCTCCGCCTCCCGGTACGCCGCCAGCGGCCGGGCCGCCTCGTCCCGCTCGCGCAGTTCCTTCTTCGCGGAGATCCTGGACTGGGTGGCGGGCAGCGCCGCGAGCTGCGCCGCCAGCCGCGCCGTCTCTACGGCGAACGCCTGTGGCGAGCAGGCGAGCGTGCGGTCGGCCAGCCCCAGCCGGACCGCGGCGTCCGCGCTCAGCGGCAGCGCCTCCGTGGTCAGCCGCGCCGCGACGCCCGCGCCGACGCGGCGCGGCAGGGTGTACGTCCAGTACTCCGAACCGTGCAGGCCCATCAGCCGGTAGTGCGGGTTCAGCACGGCCCCCGACCGGCACCACACCTCGTCGGCGGCGAGGGCGAGCATGGCCCCGCCGGCGGCCGCGTTGCCGCCGAGCGCGGCGACGACCAGCCGGTCGGTGGTGGTCAGGACGGCCTCCACCAGGTCGTCCATGGCGTTGATGTTGGCCCAGGACTCCGCCGCGGGATCCTCGGCCGCCTCGATCACGCCCAGGTGGATGCCGTTGGAGAAGAAGTCCCGCCCGCCGCCGAGGACGAGGACGGAGGTGGGGCGGGCGCAGGCCGTCCGGTACGCCTCCAGCAGCCGCCGGCACCGCTCCGTGCTCATGGCCCCGCCGGGGAAGGCGAACGACAGGAACCCGGTCTGGCCCTCCTCCCGGTAGCCGATGTCGGTCCAGGTGCGCCGCCCCGGGTTGACGTGGAGCGGGGCCGGACGCTCCCGCAGCGCGGGCAGGCGCGCGCCGAGCGCCACGGTGGCGGGCAGTTTGACGGGGACGGGGCCGCCCGGCGTGCGGCGGGCCCGCAGCTCCGGGATCCACACGGCGCCGTCGGCCGTCGCCCGGCAGACCGCCCCCGCCCGGGTCGCCAGCAGCTCGCCGGGGCGGCCCCGGAGGCGGTCCTCCGGGTGGCCGCCGTGCAGGAACCATTCGGCGCCGAGGAGCTCGTCCCGTACGCCCGGCTGGGAGTCGGCGGCCCGCAGCGTCCGCAGGACCCGCTCGGTGGAATCGGCCTCCCAGTCGATGCGGCGGCCCTCCTGGCGCAGGTAGGGGCGGGTCCGGGCGGCGGCAGGGTCCTGGGGCGCGGGGACGTGCGTACCGGAGGCGAAGCGCTCCACGGCCAGCAGGACGGCCCTCAGGGCCGCGTCGGCGATTTCACCCCGGTACAGGTCGCTCTTGCCGACCGGCGGTACCGGGCACTCCGCGGAGGCCCATACGTCACCGGCGTCCATCTCGGCCCCGGCCTGGAGCACGGTGACGCCCCAGCGGACCGCCTGTTCCTGCACGGCCCGGTCGAGGGAGGAGGGACCGCGGTCCCCGACCGGCCCCGGATGGACGATCAGGCAGGTGCGGGACGACCACACCTCCTCCGGGATCGCGGACTTGAGCATCGGGGCGAGCACGAGGTCGGGGTCGTGGCGGCGTACCGCGTCCGCCAGGGAAACGTGGGGCAGGGCCAGTTCGACCGCCACGCGGTGGCCGTGATCGCGCAGCTCGGCGTGGACTCGCTGCGTGAGGCTGTTGAACGCACTCGCGACGAGCAGGACGTACACGTGATCTCCCAGCGGCGGCCCGGTGCCGGAGCGGGGTGACGCCCGGCCTGATCGGCGGTTCGTGACCGGAACACGACCGGCCGCCTGAGATGGTCGGCTGCGGCGACTGCCGCGCGCCCGCAGCCGTGCGGCGGAGTCACTCGAAAGCGCCCCTGGAAAGGGCCGCTCGGCCGCAGCCCGACGGGGCGCGCACCGGCCGGGAGCACTCCGCAGTCCGGGCTCCGCTACTCCCGCTCCCGCCCTCCCGCTACTCCCGCTCCTCCACGGCGATGGCCCGCTTCAGCTCCTCGTGCGCCTCGCCGCATTCGCCCTCCTGCTGCTCCAGCAGGGCGGCGGCGATGGCGTCGAGCTTGCGCTGGATCGCGTGCTCGGCCCTGCGCTCGGAGTTCTTCAGCAGGGCCAGCAGCAGCAGGGACACCGCGGCCATGGCGTCCCCCGCGAGGTGCTGCCAGATCACGGGCAGGTGGAGGGCGTGCACGACGAGGAACCCCAGCACCAGGGCGACGCAGAGCAGGGAGAACCCGGCGGAGCTGGTGAAGTTGGATGCCAGCTCGGCCAGCTTCTCGAAGCGGCCGAGCCGCCCGTTGCCGCCCTTCTCGGAGGGGTGCTCGAAGGTCATGCGGGGCGCCTGCCCAGACCCGGGGCGGCCAACCCTCCCCGGGCGGGGCGGCGGCCGGTGTGGTTCCCGTGGCTCGCCGCGGCCGCGCCGTACGGTGGGGCCGTGGCGGAACCTGCGGCAGACGTGATGGACACCCAGACGGCCGCGGCCCACCTCAAGGAGCGGCTGTACGCGACGATCACCATGATCTCCGTCGTCATCGGGCTCGCGGGCAGCGGCCACGTCGAGGCCCTCGGGGCCGCGCTGACGGTGGTGACGGCCTCGGCGGGCCTGTGGCTGGCCTCCCTGGTCGCCGACCAGCAGGCCCACCGGGTCACGCACGGCGCCCTCGCCCGGGGCCGCGACCTGCGCGCCATGCTCTTCGTCAGCAGCCCCCTGCTGCTCTCCGCGGTGGGCCCGCTGCTCCTGATCGGCCTGGCCGCCCTCGGCGTGATGGCCGTGGAGACGGCCCTCCTCACGGCGGCCGGCGTCAACGTCGCCACCCTGTTCGCCTGGGGCTGCTACGGCGGCATCCGCATGGGCGGCGGCACGGCCTTCGCCCTCCTGGCCGGCGGCATCGACGCCGCGATCGGCACGGCAGTGGCCGCCGTCAAGGCCGCGGCGGGGCACTAGGCGGGGCATCAGCGGCGTCCCCGCGTCCCCTCCGCGCGAGGGTTGCTGCCTCGACGGGCAGGCGGTGACATGTGGCCATATCGTGCACAGGGAAGCGGCCGCGGGCGGCCGGGGCCTGGAGCAGGGAGCTGGGGCATGGCGAAGGCGTACCTGGTGGGCAGCGGCATCGCGGCGCTGTCGGCGGCGGCGTTCCTGATCCGCGACGGCGGGTTCGCGGGATCCGACATCGTGCTCCTGGAGGAACAGGACCGCGAGGGCGGCAGCCTGGACGCGGCGGGCTCACCCGAGACCGGCTACACCATGCGCGGTGGACGCATGTTCGAGCTGCACTTCGAGTGCACCTACAACCTGCTCCGCTCCATCCCGTCCCTGGACGACCCCTCGAAGTCGGTGACCGCGGACACCTTCGCCTTCCACGAGGACTTCGCCTGGGACGACCGCGCCCGCCTGGTCGACGCCGAGGGCAGGATCGTCGACGCCCACGCGATGGGCTTCTCCGAGCGCGACCGCCTGGAGCTCGTCACGTGCGCGGCCACGCCCGAGCGGCAGCTGGACGGCAAGCGGATCACCGACTGCTTCAGCGAGGGGTTCTTCCGTACGAACTTCTGGTGGATGTGGTGCACCACCTTCGCCTTCGAACCCTGGCACAGCGCGGTCGAGTTCCGCCGCTACCTCAACCGGTTCGTCCACCTCTTCAAGACGTTCGACACGATGTCGGGCATCTACCGGACGCGCTTCAACCAGTTCGACTCGATCGTGCGCCCGGTCCTGAAGTGGCTGACGGACCAGGGCGTGACCGTACGCCTCGGAACCCGCGTCACGGACCTGACGCTCGCGGGCCAGGAGGGGGAGCTCACCGTCACCGCCCTCTCCGTGACCCGGGCCGGACGCGTCGAGGAGATCCCGGTCGGCGCCGACGACCTGGTCATGGTGACCAACGGATCGATGACGGCCGGCTCCGCCCTGGGCTCGACCCACGCGGCGCCCGTACCCGACCCGTCCGCTACGGGCGGTTCCTGGAAGCTGTGGGAGACCCTCGCCGCGAAGCGGCCCGGTCTCGGCAACCCCAGGGTGTTCGACTCGTCGCCCGCGGACTCCTGCTGGGGTTCCTTCACCGTCACCACCCAGGACCCCACCTTCTTCAAGCTGATGGAGGACTTCAGCGGCAGCGAGGCCGGCAAGGGGGGGCTGATCACCTTCAAGGACTCGGCCTGGCTGCTGACCATCGTCCTCAACCACCAGCCCCACTTCCGCGACCAGCCCGACGACACCTTCGTGTGGTGGGGCTACGGACTCTTCCCCGACCGGGTGGGCGACTACGTCAAGAAGCCGATGCGGGACTGCTCCGGCCGGGAGATCCTCGACGAGGTACTGCACCACCTGCGCTTCGAGCAGGCCCCGCGGATCCTCGACAGCGCGATCGTCATCCCCGCCCTGATGCCGTACATCACCAGCCAGTTCCTGGTCCGCAGCCACGGCGACCGGCCCCGGGTGGTGCCCGAGGGGTCCACCAACCTGGCCTTCATCGGCCAGTACGCCGAGGTGCCCGACGACGTCGTCTTCACCGTCGAGTACTCCGTACGCACCGCCTGGACCGCGGTGGCGGACCTGCTCCACCTCGACGAGCGGCCGCCACCC
The DNA here is from genome assembly GCF_056433525.1 of Streptomyces sp. NPDC044704. Lineage (NCBI taxonomy): Bacteria > Bacillati > Actinomycetota > Actinomycetes > Kitasatosporales > Streptomycetaceae > Streptomyces > Streptomyces sp. NPDC044704. The sequence goes on from NZ_JBWKGY010000010.1 coordinate 80,954, forward strand.
GTCTTCAAGGGCCGGCACAGCCCCAAGGTCCTCGTCGAGGCCCTGGAGACGCTCCACCGGCGCTGACCCCGCACGGGGCGGAACGACCGGCGACGGTCCCGACCCGGGAGGGGTCGGGACCGTCGTCCGGCACGTCAGGTCGCGGCTACGGGCGGTCCGGTTACCTCACCGGCTCCGGCTGTACGTCCGCCTCGTCCGCGGGGACCTCCTGCTCGGGGGCCTTCACCGATTCGAGGAGGAGCTGGGCGACGTCGACGACCTGGACGGATTCCTTGGCCTTGCCGTCGTTCTTCTTGCCGTTGACGGAGTCGGTGAGCATGACGAGGCAGAAGGGGCAGGCGGTGGAGACGATGTCCGGGTTGAGGGAGAGGGCTTCGTCGACGCGTTCGTTGTTGATGCGCTTGCCGATGCGCTCTTCCATCCACATGCGGGCGCCGCCGGCGCCGCAGCAGAAGCCGCGTTCCTTGTGGCGGTGCATTTCCTGCTGCCGCAGGCCGGGTACCGAGGCCATGATCTCGCGCGGGGGTGTGTAGACCTTGTTGTGGCGGCCGAGGTAGCAGGGGTCGTGGTAGGTGACGAGTCCGTCGACGGGGGTGACCGGGGTGAGGCGGCCCTCGTCGATGAGGTGCTGGAGCAGCTGGGTGTGGTGGATGACCTCGTACTCGCCGCCCAGCTGGGGGTATTCGTTGGCGATGGTGTTGAAGCAGTGCGGGCAGGTCGAGACGATCCGCTTGGCGGACTTGGGCTTCTTCGTCGCGGGGTCGTCGTCGTCCTCGCCGAAGGCCATGTTCAGCATCGCGACGTTTTCCTGGCCGAGCTGCTGGAACAGCGGTTCGTTGCCCAGGCGGCGGGGGGAGTCACCGGTGCACTTCTCGTCGCCGCCCATGATCGCGAACTTGACGCCGGCGATGTTCAGGAGTTCCGCGAAGGCCTTCGTGGTCTTCTTGGCGCGGTCTTCGAGGGCGCCGGCGCAGCCGACCCAGTACAGGTAGTCGAACTCGGAGAGGTCTTCCGCGTCCTTGCCGATGATCGGGACGTCGAAGTCGACTTCCTTGGTCCATTCGACGCGCTGCTTCTTGGCCAGGCCCCAGGGGTTGCCCTTCTTCTCCAGGTTCTTGAGCATGGTGCCCGCCTCGGAGGGGAAGGCGCTTTCGATCATGACCTGGTAGCGGCGCATGTCGACGATGTGGTCGATGTGCTCGATGTCGACGGGGCACTGTTCGACGCAGGCGCCGCAGGTGGTGCAGGACCACAGGACGTCGGGGTCGATGACGCCGTTTTCCTCGGCGGTGCCGATCAGCGGGCGTTCGGCTTCCGCCAGTGCGGCGGCGGGGACGTCCTTGAGCTGTTCGGCGGTGGCCTTCTCGTTGCCTTCCATGTCCTTGCCGCCGCCCGCGAGGAGGTAGGGGGCCTTGGCGTGGGCGTGGTCGCGCAGCGACATGATCAGGAGCTTGGGGGACAGCGGCTTGCCGGTGTTCCAGGCGGGGCACTGGGACTGGCAGCGGCCGCACTCGGTGCAGGTGGAGAAGTCGAGGATGCCCTTCCAGGAGAACTGCTCGACCTGGGACACACCGAACGAGTCGTCCTCGCCCGGGTCCTCGAAGTCGATCTCCTTGCCCCCGCTGGTCATCGGGAGCAGCGCGCCCAGCGCGACCGCGCCGTCGGCGTTCCGCTTGAACCAGATGTTCGGGAAACCGAGGAACCGGTGCCAGGCCACACCCATGTTGGTGTTCAGCGAAATCGTGATCATCCAGATGAACGAGGCCGAGATCTTCACCATGGCGAAGAAGTAGACGAGGTTCTCCAGGGTGCCCGTGCTCAGCCCGTCGAGGGCGAGCACCAACGGGTACGAGGCGAAGTACGCGGCCTCGTAGCCCTCGACGTGGTGCAGCGCGCCCTCCAGGCCGCGCAGGACCATGATGCAGATGCCGATGGTGAGGATGACGCCCTCGACGAAGTACGCCTGCCAGGCCTTCGAGCCCGCGAAGCGCGACTTGCGGCCGGCGCGGGAGGGCAGGTTCGCCAGGCGGACGCCGATCAGGGTGAGGATGCCCACGGTCATCATCGTGCCGAACACCTCGACCACCAGCTCCCACGGCAGGAAGGTGCCGATGAAGGGGAGCAGCCAGTCGGCCTGGAAGAGCTGGCCGAAGGCGTTGGCGATGGTGAGGAGCAGACTGAAGAAGCCGATGGCGACGAACCAGTGGGCGACGCCGACGACGCCCCAGCTGTTCATTCGGGTGTGGCCCAGGAACTCCCTGACCACGGTGACCGTCCGGATGACGGGATCGTTGGTCCGCGCTCTGACGGGGACCGGCTGGCCCAGCATCACGAAGCGTAATATCTGCGCGATGGCTCGGCCGAACAGTGCGACGCCGACCGTGGCGAGCACCAGCGACACAATGATCGCGGTGAGTTGCATGAGGGGCTCCTCGGGCCTGCGAGAGCGGAGGTGTCGAGAACTACTCGGCGGTAACTTTGCTGTTCCCGACAGAGATTACCCAGGAACGAAGCCTTCATGAAGTCGCACCGTCGGTGATCTACGTCGCTGTGGCGCGCCCGGTCCGGACGCCGATGGCGGCGCGCCGCACTTCACGGCCCGGACGGGCGGGCTCCGACGAGGGCGCCGTGGACGAGCAGTTGCACGAGGTCGGGCAGCGGGGGATCGCCCGCCTGGTCGCCGGGGTTGCGTGACCGGGCGAACAGCAGGTCGAAGAAGGTCCGGGCTATCTGTGGCGCGGGCAGCCGCAGGGACTCCTCCTCCGGAGCCAGCAGGGCCGCGAGGGCGGACACGACGGAGTCGACGGCCTCCCGGACCTCCCGCAACCCCCCGGCCGGGGCGGCCGGTTCGTGCCGCGCCCGGGCGTGACCCGCCGTCTCCAGGTACGCGACCACGGTGCCCATGCGCGTCAGGTACGCCTCCAGTACGTCGGCGGACGCGAGGAGGCGCGCCGTCACCGGGGCGTCCAGGGGGATGCCGGCGAGCGCGCGCAGGGCGTCGTCCGGGCGCGCGGCCTCGGCCGCGCAGGCGTCGAGTAACTCGCCCTTGTCGGTGAACACGTGGAAGATCGTCGCCTCACTGATGCCGGCGGCACGGGCGATCCTGCCCGTCGTCACGGCAAGGCCGTGTTCCGCGATCAGCGAGAGTGTGGATCGGACGATCATCTGGCGGCGCAGCTCGGGGCTCATGCCGGGAGCCCGTCGCCGCCCGAGGGTCTGGCCGGTCATGCGGAGAGGCTACTGACCGAGTGATCACTCGGTCAATTGTGCTCATCTGCCCGGTGGTTCCCTTTTCGGCCATCGCCGAAGGCCCGGCCGTCGCCGTCCCCCTCGGCCGGATCGGCGGAGGGGGACGGCCCGGTCGGGTCGACGTGCGTACCGGTAGGCACGGACCGTGGGGCCCGCGCCGTCAGGGCGTCCGGTGGCGCCCGGCGGGTCGTGGCAGGCCCAGCCGTTCGCGCAGGGTGGCTCCGGGCAGGGCGGCCGGCGGGCCGCCGTCCGCTCCCCGGACCTCGGCCGCGAGGGCCAGGACCGCCTCGTGTGACGCCTCCGCGGGGCCCGCCGGGGCGAGCAGGGTGAAGCCGTCCGCGGCGCCCGCGTCGAACAGGGACCGCAGCCGCTCGGCCGTACCCGCGCCGCCGTCGACCCGGACGTCCAGCAGGACGGCGACGTCGTCGGCGTCGCGCCCGGCCGCCCGGACCTGTTCGCGCACGGACTGGCGGGCCCGGTCGGGGCCCTGGCCGTCCTGCGCCGGGAGGAGGACGACGTCGGCGATGCGGGCGGCGAGCGCGAGTTCCTCCGCGTCCTTCGGGCGGTGGACCAGGACGGGGTGCCCCTGCGGCGGGCGGGCGATGTTCAGCGGTCCGGCCACGTCGAAGTACTCGCCCTTGTGGTCGAGCGCGTGCAGCTTCTCGGGGGTGAAGTAGACGCCCGACTCGCGGTCCCTGCGGAAGGCGTCGTCGTCGAAGCTGTCCCACAGGCCGGTCAGTACGGTGACGAACTCCGAGGCGCGGGCGAGCCGCGCCGCCGCCGGAGCGGCCTGCGGCCGGCTGTAGTTGGCCGCGGCGTCCGGGTCGGCGCCGGTCAGCGGCTGCCAGCCGGCGCGCCCGGGGGCGAGGTGGTCGGCCGTGGCCAGGACCCGGGCCGCATGGTAGGGGAGCGCGTGTTCCGTGGACACGGAGGTCACGAGCCCCACGGTGCGCGTGCGGACCGCCAGCGCGGCGGCGAGCGTACCGGCCTCGAAGTACGGCTCGTCGGCCGCGTCGTGGCCCGCCGACTGGCGGTCGTGGAGCAGCAGCGCGTCGATCCCGGCGGCCTCCGCCTCCCGGGCCCGGTCACGCACCCGCGTGAACGGGCGGGCGGCGGCGCCCGGACGGGCGCCGTCCGCGGTGCCCGGTGCGGTGATCAGCCGGGTGAACAGGGTGATGCGTCCGTCGCGCTGGGTCATGCGGCACCTGCCGTGATCGTCGCCTCGCCGGCCATGGTCGTCGGTTCGTCGGAGGGCGGGCCGTCCAGCCCCAGCTTCTCGCGCAGGGTGCCCTCGACGTATGCGTCGCGCACCAGGCCGCGTCGGCGCAGCTCGGGCACGACGTGGTCGACGAAGGCGTCGAGGGAGGCGGGGAGGTGCGGGAAGTCCACGATGTAGCCGTCGGCCGCGCGCTCGGTGAACCCGCGCTCCATGTGGTCCGCCACCTGCTCCGGTGTGCCGGCGAAGAAGTCGGCGACCTGCCGCAGCGCGAGCTGGCGCAACGTCAGGTTCTCCCGCTGGGCCAGCGACACCCACATCTTCGCCGTGCTGGACGAGCGGTTGGACGCCGGGATGTCCGGGACCGGACCGTCCAGGGGGTACCGGGCCAGATCCACGTCGCCCAACTGTTCCTGGAGCGCCCGGACGGCGACGATGTCGGGGACGAGGTCGTGGAGTTCGCCGATGAGCCGCCGGGCCTCCTCCTCGGTACTGGCGACCAGGGGCTGGACACCGGGCCAGATCTGGACCAGTTCCGGGTCCCTGCCGTGTGCGGCGATCCGTCGCTTCAGGTCGGCGTAGGTCTCCTGGCCGTCCGACAGCCGCGTGTGCCGGGTGAAGATCACTTCCGCGTGCCGTGCGGCGAACTCCCGGCCCACGGGCGAGGCCCCGGCCTGGAAGATCACGGGGCGGCCCTGGGGAGAGGCGGGCAGGTTCAGCGGACCGCGTACGTCGAAGAACTCGCCCGGTTCCAGGGGCAGCGGCTCCGGCGGAACGGGCCGCGCGCCCGCCTGCGCCTGCGCCCACAGCCGCTTGGTCACGCCGATGAACTCCTCGGCGCGGACGTAGCGCCGGTCGTGCTCCATGTGCGCGGGGAATCCGAAGTTGCGCGACTCCCAGGGCGCGGCCGAGGTGACGACGTTCCACCCGGCCCGGCCCCCGCTGACGTGGTCGAGGGAGGTGAACCTGCGGGCTATGTCGTACGGCTCGTTGTAGGTGGTCGTCGCGGTCGCGGCGAGTCCGATGTGCTCGGTTCCGGCGGCGTAGGCGGCCAGCAGGCTCAGCGGCTCGAAGTGCTCGTTGCGCGCGGTCTGGCTGATGTGCTGGACGTCGGTGCCCCAGACGGCCACCACGTCGGGCACGAAGAGGCAGTCGAACGTGCCGCGTTCGAGCGTGCGGGCGCACGCCAGGTGGAAGTCGAAGTCCAGTTGGGCGTCGATCGGAGTCGACGGGTGCCGCCAGGCGGCGATGTGCGAACCGGGGCCGTCGATGATGGCCCCCAGTTTCATCGTACGTTTCCGATGAACCATGCGATTTTCCCTCGGCTGAAGTTATCCGGACGAAGAGCTCCCGCTCGGAACGCGCGCTCCCGGGACGTGCCGGTCGGTTACTGCGGAGTAACGGTACTAGGTGATCGTGCCTCCTGTCCGTATCCAGAGCCCCGGTCTTCCTCAGGCCCACACCTTTTCCTTTCGCCCGCGTCTCGCCCCCTGCCGTGCCTTCCGATGCCATGCCGACCGCTGCCCCGCCGCGCTGAGCGGTGCCCACCCGTGCTGAAACCGCGCTGAAACCCCGTCGAGCCATACTGGCCAGTAATCACCGGGTGCCGCACGGAATCCCGGCTTATCGAGCGGCCTGTCGGGCGGCTTTCCGCGGTGAACCCGAGCGGTTGCGGCCGAGGGGGCCGAGTGGCGGGTTCCGGTGCGGAGGCCCAGGTCGTGAGGGTGTCGGCGGTTCCCGCAGGGGGCTCCGGGACCTGGCGTCCGGGTCTTCCCGCGTGCGCGGCGCCGTCGACAACGGGGTGCGACGGCCGTCAAACACGCAAGGGTTCGACGGCCTTTATGTGATGCCTCCCACAATCGGCGTGGGTGGCCTTCAGGGAGTCGTTGATCGGAGACTCCTGACGAACAATGGCAAACCCGATCGAGGTATTTCCGACCCGTCCGGTCCTTTCGTGAACCGGTTCGTACGTGTGCTCGTGTTCTGGTCCTTCTGGAGGGATGTCGCCGATGAGTAGCGAAGTTATGTCCGGGCACGGCGACCAGAATTCGAGTGCGAAAATCGCCGTCGTCGGATTCTCTTGCAGGGTCGCCGGAGCGGCCACTCCCGGCGATTTCTGGCAACTCCTGAAGGACGGGCGGTCCGAGGTCGGGGAATTCCCGGCCGGCCGGACGCCCGGCCAGGGCGCGGGCGCTGCCGGCCTGCCGGGCGGCTACCTCGACGGCGTGGACCGGTTCGACGCGGACTTCTTCGAGGTGTCGCCGGCCGAAGCGGCGGCGATGGACCCCCAGCAGCGCCTGGCACTGGAACTGAGCTGGGAGGCACTGGAGCACGGCGGGACCTCCCCCCACGCCCTGCGGGGCACCAGAACCGGCGTGTTCGTGGGGGCCATCAACGACGACTACGCCGCACTGCTGCACCACCAGGGCGCGGACGCGGTCACGCGGCACAGCCTGACGGGCACCCAGCGCAGCTTCATCGCCAACCGGATCTCCTACCACCTCGGCCTGAACGGCCCCAGCGTCGTCGTGGACTCCGGCCAGTCGTCCTCGCTCGTCGCGGTCCACCTCGGGGTGCAGAGCCTCCTGCGCGGCGAGTCCGACGTGGTCCTGGCGGGCGGCGTCAACCTCATCCTCTCCGAGCACAGCACGACGGCCCTCCACACCTTCGGGGCCCTCTCGCCCGACGGCCACTGCTACACCTTCGACGCCCGCGCCAACGGATACGCGCGCGGCGAAGGCGGCGGGTTCGTCCTGCTCAAGCCCCTCGCGCGAGCGGTCGCCGACGGCGACCGGGTCGTGGCGGTCATCGAAGGCAGCGCCGTCAACAACGACGGCGGCGGAGCCGGCCTGACGGTCCCCAGTTCCACCGCCCAGCGCGAGCTGGTGCTCGACGCGTGCGCGGCGGCCGGGGTGTCGCCCTCGGACGTCCAGTGCGTCGAGCTCCACGGGACCGGCACCAAGGTCGGCGACCCGCTGGAGGCCGCCGCCATCGGCCAGGCCCTCGGGACGGCACGCCCCGACGGCAAGCCCGTACGGGTCGGTTCCGTCAAGACGAACATCGGCCACTTGGAGGGGGCGGCCGGCATCGTCGGGCTGCTCAAGGTCATCTCCTGCGTCAGCCACCGCGAGTTCGTCCCGACCCTCAACCACGAGACGCAGAACCCGGGCATCCCGCTCACCGAGTGGAACCTCCACGTACAGCGGGAGCACGAGCCCTGGCCCGCTGAGAACGGCCGGCTCATCGCCGGCGTCTCCTCCTTCGGCCTCGGGGGCACGAACTGCCACGTGGTCGTCGCCGACGCGCCGCCCGAGCTGCGCGCGCACGCGGACACCCCCGCGGAGCCCGCGCCGACCGCGCCGGACACGGGCCGCGGCGCGGTCCCCTGGCTGCTGTCGGCGGGCAGCGAGGCGGCGCTGCGCGCACAGGCGGACCGGCTGGACACCCATGCCGCACAGCACGCGGACACCGACGCGCACGCGATCGGCCGCACCCTGGCGACGGGCCGGGCGCAGCTCGCGCACCGGGCCGTCGTCGTGGGCGAGGACGGCCCGGGCCTGAGGGCCGGGCTCCGGGCGGTGGCCGCCGGAGCCGGCGCCGCGAGGACGGTCCGCGGCCTCGCCGGTGACGCGTCGACGCGTGAGGACCGCGAGACGCCGTCCGGCGCCAACGACGGAGTGGTGTTCGTCTTCCCCGGCCAGGGCTCCCAGTGGGCGGGCATGGCGGTGGGACTGCTCGCGTCGTCCCCGGCCTTCGCCGACCGGATGGCGGCGTGCGAGGCGGCCCTGTCGCCGCACGTCGAATGGTCGCTGACCGAGGTGGTACGGGACCTGGCCGACACGAGCCGGCTCGACCGGGTCGACGTGCTGCAGCCGGTGCTGTGGGCGGTGATGGTGTCCCTGGCGGAGGTGTGGCGGGCGGCCGGAGTCGAGCCCGCCGCGGTGATCGGCCACTCCCAGGGCGAGATCGCGGCGGCGGTGGTGGCGGGCGCCCTGCCGCTGGCGGACGGCGCGAGGGTGGTGGCGCTGCGCAGCCGGGCGATCCGGCAGGAACTCTCGCAGCGGGGCGGCATGGTCGCCGTCTCGGTGGGCGCCGCGGCGGCCGGCGCGCTGATCGCCGAATTCGGCCGGCGGCTGTCGGTCGGCGCGGTCAACGGCCCGTCGTCGACGGTGGTGTCCGGCGAACCGCGCGCGCTGGAAGAACTCCTCGCGCGCTGCGAGTCCGAAGGGATCCGCGCCCGCAGGGTGCCGGTGGACTACGCCTCGCACTGCGCCGAGGTCGAAGTCGTCCGCGACGAGGTCCTGCGGGAACTGACCGGGATCGCCCCCGCTCCGGCAGAGGTGCCCTACTACTCGGCCGTGACCGGCGGACCGGTCACGGGCCGGGAACTGGACGCGGAGTACTGGTACCGGAACCTGCGCGAGACGGTCCGCTTCGAGGAGGCCGTACGGGCCGCGGTCGCGGCCGGGTACACCCGCTTCGTCGAGGTCAGCGCCCATCCCGTCCTGGTGACGGGCGTGGAGGAGACCCTCGAAGCGGCCGGCGCGGGCGACAGCGGCCTGGTGCTCGGCACGCTGCGCCGTGACGAGGGCGGCTGGGACCGCTTCCTGCTGTCGGCCGCCGAAGCCTGGACCCGCGGAGTCGACGTCGACTGGCCCGCCGTGCTGGGCCCGGGCCCGAAGGCCGACGGCCTGCCCACCTACCCCTTCCAGCGCCGCGTCCACTGGCTGGACGCGGCACCGGCCCCGCGCCCGGACCAGGGCCCGCGGCCGCACCCGGACACACCGCGCGACGAGCCCCGGGAGGCAGCGCCGCGGACACCCGCGGACGAGGCGGCACCCGGGCGGACGGCGGATCTCGTACGGGACGAGACCGCCCTCGTCCTCGGGCACGCCTCCCCCCACGACCTCGACATGGACCGTACGTTCAAGGCGCTCGGCTTCGACTCCCTGGCCATGGTCGACCTGCGCAACCGGCTGAAGGCCGCGACGGGCGTCAACCTGACCACCACCGCCCTCTTCGACCACCCGACCCCGTCCGCGATCGCCGCGCACCTCCAGCGCCTGCAGCGCGGAGCCGACGAGAGCGCGCCCCCGCGGCCCGCAGCGCCGACCACGGGCACCGCCGACGACGAGCCGATCGCGATCGTGTCGATGACCTGCCGCTTCCCCGGCGGTGTCGCATCGCCCGAGGACCTGTGGGATCTGGTGATGGCCGAGCGGGACGTGATCGGGGACTTCCCGGTCAACCGCGGCTGGGACCTGGAGAAGCTGTACGACCCGCAGCTGGAGCGGCGCGGTACGAGCTACGTGCGGCGCGGCGGGTTCCTGCACGACGCCGTCGACTTCGACCCGGACTTCTTCGGCATCTCCCCGCGCGAGGCCCTCGCGATGGACCCGCAGCAGCGGCTCCTGCTGGAGACCTCGTGGGAGGCGCTGGAGCGGGCCGGCATGGACCCGTCGTCGCTGCGCGGCACCCGGACGGGCGTGTTCTTCGGTGCGATGTTCCAGGACTACGGACCCCAGCTTCAGGAAGGCGCCGAAGGCGTCGACGGGCACCGGCTGACCGGGGGAACGACCAGCGTGGCCTCGGGCCGGGTGGCGTACACCCTCGGTCTGGAGGGACCCGCGGTCACGGTGGACACGGCGTGCTCGTCGTCCCTCGTCGCGCTGCACTGGGCGGTACGGTCGCTGCGCTCGGGCGAGTGCTCCATGGCGCTGGCCGGCGGTGTGACGATCATGCCGACGCCGGGGATGTTCGTGGAGCTCAGCCGTCAGGGCGCACTGTCACCGGACGGCCGGTGCAAGGCGTTCTCGGCGGCGGCCGACGGCACCGGGTGGGCCGAGGGCGTCGGCGTGCTCCTGGTGGAGCGCCTGTCGGACGCGCGGCGCAACGGACACCAGGTACTGGCGGTGATCCGCGGCAGCGCGACCAACCAGGACGGCGCCAGCAACGGACTGACCGCGCCGCACGGCCCCTCGCAGCAGCGCGTCATCCGCGCCGCACTGGCCGACGCGGGCCTCGCGCCCGAGCAGATCGACGTGGTCGAGGCGCACGGCACCGGCACCAAGCTGGGCGATCCGATCGAGGCACAGGCCCTGCTGGCCACGTACGGGCAGGGACGGCCGGCGGACCGGCCGCTGCGCCTGGGGTCGTTGAAGTCGAACATCGGGCACACGCAGGCGGCCGCGGGCGCGGCCGGCGTGATCAAGATGGTGATGGCGATGCGGCACGGAGTGCTGCCGCGCACGCTGCACGCGGACGAGCCCTCGCCGCACATCGACTGGTCCGAGGGCGCGGTGGAACTGCTGACCCGGCCGGCGGAGTGGACGCAGGACGGCCGGCCGCGCCGGGCGGGCGTGTCCTCGTTCGGCATCAGCGGCACCAACGCGCACCTGATCCTCGAACAGGCCCCCGCCGAAGCACAGTCGGCGCCCTCCGGACCGGACCCGGTCGGCGCAGGCGGCGGCACCGGCCTCGCCGACACCGACGGCCTGGTCCCGTGGCTGCTGTCCGGCTCCTCGGAGGAGGGGCTGCGCGCGCAGGCCGGACGGCTCGCCGCCTTCGCGCAGGCGCGTACGGAGCTCTCCCCGACGGACGTGGGCTGGTCCCTCGCTGCGTCGCGGGCGGTGCTGGAGCACCGGGCCGTGGTGCTGGCGCCCGCCCCGGAGGCACGTCTGTCCGGCCTGTCCGCGATGGCCGCGGGCCTGCCCGCCGCGGGCGTGGTCTCCGGCACGGCGGACGTGCGGGGCAAGGTGGTGTTCGTCTTCCCCGGCCAGGGCTCGCAATGGCAGGGCATGGCGACCGAACTGCTGGACTCCTCACCCGTGTTCGCGGCCCGCCTCGCCGAAGTCGAAGCGGCGCTGGGCAAGTTCGTGGACTGGTCGGTGACCGACGTGCTGCGCCAGGCGCCGCACGCTCCCTCGGCCGACCGGATCGAGATCCTCCAGCCGGTGCTGTTCGCGGTGAACCTGTCGCTGGCCGCAGTGTGGCAGGCCGCCGGCGTGCGGCCCGCGGCGGTCGTCGGACACAGCCAGGGCGAGATCGCCGCCGCGCACGTGGCCGGGGCGCTGTCGCTGGAGGCCGCCGCGAAGCTGATCGTGCTGCGCAGCGCGCTGTTCGCCCGGGAACTCGTCGGCAACGGCGCGGTCGCCTCGGTGGCGCTGGCGGCGGACGCGGTCGAGGAGCGGCTCGCCCGGTGGCAGGGCCGCCTGGTGATCGCCGGACGCAACGGGCCCCGCGCGGTGACCGTCGCCGGTGACCTCCCGGCACTGGAGGAGTTCGTGGCCTCGTGCCAGGCGGAGAAGGTCCGGGCCCGCGTGGTGGGCTCGACGGTGGCCTCGCACTGCGCGCAGGTCGACCCGCTGCGCGAGGAGATCCTGGAGCTGTTCGCCGACATCGTCCCCGGTCCCGGCAGCGTCCCGTTCTACTCCACGGTCACCGGTACCCTCCGCGACGCGGAAGAACTGACGGCGCAGTACTGGTTCGACAACGCCCGGCAGCCGGTGAACTTCGAGACGACCGTACGGTCCCTGCTGGCGGACGGCTTCCGGTTCTTCGTCGAGTCCAGTGCGCATCCCGTGCTCACCACGGGCATGCAGGCCACCTTCGAGGACGCGGAGACCGAGGCGGTGGCGGTCGGTTCGCTGCGCCGTGACGAGGGCGGTCCGGCCCGGTTCCTGACCTCGCTGGCCGAGGGGTACGTCCGCGGACTGCCCGGAGTGGACTGGAAGGCGCTGTTCGCGGGAACGGACGCGAAGCCCACCGACCTGCCGACGTACGCCTTCCAGCGCCGGCGCTACTGGCTGGAGACCACGACCGCCGGCACCGGCGACCCGAGCGGCCTCGGCCTCGCCGACGCCCACCACCCGCTGCTGGGCGCGGCGGTGAGCACCGCCGCCGACGGGGACGTGCTGCTGACGGGCCGGCTGTCGTTGCGGACGCACCCCTGGCTCGCCGACCACGCCGCCCTGGGCAGCGTCCTGCTGCCGGGCACCGCGTTCGTCGAGCTGGCCCTGCGGGCCGGCGAAGCCGTGGGCCGCGACCTGCTGGCCGAGCTGACCCTCGAAGCCCCGCTGGTCCTGCCCGAACGCGGCGGAGTCCAGGTACAGGTGGCGGTGGAGACACCCGACACCGACGGGCAGGCCCGGGTGGCCGTGTACGCGCGCCCCGAGACGACGGAAGACACCGGCTCCCACCCCGGCTCCGGCTCCGACGAGCCGTGGACCCGGCACGCGACCGGCCTGCTGGACACGGCCCACGGAACGCCCTCCGGCGACCTGACGGTCTGGCCGCCCCAGGGCGCGGAACGCGTCGACCTGGACTCCTTCTACGAGCGGGTCGCGGACATCGGCTACGGCTACGGTCCGGCCTTCCAGGGCCTGCGCGCCGCCTGGCGCGTCGGCGAGGAGATCTACGCCGAGGTGGCCCTGGCCGAGGAACAGGACGCGGACGCGGCCCGGTTCGGCATCCACCCCGCCCTCCTGGACGCCGCCCTGCACCCCGTCCTGCTGAGCGCGCTCGACGGCCGCGACGGCCCGGCAGCCGCCCCCGTACGGCTGCCGTTCGCATGGACCGGCACCACCCTGCACGCCGTCGGTGCCACCTCCGTACGGGTCAGGGTCACCCCCGCCGGCGCGGACACGGTCTCCCTCACCATCACCGACACCTCGGGCGCCCCGGTGGCCTCGGCGGAGTCGCTGACCCTGCGCCCCGTCTCGGCGCAGCAGCTCACCGGCGCCGCGGACACCACCCACAACGCGCTGTTCCGCACGACGTGGACCGCGCTGCCCGTCCCCGACGGCGCCGTGGACACCACCGGCTGGGCGGTGCTCGGCACACCGGAGACGGGCCTGTTCGACACGGCCCGCCACGCCCCCGACCTGGAATCCCTCTTCGCCGACGGAGCACCGCACGTCGTGGTCTCCGTGTCCCCCGGGACGCCGGCCGGCGGCGGACTCGCGGAGGCCGCCCGCGAGGCGACGGCCGAGGCCCTGGCCCTGGCGCGCGACTGGCTGGCCGAGGACCGTGCCGCGGGCTCCCTCCTCGTCGTCGTGACCCGGGGCGCCGTGGCGACCCGGACCGGCGAGGACGTCGTGGACCTGGCACACGCACCCGTGTGGGGCCTGCTGCGGTCGGCGCAGTCGGAGAACCCGGGCCGGTTCGTCCTGGTGGACGTCGACGCCCTGGAGGAGTCCCGCGCGGCACTGACCGGGGCCGTGGCCGCGGCGGTGGCCGCGCAGGAACCCCAGGTGGCGGTACGTCAGGGAACCGCCCTCGTACCCCGTTTGGCCCGCGTCACCGTCCCGGAGCCGACGGGCGCCGCCGGACCGCTGGACACCACCGGCACGGTACTGATCACCGGCGGCACCGGATCCCTCGGGGGCCTGCTGGCCCGCCACCTGGTCACCGAGCACGGCGTACGGCACCTGCTGCTCGCCAGCCGTCGCGGCCGGGCCGCGACGGGCGCGACGGAGCTGGAGGCCGACCTCACCGCCCTCGGCGCGACACGGGTGGAGATCGCCGAATGCGACACCGCCGACCGTGACGCGCTCGCCGCCCTGCTGGCCGGCATCCCCGCCGACCGGCCGCTGACCGCCGTCGTGCACGCGGCCGGAACGCTGGACGACGGCCTCGTGGCCTCCCTGACCCCCGAGCAGACGGAACGGGTGCTCCGCCCCAAGATCGACGCGGCGGTCAACCTGCACGAGCTGACCCGCGGCCTGGACCTGTCGGCGTTCATCCTGTTCTCCTCCATCGCGGGCACCTTCGGCAACCCCGGCCAGGGCAACTACGCGGCGGCCAACGCCTTCCTGGACGCCCTCGCCCAGCACCGCCACGCCCAGGGCCTGCCCGCCCACTCCCTCGCCTGGGGCCTGTGGGCCCAGTCCGGCGACATGCTCGGCCACCTCGCACAGGACGACCTCGCCTGGATGAAGCGCGCGGGCATCCAGCCCCTGCCGTCCGCCCTGGGCCTGGCCCTGCTGGACGCGGCGACCACGCTGGACGACCCGCACCTGGTACCCGTACGCCTGGAAACGGCCACCCTGCGGCACGAAGCCGCCTCCGGCATGCTGCGGCCCCTCTTCCGCGGCCTGGTACGGACGGTGGCCCGCAAGGCGGCCGCCGGCCCCGACACCTCCGGCAGCGGCGGCCTCGCCCAGCGCCTGTCCGGCCTCGGCCAGGACGAGCAGAGCCGGGTGCTCCTCGACCTGGTCCGCGCACAGGTCGCGACCGTGCTGGGGCACGCCACCCCGGAGACGATCGCCGCCGGCCGCCCCTTCAAGGAGCTCGGCTTCGACTCGCTCACCGCGGTCGAACTCCGCAACCGCCTGAACGCCGCGACCGGCCGGCGCCTGCCCGCCACGCTCGTCTTCGACCACCCCACCCCCGGACAGCTCACCGAACACCTTCGCGGCGAGATCCTGGGTACGCCGACGGAGCCCGCCACCGTCCCGCCCGCCCCCGCGGCGCCGGGCCACCCGGCGGACGAACCCATCGCGATCGTCGGCATGGCCTGCCGCTACCCCGGCGGCGTGAGCTCGCCCGAGGACCTGTGGCGGCTGGTGGAGTCGGGCGGGGACGCCGTGTCCTTCCTCCCGACCGACCGCGGCTGGGACGAGGGCCTGTACGACCCGGACCCGGACGCACCCGGCAAGAGCTACGCCCGCGAGGGCGGATTCCTCTACGACGCGGGGAACTTCGACCCGGCGTTCTTCGGGATCTCGCCGCGCGAGGCCCTGGCCATGGACCCGCAGCAGCGGCTGCTCCTGGAAACGTCCTGGGAGGTGTTCGAGCGGGCGGGGATCGACCCGGGCACGCTGAAGGGCAGCTCGACAGGCGTGTTCACCGGCGTGATGCACCACGACTACGGCAGCGCCTCCGAAACCCCCGAAGGCCTGGAGGGCTACGCCGTCACGAGCACCCAGGGCAGCGTCGCCTCCGGCCGCATCGCCTACACCTTCGGCCTGGAAGGCCCCGCGGTCACCGTCGACACCGCCTGCTCCTCCTCCCTCGTCGCCCTGCACCTGGCGGCGCAGGCACTGCGCTCCGGCGAATGCTCGCTCGCACTGGCCGGCGGCGTCACGGTGATGGCGACCCCGTGGGTCTTCGTGGAGTTCAGCCGGCAGCGCGGCATGGCGCCCGACGGCCGGTGCAAGGCGTTCTCCGCCTCGGCGGACGGCGCCGGCTGGTCCGAGGGCGCGGGCGTACTCCTCGTGGAGCGTCTGTCGGACGCCCGCCGCAACGGACACCAGGTCCTCGCGGTCCTCCGCGGCAGCGCCGTCAACCAGGACGGGGCGAGCAACGGCCTCACCGCACCCAACGGGCCCTCGCAGCAACGCGTGATCCGCCAGGCCCTGGCCGGCGCCGGGCTGTCGGCGGCCGACGTGGACGCGGTGGAGGCGCACGGCACGGGCACCACGCTGGGCGACCCGATCGAGGCACAGGCCCTCCTGGCCACCTACGGCCAGGACCGGCCCGCCGACCGGCCCCTGCGGCTGGGCTCCGTCAAGTCGAACATCGGCCACGCGCAGGCCGCCGCGGGCGTCGCGGGAGTCATCAAGATGGTGCAGGCCATGCGACACGGCCTGCTGCCGCGGACCCTGCACGCGGAGCAGCCCTCCCCGCACGTCGACTGGACCTCGGGCGCGGTGCAGCTGCTGACCGAACCGGTGCAGTGGGCGGTGGACGGCCGTCCCCGCCGGGCTGGTGTGTCGTCGTTCGGCATCAGCGGTACCAACGCGCACGTCATTCTGGAGGAGGCCGGCCCCGACACCCGGCCCGGGCAGCGGCCCGAGCTCCCCGCCGACAGCGCGGACCTCGCGCCGTCCACGGCGGCCGTGGTGCCCTGGCTCGTGTCCGGCCGGTCCGAGACGGCCCTGCGGGCCCAGGCCGGGCGGCTCTCCGCCTTCGTGGAGGCCGGCACCCCGCCGGCCGTGCCCGACGTCGGCCACTCGCTGGCCACGACCCGGGCGGCCCTCGAACACCGCGGTGTCGTCCTGGCGTCGGACCGCGCGTCCGCCCTGGCCGGCCTGACCGCCCTGGCCGACGGCATCCCCGCCGCCGGTACGGTCACCGGCAGGGCGTCCGAAGCCCCCGGCCAGATCGCGTTCGTCTTCCCCGGCCAGGGCTCCCAGTGGCGGGGGATGGCGGCGGGGCTGCTGGACTCCTCACCGGTGTTCGCCGCACGCCTCGCGGAGTGCGACGCGGCACTGCGGCCGCACGTCGGCTGGTCGGTCACGGACGTGGTCCGGGACGCGGCCGGCGACGGTGCCGACGATCCGTCACTGGACGACGTCGTCGTCGTACAGTCCGCCCTGTGGGCCGTCATGGTCTCGCTGGCAGCGGTCTGGCAGTCGGTGGGAGTCCACCCCGCCGCCGTCATCGGCCACAGCCAGGGCGAGATCGCCGCCGCCGCCGTCTCCGGCGCGCTGTCCCTCGACGACGCGGCGAAGGTCGTGTCCCTGCGGGCCAAGGCGATCGCCGAACACCTGTCCGGCCGGGGCGGCATGGTGTCCGTACCCCTGCCCGCCGACCGGGTGCGGGAGCGCCTCACCCCGTGGGGCGAGCGGATCTCGGTCGCCTCCGTCAACGGCCCCTCGTCCACCGTCGTCTCGGGCGAACCGGAGGCCCTCGACGGGCTGCTGGCCGCCTGCGCGGCCGACGGAGTACGGGCCAAGCGCATCCCCGTCGACTACGCCTCGCACTCCGCCCAGGTCGAGGCCATCCGCGGGCAGGTCATCGCCGCGCTGGCGGACATCAGCCCGCGCCGCGGCGACATCCCCTTCTACTCGACCGTGACCGGCGGGTTGTTCGACACCTCGGGCGTGGACGCGGAGTACTGGTACGCGAGCCTGCGGCAGGAAGTCCGGTTCGACGAGACCGTACGTGCCCTGCTGACCGACGGATTCGGCGTCTTCGTCGAATCCAGCGCACACCCCGTACTGACCGTCGGACTCCAGGAGACCTTCGAGGACACCGGCGCACAGGCCGTCGCCCTCGGCACCCTGCGCCGCGACGAAGGCGGCTGGGAACGCTTCCTGACCTCCCTCGCCGAAGGACACGTACACGGCCTGGCCGTCGACTGGAACGCGGTGTTCGCCGGTACCGGCGCGGCCCAGCGCGTCGATCTCCCGACGTACGCGTTCCAGCGGGAGCGTTTCTGGCTGGATGTTCCGGCGGGGCGGCGTGGTGATGTGGCGGGTCTGGGTTTGGTGTCTGCTGGTCATCCGTTGCTGGGTGCGGTGGTGTCGTTGCCGGATGGCCGGGGTGTGGTGTGGACGGGCCGGTTGTCGGTTTCTGAGCAGCCTTGGTTGGCGGATCATGCGGTGTTCGGTGGGGTGGTGTTGCCGGGTGCGGTGTGGGTGGAGTTGGTGTTGTCCGCTGGTGGGCGGGTGGGGTCTGGTCGGTTGGAGGAGTTGACGCTTCAGCAGCCGTTGGTGTTGGGGGTTTCTGGTGGGGTGCGGTTGCAGGTTGCCGTGGCGGGGGTGGATGGGTCCGGCCGGTGTGCGGTGACGGTGCATTCCTGCCCGGAGGGGCCTGTCGAGGGGGAGTTGCTGGGTGGTGAGGTGTGGACCCTCCACGCCACCGGAACCCTGACGGGAGCGGACGGGCCCGCCGAGGGAGGCATCGGCACCGACCTCACGGTGTGGCCGCCCCAGGGCGCCACAGCGGTCGGCGTTGGCGACCTGTACGACCGGCTCGATGAACTGGGATACGGGTACGGCCCCGTGTTCCAGGGCGTCCGGGCCGCCTGGCGGCGCGGCGACGAGGTGTTCGCCGAGGTCGCCCTCCCGGACCTGGTGAGTGGCGGGGCGACCGGGTACGGCATCCACCCGGCGCTGCTGGACGCCGTGTTCCACATGTCGATCGACCCGTCCGCGGATGAGGTGCGGCTGCCGTTCGTGTGGTCGGGCGTGGAGCTGTCCGGTCAGGGTGTGGGGGTGGGTGGTTCGGTCGTGCGGGTGGGTCTGGTGCGGTCGGCCGGTGGTGAGGTGTCGGTGCGGGTGGCTGACGCTTCGGGTGTGCCGGTGTTGTCGGTGGGCCGGCTGGTGACGCGTCCGGTGTCGCGGGAGCAGTTGCGGGCGGCCGATGGGGGGCTGCGGGACGCGTTGTTCGGGGTGGAGTGGATGCCTGCTCCGGCCTCGGTTTCGGCCTCGGTTCCGTCGGGTTGGGGTGTGTGGGGTTCGGTCGGTGACTCCGTGCCGGTTCCTCCGGTGGTGGTGTGGGAGCACAGTGGTGACGCGGCGGAAGGCGTGTCGGCTGCGACGGTCCGGGCCCTGGGCGTGGTGCGGGAGTTCTTGGCCGATGAGCGGTTCGTGGGCTCGCGGCTGGTGGTGCTGACGCGCGGGGCCGTGGCTGCCGGGTCGGATGAGGGTGTCCGGGATCTGGTGGCGGCTCCGGTGTGGGGTCTGGTGCGGTCGGGGCAGGTGGAGCATCCGGACCGGCTGGTGCTGGTCGATGTGGAGCCGGGTCTGTCCGCTGATGCGGAAGGGGCGGCGCTGCGTGCCGCGTTGGGTACCGTCGAGCCGCAGGTGGCGGTCCGGGGTGGCCGGGTACTGGTGCCCCGCCTCGCGCGGGTGGCCGCCACGCCGGAGAGCACGACCCAGGAGCCCTTCGGTCCTCGGGGCACGGTGTTGGTGACCGGCGGCACGGGCGGGCTGGGCGCGCTGGTGGCCCGGCGCCTGGTGTCCGAGTACGGGGTGCGGGACCTGCTGCTGGTCTCCCGCCGGGGCGGCGCGGCCGAAGGTGCCGAGGAACTGGTCGCCCAGCTCGTGGAGGCCGGCGCCCGGGTACGCGTCGAAGCCTGCGACGTCGGCGACCGTGACGCCCTCGCCGCTCTGCTCGCCTCCATCCCGGAAGACCGCCCGCTCACCGCAGTGGTCCACAGTGCCGCCGTACTCGACGACGGTGTGATCGAGTCGCTGGACGCGGACCGGCTGGCCGCCGTGTTCTGCCCCAAGGCGGAAGCGGCCCTCCACCTTCACGAACTGACGGCGGAACTCGACCTTTCCGCGTTCGTGCTGTTCTCGTCCTTCGCCGGCGTGGTGGGGAGCGCGGGACAGGCGGGCTACGCCGCCGCGAACGTCTTCCTGGACGCCCTGGCACACGAGCGCCGGGCACGGGGCCTCTCCGCCGTGTCCCTGGCGTGGGGCTGGTGGGCTTCCGACGGCGGGCTGACGGGCGGCCTGTCCGAGGTGGACCGGGGTCGCCTGGCGGCCCTGGGGCTCGCCGCGATGTCCGCCGACGAGGGCCTCGCCCTGTTCGACGCGGCAGTGGCCCGGGACCGGGCCCTGGCCGTACCGGCGTTGCTCGATGTCGCCGGGTTGCAGAGGCGCGACACGGAGGATGTGCCTTCGGTGCTCCGCTCCTTGGTACGACCTCCGGTACGTCGGACCCGCGCCGAGGACGCGAACACCGACTCGGGGCTCGCCGCCCGCGTCGCGGGCTTGGCCGAAGACGAGCGCCGTCGCGTGATCCTGGACGTGGTCCGGGGCTACGTCAGCGGGGTGCTGGGCTACGGGGCCGGCCAACTCGTTGGACTCGACATCCCGTTCAAGGGGCTGGGCTTCGACTCGCTGATGGCGGTGGAACTGCGCAACCGCCTCAACCGGGCCACCGGACTGCGCCTCCCGGCCACCCTCGTCTTCGACCACCCCACCGTCCAGGACCTGGCACAGCACGTGGACACCTCGTTGGAGGCGGAAGACGCCCCCGGGATCGAGCCGATCCTCGTGGACCTCGGGAAGATCGAGCAGGTGCTGGCCGGGCCCGCTCTCGGCGGCGAGGCACGGCAGCGCATCGCGGACCGACTGGCGAGCCTGCTGGCCCTCACCGGGCCCGGCCAGGACGCCGCCGAACCGGTCGCGCAGCCGGACCCGGACGACGGTTCCGCCTTCGTCGACCAACTGGAAGCCGCGACGACGGACGAGATCCTCGACGTCATCGAAAAGCAATTCGGCTCCTTCTGAACCAGCCCCAGCCCCCGCCCCGCCCCATCCCGAACGCCTTTGCGGAGAGACCTCACATGTCTGATGAGAAGAACCTGCTGGACAAGCTGAAGTGGGTTGCGCGGGAGCTGCACCAGACCCGTCAGCAGCTCCAGAGCACCGAGCAGCGTCATCGCGAGCCGATCGCGATCGTCGGCATGGCCTGCCGGTATCCGGGCGGCGTGAGCTCGCCGGAGGACCTGTGGCGGCTGGTGGCCCGGAACGGCGACGCGGTGGCGGACTTCCCCGAGGACCGGGGCTGGGACACCGACTCCCTGTTCGACCCGGACCCCGACCGGCCCGGGAAGAGCGCGACCCGCAAGGGCGGATTCCTCTACGACGCCCCCGACTTCGACGCACAGTTCTTCGGGATCTCCCCGCGCGAGGCCCTCGCCATGGACCCGCAGCAGCGGCTGCTGCTCGAAGCCTCGTGGGAAGCGGTCGAGCGGGCGGGCATCGACATCACCACCCTCAAGGGCAGCCGTACGGGTGTCTACGCAGGGGTGATGTACCACGACTACGCCGCGGGTCTGGAGTCCGTACCGGACGAGATCGAGGGGTACTACGGGACCGGGACGGCGGCCAGCGTCGTCTCCGGCCGCGTCCCCTACACCTTCGGCTTCACGGGCCCGGCCATCACCGTCGACACCGCCTGCTCCTCCTCGCTCGTCGCCCTGCACCTGGCCGTACAGGCCCTGCGCAGGGACGAGTGCTCGCTCGCGCTGGCCGGTGGCGTGACGGTCATGTCCAGCCCGGTGATGTTCGCGGAGTTCAGCCGCCAGGGCGGCCTGTCGGTCGACGGCCGGTGCAAGGCGTTCGGTGCGGGGGCGGACGGCACGGGCTGGTCCGAGGGTGTCGGCGTACTCGTGCTGGAACGTCTGTCGGACGCGCGGCGCAACGGGCACCAGGTGCTCGCCGTGGTGCGGGGCAGCGCGGTCAACCAGGACGGTGCGAGCAACGGACTGACGGCGCCGAGCGGTCCCGCGCAGGAGCGGGTGATCCGCCAGGCCTTGGCCGATGCGGGCGTACCGGCCGACACGGTGGACGCCGTGGAGGCGCACGGTACGGGCACCAGGCTCGGGGACCCGATCGAGGCGCAGGCGCTCCTGACCACCTACGGCCAGGGCAGGCCGGCCGAACAGCCCTTGTGGCTGGGATCGTTGAAATCCAACCTCGGACACGCCCAGGCCGCGGCCGGCGTCGGCGGCGTGGTCAAGATGGTGATGGCGATGCGGCACGGTGTGCTGCCGCGGACGCTGCACGCCGAGGAGCCGACGCCGTTGGTGGACTGGTCGGCCGGCGCGGTCGAACTGCTGGGCGAGGCGCGGGCGTGGCCTGAGGCTGATCGTCCGCGGCGGGCGGGTGTGTCGTCGTTCGGGATCAGTGGTACGAACGCGCACGTCATTCTGGAGCAGGCTCCCGAGGAGCCGGCCCCTGCCGAGGACGCTCCGGCCGAGGGCACCTCACCGGAGAGCGGTCTGGTGCCGTGGCTGGTGTCGGGTCGTACGGAGGAGGCGTTGGCGGCGCAGGCGCGCCGGCTGCGCGAGTACACGTCGGGCCAGGAGGCGTTGGACGTGCGGGCCGTGGGTCGTGCGCTGGCGGGCACCCGGTCGACGTTCGAGCACCGGGCCGTGGTGATGGGCGCGGACCAGGAGGCGCTGCTCGCCGCACTTGAGGGGCTGGTGGGCGGTGACCGTGTTCCGGGTCTGGTGCGTGGGGTGGCTGATGGTCCGGCGCGTACGGCGTTGATGTTCACGGGGCAGGGCAGTCAGCGGGTGGGGATGGGCCGTGAGTTGTATGCGGCGTTCCCTGTTTTCGCTGAGGCGTTGGATGAGGTGTTCGGGCTCTTTGACGTGGAGCTCGGTGGTTCGTTGCGGGACGTGGTGTTCGGTGAGGGCGGTTCGGTCGAGGGGTTGCTGGACCGGACGGTGTTTGCGCAGGCGGGGATCTTCGCTGTTGAGGTGGCGTTGTTCCGGCTGGTGTCGTCGTGGGGTGTGCGGGCTGATTTCCTGATCGGTCATTCGGTGGGGGAGATCGCGGCTGCGCATGTGGCGGGTGTGTTGTCGCTGGGTGATGCGGTGCGGTTGGTGGCGGCGCGTGGCCGGCTGATGCAGGCGCTTCGTGCGGATGGTGGGATGGCCGCGGTGGAGGGGACCGAGGCGGAGGTCCGGGCGGTGCTCGCCGGGGATGGTTTTGGCGGCCGGTTGGAGGTCGCGGCGGTCAACAGTGGTTCTTCGGTCGTGGTGTCGGGTGATGTGGACGCGGTCGGGGAGTTTACGGGTGGGTGGAAGGCGCGGGGTCGTCGGGTCAAGCGTCTGACGGTGAGCCATGCGTTTCATTCGGCGCATATGGACGGGATGTTGGAGGAGTTCCGTGCGGTGGTGGAGGGGTTGGAGTTCCGTGCGCCGCGGGTTGCGCTGGTTTCCAATGTGACGGGGGCGGTGGCCGGGGCGGGTGAGGTGTGCTCGGCGGAGTACTGGGTGCGGCATGTGCGTCAGCCGGTCCGGTTCATGGACGGGGTGCGGTCCCTGGAGGCCGAGGGCGTCACGGTGTTCCTGGAACTGGGCCCGGACGGCGTCCTCTCGGCCCTCGGACCCGACTGCCTCACGGCGGACGGGGAACACTCGGCGGCGTTCGTGGCCGGACTACGGGGCGAGGGAGTCCCGGAGCCGCAGGCCCTGCTGAGTGCCGTCGCCCAGGCCCACACCCACGGAGTCGAGGTCGACTGGTCCACGCTGCTCGGCACCGGACCGACCGCCCTTGACCTGCCGACGTACGCGTTCCAGCGGGAGCGTTTCTGGCTGGATGTTCCGGCGGGGCGGCGTGGTGATGTGGCGGGTCTGGGTTTGGTGTCTGCTGGTCATCCGTTGCTGGGTGCGGTGGTGTCGTTGCCGGATGGCCGGGGTGTGGTGTGGACGGGCCGGTTGTCGGTTTCTGAGCAGCCTTGGTTGGCGGATCATGCGGTGTTCGGTGGGGTGGTGTTGCCGGGTGCGGTGTGGGTGGAGTTGGTGTTGTCCGCTGGTGGGCGGGTGGGTTGTGGTCGGTTGGAGGAGTTGACGCTTCAGCAGCCGTTGGTGTTGGGGGTTTCTGGTGGGGTGCGGTTGCAGGTTGCGGTGGCGGGGGTGGATGGGTCCGGCCGGTGTGCGGTGACGGTGCATTCCTGCCCGGAGGGTGCTGTCGACGGGGAGTTGCTGGGTGGTGAGGTGTGGACGCTTCACGCCACCGGAACCCTGACCGGCATCGACGGTGCGTCCGGCACACGGGACCCGGAGGAGGATCTCGGCACGTGGCCCCCGCAGGACGCGGTACCGGTCGACGTGAGTGACCTGTACGACCGGCTCGATGAACACGGGTACGGGTACGGCCCCGTGTTCCAGGGCGTCCGGGCCGCCTGGCGGCGCGGCGACGAGGTGTTCGCCGAGGTCGCCCTCCCGGAGCCGGTCAACGCCGAAGAGCCGGCCGGCTTCGCGATCCATCCCGCTCTCCTGGACGCCGCACTGCACATGTCGATCGACCCGTCCGCGGATGAGGTGCGGTTGCCGTTCGTGTGGTCGGGCGTGGAGCTGTCCGGTCAGGGTGTGGGTGGTTCGGTCGTGCGGGTGGGTCTGGTGCCGTCGGCCGGTGGTGAGGTGTCGGTGCGGGTGGCTGACGCTTCGGGTGTACCGGTGTTGTCGGTGGGCCGGCTGGTGACGCGTCCGGTGTCGCGGGAGCAGCTGCGGGCGGCCGATGGCGGGCTGCGGGACGCGCTGTTCGGGGTGGAGTGGACGCCGGCACCGGCCTCGGCTTCGGCGGAGGTGCTCTCGGGTTGGGGTGTGTGGGGGTCGGTCGGTGACTCCGTGCCGGTTCCTCCGGTGGTGGTGTGGGAGCACAGCGGTGACGGGTCCGCGAGCCTCTCGGAGACAACGGCGCGGGCACTGCGGACCGTGCAGGAGTTCTTGGCCGATGAGCGGTTCGTGGGCTCGCGGCTGGTGGTGCTGACGCGTGGGGCCGTGGCTGCCGGGTCGGATGAGGGTGTGCGGGATCTGGTGGCGGCTCCGGTGTGGGGTCTGGTGCGGTCGGGGCAGGTGGAGCATCCGGACCGGCTGGTGCTGGTCGATGTGGAGCCTGGTCTGTCCGCTGATGCGGAAGGGGCGGCGCTGCGGGCCGCGTTGGGTGCCGCCGAGCCGCAGGTGGCGGTCCGGGGCGGCCGGGCGCTGGTGCCCCGCCTCGCACGTCTCACCGCGCAGCGGGAAGGCGAAGAGCAGCCCCCGTTCCGCGCCACGGGCACCGTGTTGGTGACCGGCGGCACGGGCGGCCTGGGTGCGCTGGTGGCCCGGCACCTGGTGTCCGAGTACGAGGTGCGGGACCTGCTGCTGGTGTCCCGCCGGGGCGCCGACGCCGAAGGCGCCGAAGAACTGGTCGCCCAGCTCGTGGAAGCCGGCGCCCGGGTGCGCGTCGAAGCCTGCGACGTCGGTGACCGTGACGGCCTCGCCGCTCTGCTCGCCTCCATCCCCGACGACCGTCCGCTCACCGGAGTCGTCCACTGCGCGGGCGTCGTCGACGACGGAACCTTCGACACGGTGACCCCTGCCCAACTGGCCGGCGTCATGAGGCCGAAGGCCGATGCGGCCCTGCACCTGCACGAGCTGACGGCCGGCCTCGACCTCTCGGCCTTCGTCCTCTTCTCCTCCTTCGCCGGTGTCGTGGGAACCGCCGGGCAGGCGAGCTACGCCGCCGCCAACGCCCTCCTGGACGCACTGGCACACGAACGCCGTGCCCAGGGGCTGCCGGCGGTCTCCGCCGCCTGGGGCCTGTGGGAGGAAGACCGCGGCATGGGCGGCCAGGTCTCCGAGGCCGACATGGCCCGGATCAGGCGCCTGGGCGCCGTGCCGATGCCGGCCGACGAGGGACTCGCGCTGTTCGACGCGGTCGTGGCACACGAGCGGGCCCTGTGCGTGCCGGCCCGCCTGGACCTGGCGGGACTGCACAGGCGTGACGCGGAGGGCGTGCCCGCAGTGCTGCGGTCCCTGGTACGCGGCACCGTGCGGCGCACTCGGGCCGAGGAACCGGGCAGCGGGGCCGCGCTCGCCGCTCGCGTCGCGGGCCTGGCCGAAGCGGAGCGCCGGCGCGTGATCCTGGACTCGGTCCGGGGCTTCGCGAGCGGCGTGCTGGGCTACGGCCCCGGCCAACTGGTCGGGGTGGACACCCCGTTCAAGGGGCTGGGCTTCGACTCGCTGATGTCGGTCGAGCTGCGCAACCGCCTCAACGGAGCGACAGGTCTTCGCCTCCCCGCCTCCCTCGTCTTCGACTACCCCACCCCCCAGCGCATCGCCGAATACCTCACGCGGGAACTCGCGGGCGAGGCGGAAGACCGACCCGCCCACGCGGCGGCGGCAGTGGCCCCGTCGGTCGTGTCGGACGATCCCATCGCGATCGTGGGCATGGCCTGCCGGTATCCGGGAGGCGTGCGGACCCCGGACGACCTGTGGCAGCTGGTCCTCGACGGCCGGGACTCCATAGGCCCGTTCCCCGACGACCGCGGCTGGAACGTGCGGGACGTCTTCGGTCCGGCGACGGAGACCGAAGGGAAGTCGTACGCGGCCGAAGGCGGTTTCCTCTACGAAGCTGCCGAGTTCGACCCGGGCTTCTTCGGGATCTCCCCGCGCGAGGCCCTCGCGATGGACCCGCAGCAGCGGCTGCTGCTCGAAGCCTCGTGGGAGGCGGTCGAACACGCGGGCATCGACCCGAAGTCGCTCCTGGGAACCGACACCGGCGTGTTCACCGGTGTCATGTACCACGACTACGCCTCTCGGCTGCCGGACATCCCCGAGGGCCTGGAAGGCTTCCTGGGATTCGGCTCAGCGGGAAGTGTGGCCTCCGGCCGCCTCTCGTACTCCCTGGGCCTGTCCGGCCCGGCGGTGACGCTGGACACGGCCTGCTCGTCGTCGCTGGTGGCGATGCACCTCGCGGCGGACTCCCTGCGGCGCGGCGAGAGCTCGCTCGCCCTGGCCGGTGGCGTGACCGTGATGGCGACGCCCGGTGCATTCGTGGAGTTCAGCCGTCAGGGTGGCCTGTCGGTCGACGGGCGGTGCAAGGCGTTCGGTGCGGGGGCGGACGGCACGGGCTGGTCCGAGGGTGTCGGCGTCCTCGTGCTCGAACGTCTCTCGGACGCGCGGCGCAACGGGCACCAGGTGCTCGCCGTGGTGCGGGGGAGTGCGGTCAATCAGGACGGTGCGAGCAATGGGCTGACGGCGCCGAGTGGTCCGGCGCAGGAGCGGGTGATCCGTCAGGCGTTGGTGAACGCGGGTGTGCCGGCTGAGTCGGTGGATGTGGTGGAGGCGCATGGTACGGGGACCCGGTTGGGGGATCCGATCGAGGCGCAGGCGTTGTTGGCGACGTATGGGAAGGGCCGGTCGGTGGAGCGGCCGTTGTGGCTGGGTTCGTTGAAGTCGAATCTGGGGCACACGCAGACGGCGGCGGGTGTGGGTGGTGTCATCAAGATGGTGATGGCGATGCGGCACGGTGTGCTGCCGCGGACGCTGCACGCGGAGGAGCCGACGCCGTTGGTGGACTGGTCGGCGGGTGGGGTGCGGCTGCTGGGCGAGGCGCGGCCCTGGCCTGAGGCTGATCGTCCGCGGCGGGCGGGTGTGTCGTCGTTCGGGATCAGTGGTACGAACGCGCACGTCATTCTGGAGCAGGCTCCCGAGGAGCCGGCCCCTGCCGAGGACGCTCCGGCCGAGGGCACCTCACCGGAGAGCGGTCTGGTGCCGTGGCTGGTGTCGGGTCGTACGGAGGAGGCGTTGGCGGCGCAGGCGCGCCGGCTGCGTGAGTACGCGTCGGGCCGGGAGGCGTTGGACGTGCGGGCGGTGGGTCGTGCGCTGGCAAGTACCCGGTCGGCGTTCGAGCACCGGGCCGTGGTCCTCGCCGACGACACCGCCACCTTCCTCACCGGCCTCGACGCCCTGGCTCAGGGTGACGGTGTTCCGGGTCTGGTGCGTGGGGTGGCTGATGGTCCGGCTCGTACGGCGTTGATGTTCACGGGTCAGGGCAGTCAGCGGGTGGGGATGGGCCGTGAGTTGTATGCGGCGTTCCCTGTTTTCGCTGAGGCGTTGGATGAGGTGTTCGGGCTCTTTGACGTGGAGCTCGGTGGTTCGTTGCGGGACGTGGTGTTCGGTGAGGGCGGTTCGGTCGAGGGGCTGCTGGACCGGACGGTGTTCGCGCAGGCGGGGATCTTCGCTGTTGAGGTGGCGTTGTTCCGGCTGGTGTCGTCGTGGGGTGTGCGGGCTGATTTCCTGATCGGTCATTCGGTGGGGGAGATCGCGGCTGCGCATGTGGCGGGTGTGTTGTCGCTGGGTGATGCGGTGCGGTTGGTGGCGGCGCGTGGCCGGCTGATGCAGGCGCTTCGTGAGGATGGTGGGATGGCCGCGGTGGAGGGGACCGAGGCGGAGGTCCGGGCGGTGCTCGCCGGGGATGGTTTTGGCGGCCGGTTGGAGGTCGCGGCGGTCAACAGTGGTTCGTCGGTCGTGGTGTCGGGTGATGTGGACGCGGTCGGGGAGTTCGTGGGTGGGTGGAAGGCGCGGGGTCGTCGGGTCAAGCGTCTGACGGTGAGCCATGCGTTTCATTCGCCGCACATGGACGGGATGTTGGAGGAGTTCCGTGCGGTGGCGGAGGGCTTGGAGTTCCGTGCGCCGCGGGTTGCGCTGGTCTCCAATGTGACGGGGACGGTGGCCGGGGCGGGTGAGGTGTGCTCGGCCGAGTACTGGGTGCGGCACGTGCGTCAGCCGGTCCGGTTCATGGACGGGGTGCGGTCCCTGGAGGCCGAGGGCGTCACGGTGTTCCTGGAACTGGGCCCGGACGGCGTCCTCTCGGCCCTCGGACCCGACTGCCTCACGGCGGACGACGAGGGCGAAACCGCCCCGCTGTTCGTGTCCGCACTGCGAGGCGGTGACGCTCCCGAGCCGCAGGCCTTGCTGGGTGCCCTCGCCCAGGCCCACACCCACGGAGTCGAGGTCGACTGGTCCACGCTGCTCGGCACCGGACCGACCGCCCGTGACCTGCCGACGTACGCGTTCCAGCGCGAGCGCTTCTGGCTCGACGCCCCGTCGCGTCCCGGCGACGCGGCGAGCCTGGGCCTGGTGGCCGCCGGGCATCCGCTGCTGGGTGCGGTGGTGTCCCTGCCCCAGGGCCGGGGTGTGGTGTGGACCGGCCGGCTGTCCCTGACCGAACAGCCCTGGCTGGCCGACCACACGATGTTCAGCCAGGTCGTCCTGCCCGGCTCCGTACTCGTCGAACTGGCCCTCCAGGCCGGCGACCACGTGCGCAGCCCCCACCTCGAAGAGCTGACCTACCACCAGCCGCTGGTGCTGCCGGCCGAAGCCGGTACCACTGCCGCCGCCGTGTCGATCCAGGTGCTCGTGTCGGAAGCCGACGCGGCGGGCCGCAGCACGGTGGAGGTGTTCGCGCGGCCCGACGGGGCGACGGACGACGCCGAGTGGACCCTGCACGCGTCCGGCGCGCTGACGCGCAGCGGCGCCGGGACGAACCCCGAGGACGCCGCCGGCGCCGTACGGCCGGACTCGTGGCCGCCCGCCGGCGCCTCACCGCTGCCGCTGGACGACCTGTACGAGCGGATGGCGCAGGCCGGTACCGGCCTCGGCCCCGCGTTCCACGGGATTCGGGCCGCCTGGCGGCGCGGAGAGGAGACGTTCGCCGAGGTCGCCCTGCCGGAGCCGGTGAGCGACGGGGCGGCCGCGTACGGCATCCATCCGGCGCTGCTGGACGCCGTGTCACGCGTGGCCTCCCTGGACGTGGAGGCCACCGCGGCCGGAGCCCCGATGTCGTCGGCCTGGTCGGGCGTCGAGCTGTTCGGCGTCGGCGGGACCGACGTGCGGGTGAGCGTGGTGCCGTCGGCCGGTGAGGTGTCGGTGCAAGTGGTCGACGCGTCGGGCGCACCCGTGGTGTCTATCGGCCGGCTGGTGACACGCCCCGTCGGGAGGGGCGAACTGAACTCCCCCGAAGGCGTGTTGAGGGACGCGCTGTTCACCCTGGACTGGACTCCGGTCGTGGTCCCGGCCTCGGCGGAGCCCGCACCCGCCTGGGGCGAATGGGACGCGGTGGACGGTTCCGGGGGCGTACCCCGGATCGTGGTGTGGGCCCACAGCGGCGCCGCGTCGGACGACGCCACGTCGGCGACGGCGCGGGCGCTGCACACCGTGACCGGGTTCCTGGCGGACGAGCGGTTCGTCGACTCCCGCCTGGTGGTGCTGACGCGGGGCGCCGTGGGCGTGGGCGCGGGCTCCGATGCGGGTGTCGCGGATCTGTCGGCGGCCCCGGTATGGGGTCTGGTGCGGTCGGCGCAGCTGGAGCATCCGGACCGGCTGGTGCTGGCAGATGTCGAGCCCGGGCTCTCCCAGGCGGCCGAAGAGGCCGCGCTGCGGCTCGCGTTGGGCACCGGCGAATCACAGGTCGCGGTACGGGGCGGCAGGGCGTTCACGCCCCGCCTGGTGCGTACCGCCGTCTCCACGGACGACACCCCCACGGCGTCCTTCGCCACCCGGGGCACGGTCCTGGTCACGGGCGGTACGGGTGGTCTGGGTGCGCTGGTGGCCCTGCACCTGGCGTCGGCGGCGCACGGAGTACGGGACCTGCTCCTGGTGTCCCGGCGGGGTGCCGCGGCCGATGGCGTGGCCGAACTCGTCGCCCAGCTCACGGAGTCGGGCGCCCGGGTACGGGTGGAGGCGTGCGACGTGGGTGATCGCGAGTCCCTCGCCCACCTGCTGGCCTCGATCCCCGACGACCGTCCGCTCACCGGCGTCGTCCACTGCGCGGGCGTCGTCGACGACGGCGTGATCGAGTCGCTGGACGCGGAGCGGCTGGCCGGCGTGTTCCGTCCCAAGGCGGATGCGGCCCTGCACCTGCACGAGCTGACCGCCGGCCTCGGCCTCTCGGCGTTCGTCCTGTTCTCCTCCGTCGCCGGGGTGTTCGGAGCGCCCGGCCGGGCGAGCTACTCCGCCGCGAACGCCTTCCTGGACGCCCTCGCCCACGAGCGCCGCGCGCAGGGTCTGCCCGCGGTCTCCGCGGCGTGGGGCCTGTGGGAGGAGGACCGTGGCATGGGCGGCCAGGTGACCGGGGCCGACCTGGTCCGGATCAGGCGCGAGGGCGCCGTCGCGATGTCCGCCGAAGAGGGCCTCGCCCTGTTCGACGCGGTCGTGGCGCACGACCGGGCCCTGTGCGTGCCGGCCCGTCTGGACCTGGCGGTGCTCGCCGCCGCCGGTACTCCGCCGCTGCCCGTGCTGCGCCGGCTCGTACGGCCCGCGCGCCGCCGGCTGGACGCCGCCGCCCGGCAGGAGGAAGCCCCGGTCAACGCGGCCGAAAAGCTCGCCGGAAGCCTGGCCGGACTGTCGGATTCCGAACAGGTGCGCATCCTGCTCAGGCTCGTGCGCGGCCACGTCGCCACCGTACTGGGCCACGCCGACCCGGAGGCCGTCTCCCCGGACCGGGGCTTCCTGGAGTCCGGATTCAGCTCGGTCGCCGTGGTCGAACTCCGCAACCGCCTCAGCCAGGCGACCGGCCTGCGGTTCTCCGCGGTGACACTGTTCGACCACCCCAACCCCCGCGCCGTGGCACGGCACTTGCAGTCCAGGCTCGACATCGCGGCCGACCCGGCCGCCCCGGCGGGCGGAGCGGGTGGAGCGCCGGAGTTCCAGGCCGCCCTCGCCTCCCTTCCGCTCTCCCGCCTCAAGGAGGCCGGAGTCCTGGACGCCCTGTTGCGGCTCACCGGATTCGACAGCGCCCTCGGCGAAGGCGCCGCGTCCGCGCAAGCGGCCGGACAGGCCGAGCAGGACACGTCCGGAGCCGCCGATCCACACGCTGTGACACCAGAGTCCATCGACGCCATGGATCTGGAAAGCCTCGTTCACATGGCGATCAACACCGACGCCTGAAACCCCTCGGGAGTTAGCTGATGGACACCACCGACGATCGAGTTGTGCAGGCGCTGCGCGCGTCGATCAAGGAATCCGAGCGGCTGAAGCAACAGCACCAGCAGCTCGTGCAATCGCTGAACGAACCGATCGCCATCATCGGCATGTCCTGCCGCCTCCCCGGCAAGGTCGTCTCCCCGGAGGACCTGTGGCAGTTCGTGCTCGACGACGGCGACGCGATCGGCGCGTTCCCCGACGACCGCGGCTGGGACCTGGACGGGCTGTACGACCCCGAACAGCGCCGCAAGGGCACCCTGTACGTGCGGGAGGGCGGCTTCGTCGACCGCGCGGCAGACTTCGACCCCGCGTTCTTCGGCGTCAGCCCGCGCGAGGCCACCGCCATGGACCCGCAGCAGCGGCTGCTGCTGGAGACCGGCTGGGAAGCCTTCGAACGGGCCGGCATCGACCCGACCGCCCTGCGCGGTACGGACGTCGGCGTCTTCTCCGGCACCAACATCCAGGACTACGCCTCGCTGCTCATGAGCTCCCCGGGCGCCTTCGAAGGACACGTCGGGACGGGCAACGCCGCCGCCGTGCTCTCCGGCCGCCTCGCCTACACCTTCGGCTTCGAAGGCCCCGCGGTGACCATCGACACGGCCTGCTCCTCCTCGCTGGTCGCGCTGCACCTGGCAGCGCAGTCCCTGCGCCGGTCGGAGTGCTCGCTGGCCCTGGCGGGCGGTGTGACGGTGATGTCCACGCCGATGGGCTTCATCGAGTACAGCGGCCAGCGGGTACTGGCCAAGGACGGACGCTGCAAGTCGTTCGCCGGCT
This sequence comes from Streptomyces sp. NPDC044704, assembly GCF_056433525.1. NCBI lineage: Bacteria > Bacillati > Actinomycetota > Actinomycetes > Kitasatosporales > Streptomycetaceae > Streptomyces > Streptomyces sp. NPDC044704. The sequence goes on from NZ_JBWKGY010000010.1 coordinate 113,140, forward strand.
CGGCGGACGGCACCGGATTCTCGGAGGGCGTCGGCATGCTCCTGCTGGAGCGGCTGTCGGACGCCCGGCGCAACGGCCACCCCGTCCAGGGCCTCATCCGCGGCTCCGCCGTCAACCAGGACGGCGCCAGCAGCAGCCTGACCGCGCCCAACGGCCGCGCCCAGCAGCGGGTCATCCTCCAGGCGCTGGCGAACGCCCAGGTCCCGGCCGACCAGGTCGACGTACTGGAGGCACACGGCACCGGGACCGAGCTCGGCGACCCGATCGAGGCGGAGGCACTGCTGGCCACGTACGGGAAGGGCCGCTCGCCCGAACGCCCCCTGTGGCTGGGATCGGTGAAGTCCAACATCGGGCACACCCAGGCGGCCGCCGGCCTCGCCGGAGTCATCAAAATGGTCCTGGCGATGCGTCACGGCCTGGTCCCCAGGACCCTGCACGTGGACAGCCCCACCCCGCACGTGGAATGGGGTTCCGGCGCCGTACGCCTGGCCACCGAGCCCGTCGCCTGGCCCGAGAACGGGCGGCCGCGCCGCGCGGGCGTCTCGTCGTTCGGGATCAGCGGGACCAACTCGCACGTCATCCTCGAACAGGCCCCGGCCCAGGCGCCCGACAGTGACGCGCCCGCGCCGCGGGCGGATACGGCGACGCCGGCCGGCCCCTTCCTGTGGCCCGTGTCCGGGCGCAGCGAGCAGGCCCTGCGCGCCCAGGCAGGGCGACTCGCCGCCCATGTGCGGAACGACCCGGCCCTGTCGGCCGCCGACCTGGCCCTGTCCCTCGCGGGCCGTACGGCGTTCGAGCACCGCGCCGTGGTCGTCGGCGCGGACCGCACCGGCCTGGAGGCCGCACTCGACGCGCTGGAGGCCGGCCGCGAGGACGGCCGCGTCGTCCAGGGGACGAGCACCGCCTCGGGCAAGACCGTGTTCGTCTTCCCGGGGCAGGGCTCCCACTGGCCGGACATGGCCGGACGGCTGCTGGAGTCCTCGGCGGTGTTCCGCGCCCGCATCGAGGAGTGCGACGAGGCGTTCTCCGCCCACGTGGACTGGTCGTTGACGGACGTCCTGCTCCAGAAGCCGGGGGCGGCGTCCCTGGACCGCCTCGACGTGGTGCAGCCGGTGCTGTTCTCCGTGATGGTGGCCCTCGCCGAGGTGTGGCGGGCGCACGGAGTCGAGCCCGACGCCGTCGTCGGCCATTCGCAGGGGGAGATCGCCGCCGCGTACGTCGTCGGCGCCCTGTCCCTGAAGGACGCGGCCCGGATCATCACCCTGCGCAGCGCCCTGCTGAACCGGCTGACGGGGAAGGGCGCCATGGCGTCGTTCCTGCTGTCCGCCGAGGAGGTGGCGCGCCGCATCGCACCGTACGGCGAGCGGCTCTCGATCGCCGCGGTGAACGGTCCCACGTCCGTCGTGGTGTCCGGGGAACCGGAGGCCGTGGACGAACTGGTGGCGCTGTGCATGGCGGACCGGGTACGGGCGCGGAAGGTACCCGGGGCGACCGCCGCGGGCCACTCCGCGCAAGTCGACGCGCTGCGGACGGAGTTCGTCGAGGAGCTGTCCTCGGTCGCGCCGCGCCGGTCGAGCGTGCCCTTCTACTCGACGGTCCTCGGCGAGGTCGCCGACACGACCTCACTGGACTGCGGGTACTGGTACCGGAACCTGCGCGAGCCGGTGCTCCTCGACGGCGCCGTGCGCAGGCTGCTGGAGGACGAACACCGGTTCTTCATCGAGGTCAGCCCGCATCCCGTACTGACCGTGGGACTTCAGGAGACCTTCGAACGGGCGGGCGCGACGGCCGCCGTGGTGGGCACGCTGCGCCGCGACGAAGGCGGGGAGGAACGATTCCTCACCTCGGTCGCCGAAGCCTACGTACGAGGCCTGCCGCTCGACCTGAGCCGCATGCCGAACCTGTCCGGCGCCCGCCGCGCGGACCTGCCGACGTACGCCTTCCAGCGCAGGCGGTTCTGGCCCGACGCGCAGATGACGGCCGGGCCCGCCCAGCCGGCCGGCACGGTCCCCGCCGGTACCCCGGCGGCCCCGGCTGCGGTGGCCGGTCAGGACGCCGCGAGCGCCGGACCGGCCGAGGAGGGCACCCAGGGGCATGCGCTCCGGCGCCTGGCGGAGCTGCCCGCGGACGAGCACGACGCGTTCCTGGAGGCCCTGGTGTGCGAGCAGGCCGCCGCGGTGCTCGGTCACGGCTCGGCCGAGGAGACCGAGATGTGGCGTCCGTTCCAGGACCTCGGCTTCGACTCGCTCACGGCCGTCGAACTGCGCAACCGGCTCGGCGCCGCGCTCGGCCTCGCCCTCCCCGTCACCCTGGTCTTCGACCACCCCACGCCCCAGGACCTCGTCGACCACCTGGCCTCGGAGGTGGCGGCGGCCCGTCCCGAGCCGGCCCCCGCGACCCGCTCCGAGGTGCTGACCCACCTCGACGAGCTGGAGGCCGTACTGGCCCAGCCGCAGGCCGACCCCGAGCAGAACGACGAGATCGGTGTCCGGCTGCAGCGCCTCCTCACCACATGGGCCGACGCCCGGGCCGCCGAGGAGAAATCGGAGGGCGCCGTGAGCGAGGAAATGCAGGCGGCCACGGACGAGGAAATGTTCGACCTGATCGGCAAGAAATTCGGAATTTCGTAGAGCGGTCACCGAATCACAGTCCGACGAGTCACGTGTGAAGGGGCCGACATGGCTGACGAAGAAAAGCTCCGGTACTACTTGAAGCGGGTTTCCGCCGAACTCGAAGCGACGCGGGAGCGGCTGTCCGAAGCGGAGGCGGAGGCTTCACTGCGCGCGGAACCCATCGCGATCGTGGGGATGGCATGCCGCTTCCCGGGCGGCGCCGACACCCCGGAGCGGCTGTGGGAGCTCCTGGCCGCCGGCGAGGACGCGATCGGAGCGTTCCCGCAGGACCGCGGGTGGGACATCGAGACCCTCGAAGGGGAGTCGGACGCGGTCGAAGGCGGTTTCCTCTACGACGCGGCCGAGTTCGACCCGGGCTTCTTCGGGATCTCCCCGCGCGAGGCCCTCGCGATGGACCCGCAGCAGCGGCTGCTGCTCGAAACCTCGTGGGAGGCGATCGAGCGGGCGGGCATCGATCCGGTCAGCCTCAAGGGCACCGACACCGGGGCCTTCCTGAGCACCAGCTACCAGGAGTACCTCGCCCGCCTCCAGCAGACCGGCGCCGTCGTCGACGGGTTCATGCTGTCGGGCAACTGCGTGAGCGTCGCCTCCGGCCGCGTCGCCTACGGGCTCGGCCTCACGGGTCCCGCGATGACGCTGGACACGGCCTGCTCGTCGTCGCTGGTGGCGATGCACCTCGCCGCGGAGTCCCTGCGGCGCGGCGAGAGCTCCCTCGCCCTCGCCGGCGCCGCGACGGTCATGGCCGCCGAGGCGATGTTCGTCGAGTTCAGCCGTCAGGGCGGTCTGTCGGCGGACGGGCGGTGCAAGGCGTTCGGTGCGGGGGCGGACGGTACGGGCTGGTCCGAGGGCGCTGGTGTGCTGGTGCTGGAGCGGCTCTCGGATGCCCGGCGCAACGGGCGTCGGGTGCTGGCGGTGGTGCGGGGGAGTGCGGTCAATCAGGACGGTGCGAGCAATGGGCTGACGGCGCCGAGTGGTCCGGCGCAGGAGCGGGTGATCCGTCAGGCGTTGGTGAACGCGGGTGTGCCGGCTGAGTCGGTGGACGCCGTGGAGGCGCACGGTACGGGGACCCGGCTGGGGGATCCGATCGAGGCGCAGGCGTTGTTGGCGACGTACGGGAAGGGCCGGTCGGTGGAGCGGCCGTTGTGGCTGGGTTCGTTGAAGTCGAATCTGGGGCACACGCAGACGGCGGCGGGTGTGGGTGGTGTCATCAAGATGGTGATGGCGATGCGGCACGGTGTGCTGCCGCGGACGCTGCACGCCGAGGTGCCGACGCCGTTGGTGGACTGGTCGGCGGGTGGGGTGCGGCTGCTGGACGAGGCGCGGGCGTGGCCCGAGGCTGATCGTCCGCGGCGGGCGGGTGTGTCGTCGTTCGGGATCAGCGGTACGAACGCGCACGTCATTCTGGAGCAGGCTCCCGAGGAGCCGGCCCCTGCCGAGGACGCGTCGCCGCAGAGCGGTCTGGTGCCGTGGCTGGTGTCGGGTCGTACGGAGGAGGCGCTGGCCGGGCAGGCGCGTCGGCTGCGCGCGTACGCGTCGGGCCGGGAGTTGTTGGACGTGCGGGCGGTGGGTCGTGCGCTGGCGGGTACCCGGTCGGCGTTCGAGCACCGGGCCGTGGTCCTCGCCGACGACACCGACACCTTCCTCACGGGCCTCGACGCCCTGGCCGACGGGCAGGCGCCGGACCATGTCGTCACCGGTGTCGCACCGGGAAAACCGGCCAAGGGAAAGACGGCGTTCCTGTTCACCGGGCAGGGCAGCCAGCGGGCGGGCATGGGGCGCGACCTGCACGCCGCGTTCCCCGTCTTCGCCGAGGCCCTGGAGTCGGTGGCGGCGCACTTCGACGCCCACCTGGACGCTCCGCTGCTGCGCGTGATGTTCGCGCCCGCCGCCGACCCCCACGGGCAGCTGCTCGACCGTACGGACTACGCGCAGCCGGCGATCTTCGCCTACGAAGTGGCGCTGTTCCGGCTGCTGGAGAGCTGGGGCGTGCGCCCCGACGTCCTGGCCGGACACTCACTGGGCGAACTGTCCGCGGCGTGCGTGGCGGGTGTGCTGTCCGTACCGCAGGCGGCCGTACTCGTCGCCGCGCGGGGGCGGCTCATGCAGGCCCTCCCCGCCGGCGGCGCCATGGTGGCCGTGCAGGCCACGGAGGAGGAGGTCCGCGCCGGCCTCGCGGGCAGGGAGGACGCGGTGGACATCGCCGCCCTGAACGGCCCCTCCTCGGTGGTCCTCTCCGGCGACGCGGACGCCGTCACGGAGCTCGCGGAACACTGGGCGGCGCGGGGACGCAAGACCAACAGGCTCAAGGTGAGCCATGCCTTCCACTCCCCGCACATGGATGCCATGACGGAGGAGTTCGGGCGCGTCGCGGCCGGCCTGTCGTACGGATCCCCGAGCATCCCCATCGTCTCGGACGTCACCGGCGACCTCCTCGGCGCGGGCGAGGCCCGCGACCCCGCGTACTGGGTGGCCCACATCCGCCGCGCGGTGCGCTTCCACGACCAGATGCGCCGACTGCAGCGGTACGGGGTCGGGGCCTTCGTCGAGGTCGGCCCCGACACCGTGCTCAGCAGCGCCGGCCAGGCCTGCCTGGCGGCCGAGCCCGGCCGGAGCGCGCCGCTGCTGGTGTCCACGGCGCACGCCGACCGCGACGGGGTGCCCGCACTGCTGACCGCGCTGGCCGCGCTGCACACCCGCGGAGTGTCCGTGGACTGGCGGGCCTTCCTCGGGGACGGACCGTCCGCGCCCGACCTGCCCACGTACGCGTTCCAGAAGCAGCACTACTGGCCGCAGGGCGCCACCGGATGGCGCACCGACCCCGCCCGCTCCGGACCCGACACGGACGCGGCGCAGGACGCCGGCCCGGACGGCCGGCCCGGGCCCGCCGCCGAGGCCGCCTCGCGCGTCGCGGCGTGGCGGGCGCTGCCCGCCGGCGAACGGTACGAGGCGCTGCTGCGGATGGTCCGGACCGAGGCGGCCGCCGTCATGGGGCACGACGCGCCGGAGGCGGTGGAACCGGAGCGGGGCTTCCTCGACCACGGCTTCGACTCGCTGATGACCGTGAAGCTGCGCAACCGGCTGGCGGCCGTGACGGGGCAGGACCTGCCGACGACGCTGCTGTTCGACCACCCCACCCCCGCGGCCGTCGCCGACCACCTGGTGACCGGCCTGGCCGGGGCCGGGGCGGCACCGGACCTGTCCCTGTCGGACCAGCTCGACCGTCTGGAGGCCGACCTCGCGCGGCTGCCGGCGGGCGACCGGCAGCTCACCCGGGCCACCGAGCGGCTCAAGGGCCTGCTCGCGGTCCACGCTCCGGCGAGGAGCGCGGGGAGCGCGGGGCACGCGGGCGGCGAGGACCGGGACGCGCTGGACACGGCGACCGACGACGAGATGTTCGAGCTGATCGAGAAGGAACTCCGCCGTGGCTGAACACGTGGACGAGAACAACGAGACGAAACTCCGCGAGTACCTGCGGCTGGTCACGGCCGATCTCCGGCGGACCCGGAACCGGCTGGAAGAGGCCGAGGACGCGGCCCACGAGCCGGTGGCGATCGTGGGCATGGCATGCCGGTTCCCCGGAGGCGACGGGGACATCGCCTCGCCGGACGCGCTGTGGGAGTTCGTGGCCCAGGGCCGGGACGCCATCGCCGGCTTCCCCGAAGACCGGGGGTGGGACGTCGACGCCGTATACGACCCCGAGCCGGGGACCCCGGGCAAGACGTACTCCCGTCACGGCGGCTTCCTGAAGGACGCGGCCGGGTTCGACGCACCCTTCTTCGGCATCACGCCCCGCGAGGCCCTGGCCATGGACCCGCAGCAGCGTCTGGTCATGGAGGTCTCCTGGGAGGCGTTCGAGCACGCGGGCCTCGACGTGACCACCCTGCGGGGCGAGGACATCGGGGTCTACGTCGGCTCCAACAGCAACGACTACCTGCTCAACGTGCTCGACGCGCGGGAGACGGCCGAAGGCTTCATCGGGACCGGCAACTCCGCCAGCATCCTCTCCGGCCGCGTCGCCTACACCTTCGGCTTCGAGGGACCGGCCGTCTCGGTCGACACCGCCTGCTCCTCCTCGCTCGTGGCCCTGCACCTGGCCGCGCAGTCCCTGCGGCAGCGGGAGTGCTCCCTGGCGCTGGCGGGCGGCGCGACGGTGATGGCCACGCCGACCGCCTTCATCGAGTTCAGCCGCCAGCAGGGCCTGGCGCCCGACGGCCGCTGCAAGTCCTTCTCGGCGACCGCCGACGGCACCACCTGGTCCGAGGGCGCGGCGGTGCTGCTCCTGGCCAGGCTCTCCGAAGCGCGGCGCCTGGGATACCCGGTGCACGCCGTGATCCGCGGCAGCGCGGTCAACCAGGACGGCGCGAGCGCGGGACTGACCGCGCCGAACGGGCCCTCGCAGCGGCGGGTGATCCGCCAGGCCCTCGCCAACGCGCGGCTGACGGCGGACCGCATCGACGCCGTGGAGGCACACGGCACCGGCACCCCCCTCGGCGACCCCATCGAGGCCGGGGCACTGCTCGACACCTACGGGCGGGCCCGCGGCGAGGGCCGGCCGCTGTGGCTGGGATCGCTGAAGTCGAACCTGGGCCACACCCAGTCCGCGGCGGGTGCGGGCGGTGTCATCAAGATGGTGCAGGCCATGCGGCACGGGGTACTGCCCCGCACGCTGCACCTGACGGAGCCCACCCCGCGCGTCGACTGGTCCGCGGGCGACGTGCGCCTGCTGACCGAGGCCCGGGCATGGCCGGACACCGGGGAGCCGCGCCGCGCGGCGGTCTCGTCCTTCGGCGTCAGCGGCACCAACGCCCACGTGATCCTGGAGGGCCCGCCCCCCGAGGAGACACGGCAGGAGACACAGCAGGCGGCACAAGAGGAGTCACCCGAGCAGACCCCGGAGGAGGCACCGGACGGGCCTTGGACCGTCGCCGGGCCCCTGCCCTGGGTCGTCTCCGGCCGCAGCGAGGAAGCCGTGCGCGAGCAGGCCGGCCGCCTGGCGGACCACCTGGCCGCGCGCCCGCACCTGGCCCCGGCGGACGTCGCCGCCGCCCTCGCGACCACCCGGGCGGCCTTCGAGCACCGGGCCGCCGTCGTCGGCCGGGACCGCGCGGAACTGCTGGCCGGCCTGACGGCCCTGGCGGGCGGCGCCCGCGCCCCGGGCGTGGTCACCGGCCGGACGGCGCCGACGGGCGGCAAGACGGCGTTCCTGTTCACCGGGCAGGGCAGCCAGCAGCCCGGTATGGGCCGCGAACTGGTCGCGTACAGTCCCGTGTTCGCCGACGCGCTGGACGAGGTGTGCGCCCACCTCGACGGGCACCTCGACCGTCCGCTGCGCGAGGTCCTGTTCGCCGCCGACGGCACGCCCGAGGCCGCCCTGCTCGACACCACGGCCTACACCCAGCCCGCGCTGTTCGCCGTCGAGGTCGCCCTGCTGCGGCTGCTCGAAGACTGGGGCCTGCGGCCCGACGTGGTGGCGGGCCACTCGATCGGCGAGCTGACCGCCGCCTACGCGGCCGGAGTCTGGTCCCTCGCCGACGCCTGCGCCCTGGTCGCGGCCCGCGGCCGGCTGATCCAGGCACTGCCCGGCGGCGGGGCCATGGTCGCCGTCCAGGCGACCGAGGACGAGGTGCGCGCCCAACTCGCCCACGGCCGTGCGGGACTGGACATCGCGGCCGTCAACGGGCCGGACTCCGTCGTGGTCTCCGGGGACGGGACGGCGGTCTCGGAACTGGCCCGCGAATGGGCCGCGCGCGGCCGCGAGACCAAGAGGCTGAAGGTCAGCCACGCCTTCCACTCCGCCCACATGGACGGGATGACCGAGGCGTTCGCGGAAGTCGCCCGGGGCATCTCCTACCGGGCCCCCGCCCTCCCCGTGGTCTCCACCCTCACCGGCGGGCCCGTCTCCGACGAGATCCGCCGCCCGGAGTACTGGGTGCGCCACGTCCGCGAGACGGTGCGCTTCCACGACGCCGTCCGCGCGCTGCGCGACCGGGGAGCCACCACGTTCCTGGAGGTGGGCCCCGGGGGAGTGCTGACGGCCGCGGGCCGGCTGTGCCTTCCCGACGCCGCCCCCGAGACGTTCGTGCCCGTGCTGCGGCGCCGCGTGCCCGAGCCGGAGGCCGTGCTCACGGCCGCCGCCCAGGCCCACACGGCCGGCGTCTCACCGGCGTGGGACCGCCTGCTGCCCGTGGGCCGCACCCGCGTGGAGCTGCCCACGTACGCCTTCCAGCGCCGGCGCTACTGGCTGGCGGGCATGGCGGGTGCGGGAGCCGGGCAGAACGCGCGGCCGTCCGCCGCCGAACCGTCGGCCGAGCCCGTACCGGGGACGCCGCCGCCGTCGCAGCGCCTGGCCGGAGCCTCCGGGGAAGAACGCGGCCGGCTCCTGCTGGACCTGGTCCGCGAGCAGGCGGCCGCCGTGATGGGCGGCGCCGGCACCACGGAGATCGAACCCCACCGACCGTTCCTGGAGATCGGCTTCGACTCCCTGATGGGCGTCGAGCTGCGCGCCGCGCTCGCCGCCGACTGCGCGCTGACCCTGCCGGCCGGACTGATCTTCGACCACCCGACCCCCACCGCGCTGGCCGCGTTCCTCGGCGAGCGCCTCGACGCGGCCGGCTCCGGCGCCGACGCCGCCGCGGCGCCCTCCCCGTACTCCCTGGAAGCGCTGTACCGCAACGCGAACACCCTCGGCCGGCCCGAGGACGCACTGGAGCTCACCAAGGTCGCCTCCCGGCTGCGACCGGCCTTCCACACCGTGGCCGGGGCCGGGCAGGACCCGGTCACGCTGGAGCTGGCGGGAGCCACCGACCGGGCGGGGCTGATCTGCTGCCCCGCACCCGTACCGCTGTACGGGGCGCAGCAGTACGCCCGTCTCGCCGCGGCCTTCCGCGGGACCCGGGGTGCGGCGGCCCTGCTCGCCCCCGGCTTCTCGCCGGGCGAAACGCTGCCCGCCGACTTCGAGGTGATGAAGGAGTTCCTCGCCGAGGGGATCCGCCGGCAGGCCGACGGCGCGCCGTTCGTCCTCCTGGGCCACTCCTCGGGCGGCTGGTTCGCCTACAGCCTCGCCGCCCACCTGGCGCGCACCGGGCCCCGCCCGGAAGCCGTGGTCCTGCTGGACACCTATCTGCTGAACGACCCGGCGCTGCACCGGATGGAGCGCGAACTCGCCCAGGGAGTCCTGGACCGCGAGGAGGACTTCGGGGCGATGACGGACGTGCGGCTGACCGCGATGGGCAAGTACTTCCAGTTCTTCACCGACTGGGTGCCCGAGGAAGCGGGCGTACCGACGCTGCTGCTGCGGGCGTCGTCGCCGCTGGGCGAGGTGGCGGAGGGTCAGGAATGGCGGCCCGACTGGAAGTTCGACAGTACGGTCCTCGACACGGAAGGCGACCACTTCACGATGATGGACGAACACGCTCCGCAGACGGCCCGGGCCGTCAACACCTGGCTCGCGGGCCTCGCCGGTGGCAGGGGCTGATCGGCGATGACGACGACCAGCGCGCGGGACCCGCGGCCCTTCCCCTCCGGCGACCTGTGGATACGCCGCTTCCATCCGGCTCCCGAGGCCCGGACGCGGCTGCTGTGCCTGCCGCACGCCGGGGGCTCCGCCAGCGCCTACTTCGCACTGTCCAAGGAGCTGACACCGCGGGTCGAGGTCCTGGCCGTCCAGTACCCCGGGCGGCAGGACCGGCGGGGCGAGCCGCTCCTCGACTCGATCGAGCAGCTGCGCGACGGGGTGGCCGGGGCGCTGACGCCGTGGCTGGACCGGCCCATCGCCCTGTTCGGCCACAGCATGGGAGCGGTGGTCGCCTACGAGGTGGCGCGGCTGCTGTCCCGGGACGGGGGCACGCCGCCCGCCCACCTGTTCGTCTCCGGGCGCGGGAATCCCGCGCAGGGGGTGAGCATGCCGCTCGACGAACTGGACGACCGGGCGATGATCACGGCCCTGGACGAGCTCGGCGGCACCGACATCGGCCTCCTCGCCGACGAGGACGTCCTGCGGATGGTCGCGCCGGCCATCCGCAGTGACTACCGCGCGGTGAGGACCTACCGCCACGGGCCCGGTCCGCTCCTGCCGTGCCCCGTGACCGCGCTGGTCGGTGACGCGGACGCCATGGCCCCGGTCGACGAGGTCGACAAGTGGCGTGAACACACCTCGGCGGACTTCCGGCTGAAGGTATTTCAGGGCGGGCACTTTTTCCTGTCGAACCAGTTCCGGGAAGTGGGGGAACTTGTGTACGATAGACTGAGTTATTCGCTCTCCATGTGAGCGCCCGGCCGACGGATCGATTCATTCTCCGTACGGCCCCCCGCATTCCGAATCTGCAGTGGCCTGCTGCCGCGCAGCATTTCTTCCGAATTTCTTCTGATCCGGCACGAGTTTGTATCCAGACGGGGTTCCGCGTGCGACATACTCTTTTCGAATTGGGTGACATACCCCCGATCGGCACCGTTCCAGAGCAGATGTACGCCTCGGTGATCCGGCGGGACCGCTACGGCCCGCCGCACCAGGCGTTCCGCAGCGAGGTCGTGGACGTGCCCGAGGTGCGGCCCGGCCAGGTGCTGGTCCTCGTTATGGCCGCCGGCATCAACTACAACAACGTCTGGGCCTCCCTCGGGCAGCCGGTCGACGTGATCTCCGAGCGGCTCAGGCGCGGCGACACCGACGACTTCCACATCGGCGGGTCCGAGGGCTCCGGCGTGGTGTGGGCCGTCGGCGAGGGCGTCAGCCAGGTCGCGGTGGGCGACGAGGTGATCCTGTCCGGCTGCCAGTGGACGGAGACCGCCTCCGACATCCGCATGGGCGCCGACCCCATGACCTCCGGCTCGCAGTCGGTGTGGGGGTACGAGGGGAACTACGGCTCCTTCGCCCAGTTCGCCCTCGTCGACGACTACCAGTGCCACCCCAAGCCCCCCGGCCTGACCTGGGAGGAAGCCGCCTGCTTCCTGCTCACCGGAGCCACCGCCTACCGTCAGCTGTGCGGCTGGGCACCCCACGACGTACGGCCCGGCGACCCGGTCCTCATCTGGGGCGGAGCCGGCGGCCTCGGCTCCATGGCCATCCAGATCACCCGGATCCGGGGCGGCGTCCCCGTCGCCGTGGTCTCCGACGAGGAGCGGGCCCGGTACTGCCGAGAACTCGGCGCCCAAGGCACCGTCAACCGCCTCGACTTCGACCACTGGGGGCGGCTGCCCGACATCGGCGACCGGGAGGCGATGGCCCGCTGGACCGAGGGCGTACGGGCCTTCGGCCGGAGCTTCTGGGAGGCGCTGGGAGAGCGCAGGGCACCCCGCGTCGTCCTGGAGCACAGTGGCCAGGACACCATCCCGACGTCCATGTACCTGTGCGACAACGCCGGAATGGTCGTCATCTGCGGCGGAACCACCGGCTACAACGCCGATGTCGACCTGCGCTTCCTGTGGATGCGCCAAAAGCGTTTGCAGGGCTCGCACTTCGCCAACCTCCGCCAGTGCCGGGACGTGATCCACCTCGTCTCCACCGGACAGCTCGACCCGTGCCTCTCCTGGACCGGCGGGTTCGACGACATCGGCAAGGCCCACCAGTTGATGTACGAGAACCAGCACCCCCAGGGCAACCAGGCGGTGTTGGTCAACGCCCCCAGGACGGGCCTGACCACGCTTTCCTGAGACACCCCCACCAGCCCCACCCCAACCGCGCCGTCCGGGCACGCCGCGGCAGACCCCGGCACGCCCGGAACCACCAGAAAACAGCGAACCGAGGAGAGACCACGATGGACCAGCTCGACATCCTGTGGAGCGAGCGCGAGATCCGGACCGTCCTGCAGCGCTACTGCCGCGGGCTCGACCGGCTCGACGAGGAACTCGTCAAGTCCGCCTACCACGAGGACGCGCACGACGACCGCGGCGTCATCCGCGGCAACGCACACGACTTCGTCAAGCAGATCGTCCCGATCCTGCGCGACGCCTACACCGGCACCCTGCACACCCTGCACGGCAGCACGATCGAGATCGACGGCGACTCCGCGGGCGTGGAGACCTACTGCACCGCCTACCACTACCGCGAGAGCGAAGGCGTCAAGCGGGTGGAGCAGTACGCCGGACGGTACGTCGACCGGTTCGAACGGCGCGACGGCGTCTGGAAGATCGCCCGCAGGCTCGTGCTCAACGAATGGAACCTCGTCCAGGAGGTGCCGCTCGACCCCGCCGAGGCCCAGGCCGGCTTCAACCCCTCCCTGCGCGACCGCACCGACGCCAGCTACCAGGTACTGCCGCTGAACGGCCCGGACGCGCCCACCCTCTGAGCCGCGCCGCCCAGCCCCGCCCGCACCGCACCACGTCCCGAGGAGTCCCGACCGTGACCGACACCGAACAGCAGCCGGCCACGCTGCCGCGGCAGCGCACCTGCCCCTTCTCGCCGCCCCCCGAGCTCGAAGAGCTGCGGGCGACCGACCCCGTCAGCAGGATGAGGTTCGCCGACGACTCCGAGGGATGGCTGCTGACCCGCCACGCGGACGTCCGCGCCGCGCTCGCCGCCCCCCGCGTCAGCTCGCACCCGGGCAAGACGCCCCAGCCGTGGCGGAACCTGGCACCCGAGATGCGCGGCGAAGAGTACCTGCCGGGCTTCCTGATCTTCATGGACCCGCCGAACCACACCCGCTACCGCCGCCTGCTGACCAAGTGGTTCACCATGCGGGCGATCCGCAAGCTCGAACCGAGGATCGAGCAGATCGTCAGCGACACCCTCGACGCCATGGAGGCCGAAGGCGGCCCCGTCGACCTGGTCCAGTCGTTCGCGCTGCCCATCCCGCTGCTGGTCATCTGCGAGCTGATGGGCATCCGCTACGACGACCGGGCCGAGTTCATGGACATGGTCCTGCGACTCCAGGACCTGGAGGCCACCCCCGAGGAACTCGGGGCCCTCGGCGCCAAGATGAACCAGTTCATGATCGACCTGTGCGCCGCCAAGCGCGAGAACCCCGGCGACGACCTGCTCAGCCACCTCATCCAGGACCCCGACGCCGTACCCGCGCTCACCGACCTGGAAGTCGCCGGCATCGGCGTGCTCATGCTGATCGCGGGGCACGAGACCTCCGCCAACATGCTGGGCGTCGGTACCTACACCCTGCTGGAGAACCCGGACCAGTGGGCCCTGCTGCGCGACGACATCACCCTGGTCGACCAGGCCGTCGAAGAGCTGCTGCGGCACCAGACCATCGTCCAGCAGGGGCTGCCGCGCGGCGTCACCGAGGACATGGAGGTGGCCGGTCACCCGGTCAAGGCCGGTGAGGCCCTGCTCGCCTCGCTGCCCGCGGCCAACCGCGACCCCGAGGTCTTCCCCGACCCGGACCGCCTCGACATCACGCGCGAGCACAACCCGCACCTCGCCTTCGGACACGGCATCCACCTGTGCCTGGGCATGGAACTGGCCCGCGTGGAGATGCGCTCGGCATGGCGCGGCCTCGTCAAGCGCTTCCCCACCCTGCGCATGGCGGCGCCGCCCGAGGACATCCGCTGGCGCGACGACCAGATCGTGTACGGGGTGTACAACCTCCCGGTGACCTGGGACGACGCTTCGTGACCGGCCGGCAGGCCGCCGCGCCCGGATGCCCCTTCGGGGCCGACGAGGCTCCCGCCTACCCCTTCCACGCCCCCGACAGGCTGGAGCCGGACCCGTACTGGGAGCCCCTGCGCCGGGAGCGGCCCCTCCAGCGCGTCACCCTGCCCTACGGCGGCGAGGCGTGGCTGGCCACCGCCTACGAGGACGTACGCAGGGTCTTCGCGGACCGCCGGTTCTCCCGCGCGCTCGCCGTCGCGCCCGGCGCCCCCCGGTTCCTGCCCCACCAGCCGCCGCCCGACGCCGTCCTGAGCGTGGAGGGCCCCGACCACGCACGGCTGCGCCGCCTGGTGGGGAAGGTCTTCACGCCCCGCAGGGTGGAGGAGCTGCGGCCCCGCATCCAGCGCACCGCCGACGCGCTGCTCGACGCCATGGAGGAGATGGGGCCTCCCGCCGACCTGGTCGAGGACTTCTCCCTGCCCTTCGCCGTGTCCGTGATCTGCGAGCTGCTCGGCGTGCCGCCCGAGGACCGGAAGCGGTTCTGCACCTGGTCGGACGCCCTGCTCACCACCACCGCGCACACCCCCGTGGAGGTGCGCGACCACATGATGCGGATGCACGACTACCTCGGCGGGCTCGTCGCCCAACGGCGGGTGCGGCCCACCGAGGACCTGATCGGCGCCCTGGTCACCGCGCGGGACGAGGAGGACGGACTCACCGAGGGCGAACTCGTCCGGCTGGCCGAGGCCATCCTCATCGCCGGCTACGAGACCTCGGCCAGCCAGATCCCCAACTTCCTCTACGTCCTCTTCCGCAACCCGGAACTGCTGGAGCGGCTCAGGAACGACCACGCCCTGATCCCCGCCGCCGTCGAGGAACTGCTCCGCTTCGTGCCCATCGGCACCGTCGACGGATTCCCCCGGACGGCCACCGAAGACGTCGACCTCGGGGGAGTCCTGGTCAAGGCCGGGGAGACGGTGGTGCCGTCGATGGGCGCCGCCAACCGCGACCCGGCCCTGTTCACCGACCCGGACGGACTGGACCTGGCCCGGCAGCCGAACCCGCACCTGGGATTCGGAGCGGGCCCGCACCACTGCATGGGCGCCCAACTGGCCCGCGTCGAACTCCAGATCACGCTGACCACACTGTTCCGCCGGTACCCCGGCCTGCGCCTGGCCGTGCCCGAGGAGAACCTTTCGTGGAAGGCGGGACTGATGGTCCGGGGCATGCACACCATGCCGGTCACCTGGTGAGGACACCGCGATGAAGCCCAGGCAGCCTTCCGACACCAGCGCACAGAGGGTGGACCGACCGCAATGAACGCCATCAACGAACGGGAACACGACCCGAAGGCCGCGGGCATGGACCCCGCGGTCCTGCGACGACTGACCGAGGTGGTGCAGGGGAGGGGAGGCGCGGCACAGCTGTGCGTCCTGCGGCGCGGCGCCGTGGTCCTGGACCGCTCGTTCGGCTGCTCCCCCGACTCCCTCTTCCTCGCCTACGCGGCCACCAAGCCCTTCGCCGCCCTCGCCGTGCACGCGCTCGCCGAGCGCGGCCTGCTGGAGCTCGACCAGCCGGTGGCCGCGTACTGGCCGCAGTTCGCCCAGCAGGGCAAGGCCCGGGTGACCGTCCGCCACGTCCTGCAGCACCGGGCCGGCGTGCCGGTCGGCCGGGGCATGCTGCGCACCATGCGGACCGCCTCCGACTGGGAGCGCTCGGTGGGCGACCTCGAAGCGGCCCGGCCCCGGTGGCCGGGAGGCGAGGTCGCCGCCTACCACTTCATGAGTTACGGATTCATTCTGGGCGAACTCGTGCAACGCGTCACCGGCCGGTCGTTCCGCGATTTCGTGACATCTGAGTTCTTCGTCCCGCTCGGTCTGGACGATTTGCACATGGGACTGCCCGACAGTGCCTGGGACCGGCACGTGCCGGCGCGCGCCGACCATCCTTCCGAATGGCCCAACCAGTGGATGAGCAACAGGCGCCGATACCGGCAGTCCGTCATTCCGTCCGCCGGACTTTCCGGCACGGCAGCACAACTGGCCCGCTTTTATCAAATGCTTTTGGGAGGCGGGATCCTCGACGGTGTCCGCGTACTGCGGCCCGAGAGCGTGGCAGAGGCCGTCAAGCCGTCCAATGACGGGGAGAACGACGCCTCCCTGAAACGCCCGGTCCGCTGGTCCCACGGATTCATGCTGGGCGGGCCGGGCCAGGACCCGCGGGATCTGGCGCAGGTGATGGGCGGGGCGAGCGGCAGGAGCACCTTCGGGCACGCGGGCACTACGTCCAGCGTCGTGTGGGCCGATCCCGCGCGCGAGCTCGTGTTCGCGTACCTGTCCAACGTTCAACCCGAGTTCGGAGCCGGTATCGGGCGGCTTCGCGAGGTCAGCGACCTCGTACTCGACGCCTGCGAGGCCGGCTGATCCCGACCGCCGGCCGCCCGGCCCGCGCGTGGACGGACCCTCCTCCACCGTCCCCGCGCGGCGCTCCGCCAAACCTCTCCCTAGGTCGCCCGCACCGCCCTTCTCCGACCCGGCCGTTGGCCGTGTGACCAGCGGCGGGTGATCTACCGCACAACCTGACGCATCGCTCGGTAGTCGCTTGATCGTGACGGATGCCAATGCAACTATGTTCATCCGCCACCTTATTCCGGCTTGCCGGAAGCAGGTGACCCCGGAGGAGGGCCGGTGCTGAAGATGCCTGAATGGATGGAACACAAAAACCCACAATGTCCAATTCGAGTGGGAGTATTAGGCCCCTTGGAGGTCCGATTCACCGAAAGGTCCGGATCGGAAGTACCGGTCAGTGGTATTCGCGTTCGCTCATTGCTTGCCGCATTGACCGCACAGCTGGGCGAGGCGATGTCGACCGAGCGCATCCTCAAAGAAGTCTGGGCCGACAACCGGCCCACCACCGACCGCAAGGCGGTCGCCGTGGCCGTCCTGCGGCTCCGCCGGGCCCTGGGCGATCCCGAAGGGCAGTGGCTGCTCACCCGCCCCTCCGGATACGTCCTGGACATCCCCCCGGAGCACCTCGACGCCGTGCGGGCCGAGCGCCTGGTGCGGGAGGGGAAGGCGGCCCTGGCCGCAGGTGACCCGCGCAGCGCGTCCCAACTCCTCACGAGCGCACTCGCCCAGTGGCGGGGAGACCCCTACGCGGACGCCCAGGCCACCTCGACGGTGGTCCAGCGCGTCATCGAACTGGAAGGCCTGCGCGCCGAGGCCATCCAAGCCCGCATCGACGCCGATCTCGAACTGGGGCGCCACCAGGAGCTGGTCGGCGAACTGCGTTCGCTGACCGCCGCGAACCCCCTGCACGAACCCCACTGGCTCCAGCTGATGCTCGCCCTCTACCGGTCCGGCCGGCAGGCGGAAGCGCTGGCCGCCTACATGACCCTGCGCCAGGCCCTCGCCGACCACCTGGGCGTGGACCCGGGCCGGCAGCTCCAGGAGCTCCACCTGCGGATCCTGCGGGCCGACGTCGGCCTGCTGACCGGATCCGCGACCGCGGTGTCACCGCGACCGCTGCTGATGAGCCGTTCCTAGCGCGCGTACCGGCAGGGGCTGCTCGTCGGCGTTCCCACGGCGAGCCCGTCACGGCGCAGCCGACACGTCCTGTCTGGAGGGAATCGAAAATGCCCACTGAGGAGCTGACGGACAGCTTCCGGCACGCCATGTCCTCATTCCCGAGCGGAGTGACGATCGTGACCACGGTCGACGCCGAGGGGAAGTGGTGGGGATTCACCGCCACTTCCTTCTGCTCGCTCTCCCTCGACCCACCGCTGGTACTGGTCTGCCTCTCCGTCAACGCACAGTGCCACCCCGCCTTCTCGGCGGCGAGCTCGTGGGTCGTCCACGTGCTCCCGCCCAGGCACCGGGACCTCGCCCTGTGGTTCTCCTCCAAGGGCGTCGACAAGTTCTCCCGGGGCGAGTTCACGACGAACGCCGAAGGCCACCCCCTGCTCGAGGGGGCCAGCGCCGTACTGGAATGCGCGGCGACCGCCCGCCACGACGGCGGCGACCACTCCATCCTCGTGGGCGCGGTCACGCGGGCGCGCGTGAACGAGGAAGAGCCGGCGGTGTACTTCCGACGCGAATTCCACACCCTGACCCCGCTGCTCGAACCGAGCTCCCAGGGCTGACCGGACACGCGAACCGTTGTAGTCTGCGGCGACCGCCCTTGACCTGCGCACAGCGGGCAGGGAGCAGACACACCGGGAGTATTCGCATGCTTCGTACCATGTTCAAGTCGAAGATCCACCGGGCCACGGTGACCCAGGCCGACCTGCACTACGTCGGGTCCGTCACCATCGACGCCGATCTGCTCGACGCGGCCGATCTGCTGCCGGGGGAGCTCGTCCACATCGTGGACATCACCAACGGTGCGCGGCTGGAGACGTACGTCATCGAGGGGGAGCGGGGCTCCGGTGTCATCGGGATCAACGGGGCCGCGGCGCACCTCGTGCACCCCGGCGACCTGGTCATCCTGATCAGCTACGCGCAGGTCGACGACGCCGAGGCCCGTGCGCTCGTGCCGCGCGTCGTCCACGTCGACGCGGACAATGCGATCATCGAGCTGGGTGCGGATCCGTCCGCCCCCGTACCGGGCACGGACCAGGAACGCAGCCCCCACGCGGTGGCTGTCTGAGGGGAGTCGGGGCGATGGCGGTCGAGCTGAGGGACGAGCGCGGGGCCGGCCGGCTGCTGGCCGTCGAGGACGGCGGGGTGGTCGGACACATCGCCTACTTCGTCCTCGCCGCCGAGCCGCACGCCCTGGTGGCGGTCCACACGGTCGTCGAGCCGGGCCACGAGGGCCGGGGGATCGCCGGGGCGCTGGTGGCCTCCTTCTACGAGCGGGCCGCCGCCGAGGGCGTCCCGGTCGTCCCGCTCTGCCCCTACGCGGCGAGCTGGGCGGCCAAGCACCCCGACCAGGCGCCCGAGGCCCCGGCCGACGTCGTCGAGGCCGCCAAGGCGCAGCTCAAGGGCGACCCCGACCTGTGGTGACGCGGCTGACGCTGCTCCACACCTCGCCGGCCCACGTACCGGTCTTCGACGCGCTCCGGGACCGGCACCATCCGGGCGCCGTACTGCGGCACCTGGTGGCCCCCGAGCTGCTCGACCGGGCCCGGGCGCAGGGGCCCGGCCCGGTGGCCCCGGACGTCCTGGCGCGGCTCGACGGCGCCGACGGCCCGGTGCTGGTCACCTGCTCGACGATCGGGGCGGTCGCGGAGTCCCTCGCGCCCGCCCTCGGCGTACCGGTGCTGCGGGTGGACCGGCCGATGGCCGCCGCGGCCGTCCGCACCGGCCGGCGGATCGCCGTACTGGCCACCGTGGAGTCGACGCTCGCCCCGACGGCCGCCCTGCTGGCCGAGGAGGCGGGCCTGGCCGAGGAGGCGGGACAGGCTGGTGGAGCGGCCGGCCGGCCGCTGTCGGTCCGCACCCACCTCGTCGCCGGGGCCTGGGCGCTGTTCGAGGCCGGGGACACCGCCGGGCACCTCCGGGCCGTGGCCGCGGCGGCGGACGCCGTCACCGACGCGGACGCCGTCGTCCTGGCCCAGGCCTCCATGGCCGGAGCCGCCGACCTCGTACGCACCCGGCTGCCCGTGCTCTCCAGCCCGCGCCCCGGCCTCGCCGCCGCACTGGACCTGGCGGCCCGCGCGTAAGGCGCCCCCAAGTACCCCTGAAGTGCCCCTGGGGCGGCGCTAATCCGCGTGCGCTTGCCCCGGGGCCGCCGCTAGGGTCACGCTGATCGTTTTCAGTCAGGGGAGGGCTCGTGATCATGCAGCAGACCAGGCCGGGGGGCCGGGCCGGAAGCGCGCTCAGACGCGCCGCAACGCTCGCGCTGGCCGGCGCGACGGCCGCGACGGGACTCGTCGCACTGGCCCCCGCCGCAACCGCCGCAACCGCCGCAACCGCCGCAACCGCCGCAACCGCCGCAACCGCCGCAACCGCCGCGACTGCCGCAACCGCCGCGACCGCCGCACCGGCGGGTACCGCCGCGGCCACCGCCCGGCCGGACGGCACGGTGCACGGCGCCGTCGAAGGCTGGACCCGGGTGTCCAGGAAGCACCCGAACACCGCCTACTGGAAGTCCGCCGATGCCCTGCGCGCCGGCAACGAGGGCGGCTCCGCTGGCCTGTCCCGCTCCTTCCTGCGGCTCGGCACCGGCAACCTCGACGGCGCCCAGGTCACCGGCTCCACCCTGCGCATCCGCAACACGGGCGCGGGCTCCTGCACGGCCGAGCCCGTCGAGCTGTGGAGCGTGGACCCCGTCTCCGCGAAGACGACCTGGAACAAGCAGCCCGCCAAGCGCACCAAGCTGGCCACGGTCACCGCCGCCAAGGGCCGTCCCGGCTGCGCCGCCGGGAACCTGGAGTTCGACGTCACCGCGCTCCTCAAGGACGCCGCGGCCGCCGGCCGGAGCGACGTCACCGTCGGCCTGTACGCCACCGACGAGAACGACACCTCGGCCTGGAAGCGCTTCGACGCGAAGACCGCCTCCCTGGAGACCTCGGTCACCGCACCGCCGGCCGTCTCGGGCCTGCGGACCACCCCCGCGACCGCCTGCACCGGCGGCCTCGTCGGCAACACCCAGGTCAGCCTCCTCGCCGTCGCCGAAGGCCCGGCCGGCGACCTGAAGGCCGAGTTCCAGCTCTTCGGGGCCGGCGCCACCACCCCCGTGCGCACCATGGCGGTCGCCGCCGGTACGAACGGCCAGCCGGCCGTCTGGCCCGTCGCCGACGCCGACCTGCCCACGGGCCGCTACACCTGGAACGCCCGCGCCGTCGCCGCCGGGCAGGCCTCCCCGTGGTCGCCGAGCTGCGCCTTCTCCGTGGACCGCGAGCGGCCCGGTGCCACCCCGGTGATCTCCTCGGCCGAGTTCCCCGACGGCTCGGGCGGCGCGCCGGAGAACACCGGCGCCGCCCGCACCCCGGGTACCTTCACCTTCGCCGACGGCGGGGTCGAGGACCTGGCGAAGATCGTCTACTGGTCGGACGAAGACCCGGCCGGGCGCACCGTGGCCGTCGGCGGGAGCGCGGTCATCACCCCGCTCCGCACCGGTCCGCACACCGTGTACGCCTACAGCGTCGACAAGGCGGGCAACCGCTCCGACACGGCCGTCTACCTCTTCTACGCGAAGCGCCCCGCCACCCCCGACGCCCCCGGCGACCTCAACGGTGACGGCCACCGCGACCTGTGGACCCTCGGCCCCGACGGCCGCCTCCAGTTCCGCGCGGGCAGGGGCGACGGCACGTTCGCGGCGCCCACCGACGCCGGCGCCACCCTCGCGCCCGGGTCCCGGATCGTCGCGAGCGGCGACTGGGGCGAGGACGGCTACAACGACCTGGTCGTCCTCGCTCCCGGCGACGACGGCCGCGAACTGTGGGTGTACCCGAACAACGGCCTCGGCGCGGTCGAAGCCGACGACCGGTTCGACCTGAGCGTCCGCGACGACGCCAACAACCACTGGCGCGACGCCTCGCAGCTGGTCTCCGCCGGCGACGTGAACGCCGACGGCCGCGACGACCTGCTGGTCGGGCAGGGCGGCCGGCTGTGGCTGTACCACGGCGCCGTCGGCCTGCTGGACCGGCGCACCGCCCCCACGCCCGTGGGCGGGACCGACTGGGCCGCGTACACGGTCGTCGCCCCCGGTGACACCGACGGCGACGGCGCCGCCGAGCTGTGGCTGCGCGAGGACGCCACCGGTGACCTCCACTCCGTCGCCGGGGCGAAGACCGCCGACGGCACCCTCGACCCCGCGAGCTGGGGTTCGCCCGTTCGGGTGAGGGTGGGCACCGGATTCGGTCAGGCCGCCCACCCCGTACTCGGCTCCGGGGGCGACCTCACCGGTGACGGGCGCGCCGACCTGTGGGCCACCGGCTCCGACGGCCGGACCGTACTGTTCCGCGGCACTGCGACCGGAGTCGACCCCACCCCGGTGCCCCTGGGCTGACCAGCCCCCGCGCCGACACGGCGCCCCCCGGCGGCGCGGGCCGTCGGGGGGCGCCGTCCGTTCGCCCGGATCCGGGGGGCGTGGCCGGCCGGATCGGGGGAAGGTGGGACACATGGTGCGCAACGCAGAGCAGACCCAGCCCCCGCCGCCCGAGCCCGATCCGGTCCCCGCGCCGGTCCCGCCGCTGCCGGACCCCTCGCCCGTACCGCGCCCGGTACCGCCCGTGCCCGGACCGTACCCCGAGCCCGACCCGGTGCCCCCGCCGCCCGGGCCCGCGCCGATCCCGCAGCCCGGCCCGCTGAGCTGAGGACGGTACGGAGCAGGAGTCGGAGTTCTGGGCAGGAGAACTGAGCAGGACACGGTCAACTTGCCCTTGAGTGCGGCCGGTTGTGGCCCTTGCCAGACATGTGGCACGCCGTTAGGTTGTGCGGTTCCTGCATGTCTTCAAGGGGGCTCCCATGGGTGTACGGGGCCGGCACCGCCGGTACCAGCCGAGCAGCATCAACCGGGCCTCGCTCGCCGTCACCGCCGGTGGCGCGGGGATCGCCCTTCCGCTGATCGGCGCCGGGGTCGCGAACGCCGCCTCCGTGGACACGTGGAACAAGGTCGCCAACTGCGAGTCGACCAACAACTGGAAGATCAACACCGGTAACGGCTACTACGGCGGACTCCAGTTCAGCCAGAGCACCTGGCGGGAATTCGGCGGCACCGCCTTCGCTCCCCGCGCCGACCTGGCCACCCGCGAGCAGCAGATCGCCGTCGCCGAGAAGGTCCTGAAGGGCCAGGGCCCCAAGGCATGGCCGGCGTGCGGCCCGCAGGCCGGCCTCAGCCGCAGCGGCCCCGCACCCGCCCTCGGCGGCACCCAGGCCGCGCCCGCGGCGCAGAAGCCCGCCGCGCAGAAGACCGTCCCGGCCCCGCAGAAGACCCAGCAGCCGCAGGCCCCCAAGGACCGGATCCAGCCGACCAAGGCCACCACGGGGGCCCCGGTCACCCTGCCCCGTCCGACCGGGACCTCCGTCCTGCCGAACCCGTACGTCGTCGCGCCCGGGGACTCGCTCTCGGCCATCGCCACCGACCAGCGCGTGGAGGGCGGCTGGCAGGCCTTGTACGAGACCAACCGGGCCACCGTGGGCGCCAACCCCAACCTGATCTTCCCGGGGCAGCGGCTCACCCTGCGGATCACCACCGCCCCGCCCGCGCAGAACCCGGAGAAGCCGCCGCGCACCGCGGACCCGGTCAAGCCCGTGGAACCGGCCGCGCCCAAGCCGGAACAGAGCAAGCCGGCCGAGAAGCCGAAGCCCACCGAGCAGCCCCGGCCGGAGCAGAGCAAGCCCGCCGAGAAGCCGAAGCCCCCCGAACAGGCCAAGCCCGCCGAGAAGCCCAAGCCGAAGCCGGAACCGGCCGCCAAGCCCGCCGAGAAGCCCGTCCCCGCCCAGCCTGCCGCCGGCGGGTTCTCCGCGCCGGTCGACGCCGCCCTCGGCACCGCCTACCGCGTCGCGGGATCGTCCTGGTCCAGCGGCTACCACACGGGCGTCGACTTCCCGGTCCCCACCGGCACCACCGTCAAGTCAGTGGGCCCCGGCACGGTCCTGTCGGCCGGCTGGGCCGGAGCCTACGGATACCAGGTGGTCATCAAGCACTCCGACGGCCGGTACTCCCAGTACGCCCACCTCTCCGCGCTCGGCGTCAAGGCCGGGCAGCAGGTCTCCGGCGGCCAGCGGATCGGCCGGTCGGGCTCGACGGGCAACAGCAGCGGCCCCCACCTCCACTTCGAGATGCGCACGGCCCCCGGGTACGGATCCGACATCGACCCGTTGAAGTACCTGCGCGGGCACGGCGTCCGCATCTGACCCCCGCACGTGCGGCGGCACGGCCGTGAGCAGGATCAGGCCGGCCGCCGCCAGCACGCCGCTCGTCACCGCCGCCAGCGCCCCGGCGGTCCCGTAGCGGAAGCCCTCGTCGAACAGGGAGATCCCCACCGCCGCCGCGACCACCGGATTGACGACCGTCACGGTGGCCAGCGGCGCGGTCAGCCCCGCGCCCCGGTACGCCGCCTGCGACAGCAGCAGCCCGCAGGACGCCAGTACGGCGATCGCGGCCAGGTCCGGCCACAGCCCCGCCAGGGCGTCCGGGGCGAAACCCTCCGCCACCGACTTGGTGAACACCGACGCCATTCCGAAGGCCGTACCGGCCGCCGCGGCCAGCAGCACGCTGCGCAGCACCGGCCGCTCCACCCGGTGCGCCGCCAGGAACAGGGCCGCCCCGCAGGCCGCCGTCACCAGCAGCAGCAGGACCCGCTCCCCGCCCGCCAGGGCCTCCCGGCCGGCGCCGTCCCCGCCGGTCAGGGCGAGCAGCCCGGCCAGGCCCGCCGTCGCCAGGACCGCGCCCCGCCACGCGGCCGCGCCCGCCCGGCGGCGCACGAAGACGGCCGCCATCGGCAGCGCGAACACGATCGTCAGCGCCCCCAGCGGCTGGACCAGGCTCAGCGGCCCGTACGCCAGCGCCACCACGTGCAGCAGCGCGCCCACGCCGTTCAGCCCGACCGCCACCCACCAGACGGCCCGCCGCAGGGGCGCGTAGCCGCGGCCGGGCGAGGTCGCCGCGACACGTTCCTGGACGATCGCACCCCCCGCGTACGCGACGGCCGACACCAGGCAGAGCAGAACCGACAGGGCCAAGGCACTCATGAAATCCACCATGCCCCACCCGTGCGGGCGATTCATCCGCCCAGAGGCCCCATGATCAGCATCTGAGTCATCCTCCTGGCATACACCAGGAGGAGTACGACGAGGCTCCGCGAGGGCGCGAGCGAGTACGTCGCCACCCCGCTCCGGGCCGGCTCCGGCGGCGTACGGAGCGTCACGATCCCCTCCATACCGTCACAGACCACTCGCGGTGCGTGAGGCGGACGGGGACGGGTTTGGTCCCCGGCGCGTCGGCTCCGTACAGTGGCGGTTTTGGGGACTTCCGCAGGGCGCGGACGCGAACGAACGAAGAAGGAACGGCAGCGGCCATGACGGTGACCGAAGACAACCACGCATACGGGCCGGGCATCGACCCCGAGCGGCTTGCCCTCTGCCTGAGCGTGATCGACGAGCTGGACAAGCTCGACGTCGACCACCCGGACGCCATCACCGTACGCCGTGCCACCGCGGGCCTCTACCGGACGGTCAAGCAGCGCCGCCGCCAGGAGCGCCGCGCCGCCAAGACCGCCAACGACAAGGCCGTCACCGAGGCGACCGCGACCGGTTCCGCCGAGCGCATCGACGACGAGACCCAGGGCAACGCCCTGACCGCCGCCGCCAAGGGCCCGATCGCCGGAATACTCCAGCGCCCCCGCTCCTGCTACATCTGCAAGACCCGCTACGTCGAGGTCGACGCGTTCTACCACCAGCTCTGCCAGGACTGCGCCGCCTTCAACCACGCCCGCCGTGACGCCCGCACCGACCTGACCGGCCGCCGCGCCCTGCTCACGGGCGGCCGCGCCAAGATCGGCATGTACATCGCGCTGCGGCTGCTGCGCGACGGCGCGCACACCACCATCACCACGCGTTTCCCCAACGACGCGATCCGCCGGTTCAAGGCGATGCCCGACAGCTCCGAATGGCTGCACCGCCTGAAGATCGTCGGCATCGACCTGCGCGACCCGGCCCAGGTCGTCGCGCTCGCCGACTCGGTCGCCGCCGAGGGCCCGCTCGACATCCTGATCAACAACGCGGCCCAGACCGTACGCCGCTCCCCGGGCGCCTACAGCGAGCTGGTCGCCGCCGAAGGCGCCCCGCTCCCGGCCGGCGAGCTGCCCGCCGCCCAGGTCATCGGCACGTTCGGCAGCGGCACGGTCGACCGCGTCGCGGCGCTGCCCGCCGGCAAGGGCGAGAAGCTCACCGCCCAGGACGTCACCGAGCTCGCGCTGGTCTCCGGCTCCGCCTCCCTGGAGCGGATCGCCGCGGGCACCGCCATCGACGCGGGCGGCCTCGTCCCGGACCTGCACGACACCAACAGCTGGATCCAGACGGTGTCCGAGGTCGACCCGGTCGAGCTCCTCGAAGTCCAGCTGTGCAACTCCACCGCGCCGTTCATCCTCATCAGCAAGCTCCGCCCGGCGATGGCCGCGGCCGAGGCCGGACGCCGCTACGTGGTCAACGTCTCCGCCATGGAAGGCGTGTTCAGCCGCGGCTACAAGGGCGCCGGCCACCCGCACACCAACATGGCGAAGGCCGCGCTGAACATGCTGACGCGCACCAGCGCGCAGGAGATGTTCCAGAAGGACCAGATCTTGATGACGGCCGTCGACACCGGCTGGATCACGGACGAGCGCCCGCACCCGGACAAGATCCGCCTCGCGGAGGAGGGCTTCCACGCCCCCCTGGACCTGGTCGACGGCGCCGCCCGCGTCTACGACCCGATCGTCCGCGGCGAGGCCGGCGAGGACCTGTTCGGCGTATTCCTCAAGGACTACGCCCCCGCCAACTGGTAGCCCCCGAAGGCCGCCGAGGCCCGGAAGGCCCCTGAGGCCCCGCGGCCCCGGTCCTCGGTCAGCCCCGCCCGCGCGCGCGGGCGGCGAGCAGTTCGAGGACCGGGCGCCAGTCCTCCATCACCCCCGCGTCCAGGCCCGCGGCCGCCGCCGTCTCGGAGGCCTGGCGCAGGGTTTCCGCGTCCGGGGCCGTGGGCAGCCGGGCGATGCCCGCCACGCGGGCCCCCAGGAGCGGACGCACCTCCCCGGGCAGGCCGTGCAGCAGTCCGGCCACCTGGAGTTCCTTGTCGGACGGGTACGAGCGCCGCAGCAGCGCCGCCGTCCTGAGCCCGTGATCGCGGCCCCGGTGCGCGTCCAGCAGCTCCATCAGCTCGTCGACACTGCCGATCTCCGGTACTTCCGACCCCGCCACCACCGCTCCCTCCGTCGTCCGCGCGCACGCGCCGCGCCGTCGAGCAGATCAGCTTGCCCGGCACACGGGCGTACGACTTACTGAACTCGGGGCGAAAACATGCGGTCCAGCGTGGATTTTACCCTTCCATCGAGCGGGGTCGCGCTCATATGTGTACCCTGATCCGCAAGGAGCCCCCACCCGGGCCCCGCTCCACCAAGGCGCCACCGCGTCCGGAAACTCTTATATTTCCCTATCTCCGGCGCGCGTCAGAGTCCGCCGGGTTACGCGACACGAGGGAGTGCGCGGTGACTGAAACGAAGAACCCCGACCAGACCGTGGAGCGAACGGGATGGGGGGCGCACGCGAAGTCCGACGAGCTGGGAAGCCTCGAGGTGTGGGCGCGTTCCGCCCCGATCCGCCTGGCGGGCTACGAGGACGACCTGGCCGAACCCCACATCCTGCCCGGCATCGACTAGACCGCGTCCCCCGGCATCCCCGACCCGGATGCCGGTCCGGTCCGGCCCCCGCGCCCACGGGCGACGGGGGTCCGGCGCGCGCGGAGGAGTTCCCGTTCCGCGTCCGCCGTCGGCGTGATCGCTGTCGGCGATCACCGCTTCCCCGGCCGCCGCCCGGCGGGCAGTCTCGGTCCATGAAGCTGCTGATGCTGGGTGGTACCGAATTCGTCGGGCGCGCGATCGTTGACGACGCCCTTGACCGTGGCTGGGACGTCACCGTCTTCCACCGGGGCCACCACGCGGCCCCGCCCCGAACCTCCGTACGGCACGGGGACCGTACGGCCCCCGAGGGCCTGGCCGCCCTCGCCGAGGGGGAGTGGGACCTCGTCGTCGACACCTGGGGCGGCGCTCCCACCGTCGTGCGCGACAGCGCCCGCCTGCTGGCCGGCCGCGCCGGGCAGTACACGTACGTCTCCAGCCGCTCGGTGTACGCCTACCCCTCTCCCGCCGGTCTCGGCGAGGGCGCCCCGGTCGTCGAGGGTTCGCCCGACGCGGACGCCGTCGCCTACGCCGAGGACAAGCGCGGCGGCGAACTGGCCGCCGAAGCCGCCTTCGGGGAGCGCGCGCTGCTGGTACGGGCGGGTCTGATCGTCGGCCCGTACGAGAACGTCGGCCGGCTGCCCTGGTGGCTGAACCGCGTGGCCCGCGGCGGCCCCCTCCTCGCCCCCGGCCGCCCCGGCCTGCCGTTGCAGTACATCGACGTGCGCGACCTCGCCCGCTGGACCCTCGACTCGGCCGCGGCGGGCCGCGGCGGCGCCTACGACCTCGTCTCCCCCGCCGGCCACACCACCATGGGCGGCCTCATCGAGGCCTGCGCCGCCGCCACCGGCGGGGTGGTCGAGCCGCGCTGGACCGAGGACGCGGTGATCGAGAAGGCCGGCATCGAACCCTGGACGGAACTGCCGATCTGGCTTCCCGAAGGCGAGCTGCACGACCACATGTTCGGCGCCGACGTCACCAAGGCGCTGGAAGCGGGCCTGACGTGCCGCCCCTTCGAGGAGACGGCCGCCGACACCTGGGCCTGGCTGCGGACCCTGGGCGGCGAAGCCCCGCAGCGGCCCGACCGCCCGAAGAAGGGCATCTCCGCCGAGAAGGAGGCGGCGCTACTCGGGCTCTGAGGCGCCCGCGTCCGCGAGCCGGGTCGGCGGCATGTACTCGCGCACCAGCGTGCGGTGCCACCACGCACCCGTCTCGCGGAGCTCCCGCCGGGTGGTGAACCGGTACCGGTAGAGCCGGGCCCGTACGAAACGCGGCGGGGCGTCCGGGAAGGGGTTGTGGCGCAGCAGCCGCAACGTGTCCCGGTCGCCCGCCAGCAGCCGCTCCGCGAACGGCCCGAACCAGTCCCGCGCGTATCCGGGGGAGAGCGCCGCGAACCACATGAGCCAGTCGAGGCGCAAGTGGTAGGGGGCGAACTGGCGCGGAACCCGCCGCAGTTCACCCGGCTTGCCCTTGAAGCCGTACTCCCGCCAGACGCCCTCCTCGTGGGGCAGCCGGTCGGCGGTGCCCTCCACCACCACCTCCATGCGGACCCGGCCGACCGTGCCGAAGGCCCCGTACGTGTTCACCAGGTGCAGTCCGTCATAGGAACGGTTCATCACCTGACCGCGGGAGATCATGTTGGCGACCGGGTGCCGGCTGAGGACCAGCACCAGCACGGTCACGGCGCAGACCAGGACCACGTACCAGAGCGGCCCCCCGCGCGAGGCGGCGGCGGGCGGGGCGCCCGCGATCCGGGTGAAGTCGACGGCCGACAGGGCCAGCGTGATCGTCAGCCAGTTCAGCCAGGCGAAATTGCCGGACAGCACCAGCCACAGCTGGGTCGCCACCATCACGGCGGCGGCGTACGAGGCCACCGGCTGCGGAGCGAACAACAGGAACGGGACCACGAGTTGGGTCACGTGGTTCGCGGCGCACTCCACCCGGTGCAACGGCTTCGGCAAGTGGTGGAAGAACCAGCTCAGCGGCCCGGGCATCGGCTGCGTCTCGTGGTGGTGGTAGAGGCAGGTGAGCTCACGCCAGCAGGAGTCGCCGCGCATCTTGATCAGCCCGGCGCCGAACTCCACCCGGAACAGCACCCACCACAGCAGCCACAGCACCGGCGCCGGCGGCCCGGCCCGGGCGTTGCCCAGGAAGACCGCGAGGAAGCCCACCTCCAGCAGAAGCGACTCCCAGCCGAAGGAGTACCAGGTCTGCCCCACGTTCACGATCGACAGGTACAGCAGCCACAGCACGGCCCACGCGGCCATGGCCGCGCCCAGCGGGACCACGTCCCCCGCGCCCGCGGCCAGGGCCGCCGCGAGCGCCACGCCGGCCCAGGCGCAGCCCGCGAAGAGCCGGTCGGAGTAGCGGATGTGGAACAGGCTCGGGGCGCGCCGGAAGGGCACGTACCGTACGTAGCGCGGGACGGGCAGCATGCCGTGGGACCCGATCAGGGCCCGGAACTGAAGGGCGGCCCCGAGGAAGGCGAAGAGGTAGACGCCGGCCAGGGCCCGCTGGAAGACCAGCCGGGCCAGCCAGTATCCGGGGGCGGTGAACCAGTCCATCCCCTCCAGTATCAGGCGGCGGCGGCCAGCCTGCGCAGGTGGCGGCCCAGCAGCCGGGCGTACCCGAGCTGGAGTACGGGGACGAGCGGCCCGCCGAGGCGGGTGTACCAGGCGGCGGGCCGGCTGAAGGCGGTGACCTCGAACCACACGGTGCCGTCCTCGGCGAGCTCCACCAGGAACGACTCCTCGCCGCTCTCGGGATGCCCGGCCCGGGTGCCGTAGGCGAATCCGGCCCGGTCCGGGGCGTCCGGGACCCAGATCACCTCGCACGGAACGGTGATCCGCAGCCGGCCGACGCCGAGCCCGACCTCCACCCGCGCCCCGGGCACGGCGGGCCCGTCCGCCCGGACGCTCGCCCCGGTCGCCCGGTGCATCCGGAACTCCGTGACCGCGGCGCCGGCCGCCTCGAACACCTCACGACCATGCCCGATGGGGGTGCGGTGGTGCAGGTGGTGGTACCCGGCGGGCAGCGGCCGCCGGCGGGTCGCGCCGCGGTCGGGGTAGTTGAGGGTGTCCCGGCCGGTGCCGGTGAGGCGGGTCATGACGGTCTCCGTTCGGTGGGTCGAGGTCGAGGTTGAGGTCGGTGTCGCGGTCGCGGTCACGAGCGGGCCGTGACGAGGGCGCGGTCGGTACGGACCGTGCCCAGGCGCCGCCAGGCGAGCAGCGAGCACAGGGCGAAGCCCAGTGCGTTGCCGAGGCCGTGGGTCGCGGCCATCCAGGTCAAAGTGGGGTGCGCGATCCCGGTGGCCTCCCCGACCGCCCACCACAGGGCGAGCAGCATCGTGGCCACCAGCACCGCCGCCGACACCGCGAGCAGTGCGCCCGTGACCCGGTCGCGCGCGGCGGTCCTGACCTCGCGCCAGGTCACGAGCGCCACGGCCCACATCCCGGCCGTCAGCACCACCGCCCCCAGCAGTTCGGCCCAGTCGGACACGAAGTATCCGAGGAGCACGAACAGCGTTCCGGCGGGGACGCTGTACGCCGCCCAGCGCGCCCACGGCTGCCCGTCGGACGCCCGGCAGACCAGCCCGGCGATCAGCGCGGCCGTGAATCCCGCGTAGTGGAAGTGCGGGACGGTCAGGGCCAGGATGTCGAGGTCGAAGCCGAAGAGGCGGTACCCGGCCCGCTCGGCGAACAGCGCGGTCCCGGCGACCGACGGCGAGACGAGCGCCGTCAGTACGGCCACCTCGGCGGGGGCGAGCGAGCGGGTCCGCAGCAGCCGGGCCGGAGCCCGGGCCGCCAGGGCCAGTGCGGCGAGGGCGTAGAGTGCCGCGAGCGCCGTGGCGGTGGCGCCGCGCGGCAGCCACAGGCACAACGCGCCGGGCAGGGCGGCGAGCGGCCACAGCCGGGCCGCGCCGCGCAGCCCCGTCGGGTCGATCAGACGCAGGCCCACGGGGACGACGTAGAACATCCCCAGGGTGACGATCAGGTTGACGAGTACCGTCACGACCCACTCCTTTGAACGTGTTCAACTCACGGGCGTGACCCTACGCGGATTGTTGAACATGTTCAAGGCGCTGGTGTGACGGGTCGTCGGCGCTCCACTTGCGGCGCTCCCGAAGATGCGGCAGACAAGAGGTGACAACCCGGGGCGAACAGGGAGATCAGCGTGAAAGACGTGAATGACGTGCCCGTACCGATGACATCCCGTCAGGCTTCGCGCCGTCACGTACCGACCTGCACGGCCCTCTTCGCCCTCGTCGGCCTGCTCGCCGCGGGCTGCACGGGCTCCGCCCCCGAAGAGACGAAGGGCCCGCCGGCCGAGAGCAAGGAGGTCCTGCTCCAGCCCGTGGGCGCCGCCGGCTCCACCCCCTTCACCGCCTCCTTCGCCACCCGCGAGTCCGCCCCCGTGCAGCCCCCGCTGCCGAACCCGAGCGGCCGCGGCATCCGCACGGTCAACGCGGCCACCCCCGGCCTCTACGGGGGGACGCAGCGGTTCGGCAGCTGCGACGTGGAACGGCAGGTCGGGTTCCTCGCCGGCGACGAGGCCAAGGCCCGCGCCTTCGCGCAGGTCTCCGGAGTCGAACAGGCCAAGCTCCCCGAGTTCCTGCGCGGCCTCACCCCGGTCGTCCTGCGCGCCGACACCCGGGTCACCAGCCACGGATACCGCGACGGGCGCCCCGAGGACTTCCAGGCCGTCCTCCAGGCCGGGACGGCCGTCCTCGTCGACGCCCACGGCATGCCCCGGGTCCGCTGCGGCTGCGGAAACCCGCTCGTCGCGCCGCGCGCCGCGAGCGGCAGCCCGGTCACCAAGGGCGATCCGTGGCCGGGCTACCAGGCCAACCAGGTCATCGTCATCGAACCGACCCCCCGCGCCCTGGACAACCTGGTCATCGTCAACGTCGCCGACAACACCTGGATCGAGCGCAGGACCGGGGACGACGGCGCCCAGGACAAGACCCCGAGGGTGCTGCCGGCGTACGACCCGTCCGACGGGATCCCCGACGGCCCCGCCACCCCGCCCGGAACCTCGGCCTCCGACCCCTGCACCGCGGCGGACCCCCACAGCCTCGACCGGACCAGCCCGCCGGTCTCCCCGTCGGCCCCGCCGGCGGGACCGCCGTCCGACGTGACCGGGGGCGTTCCCGGCGAGGTGCCGGCCGACCCGGGGGCCGACGCACCGCTCGACCCCGCCACCGGTGTCCCGCTGGACGTCCCGACCGACCTGACCGGCGAATTCCCGACCGACCCGACCGCCGACGTCCCCCTGGACCTGTCGCCGGACGCACCGCTGGACACCGCCCTCGACCTGCCCCTGGACACCGCCCTCGACGTGCCCCTGGACCTGCCCCTGGACGTGCCCGCCGATGTTCCCGGCGTACCCGGCGCACCCGGCGCACCCGGCGCACCCGCCGCCCCCGGCGCGGCCGACCTCCCCGGCTCGCCCGGCCCCCACACCGAGCTGCCGGCCGACGGGTCCTCCGGCGTCCCCGGCGGGGTTCCCGCCGATCCCGGGGCCTCGTCCGGGCTGCCTCTGGCCGGCCCCCAGTCCGCGGTGCCGGGCGCCGGCACCCCCGCGCCGTGCCCGCCGGGCGCGGACGCCCTGCCGGGCAGGCCCCCGCAGCAGCCCGCGAACCCGCAGGCACCGCAGACGCCGCCCTCCGGCCGGCCCGCGGACCCCGCGCCCAACCCGCGTTCCGACGCACCCGCCGACGTACCGTCCGACCTGCCCCCGCAGGCCCCGAACGACCCCGCCCTGCCCCAGGACCCGGAGGACGCCCCCTGGCTGGAGGACCTGCTCGACCCGTACCTGCCCGAGGGCCCGAACACGTCCCCCGACCTGCTGACCGAGCCCTCCGAGGAGACCGGGTACCTGGAGAGCGCCTGACCCGCCGCTGTGTCATGGTGGACCGGTGCCGAGCACCACATCGCTGCCGGACGACTGGCCCGCACACGCGGACCGGTCGCTGTCACTGAACAGGATGGGCAGTTTCGACTGGGACCTGGTCACCGGGCTCATGCACCTGGACTCAGCCGCCCTCGACGTCTTCGACACGACCGCCGACGCCTACGACGGGCGGCCCGAGTCCCTGTCCCCGCGCGTCCCGCCGGCCGAGGCCACCCGGCTGGACGCGCTCGTCTCCAGCGCCCTCAAGAGCGGCGTCGACAGCTACGGCGCCTACTACCGCATCCGCTGCCGCGACGGCACGCTCCGCTGGACCCACACCCAGGGCCGCGTCATGCGGGACCCGGACGGACGCCCGCACCGGATCATCGGCATCGTCCGCGACGCCACCGAGGAACTCAGCCATTCCGCCGAACGCCTCGGCCTCGACGACGAGCGGCGCCGCCAGACCTCCGTGGTCGAGAGCACCACGGCGGCCCTCGCCCACGCCCGGACCGTCAAGGACGTCATCGACGCCCTCGGAGACGCCCACGGCCTGGAACGCCTCGGCTCGATGGGCATGGTCATGGGCCTCGTCGAGGCCGGCCGCATCCACCTGGTGGCCGAAGGGCCCCAGGGAAGTTTCGTCCCCGGCACGCGCTACACCCGCATCGACGAGCCGTACCCGATGAGCGAGGTCGTCCGCTCGCTCCAGCCGCGCTTCCTCGACTCGGCGGAGGAGTTCGCGAACGGCTACCCGGGCCTCTGGGCGAAGATCTCCCCCATGCGGATCTCCGCCGCCGCGTACCTCCCGCTGATCGCCCAGGCCCGCCCGATCGGCGCCATCGGACTCCTCTACCAGGACAAGGACGGCTTCACCCAGGACGAACGGAACCTGCTGGTCGCCCTCGGCAGCAGCATCGCGCAGAGCCTCCAGAGGGCCATGCTGCTGGAACAGGAACACGACCTCGCCGAGGGACTCCAGCAGGCGATGCTGCCCCGGCGGATCCCTACCGTCCCCGGCGCCCGGATCGCGGTCCGCTACCGCTCCGCCCGGATGGGCCAGGACATCGGCGGGGACTGGTACGACGTCATCCCGCTGCCGGGCGGCCGGGTGGGCGCCGTCATCGGCGACGTCCAGGGCCACGACACGCACGCGGCCGCCGTGATGGGCCAGCTCAGGATCGTCCTGCGCGCGTACGCCGCCGAGGGGCACTCGCCGGGCACCGTCATGGCACGGGCCTCGGTCTTCCTGCACGAGCTCGACACCGACCGCTTCGCGACCTGCACCTACGTGGAGGCCGACCTCTCCACCGGGGTCCTCCAGCTGGTGCGCGCCGGCCACCTCGACCCGCTGCTGCGGACCCGCGACGGGGACTGCCGGCGGCTGCCGGTGGAGGGCGGCATGCCGCTGGGCCTGTCGGCCGAGTTCGGGCGCCTCGAATATCCGGTGACCACCGTGGAACTGGACCCGGGAGAAACGCTCCTGCTGTGCACGGACGGGCTGGTGGAACAGCCCGGCGCCGATCTCGACGACGGCATCCAGTTCCTGACCGCGCTGGTCCGCAACGGGCCGGCCGACCTCCAGCTGCTCGCCGACCGGCTGTGCGAGGTCGTCGACGAACGGGGCGGCGACGACGACATGGCCCTGCTCCTGCTGCGCCGCCAGGGCGAGGACACCCCGCAGGGCGGCGGCCGGCTCCAGCAGCACGTGGCCCCCGGCGACCCCGAAGCCCTCGTCGCCGCCCGGCACATGATCGGCGCGGCCGTACGGGCATGGGGTGCGCGGAGCCGGGCCGACGAGATCGAACTCGTCGCGGACGAACTCATCGTGAACGCCCTGATGCACACGGACGGCCCGGCGATCGTGACCCTGCGCGTCCTGGCCGGCCCGGAACGGCGGCTGCGCGTGGAGGTGGAGGACCGCTCCAGCGCCCTCCCGCGCCGCCGCGAGGCGGGCGACTCGGGAGTGTCGGGCCGCGGCCTGATGCTCGTGGACCGCCTCGCGGACGTCTGGGGCGTGGAATCGCGAGGCAGCGGCAAGTGCGTATGGTGCGAGTTCGTCATGACCTGACCTGACCTGACCTGACCTGACCTGACCTGACCGGCCGAGGGACGCCCACCCGGCCGGGGACGCCCACCCGGCCGGGGACGCACACCCGGCCGGGGTCGGGGACGGGGTGGGGGGTCGTCCGGGGCTAAAACGTGATTTGTTGGCGCCCTGCCCCGCCCGGCAAAACACTCCGGACAAGGCGCCATAAATCATGCCCGCCCCGGACGACCCCCCACCCCGTCCCCGACCCCGACCCCGGCCCCACCCGCAGCCCGGCCAGGGCAACGGCCCCCCACAGCCGGGCCAGGGCACCGCTCCCGCCCGGTCTCCGCTCGCGTTCCGCCCGGGGCGGCGGCACGCTGGGAGGATGCCCGAGCTGCCGGAGGTCGAGGCCCTGCGGGGGTTCCTCGACGAACACCTCGCCGGGCGGGTGGTCGAACGCGTCCTCCCGCTCGCCGTCAGCGTGCTCAAGACCTACGACCCGCCGCTGACCGCCCTGGAAGGCCAGCCGGCCGGCCCCACCGCCCGCCACGGCAAGTTCCTCGCCCTGCGGATCGGCGACCTCCACCTCGTCACCCACCTGGCCCGGGCCGGATGGCTGCGCTGGCAGGACACCCTGCCGGCGCAGCCGCCGCGCCCCGGGAAGGGCCCGCTCGCGCTGCGCGTCGCACTGGACGACGGCGCCGGCTTCGACCTCACGGAAGCCGGCACCCAGAAGCGCCTCGCGGTGTACGTCGTGCGCGACCCCCAGGAGGTGCCGGGCATCGCCCGCCTCGGCCCCGACCCACTCGCCGCGGACTTCGACCGGGACGCCTTCGCCGCGCTGCTCGCGGGGGAGCGCCGGCAGATCAAGGGCGTGCTGCGCGATCAGGGCGTCATCGCGGGGATCGGCAATGCCTACAGTGACGAAATCCTGCACCAGGCCCGCGTCTCGCCCTTCAAACTGGCGGCCTCCTTCGACGAGGACCAGGTCACGCACCTCTACGACGCCGTCCAGGACACCCTGCGCACGGCCGTCGAGCGCGCCCACGGGGTGGCGGCCGGACGGCTGAAGGCGGAGAAGAAGAGCGGGATGCGGGTCCACGGCCGGACGGGCGAGCCCTGCCCGGTGTGCGGGGACACGGTCCGGTCGGTGTCGTTCGCGG
The DNA here is from genome assembly GCF_056433525.1 of Streptomyces sp. NPDC044704. Classification (NCBI taxonomy): domain Bacteria; kingdom Bacillati; phylum Actinomycetota; class Actinomycetes; order Kitasatosporales; family Streptomycetaceae; genus Streptomyces; species Streptomyces sp. NPDC044704. The sequence continues at coordinate 149,708 of NZ_JBWKGY010000010.1, forward strand.
ACTCCTCGCTCCAGTACTGCCCGACCTGCCAGACCGGCGGCAAGCCCCTCGCGGACCGCAGGCTCTCCCGCCTCCTCAAGTAGCGGGGGCCCTGCGTAGACTCCGGCCCCATGGCCGCCGAGCAGGAGCAGCAGCAGCCGCCGCCCCGGCGCGAGGTCGTCACCGGCGTGCCCCGGGGGACCCGCCGCAGGCCGCCCGCGCACGCCCCGGCCTGCTCGGAGATCTCCGAGCAGACCACGCTCGGCACCACTTACGTACGGGCCCTGATGCGCAGCCAGCTGCGGGCCGGAATGGGTGCGCTGGCGGTGCTCGCGCTGCTGCTGGCCCTGCTGCCGCTGGCGTTCCTGCTGCCGCGGTCGGCTGCGGGGCCGATCGTCTGGGTCGGGCTGGGCCTGGCGGCGTACCCGGTGATGTGGGTGATCGCCCGCTGGTACGTGACCCGGGCCGAGCGCAACGAGGCCGACTTCACGGGCCTGGTCACGGACCCGTCCGACACCCCGTAGCACGGCCGGCACGGCCGGTCCCCACCCCGGCCCCCAACCCCCAGCCTCCAGCCCTCAGCCCCCACCCCTAGAACAGGTGCATCGCCAGATGCCCCAGCGGAAGCCCGAGCTGCCAGGCCGGTGTCCACACGCGGGCGTTCTCGTCCAACCCCGGCGGGGTGTCGGCGTGGCCGTGGCGGCCCGGGTCGAGATTGGTGGCGAACAGCTCGGTGTGGTCCAGCCAGCGCCACGCCGCCCGCGCCAGTTCGAGGTCGGGGTCCTCCGCGTCGCCGCGTTCGCGGGCCTCCTCGCCCAGCGCGAGGAAGCGGGTGTGCACCCAGTCGCGCCAGGGGTGCCCGTACGCCGTCAGGGACAGCCACTCGTCGAGCTGCGAGACGACCCGGATCCCGGAGAGCTCACCGGCCGCGTCCGAGAGGTAGATCGTCAGCGCGAGCGTGTCGCGCCCGGCGCGGAACTCCAGTGTGCTGACCGGGATCAGCCGGCCCGTGCGCAGCAGCTCGTCGGCGATGTACTCGGCGTAGAGCCACGCCATGGGCACTGCCAGTCCGCCGTCACTGGTGCCGTTCGAACCCTCGGGCTGCACCGTTCCACCTCTCCCGCGCGTCGAGCTTCCCGCCGTCACCCCTGAGCCTTCACCGCACGACTCGTGGAGCGGGGGATGTTTACTCAACTTGAACGGACTGATGCCCCAATCGATGCGGTCCTTGTCCGGTTCGTGCGCATGGCGGGCGATCCTTGAGTGTTTCTCCGGTGCCGGTCCAGGACGGCGAGGGGCTGCCCCCGGTGATCAGGCGCCGAGTCCGTATCCCTGGAGGCCCTTCCGGAGGGCGCGAAGGGCGTAATACGTACGGGATTTGACCGTTCCGGCCGGAATGCCGAGCTCCGCCGCCGCTTCGGCCACCGAGCGGTCCTCGAAGTAGACCTGCACCAGTACGTCCCGGTGTTCCGGTCCCAGGCTGCCCACCGCTCGCCGGATGTCGATCGCGGTGACCGAGCCGGCGACCGCGTCGACGGGCGCGGGAGCCTGCTCCAGGCCGTCCGGGTCGACCTCCTGCGGGCGGGCCAGCCGCGCCCGGCGGGCGTCGATCGCGAGCCGCCGGGCGACCGTGAACAGCCAGGGCCGCATGGACTCGTGGGCGCTGGCCAGTACTTCCGGATGCTGCCAGACCCGTACGAGGGTCTCCTGTACGAGGTCCTCCGCGCGCTGGGCGTCCCCCGCCGTGAGGCCGAGCAGGAATCCGAACAGGGCCCGCCCGTGGTCGCGCTGGAGTTCGGCGAGAGCCTCGGGTTCCGTGTGCTGGAGGGTGGGGGAGAGCGGCACGAGTGGCTCCTTCCGGGGGTCCGCCGGGGTCTCGGGTTCCGCTGGGGCGGTCCGGCCCACTCACCCTGACCTGCGGGGAGCCCTCCGGGAACCGTCCGGCGCGGCCGTTGCGCCCAAGCACCCGGGTCATCCGGTGGGCGGCCGCGCCCGACGACGAACGGTCGAACGGCGCGGCGAACGGACGGGGGCCGTCGGGGTGAGGCGACGCGGGCGGACGGCACCGTTCCTTGACTTCCGCCGTCTTCTCCTATGGATTGCGGATCAGATGATCCGATAGTCATACAAAAGGGAGCCAGGGCTGATGAGCACACGCACCCGACGGGCACTCGCGCTGCTGTCCGCCCTCCTGCTGCCGGCGGCCGCCGCCGGCTGCTCCACCCCCGGCGGCCCCGCCCCGGCCCGGCTCGGTTCCAGCGCCGCCGCCGGCCCGTCGTCCGGTACCCCCGGCCCGAGCGGCACCGCCGCCCCCGGCGCGGCCGCGAAGGGCTTCACCCTGGTGGCCAGCGGCGACGTACTGCCGCACACCTCCGTCATCAAGCGTGCGGCGGCGGACGCCGGGGGCGACGGCTGGGACTTCCGGCCCATGTTCTCGGGGGTCGAACCGGTCGTCTCGGCGGCCGATCTCGCGCTCTGCCACATGGAGACCATCTACGGGGAGGACGGCGGACCCTTCAGCGGCTACCCGGCCTTCGTCTCCCCGCCCGAGGTCGCCGACGGCCTGAAGGCCGCAGGGTACGACGGCTGCTCCACGGCCTCCAACCACACCCTCGACGACGGCGCGGACGGCATCCGGCGCACCCTCGACCGGTTCGACAAGGCGGGCCTGGGCCACGCCGGCTCCGCGCGGACGGCCGCCGAGGCGGCCAAGCCGACCGTGTACACGGCGGGTTCCGCCAAGGTCGCGCACCTCGCGTACACCTACGACACGAACGGCTACCCGCTGCCGGACGGCCAGCCGTGGGCGGTCAACCTGATGCAGCAGGACCGGATCGTCGCGGACGCCCGGGCGGCCCGCAAGGCGGGCGCGGACGTGGTGCTGGTCAGCCTGCACTGGGGCACGGAGTGGGAGACCGACCCCGACGAGACCCAGCTGTCGCTGGGCAAGGCGCTGACCGCCTCGCAGAGCGACGGCAGGCCGGACATCGACATGATCCTGGGCACGCACGCGCACATCCCGCAGGCCTACGAGAAGGTGAACGGCACCTGGGTCGTCTACGGCATGGGCGACCAGGTGGCCGGCGAGATGTTCAACCACTCCGGCGCCCGCGACCTGCGCGGCAACTACGGCTCGATCGGCCGCTTCACCTTCGCCCCGCCGGCCGCGCCGGGGCAGCGCTGGCAGGTGACGAAGGCCGAGTTCGTCCCGCAGATGATGGACCTCGGCGCGGGCCGGGTGGTCAACCTCCCGGCCGCCCTCGCCGAGGATCCCGGCCGCGGTGACTACGAGGACGCCCAGGAGGCCGTGACCGACGCCGTCCTCAGCCGCGGCGCCGCCAAGGACGGGCTGAAGGCCTCCCGCTGAGCCAGGGGCTACGGCACCACCGTCACCGGCCACCGCCCGGCCTTGACCAGGCGGATGGCGACCGAGCCGATGATCCGGTGGCCGGCCTGTTCCGAGGCGCCGACGATCACCGCGTCCGCCTTCAGCTCCCCGGCGGCGCTCACGAGCCCGGCGTACGGGTCCCCGCGGAAGGTGTGGAACTGCCAGCGGACGTCGAAGATGCCCTTGAGGCGCTCGGCGGACTCGCGGATCTCCGCGACGATGCCCTCCGCGATCTCCCCGGTGGTGTCGGCGACGGGTGCGCCCAGTGAGGCACCGGACGGCATCACCGGCTGGACGTAGACCAGGGCGAGGAGTGCGTTCTGGCGGCGGGCGAGGCCGGCGGCGTACGCGGCCGCCCGCAGGGAGGAATCGGAGCCGTCAACTCCGGCGAGGATGACCTTCGGGCCGTCGGTGCCGCGCTCGAATCCCGTGTTCACGTGCTCTGTCACCCTCCCGAGGCTATCGGGCTCGCCGCGCGGACCCGCGCGGCCCTCCCTACAGTGCGAACCATGACTGCCACCGTGGAGGAGACCCGCGGGACCCGAGGGACCGGCAACCGGTTCCTCAACCGGGTTCCCGACGCCTTCGGCGCGTTCTTCGGAACGCTCGGGCTGCTGTGCGCCCTGCTGGCGCTCTCTCCCACGCTGCGGCGGCTGCTGCGGCCCGTCGTCCGCTTCCTGGACCAGTTCGTGGTGCCGGTCAGCGAGAACCTCGCGTACGCCGTCTTCCTCTTCCTGCTCGCCGCCGCCCTCGGCACCCGCAAGAAGATCGCCTGGTGGATCGTCGTCACCTATCTGGCCCTGCTGATCCTGGTCGACGTACTGATCATCGCCGACGGGGACTACTGGGTCGGCGGTCCCTCGATGGCCCTCGCGGTGGCGGCCATGATCGTCCTGATCGCGGCCCGCGGCGAGTTCTACGCCGCCTCCCGGCCCGGCGCCGTCTGGCGGGCCATGCTGGTCCTCGGCCTGGGGCTGCTCGCCGCGGTCCTCCTCGGCTGGGGCCTGGTGGCGCTGTTCCCCGGGAGCCTGCCCAAGGGGCAGTGGCTGGACTGGGCGGCGAAGCAGGTGTTCGGCGGGCTCTTCTCCGCCCGGCAGTTCGACGGGCACCCGCCCCGCCCGCTGTACTTCCTCCTCGGCCTGTTCGGCGCCCTCGCCCTGCTGAACGCGGCCATGACCCTGTTCCGTTCCCAGCGGATGACCGCCGCCCTCCACGGGGACGAGGAGCCCCGGCTCCGCGCGCTCCTCGGCGCGTACGGCCGGGCCGACTCCCTCGGATACTTCGCGACCCGACGCGACAAGGCCGTGGTCTTCGCCCCGAACGGCAAGGCGGCGGTGACGTACCGGGTGGAGGCCGGCGTCTGCCTGGCCAGCGGCGACCCGGTCGGCGACCCCGCCGCCTGGACCCCCGCCATCGACGCGTGGCTGGCGGTGGCCCGCCGCTACGGATGGCAGCCGGCCGTCATGGGCGCCTCCGAGGACGGCGCGACCGCGTACGCCCGCTCGGGACTCAGCGCCCTCCAGCTCGGGGACGAGGCGATCCTCCACGTCGCCCACTTCGACCTCGACGGCCGGGACATGCGCGTCACCCGGCAGGCCGTGAACCGGGTCAAGCGGACGGGGGCCACCACCGTCATCCGCCGCCACTCCGCGCTGTCCGAGGACGAGATGCAGATGATCGTCGACCGGGCCGACCGGTGGCGCGACACCGAGACGGAACGCGGCTTCTCCATGGCCCTCGACCGGCTCGGGGACCGCGAGGACGGGGACTGCCTGCTCGTGGAGGCCCTCGACGCGCAGGGCGAACTGATCGCGCTGCTGTCCTTCGTCCCCTGGGGCAAGGACGGCATCTCCCTCGACCTGATGCGCCGCGACCGCTCCGCCCCGAACGGGGTCATGGAGTTCATGGTCGCGCAGCTGTGCGCGGCCGCCCCCGGCCTCGGCGTACGCCGGATCTCCCTGAACTTCGCCGTGTTCCGCTCCGCCTTCGAGGAGGGCGGCCGGATCGGCGCCGGGCCGGTCCTCAAGCTGTGGCGCAAACTCCTGCTGTTCTTCTCCCGCTGGTGGCAGCTGGAGGCCCTGTACCGCTCCAACGTCAAGTACGGGCCCGAGTGGTACCCGCGGTTCCTCTGCTACCAGGACGCCGGCTCCCTCGCCCGGGTCAGCCTCGCCTCCGGCATCGCCGAGGGGTTCGTCTCCGTACCGAGCCTGCGCACCCTCTGGGGCAACGGCCACCCCAAGGGCCTCACCAACCCCGCCACCACCGCGGGCCTGCCGTCCATCGACTCCCTGGGCCTGGACCTGGTCGGGGAGGACGGCGAACGGGCGAGGGCCGAGCGGCTGCCCGACCAGGTCCGGGTCCGCCACGCCAAGATGGAGCGGATCCGCGCCGGCGGCACCGACCCCTACCCGGTCGGGATCCGCCGGCGCACCCACACCGTCGCCGAGCTGAAGGCCGCCCACCCCGGCTACCCGCCGGGCGCCCGCACCGGCGAACGGGTCACCCTCGCCGGCCGGGTGATGGTCGTGCGCGACCTCGGCGGCGTCGTCTTCGCCGTCCTGCGCGACTGGACCGGCGACGCCCAGCTGATGCTCACCCGGGACGAGGCCGGACCCGCAGTACTCGGATCCTTCACCTCCCAGGTGGACTTCGGCGACCACGTGGTGGCGAGCGGCGAGGTCGGCACCAGCAGGTCCGGCGCGCTGTCGGTGGTCGTCGACGACTGGCAGCTCACCGGCAAGTGCCTGCGCCCCCTCCCCGACAAGCGCAAGGGCCTCGCCGACCCGGAGGCCCGCGTCCGGCGCCGCTACCTCGACCTGGTGGCGAGCCCCGAGGCGCGGGACGTCGTACGGGCCCGCTCCAGCGCGGTGCAGGCCCTGCGCCAGGGGCTGCTGGACCGCGGCTACCTGGAGGTCGAGACCCCGATGCTCCAGCAGATCCACGGCGGCGCGAACGCCCGGCCCTTCCGCACCCACATCAACGCCTACGACCTCGACCTGTACCTGCGCATCGCCCCCGAGCTGTACCTCAAGCGGCTGTGCGTCGGCGGCATGGAGAAGGTCTTCGAAATGGGCCGCACCTTCCGCAACGAGGGCGTCTCCTACAAGCACAACCCCGAGTTCACGATGCTGGAGGCCTACCAGGCCTTCGCCGACTACGACGTCATGCTCGACCTCACCCGCGACCTCATCCAGGGCGCGGCGACGGCCGCCTTCGGCTCGCCGATCGCCCACAAGGCCGGGCCGGACGGCAAGCTCGTCGTCCACGACATCTCCGGCACCTGGCCGGTCAAGACCATGTACGGGGCGATCAGCGAGGCCCTCGGCGAGGAGGTCGACGCCGACACCGAGGAACACGTACTGCGCCGGCTCTGCGACCGGGCCGCCGTCCCGCACGCCCCCGAGGACACCCGCGGCGACGTCGTCCTGGAGATGTACGAGCGGCTCGTGGAAGAGCGGACCAAGCTGCCCACCTTCTACAAGGACTTCCCGACCGACGTCTCCCCGCTCACCCGGCAGCACCGCAAGGACCCGAGGCTCGCCGAGCGCTGGGACCTGGTGGCCTTCGGAACCGAACTGGGCACCGCCTACTCGGAACTGACCGATCCCGTCGAGCAGCGCCGCCGCCTCACCGCGCAGTCGCTCCTCGCGGCGGGCGGCGACCCGGAGGCGATGGAACTCGACAACGACTTCCTCGACGCCCTGGAATACGCCATGCCGCCGACCGGCGGACTCGGCATCGGCGTCGACCGCCTGGTCATGTTCCTCACGGGCCTGACGATCCGCGAGACGCTGCCGTTCCCCCTGGTGCGACGCGGCTGAACGGGTGAGCGAGCGGGGGAGCCTCCGCGCCTCTCGACATCCGCGGGGATGTCGTTGATACGTAGTAATAATGAAAAATGACGAGCCGACAGTAGGGCGACGCATGCTCCTGCGTACCGCCGTCTTCCTCGGAATCGCCGCCGCGTCCGGACTGGTCACCGCGGGCGAGTCACACACCCCGCCCCAGGGCGCCGCCGGACCCGCCCCGGCGGGGGGCCCGCCCGCCGGAGCCCCCGGACTGCTCCCCGCCGGACCGCCCGAAAAGTCCTACCGGCTCCGGCCGATGACCGCCGAGGCGCCCGCGCGGCCGCCCGTCACGAAACCCGCCGTACGCGCCCGGCCCCTCCTCGCGCTGCCCGACGACGCGGCCCACGCCAGCGCCATGGCGCTCACCTTCGACGACGGCCCCGACCCCCGCTACACCCCCGCCATCCTCGACACCCTCGCCCGGTACCAGGTCCGGGCGACGTTCTTCGTCTGCGGGGAGATGGCCACCGACAACCGTGACCTGCTGCGCCGGATGGTCACCGAAGGGCACGTCATCGGCAACCACACCTGGACGCACCCGCTCATCCCCCAGCTCAGCCGGCCCGCACTGCTCTCCGAGATCGGCCGCACCAGCGAGGTCGTCCAGCAGACCGTGGGGGAGGCGCCCCTGTGGTTCCGGGCCCCCTACGGGGCCTGGAACCGGGCCGCCTTCGAGATCGGCGCCGATCTGGGCATGGAGCCGCTCGCCTGGACCCTCGACACCCTCGACTGGAAGGAGCCCGGGACCACCGCCATCGTCTCCCGGGTCGAGGCGGGAGCCGGGCCGGGCGTGATCGTGCTGAACCACGACGCCGGCGGCGACCGCACGCAGAGCGTCCAGGCACTCGCCACCTACCTGCCCCAACTCCTGGCGCGCGGCTACCGGATGACCCTTCCCGTGCTGCCGCCCCGCTGAGACGCCGGCCCTCGGCGGGCGGGATCTCCGTCGGCGGGCCCGCCGAGGGATGAGCTCCGTCGGCGGGCCCCCGCGCGAGCGGCTTCGGCCGGACGGCCGGCCCGGTGCGAGCGGTCCGGTACGAACGGCCCGGTGCGAGCGGTCCGGCGCGGCGGCCCTGCCTCAGCAGTCCGGCTTCAGCAGTCCGGCTTCACCGGGCCGCCACCATCCGGGCGAAGACGACCACGTTGCCGTCGTACCCCTTGTCCTTCGAGTAGCCACCGCCACAGGTGATCACCCGCAGCTCCGGGTGTCCGGTGTCCCCGTACACCCGGGCGCCGGGAAAGGCGTCCTTGGAGAACACCTCCACGCCGTACACCTCGAACACCGCCGTGCGTCCGTCGTAGCGCTCCACCTCGATCCGGCTGCCCGGCTTCGTCGACCCGAGGCCGTAGAACACGGCCGGGCCCTGCGCGTTGTCCACGTGGCCCACGATCACCGCCGATCCCTGCTGGCCCGGCGAGATGCCGTTCAGGTACCAGCCGGCGAGGTTCCGGTCCTGTGGCGGCGGTGCGTCGATCCAGCCCTGGGCGTCCAGCCCCACCGTCATCACCGGCGCGTCCACGCTGATCGACGGGATCCGGATGCGCTGGACCGACGAGTGTTCCAGCACCTCCATGTCCGACGGCGGCGTCGGCGGATTCGCCGGCAGCTGGTCCGCGCGCACGGCGACCGCCGCCGCCGCGGTGGGCTGCGGGGGGCCGTCCTCGGCGTTCGCTCCGTTGCGCATCATGGCGAGGCCGCTGAGCATGACCAGCGCGAGCACGCCCCAGGGGGAACGTCTCCTCGGCCGCTGCTCACTCTCGTCCTCGGTCATGGCTCTCCCTTCCCGACGCGGGGGTCCCGACCCGCGTTCCATTCCCACCCCGGTACGCCCTACTTCACGCACGTTAAGGGCGACCGCACGAGACGGCGATCGGGGAGGGGCGAACGGGTGGCGGGGCCGGCACGCGACCGGAAGGGGGCCGTAAGGGGTGCACCCATCCAGGTAATCGTCACATAAATGACTGACGCCTCGTGACCTGCGGATCCGTCAGATTCCCCGCACGCGCTTCGGCGTGTCGCTCAACCGGGCGGCCCAAAGGTGGAAATGCGCTGGTTGCGGACCACCCCGAGGGTTCGTGATGGGAGGCGTTCTCGTCGATCTGCCCGGAGCCACCGCCCCGGGGCGCTTTCCGCTGGAGGTTCCACCATGCGTGTTTTCCGCGCTCTCACCGTGACCGCGGCGGCTTGCGCCGCGATCGGACTCAGTGCCACGTTCGCCACCGCGAACTCCCCGCAGGGCGGCGGCAACGGGCCCAGCAACGTCACGGTCAACCCGTACTCCGTACACCAGGGTTCCGTGATGCAGGTCAGCGCGGCGGGCTGCGGCCGCGGCGGCACCGTCTGGTCGCACGGCAACTTTCCGCAGACGAACCTTTCGGCCGGCTCCATCGGCTTCGCCACCGTCCGGATCTTCAACCACGCCTCGCCGGGCCACCACACGCTGTCCGTCAAGTGCCACGACAACAGCCTGGTCGCCACGCACCGCTTCACGATCCTCGCGGGCAACGGCGCCCAGGGCGGCATCGGCGGGTCCTTCGGCCCGTCCGCCGCCGAAACCGCCATCGGCGCGGGTCTGGTCGGCGCCGCGGCGCTCGGCGCGGGCGTGCACGTCATGCGCCGTCGTCGTCCGGTCGCGGCGGGCCGGGCCTGACCCCGTCCGCCGTACGGGCCGGCCGTGGCTGCCCGACCTGACGTACCGCCGGTCGCCCCGGGCCCTGGAGAGGGACCCGGGGCTACCGGCTGTCGGGGGCAGGGCCGCCTCGCGCCGATGGGCCGTTCGAGGTCCGCTCGGGCCGGTCGCGGCCGGGCGTCGTGGTGGGGGCACGGGCGGCGGGGCCCGTGGGCGGTCCCGGTCGCTCCGGTCGTCTCAGTGGCCGCGGGCCGGGCGGCGACGGCGCAGGGCGTACGCCGTGCCGCCCGCGGCGGTCAGGAAGAGCGCGGCGCCGGCGCCGAGTTCCAGCGGGTCCATCCCGGCGACACTGCCGCCGAGCCCGCCCCGTACGCCGAGGCTGGCGCCGCCCGGGGAGGCCGTGAGGCTGCCCGTGACGGTGCCCGTCGTGACGCGCGGGGACGCCCCCGTGGTGGTGCGCGCGGTGGTTCCGGTGGTGGTGCGCGGGGCGACGGCGGCCGCCGGGGTGCGGGGCCGGGCCGTGGTCGACGTACGGGGCGAGGCCGCCGCCGCGGTACGGGGCGGGGCCGCCGTCGTGGCGGGGGTGGAGGCACCGGTGCGCGAGCCGACCGTGGAGCTGATCGTCGGCGTGCTGGTGGCGCCCGCGATCGTCACATCGGCCGAGCCGGTCTCCCCGTTGCAGGTGAACGCGACGGAATACACGGCTCCGCGCCGGGCGTCGCGGTCCACCGTGACCCGGGCGGTCTGGCCGCGCGCGATGCTGACGGTGTCGAAGATCCCGGAGGAGACGGTGGCGAACGCGGCGTCGCAGCCGGTGACGGAGAGCACGGTCTGCGCGCCCGGGGCGACCGTCGACGGGGTGATGGTGAAGCCGAACGAGGTGATCGGCGCCGCCTCGGCCGCGAGGGCGGCGGGCGCGCCGAGGGCGCCGAGCGCGAGGACCGCGCCCGTGGCGCCGGCGCTGAACAGGGTGGTGACGGAGCTGCGTATCGCACCCATGGCTGGTTCTCCGGATCCCCGAGGAGCAGTCGCGCAGCGTTTCCGCACGTGAGGGGTCGTGCACCTCGATGTCCGCCACGCTAGGTGCGGGTACGGTGACCCGCGATCAGGAACGGGCGAATGGGGCACTCCGGTAGGCCGAACCGGGGACGGAGGGCCCGCCGCCGGTTTGCCGTGGTCCGCCGTGGCCCGTGCCCCCGCCCGGTTCCGCGGGCGGGGGCACGCAGGTTCATTCGTCCAGGCCCAGGTGCGGGAACTGTGCGAAGAACGGCTCGGCGGTCGCCGAGATGCCCCGGCCGAAGGGGGCGTCGAAGTCCCAGATCAGGAACAGCAGGAAGGCGATCAGGGCGCTGAACAGGCCGGCGAGCAGCATTTCGCGGAACGAGCGGCGGATCTGCAGGGTGAAGATCAGACCCACCGTCACCAGGGCCCCGGCGATCAGCCCGAACCACACCACCCCCGGCATCGTGGCGCCGGCGCTCTGCCCGCGTGAGTTGCGGGCGTCGTCCACCATGGCCGCCTGGTCGACCAGCGGCTGGTAGGCCTGTCCCTCGTGGTCGGTCTGGGGTTCGTAGTCCGTCACGTCCCGGCGGATACGTTCCAGCAGTTCGTCGCCGCGGTCGGTGAGGTTGCCGCTGTCGGCCATCTCCTTCCACTCCGTGTCCACCACGTACGTCACGTACGCGTCGACGTCGGAGCGGATCTTCTTGCGGACCTCGGCCGGGTAGACCTCGGAGCGGACGCTGATCTCGTGCAGGGCCTGGGCCTCCTGGCGGACGTACTCCTGGGCGGCCCCTCTGCCTTCCCAGACGCCCGCGATCGCCAGACCGAGGACGATGGCGTAGATCACTCCGATCATCATCGTCATGTACTCGATGACGTCCGGGGTTTCGTTCGGATCGTCGTCCTCGCCGATCCTGCGGTGGTTGAAGAAGGCGATGGAAAGGACCACGGCGCACGCCGCGGCCATCGCGAGGGACAGGACGAGCCATTCCGACAAGATGACTCCCAATCGGTGAGCAAGGGGGTGGAAGGCGGGCGCGCTGGGGCGCCCGGCGGCGGCTAGCGCGGGCGCAGCGCGACGATCGCGAGCACCGCGGGAGCCGCGGTCATGAGGGTGAAGGTGACCGGTGAGATGTGACGCTCGGCGGGCTTGCGCGCCGGGGCGTGGTAGCTGGGCCGAGCCACCGGCTTGGGGGCGGGCGACGGGGTCACCGCCGGGGGCGGCGTCGGTTCCGGTGCGGGCTTCGGCGGCGGCGGGGCGGGTGCCGCGTACACCCGGGGCGGCGGAGCCGGCGCCGGCGGCTTCGGCACGGGCTTGGGGGCCGGCTTGGGCGGTGCGGGGGCCGGTGGTGGAGGGGGCTTCGGGGTGGGCTTCGGCGGTGGGGTCGGCTTCGGGGGCGGTGGGGTCGGCGTCGGCTTCGGGGGAGGCGGGGTCGGGGTCGGCGTGGGGGTCGGAGTCGGCTTCGGCGGGGTGGGCTTCGGCGGACACGGCGGGGGAGGCGGCGGGCAGTGGTGTCCACCGTGCCCTCCGTGGTGCCCTCCGCCGTGGTGGCCGCCGTGCTCCTTGCAGTGCCCCTTGCCGTGATGTCCGCCACCCCGGCCGGCTCCGCTCCCGCCGCTGCCGGCGGCCGCGAACACCGTGAGGGACGCTCCGCCGTCACCGGCGTCGATCGTCGCGTATGCGCAGCTATCGGCCATGGCCGGCGTGACGGACAGCGCCGCCCACAGCAGGACCGGGACCACCAGCAGGCGCCTGGCACAGGCTCTGTTCACCCGGGGAGCATGGGCCCGCGCGCGCCCGCGCATGTGGGGGTCGGCCTCGGTTCGCCTGAACGGGCGGAGTTGGGACCGTAGAGGTTTGAGCCACTCTTCGACCGTGTCTGATCGAGCGCCGTTCAATTCCCAAAAGGTATTTGTCGGATTCCGTGTCACCCCTGTCCGGACCCGTCCGAACCTTTGGTGTGTGACCAAGAACGGACCGCCAATTTCCGCTTTTACTCGCTCCCTTGGGCAATGATCAGTACATTCGGCTCGGACAGGAGTCCGACCCCCGTCCCGCCCCCCGGACGGACCACGGCACGACTACGGCTTGGAGACCCCGATGGAGCGCCCCGCCTGGGCCCCGGCAGGCATCGACATATCGGTGCCGAGCGTGTCCCGCATCTACGATTACTACCTGGGCGGCTCCCACAATTTCGAGGTCGACCGCCAGGCCGCCCGCCGCGCCATGGAATTCATGCCGGGACTCCCCAAGATCATGCAGGCGAACCGGGCATTCATGCGCCGGGCCGTCCGGCACGCCGTCGCCGAGGGCATCACGCAGTTCCTCGACATCGGCTCCGGTATCCCGACCTTCGGGAACGTCCACGAGATCGCGCACGCCGCGAGCCCCGAAGCGAGCGTGGTCTACGTCGACCACGACCCGGTGGCCGTCGCGCACAGCCAGGCCGTCCTCGCCGGTCACGACCGCACGGGCGTCGTCGCCGCCGACCTGCGCAAGCCGCAGGACATCCTGGCCGCCCCCGAGGTCGGCCGCCTCCTCGACCTGAACCGCCCCGTCGCGCTGCTGCTCGTCGCCGTCCTGCACTTCATCGAGGACGCCGACGAGCCGTACGCCGCCGTCGCCGAGCTGCGCGACGCGCTGGCGCCGGGCAGCCTGCTCGTCCTCACGCACGCCTCGTACGAGGGGATCCCCCTCACCCAGGAGGTCGCCGCCGGCACCGTCGGCGTCTACCGGGACATCCGCAACCCCCTCGTCATGCGCACGCGGGGACAGGTCAGCGCCTTCTTCGACGGCTTCGAACTGCTGGAGCCGGGCCTCGTGTCCATGCCGGACTGGCGTCCGGACCGTACCGAGCCCCTCGCCGACGGCGAGGAGCCCGAGGACCCGTACGCCTTCTCCGGCTTCGGCGGCGTGGGACGCAAGGCGTGAGACTCCCCGCTCCCACCCCGCCACCGGCCACCCCGGGCCCGGCCTTCCCCCGGGAGGCCGTCGCCTTCGGGACCGCCCCGGACCCCGCCGGCGCCTCCACGAAGCCGTCCGGCCCCCTCGTCCAGGGGCGGGAGCCGCTGCGCGAGCTGCGGAGCGGGCTGGAGGACCGGATCGCGCGCTTCGCGACCATCTGGGGGCGGGCGATCTTCCCCGTCACGGCGACCTCGCTGACCCGTCCCGAGTTCGAACAGCACCTCGTCCCGCTCACCCGCACCCTCACCGAGGCCCTGCACGCCCGTCCCTTCGACGCCTCCGTCGCCCAGCGGGTGGGCGCCGAGCTCGTCGCCGTGCACTGCACCGACCCCGAAGCCCTCGCCGGAACCCTGGGGGTGGTCGAGTCCTACCTGGTGCTGTACTGCGGCCCCGACGGCTCCGGGACGGAGGGCACCGAGGAGTACCGGTCCCGCTGCGCGCGCCTCCAGCACGGCATCGCGGCCGGCTTCGCCCGCGCGCTGCGCGAGCGGACCCTGAAGGAGCAGGAGGCCATCGCCCGGTCCGCCCTGAGGGCCCGCAGCGACGCCCAGCAGGCCCTGCACGCCAGCGAGGAACGCTTCCGGGCCGTCTTCGAGGGCGCCGCCATCGGGATCGGCATCGCCGACCTGGAAGGCAACGTCCTCGAGGTCAACGACACCCTGCTGCAGATGTTCGGCGGCCTGGAGGGCCACGTACGGGGCCGCAACGTCAGCGAATGGGGCCATCCCGACGACACGCCGCACGTCTGGCGCATGTACGGGGAACTGGTGCGCGGGGAACGCGAGCACTACCGGGTCGAGAAGCCCTACTACCGGCACGACGGAACCGTCCTGTGGACGAACCTGACGGTGTCCCTGCTGCGCGACGCCGAGGGCGTGCCGCAGTACCAGCTGGCCCTGATGGAGGACACCACCGAACGCCGGCTGCTGAACCTGCGGCTGCGCTACGAGGCGACCCACGACGCGCTGACCGGGCTGCCCAACCGGACCCTGTTCTTCGAACGGCTGGAGAAGGCCCTGAACGGGGCCGGAGCCGGAGGCAGCCGCTTCGGCCTGTGCTACCTCGACCTCGACGGGTTCAAGGCGGTCAACGACAGCCTCGGCCACTCGGCGGGCGACCGGCTGCTGGTGGAGGTCGCGGACCGGCTGCAGAGCTGCGCGACGGGACCGGGCGAGGTGGTCGCCCGCCTCGGCGGCGACGAGTTCGTGGCCCTGACCACCGGACCGGCCGCCGACTCCGAGGAGAAGGTGACGGACCTGGCGGTCCGGATCCTGTCCGCCCTGTCCACCCCGATCCGGCTGGAGGGCCGGGAGTTGACGGTGCGGGGCAGCATCGGCATCGTCGAGGGCCGGGCCGGCGAACGCACCCCGGCGGAGGTGCTGCGCAGCGCCGACATCACCATGTACCGGGCCAAGGCGGCCGGCGGCAACCGCTTCGAGTTCGCCGACGCGGAGGCCGATGCCCGCGCCATCACCCGGCACGGCCTGACCAACGCCCTGCCGGCGGCGCTGGAACGGGGCGAGTTCTTCATCGAGTACCAGCCGCTGGTGCACATGCACGACGGCAGTGTGCGCGGCGCGGAGGCACTCGTGCGCTGGTCGCACCCCCAGTACGGGGTCCTCGGCCCGGACCGCTTCATCCCGCTCGCCGAGCGGACCGGCCTGATCGTGCCGCTCGGCCGCTGGGTCCTGGAGGAGTCCGTCCGGCAAGCCCGGAACTGGCAGCTCCAGCGGGGCGGCTCCAGCCTGCGCGTCAACGTCAACCTCTCCCCGACCCAGCTCCACCACCCCGGCCTGGTCGCCGACACGGTACGGGTCCTGGAGGCCTCGGGCCTGGCCCCGGGCGCCCTGTGCCTGGAGGTCACCGAGTCGGCCCTGATAGGGGCCGACGACGAACTCCTCGAACCGCTGCGCCGGCTCGCGGCCCTGGGCGTGGACATCGCCCTCGACGACTTCGGCACCGGCTATTCGAACCTGGCCAACCTGCGCCGCCTCCCGGTCAGCGTCCTGAAGCTGGACCGCTCCTTCACCCAGGGGATGCAGCAGCAGCCGGCCAACCCCGTCGACGTCAAGATCGTGGAAGGGATCGTCGCGCTGGCCCACAGCCTCGAACTCGCCGTGACGGTCGAGGGCGTGGAGACCGGCGCCCAGGCGGCCCAGCTCCGCGACCTCGGCTGCGACACCGCCCAGGGCTGGTACTACGCCCGCCCCGGCTCCCCGGACCGCATCCACACGCTCTCCCTCTCGGACGCCGTCCCCACCCCGTCCTGACGCCCCCCGCCGAGCGGGACCGCCACCGGGCAGCGGCCGCGCCCCGCTCCGGCACGGCCGCCCCTCCCCGCTCGGCTCCCTCCCCGGTCGGCTCCCACCCCGCTCGGCTCCCACCCCGGTCGGGCCCACCCCAGTCGGGCCCACCCCGGTCGGGGTCGCCCAGGGCGGGGCCGCGCCCCCGTGTCGGGCCCGCCTCGTGCGCGGGCCGTCACCGGCTGGGGGCCGGGCGTCGTCGGGGGCCAGCCGGGGCCGATTCGATCCGGCCGTCATCGCCGCGGCACTCACCCGGGTCAGTCCAGGCCCGCCTCCGTCCCGCGGCCCGGTTCGCGGACCGCCACGAGGACCCGCGCCATCCGTTCCGTCGTGTCGGCCAGCAGCTCGGCGGCCACGGGCAGCCGCTCCGCCTCGTACCCGTCGAGCACCTCCTCCCGGGCGGGTCCCGCCGGCGTATCCAGGGCGGTGGCGAGGGTGCGGCCGAGGACGGCCGCGTCCTGTATCCCGGTGTTCATGCCCCGCCCGCCGGCGATGGGGTGGACGTGAGCCGCGTCCCCGGCGAGGAACGCCCGGCCCTCGCGCAGTCGGGCGGCCATGCGGACGTTGACGGTCCAGGCCGACAGCCACGTGGGATCCGCCAGCTCGATCCCCGGCATCCGGGCGTGCCGGTCGAACAGTCGCTGGAAGCTCTCCAGGGAGGGAGGCAGGGCCTTCCCGTCCGTGTCCACTTCGCGGGAGGCCTGGAGCTGGAAGGAGTCCGTTCCCGGTATGGGGCAGAGCATCATGACGCCGCCGTCCGAGGTGAACCACTGGTGCCAGTAGTCGGGACTCAGCCCCGGGGCGCGCACGTCTCCGAGCACCATCGTCGACTCCTGCGCGGTGTCCCCCTCGAAGGGGATACCGAGCAGTTTGCGGGTCGTGCTGCGACCGCCGTCGCATCCCGCGAGGTAGCGGCTCCGGATGGCCGGGCCGGCCGCCTGCTCCGCGGTCACCGTCTCCGCGCCCTGACGGATCCCGGTGATCCCGGTTCCGTACTCGACCCGCACGCCGAGCTCTCCGAGCCGCTCGCGCAGCACCTCCTCGATCTGCCACTGTCCGATGAACAGGCCGTCGGCGTAAGGGGTGTCGCTGACGCGGACGCCGTCGAAGTACTTGCGGAAGACCAGCCCCGCACGGCCGGTGGCCGTCATCCGCCCGGCGGCCCCCAGCCGTTCGAAGACATCGAGGCTGCGCCGCTGAAGGGTCTTCCCGCGGGACTCGCGGTGCGGGCCGGGGCGTTGGTCGACGATGCGCACGCCGACCCCGCGAAGGGCCAGCTCGCAGGCAAGGGTGAGCCCCGTCGGGCCGGAGCCCACGATCACTACGTCGGTCATCGGATGTCCTCTCGTCGTCGGTGATCCAAGGAAAGCGCGCCACGAAAGAAAAAGCAACCAGGTAATGAATTTAACTTGGTCAAGATTTTGTGGTACGGTGTGGGACATGGAGAACACGACGGGTCTGCGAGAGAGCAAGAAGCTGCGTACGCGCCGCCAACTGGCGGCCACGGCGCTGGAACTCTTCCTGGAACGGGGCTTCGACGCCGTATCGGTGGCCGATGTCGCCGCGGCGGCGGAGGTGTCCAAACCCACCCTGTTCCGCTACTTCCCGAGCAAGGAGGACCTGGTGCTCGACCGGTTCGCCGACCATCAGGACGAGGCGGCGCGGATCGTCCGCGAGCGGGCCCCCGGCCGGACCCCGGTGGGGGCGGTCCACGACCACTTCCTGGCGGCCCTCGCCGAGCGGGACCCGATCACCGGGCTCTGCGACCACCCGAACGTGGTCGCCTTCCAGGGACTGATGTACTCCACCGCCAGCCTGGAGTCCCGGCTCGCCCACTACACGGCCCGGGAAGTGGAACTCCTCGCCGCCGTCCTGGAGGCCGAGTCCGCCCCGCCGCTCACCGCGCGGCTGGCGGCCCTGCACCTGGTTGCGGTGCGTCAGGAGCTGGGCCGGGAGAACTGGCGCCGGATCGCCTCCGGCAGAACCGCCGACGAGGCCTACCCGGGCGCGGTGGCCGACGCCGACCGTGCCTTCGCGATGCTGGCCGACGGCCTCGACGCGGCCCTGTCCAGACGCGGCCTCTGAGCCACCGCCGCCCCGCCGCCCTGTCGCCGAACCGCCGAACCGCCCAACCGCCCGGACGCTCACGCCCGGCCGCTCAGGCGAGGAGGATGCGCTTCAGTTCGCGGGCCGCGCGCGGGGGTGCGACGTCCGTGCGGTGCGCCAGCGCGATCGTGCGGCGCAGGGGAGAGCCGGCGAGGTGGGTCGCGCGCAGGCCCGGGCCGCCGTGCTCGACGACCATGGCCGGAACCACCGCGACGCCGAGCCCGGCCCGGACGAATCCGAGGATCGCGTCCATCTCACCGCCCTCCACGGTGAACGCCGGCTCGAACCCCGCCGCCCGGCAGGCGCCCACGGTGAGGTCCCGCAAGTCGTACCCGTGCCGGAACATCACCATCGGCTCGTCCCGCAGGTCCGCGATGGTCAGCTCGCCGCCGCCAGCCGGCGGCGGAAGGTCCGCCGAGGAGACCACCACAAGGTCCTCCGTCAGCAGTTCCACCGTGGTCAGGGCGGGTGCCGACGGCGGCAGCGGCAGCGTGATCAGGGCCAGGTCCAGCACCCCGCGCGCGAGTTCCCGTACGAGGTCCAGCGAGCCGCTCTCCTCGATCAGCAGCTCGATGCCCGGATGTGCGGTGTGGAAGGTCCGCAGCAGGGCCGGCAGCAGGCCCGTGCACACGCTCGGGGTCGCCCCCAGCCGGACCCGCCCCCGCCGCAGCTGCGCCAGCTCCTGCACCTCAAGCCGTGCCGTGTCCGCGTCCGCGAGGATCCGCCGGGCCAGCGGAAGCAGGGCCTCGCCCGCATCGGTGAGTGCGATGTTCCCCCGCACCCGGCTGAACAGTTCGGCCCCCAGCTCCCGTTCCAGCGCCTTGATCTGCTGGGACAGGGACGGCTGGGCCACGTGCTCCCGTTCGGCGGCGCGGGTGAAGTGCCGGGTCTCGGCGACGGCCACGAAGTACACGAGCTGCTGGAACTGCATACGGCCAGGCTAGCCCCATCGATAGGCATTGCCTATCGCGATCAGCTTCACCATGTCTTGGACCTTTCGGGACTTTGGTCCTTACCGTCGACGTCATGGCTCTGGCAACGCGGACGGATCGACGGCCGTCCACCACGCGCACGCTCTGGGACTCCACCGTCGGCAAGAAGTCCGTGATGGCGGCATCGGGCCTGGTCATGCTCGGCTACCTCGTCGTGCACATGCTCGGAAACCTGAAGATCTTCTTCGGGGCGGACGAGTTCAACGGCTACGCCCACTGGCTGCGCACCCTCGGATCCCCCTTCCTCCACCACGAATGGGCCCTGTGGATCGTCCGCCTGGTCCTCGTCGCCGCGGTCGTCGCCCACGCCGTCTGCGCCTACCAGCTCAGCCGGCGCGACATCAAGGCGCGCCCCGTGAAGTACGCCCGCAAGCGCCGCCGCGCGAGCTACGCCACCCGCACCATGCGGTGGGGCGGCGTCATCCTCGCCCTCTTCATCGTCTGGCACCTCCTCGACCTGACCACGCTCACCGTCAACGAGCGCGCCTGGGCCGGCCACCCGTACGAGAACGTCCTCGCCACCTTCTCCACCTGGTACGGCAACACGATCTACCTCGTCGCGATGGCCGCCCTCGGGCTCCACGTCCGCCACGGCTTCTGGAGCGCCGCCCAGACCCTCGGCGCGGGCAACGCCCGGCGCGACCGGACGCTGAAGTTCCTGGCCAACGCCCTGGCCCTCGTCCTCTTCGCGGGCTTCGTGTCCGTCCCCGTCGCCGTCATGACCGGAGTCGTGAGCTGACCATGAGCGCACCCGAAACCCCCGACGAGCTCCACGACCGCGCGCCGTACGCGGAGTACGCCACGGGCGACCCGGTCGCCGACACCAAGGCCCCCGGGGGCCCGATCGTCGAACGCTGGGACCGCCGCCGCTTCGAGGCCAAGCTGGTCAACCCGGCGAACCGGCGCAAGCACCGCATCATCGTCGTCGGCACCGGCCTGGCCGGCGGAGCGGCAGGGGCGACCCTGGCGGAACAGGGCTACCACGTCGTCCAGTTCTGCTTCTCCGACTCCCCGCGCCGCGCGCACTCCATCGCCGCGCAGGGCGGCATCAACGCCGCGAAGAACTACCGCAACGACGGCGACTCCGTGCACCGCCTCTTCTACGACACCGTCAAGGGCGGCGACTTCCGGGCCCGCGAGTCCAACGTCCACCGCCTCGCCCAGATCTCCGTCGAGATCATCGACCAGTGCGTGGCCCAGGGCGTCCCCTTCGCCCGCGAGTACGGCGGACTCCTCGACACCCGCTCCTTCGGCGGCGTCCAGGTCTCCCGCACCTTCTACGCCCGCGGCCAGACCGGCCAGCAGCTGCTGCTCGGCGCCTACCAGGCGCTGTCCCGGCAGATCGCCGCCGGCAACGTGGAGATGCACGCCCGCACCGAGATGCTCGACCTGATCACGGTGGACGGAGTGGCCCGCGGCATCGTGGCCCGCGATCTGATCACCGGGAAGATCTCCACGTACTACGCGGACGCGGTGGTCCTGGCGAGCGGCGGCTACGGCAACGTCTTCTACCTCTCCACCAACGCCATGAACTCCAACGCGACCGCCGTCTGGCGGGCGCACCGGCGCGGCGCGTACTTCGCCAACCCCTGCTTCACGCAGATCCACCCCACCTGCATCCCGCGCACCGGCGACCACCAGTCCAAGCTCACCCTGATGAGCGAGTCGCTGCGCAACGACGGCCGCATCTGGGTCCCCAAGGCCGAGGGCGACACCCGGCCCGCCGCCGAGATCCCCGAGGCGGAGCGCGACTACTACCTGGAGCGGATCTACCCCTCCTTCGGCAACCTCGTCCCCCGCGACATCGCCTCCCGCGCCGCGAAGAACGTCTGCGACGAGGGCCGCGGCGTCGGCCCCGGCGGCCAGGGCGTGTACCTGGACTTCGCCGACGCCATCCGCCGCATGGGCAAGGACAAGGTCGCCGAGAAGTACGGCAACCTCTTCGAGATGTACGAGCGGATCACCGCCGAGAACCCGTACGAGGTACCCATGCGGATCTACCCGGCGGTCCACTACACGATGGGCGGACTGTGGGTCGACTACGACCTCCAGACCACCGTCCCGGGCCTGTTCGCGATCGGCGAGGCGAACTTCTCCGACCACGGGGCCAACCGCCTCGGTGCCTCCGCCCTCATGCAGGGCCTCGGCGACGGCTACTTCGTACTGCCCTCCACGATCAACGACTACCTGGCCCGGCACCCGCACCACGACGAGATCGACGACAGCCATCCGGAGGCGGCGGCCGCCGTCCGCGAGACCCGCGACTGCCTGGCCAAGCTCCTCGCCGTCGACGGCGACCGCACCCCCGACTCCTTCCACCGTGAGATCGGCGAACTCATGTGGGAGTACTGCGGCATGGCCCGCACGGAGGAGGGGCTGCGCAAGGCGCTCGCCCGCATCCCCGAGATCCGTGACGAGTTCTGGCGGCGCATCAAGGTCCCCGGCAGCGGCGAGGAGTTCAACCAGTCGCTGGAGAAGGCCAACCGCGTCGTCGACTACCTGGAACTCGCCGAGCTGATGTGCCTCGACGCCCTCCACCGCGCCGAATCCTGCGGCGGCCACTTCCGCGAGGAGTCCCAGACCCCGGACGGCGAAGCGGCCCGCCGCGACGAGGAGTTCGGCTACGCGGCCGCCTGGGAGTACCAGGGCACCGGAGCCGCACCCGTCCTGCACAAGGAAGACCTCGTCTTCGAGTACGTCCACCCCACCCAGCGGAGCTACGCATGAAGCTCACCCTGCGCGTCTGGCGCCAGCAGAACGCCGGCGCCCCCGGCGCCATGGCCTCCTACGAGGTCGACGGCATCTCGAAGGACATGTCCTTCCTGGAGATGCTCGACACCCTCAACGAGGACCTCATCCTGCGCGGCGAGGACCCGGTCGCCTTCGACCACGACTGCCGCGAGGGCATCTGCGGCGCGTGCAGCCTCGTCATCAACGGCGACGCGCACGGCCCGGAGCGGACCACCACCTGCCAGCTCCACATGCGGTCCTTCGTCGACGGCGACACCATCGACGTCGAGCCGTGGCGGGCCTCCGCCTTCCCCGTCGTCAAGGACCTCGTCGTCGACCGCAGTGCCTTCGACCGCATCATCCAGGCCGGCGGCTACATCACCGCGCCGACCGGTGCCGCCCCCGAGGCGCACGCCACCGCCGTGCCCAAGCCCGCCGCCGACTTCGCCTTCGAGCACGCCGAGTGCATCGGCTGCGGAGCGTGTGTGGCGGCCTGCCCCAACGGCTCCGCGATGCTGTTCACCTCCGCCAAGGTCAACCACCTCAACGTGCTCCCGCAGGGCGCACCGGAGCGCGAGACCCGCGTGCTGGACATGGTGGCCCAGATGGACGGCGAGGGCTTCGGCGGCTGCACCCTGACCGGCGAATGCGCCACGGCCTGCCCCAAGGGCATCCCGCTGCCGTCGATCGCCGCGATGAACAAGGAGTGGCTCCGCGCGGTCCGCAAAACCTGACCGCATCCCGCACCCCGCCACCGCACCCCGTGGCCCCGCCCGGCCCGCACCACCCCCGCGGCCGGGCCCGGTCGCACCCCGCGCCCCCGTACGAGCGTCCGGTACCCCCGTCATGGGCCGATCGGCTGAGCCGATCCGCCGACCGGGCGCTCGTACGGGCCGTACGCCGCGCCGCGCGGCGGCCGCACCCCGCCCGTCGGCGACAGTGGCCCCATGCCAGAAGCCCCCGCCGGGTCCGGACCGCGCCGTCGCACCGTACTGGCCGCCGCCCTCGCACCCCTCGCGGTGGCCGGCTGCTCCGGCCGGGAGGAACCCGCGGCTCCCGCGCCCGGCCCCCGGTCCACCGCGAAGGACGCCCTGGTCATGGTGATCCGGCACGCGGAGAAGCCCTCCGCCGGGGACACCGGCGAGGACGACGAGGGCAACGAGGACCCCGGATTCCTCGCGGGCCGCGGCCGGCGCCGCGCCGAGGAACTGCCCCGCCTGTTCACACCGGCCCGCGGCGCCACGCTGCCCCGGCCCGCCGCACTGTTCGCGACCGGTGGACCGGCCGCCGCGCCCGCCCGCTGCAAGCAGACCCTGGCACCCCTGGCCACCGCCCTGCGGCTGCCCGTACGGTCCGAGTTCGCCCTCGGCGCCGAACCGGCTCTGGCCCACGCGGCCCTGGCCGCCGGGATGCCGGTGCTCGTCTGCTGGGAGCACACCGGCCTGCCCCGCCTGGTCCGTGCCCTCGGCGCCCAGGAGGTCCTGGGCGTCCCGGCGACCTGGCCCGACCGCTACGACCTGGTCTGGACGTTCACCCGGAGCCGCGGCACGTGGTCCTTCCGGGAACTCCCGCAACACCTCCTGCCGGGCGACGCCTAGTGCCGTGGCCGGGAAGGTTTGCCGGGTCGCGGCGTCCGGTGCGGTGCATCTCAAGGCGGAGGGCCGCGGCTCGTACTGGACGTACCTCCGTGGTCCGACAACGCGGAGAGGTGCCGTGCCGGGCGTCGCGACCCGGTGGACCTTTCCGGTCACGGCACTAGAAGGGGAACCGTCAGAGTCCTGTCCGCCCGGCCAGTGCGCGGGCCAGGTACGGGGCCGTGCGGCCGGTCGGGGACGCCGCCACCTGCGTCGGGGTGCCCGCGGCGACGACCCGGCCGCCCTCCGCGCCGCCGCCCGGCCCCAGGTCGACGACCCAGTCGGCGCCCGCCACCACCTCCATGTCGTGCTCCACGACCACCACCGAGTGCCCGGCGTCCACCAGCCCGTGCAACTGCCGCAACAGCACCCGCACATCGGCCGGGTGCAGTCCGGTCGTCGGCTCGTCCAGCAGGTAGAGGGTGTGGTCCCGGCGCAGCCGCTGGAGTTCCGTGGCCAGCTTGATCCGCTGCGCCTCGCCGCCCGACAGCTCCGTCGCGGGCTGTCCCAGCCGCAGGTACCCCAGCCCGATGTCCTCCAGCGCGCGCAGGCTGCGCGCCGCCGCCGGCACCTCCGCGAAGAAGGCGCCCGCCGCCTCCACGGTCAGCCCCAGCACCTCGGCGATGTTCAGACCCCCGTAACGGACCTCCAGGGTCTCGGAGTTGTAGCGGGCTCCGTCGCACTCAGGGCACGGGGCGTACGTACTGGGCAGGAACAGCAGCTCCACCGAGACGAAGCCCTCGCCCTGGCAGGTCTCGCAGCGGCCGCCCGGCACGTTGAAGGAGAACCGGCCCGCCTTCCAGCCCCGCTCCTTGGCCTCCGGAGCCGCCGTGAACAGCTTGCGCACCACGTCGAACAGCCCCGTGTACGTGGCCAGGTTGGACCGGGGCGTGCGCCCGATCGGCTTCTGGTCCACCTCCACGAGCCGCCGCACCGGGAAGCCGGGCTCCGTCAGCCGCCCGGCGACCTCCCCGGCCAGAGCCCGCCCGACCAGCGTGGACTTTCCCGAACCGGACACGCCGGTCACCGCCGTGAAGACGCCGAGCGGGAACTCGACGCTCAGGCCACGGAGGTTGTGCCGCTCCACCCCCGTCAGCCGCACGGCCCCCGTCGCCGCGCGCACCGGCCGGCCGGCCCCGGACGGCCCGCGCTCCACGAACAGGTGCCGCGCCGTCGCCGATCCGGCCACGCCCGCCAGTCCCCGCGGCGGCCCGCTGTACAGCACCAGTCCGCCGTGTTCCCCGGCCAGCGGCCCGACGTCCACGAGCCAGTCCGCGTGCCGCACCACGTCCAGGTGGTGCTCCACCACGAAGACCGTGTTCCCGGCGGCCTTGAGCCGGTCCAGTACGGCGAGCAGCGCCTCGGTGTCGGCCGGGTGCAGCCCCGCCGACGGCTCGTCCAGCACGTACACCACCCCGAACAGCCCCGACCGCAGCTGCGTGGCGAGCCGCAGCCGCTGGAGTTCGCCCGCCGAAAGGGTGGGGGCGGTCCGGTCCAGGCTCAGATAGCCGAGCCCGAGCTCGGTGACGGGTCCGATGCGCGAACGCAGGTCCTCGGCGAGTACCCGTGCCGCTTCCTCCTGCGGCGCGGCGCCGGCCAGTACGCCGTCCAGGTCGGTCAGCGCCAGCGCCGCCAGCTCCGCGATCGTGCGGCCCGCGAAGGTCACCGCCAGGGCTTCCGGCCGCAGCCGGCGGCCCGCGCACCCCGGGCACGGGGCGTCGGTGAGGAACTTCTCGGCGCGCGCCCGCAAGGTGGCGCTCTTGGTGTCGGAGAAGGTCCGCATCACGTACCGGTGGGCGCTCATGTACGTGCCCTGGTAGGGGCGTTGGATGCGGTCGGCGTCCCGCACCGGGTGCACGGTGACCACCGGCTGTTCCTCGGTGAACAGGATCCACTCGCGGTCCTTCGCCGGCAGGTCCCGCCAGGGCGCGTCCACGTCGTGCCCGAGCACCTCCAGGATGTCCCGCAGGTTCTTGCCCTGCCAGGCACCTGGCCAGGCGGCGATCGCCCCCTGACGGATCGACAGGTCCGGATCCGGGACCAGGAGTTCCTCGCTGGTGCGGTGGATCCGGCCGAGGCCGTGGCAGGAAGGGCAGGCCCCGGCGGCGGTGTTGGGGGAGAAGGCGTCCGAGTCGAGCCGTTCGGCGCCCGGAGGGTAGGTTCCGGCGCGCGAGTACAGCATCCGCAGGGAGTTCGACAGCAGCGTCACCGTCCCCACCGAGGAGCGCGATCCGGGCGAGGAGCGGCGCTGCTCCAGCGAGACGGCCGGCGGCAGCCCGGTCACGGAGTCCACCTTCGGGGCGCCGATCTGGTGGATCAGCCGCCGCGCGTACGGGGCCACGGACTCGAAGTACCGGCGCTGCGCCTCGGCGTACAGGGTGCCGAAGGCCAGCGAGCTCTTGCCGGAGCCGGAAACGCCGGTGAAGACGGTCAGGGTGTCGCGCGGGATGTCGACGTCGACTCCGCGCAGGTTGTGCTCGCGGGCGCCCCGCACCCGGACCCAGGGGTCGGGGGCCGCTGGTGGCGCCGTACGGGTGTGGGGCTCGGGGGAGTGGTGCATTCGTACCAGTTTAGAGGCCGGCGATCCGGGCCAGCCTGCCGAAGCCGTCCAGCAGGGCGGTGCGGTCGTAGGTGGAGGTGGTGACCAGCAGTTCGTCGGCGCCGGTGAGCTCGGCGACGCGGGCCAGCTCAACGGCGACCTGCTCCTCCGTTCCGGCGATGTGCCCGGCGAGGGCGCCCTCGTACAGCTCCCGCTCCTTCGGGGTCATCGCCAGCGCCTCCACCTCCTCGGCGGGGCGAAGGGGCGGGAAGCTGCCCCGGGTGCGCGAGTGGGCCAGGGACCAGGCCTCCGGGACGAGGATCCGGCGGGCGGCCTCCTCGGTGGCGGCGACCGCGACCGTCCCGGAGACCACCACGTAGGGCTCGGCGGCCCAGGCGGAGGGCCGGAACTCCTCGCGGTACCGCTCGACGGTCTCCACGAGCCGGGTGCGGCCCCGCAGGTCGCCCGCCACCATCGGCAGCCCGGCCCGGGCGGCGATCCCGGCGCCCTCGCCGGTGGCCAGGACGAACGGCGGGACCGCTAGCCCCTCGGCCGGCCGGGCGTGCACCTCGGGGTGGGCCCGCTGGGTGCCGTCGATCCAGCCCAGCAGTTCGGCCAGCTGCTCCTCGAAGCGGTCGGCGTCGGCGGTGTCGCGGCCCAGAGCGCGGCGGATCCCGTTGGTGAAGCCGACGGAGCGGCCGAGGCCCATGTCGATCCGGCCGGGGAACAGCGCCTCCAGGACCCCGAACTGCTCGGCGACCACCAGCGGCTGGTGGTTGGGCAGCATGACCCCGCCGGTGCCGACCCGGATGCGCCGGGTGGAGGCGGCCACGGCGGCGGCCAGGACGGTCGGCGCGGACCCCGCGACCCCGGGCACGCTGTGGTGCTCCGACACCCAGAAGCGGTGGTAGCCGAGCTCCTCGGCCGCGCGGGCCAGTTCCACGGTGTCGCGCAGTGCCTGTGCGGCGGGGTGCCCCGCGCGGGTGCGGGACCGGTCGAGTATCGAGAGGGTGGGGATCACACAGGAGTCAACGCCCGGCGGCCGCCAGGATTCCCGGGCCGGCCGCGTGCCCGTCGCGTGCCCTTCGCCTGCCCGGCGTGTGCCCTCGCGCGCGCCTCCGGCGGGTACGGCGGCCGTCACAGGTGCCGCTTAGGCTGCGGCCATGACCGAGAACGCATCCCGCCGCCCGCTGGCCGTCTTCGACCTCGACAACACCCTGGCCGACACCGCGCACCGGCAGCACTTCCTGGAGGGCCGGCCCCGCGACTGGGAGGGGTTCTTCGGTGCCGCTCCGGCCGATCCGCCGCTCGCGCGCGGGGTGTCGCTGGCCGTCGAGAGCGCGGCCGACTGCGAAGTGGTGTACCTGACGGGCCGCCCGGAGCGCTGCCGGGCGGACACCGTCGCCTGGCTGGCCGCGCACGGGCTGCCCGAGGGCCGGCTGTGGATGCGCGGCAACCAGGACCGCCGCCCGGCGCGGCTGACCAAGCTGGAGGTGCTCAAGCGGATCGCCCGGGGCCGTGAGGTGCGGATGCTGGTCGACGACGACGAGCTGGTCTGCCAGGCGGCGCGGGCCGCCGGTTTCCGCACCGTCCTCGCGGACTGGGCGGCCGACGCGCCGGAGCTGAAGGCCGCCCAGGAGGGCGAGGGACGCACCTGACCGGGGCCGTCCGTGCGTCCGCCGGCTCAGCCGTCGCCGCGGTTCATCCCTCCTCGTCGAGGCGGAAGCCGACCTTCAGGCCGACCTGGTAGTGCGCCACCTCGCCGTTCTCGATGTGCCCGCGCACCTGGGTGACCTCGAACCAGTCGAGGTTGCGCAGCGTCTGGCCCGCGCGCGCGATCCCGTTCCGGATGGCCTGATCGATGCCCTCGCCGGAGGTGCCGACGATCTCGGTCACCCGGTAGGTGTGGTTGGACATGGGGTCTCCCGCCAGTCGTCGTGATGCCTTGTTCCAAGGTGCCCCAGTAAGCGCCGGTCCGCGAACTATGCGTGAACAATCCCGGGCGAAAGGCTCTTGACCCACCCATTGGTCTATGCCAATTTCAAGCCATCTGAGATTCATCCCCCAGAAGGTGACCCCCTGTGAAGAAGCGCTTCCTTGCCGTGTGCACCGCCCTCGCGGCCACGACCGCCCTGTCCGGCTGCGGCCAGTTGGGCGGATCGGCCGAAGGGTCCGACAAGGTGACGCTCTGGCTGATGAAGGGCAGCGCCTCGGAGGACTTCATCACGAAGTTCACCGCCGACTTCGAGAAGGGGCACCCCGGCATCGACCTGGAAGTGAAGATCCAGGAGTGGACCGGGATCGGCGACAAGGTCAACGCCGTGCTCGACGGCACCGGCAAGGAGAGCGCCGACGTCATCGAGGTCGGCAACACCCAGGTGGCCCAGTACGTGGAGACCGGCGGCCTCTCCGAGCTCACCCTCGAAGGACTGCGCCACTGGGGCAGCAAGGACTGGCTCAAGGGCCTCTCCGACCCCGGCAGCGTCAACGGCGCCCAGTACGGCGTCCCCTGGTACGCCGCGAACCGCGTGGTGATCTACAACAAGGACCTCTTCGCGAACGCCGGCATCAAGGCCACCCCCAAGAACCGCCAGGAGTGGATCTCGGCGACCCAGAAGCTCGACAAGGGCGACCAGCAGGGCATCTACCTCGCCGGGCAGAACTGGTACGTCCTCGCCGGGTTCATCTGGGACGAGGGCGGCGAACTCGCCGTCGAGACCAGCGGCCAGTGGGTCGGCACGCTCGACGACGACAAGGCCCTGGCCGGCATGGACTTCTACAAGCAGCTCCAGGGCCTCGGCGACGGCCCCAAGGACGCCGACGAGGAGACGCCCCCGCAGGCCGACGTCTTCGCCCGCGGCCAGGTGGCCCAGATCATCGGCCCGCCCGGCCAGGCGGCCCAGATCGAGGCCGCCAACCCCGCGCTCAAGGGCAAGCTCGGCTTCTTCCCCATACCCGGCAAGACCTCCGACAAGGCCGGAGCCGTCTTCACCGGCGGCTCCGACCTGATCATCCCCGAGAAGACGAAGAACCGGTCCCGCGCCGTGGACCTGATCACCGCCCTGGTCAGCGAGAAGTGGCAGACCGAGCTCGCCCGCACCATGAGCTACGTCCCGAACAAGACCACCCTCGCGAACATCGTCGAGGGCAACGACGGCGCCGTCAACATGGCCCCCGGCGCCGCCCAGGGCCGGGCCACCCCCAAGTCGGCGCGCTGGGCCGAGATCGAGGCCAAGAACCCGATCAAGCCCTACATGACGGCCGTACTCACCGGCCAGAACCCCCAGCAGGCGGCCAAGACCGCCTCCGACACCATCAGCCAGGTGCTGAGCTCCGACCGCTGAGGCCCCCGCCTTCCGGGGCATCCGGCCGCCGGGGTCCCCGCCCCGCGAGGGCCGCGACCGCTGAGTTCAGCGTCCGCACATCCAAGGGCCGCAGAGCGGTCATGTCGAATCCAGCCGGTCACGGAAGAAGTAAAGGAGCCGGGTCCGCCACCTGCGGCCCGGCACCCCGTGCCCGGATCAGGAGCAGCCATGACCATCGCCCCCCTGTCCCCGTCCCCCCTCGCGCCGCCCGCCACCACCCCCCGCTACACCGTCCGCCTCGCCCGCCACGAGGACGAGGTCCGCGCCGCCCAGCGGCTGCGCCACCAGGTCTTCGCCGGCGAGCTCGGCGCCCGCCTCGACGGACCCGAGCCGGGCCTGGACTCCGACGCCTTCGACGCCTACTGCGACCACCTCCTCGTCCTGGAGGAGGAGACCGGGCAGGTCGTCGGCACCTACCGGCTGCTGCCCCCGGAGCGCGCCGCCGTCGCCGGGCGCCTCTACTCCGAGGGCGAGTTCGACCTGTCGGCCCTCGCCCCGATCCGCCCCGACCTGGTCGAGGTCGGCCGGTCCTGCGTCCACCCCGACCACCGCAACGGCGCCGTCATCGCCCTCATCTGGGCCGGCCTCGCCCGCTACATGGACCGCGCGGGCCACAACTGGCTCGCCGGCTGCTGCTCCATCCCGCTCGGCGACGGCGGGGTGCTGGCCGCCGCGACCCGGGAGACCGTCCTCGCCCGCAACCTCGCCCCCGAGGAGTACCGCGTCACCCCGCACCTGCCCTGGAGCCCCGAGGGCGTCACCGTCCCCGGCCGGATGGAACTGCCGCCCCTGCTCCGCGGCTACCTGCGCCTCGGCGCCTGGGTCTGCGGGGAGCCGGCCCTCGACGCCGGCTTCGGCTGCGCCGACCTGTACGTCCTGCTCTCCCTGCGCCGGACCAACCCGCGCTACCTGAACCACTTCCTCTCGCTCGCCCCGGGCGCATGAGCGCCTGGCTGCCCACCGCGCCCTGCACCCCTGCGGCCTGCGCCGGCCACACCGGGCGGACCGCGGGCGTGGCGCGCGCGGTGCTGCGGCTGGCCGCCGCCCTGGCCCTGATGCTGCTCGCCGCCCTGACCGCACCGCCGGTACGGCTCCTCCCGGCCCGCCCCCGGCACGCCCTGGTCCGCGCCTGGGCGAGCGCCCTGCTGCGGGTCCTGGGCCTGCGGATCACCGTGCACGGCACCCCCGGCCCGGACGGGGGCCGCCTGATCGTCGCCAACCACATCTCCTGGCTGGACATCCCGCTCGTCGCCGCCGTCCTGCCCTGCCGGATGCTCGCCAAGAGCGACATCCGCGGCTGGCCGGTGCTCGGCGGGCTCGCCGCCCGGGCCGGCACCCTGTTCATCGAACGCGACCGGATCCGGGCCCTGCCCGCCACCGTCGACACCCTCACCCGGGTCCTGCTGGGCGGGAACCGGGTCACCGTCTTCCCCGAGGGCTCCACCTGGTGCGGCCGCGCCCAGGGCCCCTTCCGGCGGGCCGCCTTCCAGTCGGCGCTGGACGCGCGGGTCCCCGTACAGCCCGTACGGATCGGCTACCGGCTGCCCGGCGGGGAAACCGCCGGGGCGCCCGCCTTCGTCGGGGACGACCCGCTGACCGCCTCGCTGTGGCGGATCGCCCGGGCCCGCGAGGTACGCGCCGAGGTGTGGCTGCTGCCGCGGATCCCACCGGGCCGGTACGCCGACCGCCGGGCCCTCGCCGCCGCCGCCCAGCGGGCCGTCCTCGCCGGGGCCGACCGGCCGGTGGGCGGTTCCACCGCGGGTGACGCCGCCCCGGGTGACCTCGCCGCGGGTGACCTCGCCGCACCGGGGCGGCCGGCGCCCGACTCCGCCGTACGGGAGCGACCGCCGCTGCCCGGGATTCCCGCACAGCCGCGGCCGCCGCACCGCTCAACGCACCGGTCGGCTCAGCCCGTCACGCCGTCCGCCACCGACAGGGACAGCGCGAAACGGCCGTCCGCATCCGTCCACCACTGGGTCAGTTCCAGCCCGGCGGCGGAGAGTTCCTTGCGGACGCCCTCCTGACGGAACTTCGCCGAGACCTCCGTCAGGATCTCCTCGCCCTCCTCGAACGGCACCACCAGATCCAGGGCCCGGATCTTCACCGTCACCGCCGACCGGGCGCGCAACCGCATCTCGATCCACTCCTGCTCGCGGTTCCACACCGCCACGTGGTCGAAGTCGGCGGTGTGGAAGTCCGCCCCCAACTCCCGGTCGATCACGGCCAGTACGTTCTTGTTGAACTCCGCCGTCACCCCCTGCGCGTCGTCGTACGCCGCCACCAGCGCGGCCTCGTCCTTCACCAGGTCCGTCCCCATCAGCAGTGCGTCCCCGGGCGACAGCATCGCCCGCACGGACGCCAGGAACCCGGCGCGCTCCGGCGGCCGCAGGTTCCCGACCGTCCCGCCGAGGAACACCACCAGCCGCGGACCGGACGCCTCCGGCAGGCGCAGCGGCTTCGTGAAGTCGGCCAGCAGCGCGTGCACCCTCAGCCCCGGGTGCCCGGCCAGCAGGGACTCGGCCGCCCCCGTCAGCGCGCTCTCGCTCACGTCCACCGGGACGTACGTCTCCAGTGCCGGCATCGCCTCGATCAGGTGCCGGGTCTTCTCCGAGGAACCGGAGCCCAGCTCCACCAGCGTGCGGGCCCCGCTCGCCGACGCGATCTCCTGGGCCCGCGCCAGCAGGATCTCCCGCTCGGCACGCGTCGGGTAGTACTCGGGCAGGCGGGTGATCTCCTCGAAGAGCTCACTGCCCCGGGCGTCGTAGAACCACTTCGGCGGCAGCTCCTTGGGGGTTGCGGTCAGCCCCCGCAGGACGTCCGTGCGCAGCGCCGACTCGGCGGCGTGCTCGTCGAGGGTCCGGGTCAACTGGAAGTCGCTCACGAGGTGGTCTCCTTGAGTGGGGTCAGGGCGACCCGCGTGCGGGTGGCGGTCAGCAGGGTCCGGTCGGGCACTTCGCACCACCGGGGATCGTCGTCGTACGGCTCGGACGCCACGACCGTGCGGCCGCCCGGCGGATCGGCCAGGTACCAGAGGGAGTCCCCCCAGGCGGTCGCCGCGATGGTGGTGCCGTCGGTCAGCAGCAGGTTCAGCCGGGAGCCCGGCGCGGCGGCGGACACCTCGCGGACCGCCTCGGCGAGGGCCGTGCCCGGATCGTCGCCCTGCCGCAGCCGGTGCAGGACCAGCGCCCACACCAGCGCCGAATCGGTGCGCGCGGCCAGCTGGAGCAGTTCCCGGGGCGGCAGACCGGCGGCGAGCACGGACATCGAGTCCGGCCAGTCCCGGACGGCCCCGTTGTGGCTGAACAGCCAGGGCCCCTCGGCGAAGGGCGCCGCCGCCGCTTCCCCGTCGGCTCCCGCGAACGTGGCGTCGCGCACGGCGGCCAGTACGGCGCCGCTGCGCACCACGCGGGCGAGGTCCGTGAAGGTGAGGTCCCCCCAGACGGGCCCGGCCCGCCGGTAGCGGGCCGGGACGGGATCGCCCTCGGCGTACCAGCCCACGCCGAACCCGTCGGCGTTGACCGTGCCGTACCGCTGCCGGCGCGGCTCCCAGGACTGCCGTACGAGGGAGTGCGCGGGCTCCGCGAGCAGCCGGCCCAGGGTCACGTCCGGTCCGAGGTAGGCGAGGTGGCGGCACATCAGGCGTCCCTCGCGGTCCGGAAGCCGGAGAAGATCTGCCGGCGCACCGGCAGGTCCCAGTTGCGGAAGGTGCCCCGGCAGGCCACGGGGTCCACGGCGAAGGAACCGCCGCGCAGCACCTTGTGCTCCGGGCCGAAGAACACCTCCGAGTACTCCCGGTAGGGGAACGGCCTGAAGCCCGGGTACGGGAGGAAGTCCGAGGCGGTCCACTCCCACACGTCGCCGATCAGCTGGCGCACCCCGAGCGGGGACTCCCCGGCCGGGTAGCCGCCCGCCGGGGCGGGCCGCAGGTGGCGCTGGCCCAGGTTGGCGTGCGCGGGCGTCGGGTCGGCGTCGCCCCACGGGTAGCGGCGGGAGCGGCCGGTGGCCGGGTCGTGGCGGGCGGCCTTCTCCCATTCGGCCTCGGTGGGCAGCCGGCGTCCCGCCCAGCGGGCGTACGCGTCGGCCTCGTACCAGCTGACGTGCAGCACCGGCTCGTCGTCCGGGACCGGCTCGGTCACCCCGAACCGGCGGCGCAGCCACTGGCCCGCCTCCCGGTGCCAGAACAGCGGGGCCTCGATGCCGTGCGCGCGTATCTGCTCCCAGCCGGCGTCGGCCCACCAGCGGGGCTCCCGGTAGCCGCCGTCCGCGATGAAGGCCTGGTAGGCGGCGTTGGTCACCGGCGTGGTGTCGATCAGGAACGCCCCGGTGTCCCGGACGTGCGCGGGCCGTTCGTTGTCCAGCGACCAGGGCTCGGCGGAGGTCCCCATCGTGAACGGGCCCGCCGGTACCAGGACTTCGGCCGCCGGCGGGGGCGGACCCTGCGGGGGGTCCGGATCGGGGGCCGTCAGCACCGGGGCGCCCGCTCTCAGCTGATGGGTGATCAGCATCGTTTCGTCGTGCTGCTGTTCGTGCTGGGCGATCATCCCGAAGACGTAGCCGTCGGCCAGCAGGCCGGTGCCCTCCATCGGGACGTGCTCCAGCAGGTCGAAGACCCGGCCGCGCACCTCGGCGGCGTACCGGCGGGCCTCCTCGGGCCCCAGTAGCGGCAGCTTCGGCCGCTCGGAGCGGGGGTGCTCGAAGGCGTCGTAGAGCGGGTCTATCTCGGGGCGCATGGACGCGCGGCCGGCCACGTTGCGCAGCAGCCAGAGCTCCTCCATGTTCCCGATGTGCGCCAGGTCCCAGACGAGCGGGGACATCAGGGGGGAGTGCTGGGCGATGAGGTCCCGGTCGTCCACGGGGTCCGTCAGCGCGGCGGTACGGGCGCGCGCCGCGGTCAGGGCGGCGACGGCGCGCTCGCGCAGCGGCTCGGGGGCGGCGCGGGTCGCGGAATGCGGGGCTCCGGGGGTGGTCCGGTGGTGGCTCTCGGTGGTCATGGGCGCGGTTCCTTCCCGGCGGGCTGCCACAGGTCGTCCTCCTCGGCCTCGTCGGCCGGGCAGCGGCCGCGCAGGACGTAGCGCTCGGTGAACGCACCGACCGTGTCGCGTACGTGCGTACCGGCCCCCAGCCGCGGCAGGGCCTCGCCCGCCGCCAGGAAGCACGCCGTGGCCGCCGTCCGCAGGTCGGGGTCGGCGAGCCCCGCACGGGCGGCGGACCGCCACAGCGGATTGCGCGGGGCGGGGTGCGACCCGTAGGCGTCGCCCAGGGCCTTGGACACCCGGTAGGCGGTCTCCGCGGCCTCAGGGTCGTCGAAGAGCGCGTGCACGACGGCCGTGGGCACCAGCCAGCCGTCCTCGCCGGGCTGTGCGTCGATCATCCGCAGCTCCAGGTGGCCGCGCGGCCGGACCGGCGGGAAGAGGGTGCTGAGGTGGTACTCCAGGTCCTGCGCGGTGGGCGGCCTCGGCCAGCCGGTGCCGGTGGTGGCGCCGCCGGCGGCCGGGGTGTCCGCGGGGGCGTCGCCGCGCAGCCAGTCCCGGAAGGTCGGCCCGTCCGGCACGGTCCACGGCCCGCCGTCCTCGGACCGCACGCACATCACCCCGGTGTCCAGGGCGTGCCGGGCCCAGCCGGACCGGGGGTCCAGGTCCAGCGGCGGGGCCAGGGAGCGGCGGCTGTCGAGGTCGTGCCAGATGCCCTGCCGGGCGCACCGCCAGCCGCGGTACGGGCCTTCGCGGGCGGGCGAGTTGGCGAAGGCGGCCACCAGTACGGCGCCCAGCAGGTGGGCCATGCGCCAGCGGCGGCCGTGCCCGAGCGGGCCCGGCTCCTCCTGACCGGCGTCGAC
Source organism: Streptomyces sp. NPDC044704 (assembly GCF_056433525.1). Taxonomy (NCBI): domain Bacteria; kingdom Bacillati; phylum Actinomycetota; class Actinomycetes; order Kitasatosporales; family Streptomycetaceae; genus Streptomyces; species Streptomyces sp. NPDC044704. The sequence continues at coordinate 185,022 of NZ_JBWKGY010000010.1, forward strand.
GCAGACCTGGACGGAGGCGGAGGAGCACATCATGGCGCGTCCGGCCGGGCCGGTGCGGTCGAAGTACGTCTCCATCGCGTCGTAGCGCGGGCTGCCGAGCAGCCGGCGCAGGGGGCGGCGCGGGTCCTGGCCGAGGCCCCGCAGGACCAGCCCCCGGGCGTCCAAGGCGGCCCGTACCGCGGCGAGGTCCTCCTGGAGGCCGTCCACGCAGGCGGTGAGGGAGGCGGCGGGCTCGGAGCTGAGCTCCAGCTGCCCGCCGGGTTCGACGGTGACGGTGGAGTGCAGGGTCAGGGCACGGGCCGCCTCGTGGGCGGCCGCCAGCCGGTCGGGGGGCAACGGCAGCCAGGGCCGTTCGGCGTCCAGCACGAGCCATTCCAGCTCGGCGCCGAGCAGCCGGGGCGGGCCCGTCTTGAAACAGATGCCGTGGACCAGGTCCTCCGCGGCGGTCTCGGTGAGGGGGGCGTGGTCGAAGTCCTGGGCGAACGGAGCAGGCGGAGTTTCCGGCATGACCGTTTCCTCTTCTCCTGTCATCGGCCTTGATGTCACCCGTGCCTACCCGTCCTCGGAACACAAATTCCTTTGTATTGCCCCGGGCGACGCCCGAAGCTTGAGGTGTGAGCAGCAGATTGCGTGAGATTGCGCGGGAGAACGCGCTGATCGTGGCGGCCGGGGAGTACCGGACGCGGTCCGGGCGGCGGGTTTCCCTCGCCACCGCCGTGGCGGAAGCCAAGGCGGGAACCAGAATATATGGGCCAAACCCGGTCAATCCAGGCGAAGGGTTCGCCGGAGGGGGCACCAGGACGGTCTTCGAGGTGACGGGGGAGAGCAGTACGGTCGCCGCCCGGCGCCTCGCCGCCGACGGCGCGGAGCCCACCTCCGTGGCGGTCCTGAACTTCGCCTCGGCCCGCAATCCCGGGGGTGGCTACGTCCGCGGGGCCAAGGCCCAGGAGGAAGCGCTGTGCCGGGCGTCGGCGCTCTACGAGACCCTGCTGGAGGCTCCCGAGTACTACGAGGTCCACCGCGCGGGCAAGAGCACCTTCTACACCGACCGGGTGATTCACTCGCCGGGGGTCCCCGTTTTCCGCGACGACCGGGGCGAACTGCTGGAGACCCCCTTCCGGGCCGGCTTCCTCACCTCCCCGGCCCCCAACGCGGGCACGATCCGCCGCCAGGAACCGGAGCGGACCCCCGAGATCCCCGCGGCCCTGGCCCGGCGGGCGGAGCGGGTCCTGGAGGTCGCGGCCCTGCACGGATACCGGCGGCTGGTCCTCGGAGCCTGGGGCTGCGGGGTCTTCCAGAACGACCCGGCGCAGGTCGCCGAGGCCTTCCGGGCCCTGCTCACCGGCCGCTTCGCCGGGACCTTCGCACACGTCGTCTTCGGGATCCTCGACCGCGCCCCCGGCCCCCGCGAAGCCTTCGCCCGCGCCTTTCCGCCCCCGGCGTAGGCCCGCCCCCTCACGACCGCCGTCGGGGCGGCCGGCCGGTCCTCGGGCACCGGTCGTCAGGCACCGGTTCTCAGGCAGTGGCGCACCGCCCCCGGCCGACCGCCGTCGAGGGGGAGCGGGCCGTCACTGCCAGCCGTAGCGCTCCCGCAGCCGGTCCACGACCAACTGGAACCGGACCCGGTCCAGCGCGCACGCCTCGCGCCGCATCCCCGCCTCGTGCACCCGCAGCACCCGGTCCAGGTCCACCCAGGACTCCCGCCCGGCGCCGTCCCACGGCCCCGAGCCGATCGGCACCCACTCGCGGTCCGCGTCGTGCCGCTTGCTGGACAGCTGGACGGCGAGCAGCGTGCGCCCGCCCGCCTCCCGGGCGACCACGAGCACCGGCCGGTCCTTGCCCCGGCCGTCGTTCTCCTCGAAGGGGACCCAGGTCCACACGATCTCCCCCGGGTCCGGATCCCCGTCCTTGTCGGGCGCGTACTCGGTGCGCACCGGGCCGATGGACCGCGGATCCGCCTCCGTGGTGGCGGTGTCCCCGTCCCGGCCGGGCTGCTCGACGTGACTGTTGCCGTGATGCGAAAGTGCCGTCATTCGCGCGAGGGTACTGCTTCCCGGCCCCCGCCCGGGCCCGCACCAGGGCCGTCCTGCGCGGCGGCGGACTCCGCCCCGTACGACGGCCAGTGCGCCGACCAGTCCTCCGCCGCCTCCAGTTGCGCCGCCAGTGACAGGAGCCGGGGTTCCGACGCCGACGGGCCCAGGAGCTGGGCGCCGAGGGGAAGCCCGTCCGGGGTGAACCCCGCCGGGACGTTGACGCCGGGCCAGCCCAGTACGTTCCACGTCCAGGCGTACGGGCACGCGGCGATCATCGCCCGGTCCGTGGCCAGCGCCCCCAGACCCGCCAGCGCGCCGATCCGCAGCGGCGGGGTGGCCGTGGTCGGGGTGAGCACCACGTCGAAGCGGCCGAAGATCTCCCCCACCCGGCGGCGCAGCGCCGCCTCCGCCCACCGGGAGACCCGCAGCGCGGGCCCGCCCAGCAGCCGCCCCGTACGCATCGCCTCGTGCGTGCGCGGGTCCAGCAGCGCGGGGTCGGGCACCCGCACCGCCAGCTCCCGTACGCCCACGGTCGCGCGGGGCACGAAGGTCAGCCCGATCAGCCCGTAGCGGGGGTCCTCCGGGACCACCTCGTGGCCCAGCGCCTCCAGCCGCCCGGCCAGCCGCTCCACCGCCGAACGCACCACCGGGTCAAGGGACTTGGGAGTCGCGGTGAACGCCGTGCCGTAGGACAGGGCGATCCGCAGCCGCCCCGGCGCGCGCCGCACCGCCTCCGCCGCCGGGACGCGGGCCGGCCGGTGCAGGTCGCCGGGGCCGGAGCCGCTCGCCGCGTCCAGCAGCAGCGCCGCGTCCGCGACCGTACGGGCCAGCACCCCGTTGACCGTGAGCCCGTGGAAGGCCTCCGGCGCCGGCCAGGTGGAGATCCGCCCGCGCTCCGGCTTCACCCCCACGAGGTGGGTCCAGGCCGCGGGGATCCGTACCGAACCGGCCCCGTCGGAACCGAGCGCGGCCGGCACCAGCCCCGCGGCCACGGCCGCCGCCGAGCCGCCCGAGGAACCGCCGGGCGTGTAGGCCGGGTTCCACGGATTGCGCGTCGCCCCGAAGGCGGGCCCCTCGGTGAAGGGCCACTGGCCCAGCTCCGGCGTATGGGTCTTGCCCACGACGACCGCGCCCGCGGCCCGCAGGCGGCGCACCGCCTCGCAGTCGGCGTCCCGCGCGGGGAAGTCGCCCGCGCACCCGAAGGCGGTCGGCTCGCCGGCCACGTCCATGTCGTCCTTGACCGCCACGGGCACGCCCAGCAACGGCAGCCGCACCCCGCGGGCGAGGCGCCGGTCCGCGGCGTCCGCCTCGGCGAGCGCGGCCTCGGCGCGCACGATCCGGAACGCGTTCAGCGACGGCTGCGCGGCCGCGATCCGCGCCAGGCACCGCTCGGTCAACTCCCTCGAAGTGACGCTTCCTCCGGCGAGGGCCACCGCCATCTCCCGCAAGCCCGGCGGGGCTTGATCTCCGTGTGACCGCGACGCCTGCGCCGGCCCCACCGCATTCGACGATCCCGACACCGGACCTCCCCCGTACCGATCGGTAACACGACGGTACGCGGCAGGGCACCCGGGAAGCTAGTGCCGTGGCACTAGACCCAGCCCTCCAACGACGCCATGAACCCCTCGAAGTCGTCCCGGTGGATGGTGTGTCCGGCCCCGGCCACCGAACGGACCTCGAAGCCCCGCTCCTCCAGCAGCGCCGCCCGTTCCGGTGGGATCAGGGCGCTGGGGTCGGCGAGCTGCACCAGCGACGGCACCACCGGCGCCGCCGGCAGCAGGTCCCGGCCGAAGAGCGGGGCGAGGTCCAGCGCGGTGGCCTCGTCCCACACGGCCAGGGTCCGCGCCTCGATGTCCACGTCGGCCTCCTCCCAGCGCGGGTTCAGCGCCCGGATCTGCTCCTTCCCGGCCGACTTGAACCGCGCCAGCGCCTCCGGGCCGACGCCCGGCTCCGGGCTCGCCAGGTACCAGGCCGGGTCCGAGAACACCGCGCGCCGCGGCTTCAGCCGGTCCACGGCCAGCGACAGGGCCAGGGCCCCGAGCGAGTGCCCGATGGCCAGCTCGGCGCCGCGGGGGAGGGTCTCGACGAGGTCGTCCGCGTAGAGCTCGGGACGGTACTCGCCCCGCCCGCTGGCGCCGTGGCCGCGCAGGTCGACGGCGATGACGCGGTAACCGAGGCCGGCGAGGGCCGGGCCTACCCGGCGCCAGGTGCGGTGGTCGGCCATGATGCCGTGGACGAGGAGGGCGAGGCGGTCGCCCTCGCCCCAGGTCCGGGTGTGCAGCTGCACGGTGATGCCCTTCGCGACGGAGGTACGGGACAAGGAGAAGGAAAGGGGAGGGGGCGGGCGGGAGGAAGGGGGCGGCGCCGCGGTCAGCGGACGCCACGGATCGGCCGTACGGCCAGCGCCCCTGCCACGGCCAGTACGGCGGCGACGACGAACAGAGCCGTGTACCCGCCCGTCAGCGACACGATCACCGAGGCCACGAACGGCGCGACGATCTGCGGCCCGGCATTGGCGATGTTGAGCACGCCCATGTCACGGGCGGCGTCCTGCGCCCTGGGCAGGACCATCGTGACGAGCGCGGTGTCCACCGCCATGTAGCAGCCGAACGCCAGCCCGTTGACCGCGGCGAAGGCCAGCATCGCCGTCCAGCTCGTCGACAGCGCCGGGATCACGAGGGCGGCCGCCGACAGCAGCGCGGAAGCGCCCACGAACAGCTTGCGCCGGTCGAACCGGTCGGACAGGTAGCCGCCCACGACCGTGGAGAGGACCATCGCCACGCTCGTCAGCGGCATCAGTACGGCCACCGCCGCCTCCGGCTCCATCCCCTCAGGCAGCACGGTGTGGTCCTGGAGGATGTAGAGCTGGTAGCCGCTCACCGCGAAGTACCCGAGCACGAGCAGCGCCCGCCCGATGAACGCCCAGCGGAAGTCGTGGTCGCGCAACGCGCTCGCGAAGGCGGCCAGCTGGCCCCTGACCGGCAACGGGGCCCGGGCCGGGAGCCGCCGCTCGCGGGAGCACGCGGTGAACAGGACGGCGGCGCCCGCCACCAGCACACCGAAGACGAGGTAGCCGGTGCGGTAGTCCTCGGAGAACGCCGCTCCGGCCAGTGCGCCGAGGGTGGAGCCGAAGGGCAGGCCGAGGCCGACCGCGGCCGAGGCCTTGCCGCGGGCGGTCACCGGCACCCGGTCCGGCACCACCGAGGTGATCGCCGCCTGGTAGACGTTCATGACGGCCTGGCCGAGGCACCAGGCGATGGTGATCAGCAGGATCGTGTCGGCGAGGCCGAGCAGGAACATGGCCGGCACCGCGGCGAGGCCGCCTCCCAGGATCCACGGATTGCGCCGTCCGCTGCGGTCCGAGAGGGCGCCCGCCACCGGGTTGAAGACCGTGGCGAAGATCGCCGAGACCCCCGCGATCAGGCCGAAGTTGGCGACCTTGTCCGCCGGGTCGACGTGTTCGACCTGCAGGGCGAGCAGGATGCCCGCCACGCCGACGTAGAGCGCGTACATGGCGGTGTTGCCGACGAGCAGCAGCGGGAGCAGGCCGCGGCCGGGCGCGGTGGCGGGGCCGGGCGGAGCGTCGGAGGCGGCTGGCGCGCCGGAGGCGGCGGGGGAGACGGGGGAGGTGCCGGAGTCGGGGGAGGAAAGGGCCACGGTGCCCTCCTGGGCAGGGGATCCGATCGGACGGGGGGTGCGCGCCGCCCCGTCGCGACGGCGGGGGTGCGACGGAGCGTGACGGGACGGCGGCACGGTCGGACACGTGCGGCGATGCCTCCCGGCCGCGGGGCGCGGCAGCCGGGTTACACGTGTCAATGAATCGTGTAAGCACTGTGTAGCATTCGTTTCCGGCCATCCGCCAGCCCCAGGGCACAACCGGTCTGGAAAGATGCCACGGCAATGTCTCAGTCATCGAAACCGCCGAACCCGGCGCAATCGCCGAACCCGCCGAAACCGCCGGTCACCGCGAACGCGCCCGATCCCCGGCGCCCGTCGGGCCGTCGGGCCGCCGCCCCCGCCGCCTCGTCGGCGCCCGTGCCGACCAGCGCGGACGTCGCCCGCCTCGCGGGAGTGTCGCGCGCGACGGTCTCGTACGTGCTGAACAACGCGGAAGCCGTCCGCATCAGCGAGCCGACCCGCCGCAAGGTCCGCGAGGCCGCCGAGGAGCTCGGCTACGTCCCCCACGCCGCCGCCCGCAGCCTGCGCGCCGGACACACCCGGATCGTCCTGCTGCCCACCTCCCACGTGCCGGTCGGCCCGCTCTACAGCGCCTTCCTCAACGAGCTGCAATGGGCCCTGCGGCGCCTCGACTACACCGTGGTCCAGTACGGCAGCCTCGGTCTGAACGGGGACGAGGCCGCCCGGGCCTGGGCCGAGCTGCGCCCGGTCGCCGTGATCTCCCTAGGCGAGATCGCCCTGTCGCCGCACAACGTCGCCACCCTCAAGCGGGCCGGTGCCCGCGCGGTCATCACGCTGGGGCCCGCCGGGGTACCGGGCGCGCACGCGCTGGTCATGGACCAGGCGGAGGTCGGGACCCGCGCCGCCGCCCACCTCGTCGCGAGCGGCCGCCGCCGGATCGGGGTGGTCGTCCCGCGCGAGCCGGGCCTGGAACTGTTCTCCGCCCCCCGCCTGGCCGGGGCCCGCTCCGTCCCGGACGCGGAGATCGTGGCACTGCCGCTGGCCTACACCGAGGACTCGGCGGCCGAACTCGCCGGCCGGTGGCGCTCGCTCGCACTGGACGCGGTGTTCGCCTACAACGACGAGTACGCGATGCTGCTGATGCGGGCACTACAGGACGCGGGCCTGCGGATCCCCGAGGACGTGGCCGTCATGGGCGCCGACGACCTGCTCATCGGCAGGCTCCTGCGGCCCCGCCTGAGCACCGTCCGGCTGGAGATGCCGACGGGCGACCACCTGGCGTCGCTGGTGGACCGGGCGGTGCGCGAGCCGTCGGAGGGCACCGAACAGCACGACCTCATGGCGGCGGTCGTGGTCCACCGCGAGTCGACCTGAGCAGTGGTCCGCCAAGAGCCGGACCGGGCCGTGGTCCACCGCGTGTCGGACCGGCGCTTGGTCCACCCCGGGACGGTCCGAGGGGCGGAGCCCGCGGGGGGCCTGCGGGGTGGGGCCCGGAGGACGGCCCGGGCCGGGGCCGGCCCGGCGCGGCCGGAGGCCCCCGCCCGGCGGCGACGGCCCGTTGCGGCGGACCCGTCCGGTGGCCCGTACCCGCTTGGGGCCGTTGACAGGCGGTGACGGCCGGGCGGAGACTGCGGGCGCGCCCCACCGGGCGTGCCCGGCGGTGCGCCCGGTGCCGACACCGGCTCCGACGTGCCGTCGCCCGTACGGATCCGCCCAGGAGAGACCCCATGAGCATCCGCACCGTCCGCGACGTGTACGTCGTCGACGCCGTCCGCACCCCGATCGGCAAGTTCGGCGGGGCACTCGCCGGAGTCCGGCCGGACGACCTGGCCGCCCATGTGGTGCGCGCGCTGGTGGACCGTACGCCCGAACTCGACCCGGCCCGCATCGACGACGTGGTCTTCGGCGACGCCAACGGCGCCGGTGAGGACAACCGCGACGTGGCCCGCATGGCGGTGCTGCTCGCCGGGCTGCCGGTCACCGTCCCCGGGGTCACCGTCAACCGGCTCTGCGGCTCCGGACTGGAAGCGGTGGTCCAGGCGGCCCGCGCCATCGCCCTCGGCGACGCCTCCGTCGCCATCGCGGGCGGCGTCGAGTCGATGAGCCGGGCCCCGTGGGTGGTGCAGAAGCCGGAGCGGGCCTTCCCCGCCGGCCACCAGCAGATGTGGTCCACCACCCTGGGGTGGCGGATGACCAACCCGCGCATGCCCGCGGAGTGGACGGGCTCGCTCGGGGAGGGCGCGGAGCTCGTCGCCGAGAAGCACGGCATCACCCGCGAGGAGCAGGACGCCTTCGCCCTGCGGAGCCACCACAACGCCGCGGCCGCCTGGGCCGCCGGGCTGTACGCCGACGAGGTCGTCCCCTACCCGGGCGTGGACCTGCCGCGCGACGAGTGCATCCGCGAGGGCTCCACCCCCGAGGCCCTGGCCCGGCTGAAGCCCGCCTTCCGTACCGACGGCTCCGGCACGGTCACGGCCGCGAACGCCTCCCCGCTCAACGACGGGGCCGCCGCCCTGCTGCTGACGGACGAAGCCGGGCTCGCCGCCACCGGCCGCGAACCGCTGGCCCGGATCAGCGCGAGCGCCGTCACCGGCATCGAGCCGCAGCTCTTCGGACTGGGTCCGGTGGACGCCGTCGGCCGGGCTCTCGGCAAGGCCGGCCGCTCGCTCACCGACCTCACGGCCTTCGAGCTCAACGAGGCCTTCGCGGCGCAGGCGCTGGGCTGCCTCGCGGCGTGGCCCGAGCTGGACCCGGCCGTGGTCAACCCGCGCGGCGGGGCCATCGCGATCGGCCACCCGCTCGGCGCGTCCGGGGCCCGGCTGGCCGGTTCGGTCGCCCACCAGCTGGCGGCGGCGGGCTCGGGTACGGGCATGGCGGCACTGTGCATCGGCGTCGGGCAGGGCATCGCGCTCGTCCTGGAGCGCTGAACCCGCCCCCACCACACGGCTGTCGATCGTTTCCAGTCATGACAGCCCGTCAACTGCCCAATAACTGAACAGAAGTGGTGCCGCCGGTCTGGCACGATGGCGCGTGCTGCCGCCCCCCGCCCCGCCCCACCCCTCCCGGAGGCCCCGCGCCATGCCGCTCCTCGACCCGACGCTCTGGCAGGACGGACCCACCCTCACCGGCGGTACGGCCCCGGTCGTCGAACCCGCGACCGGGCGTACCCTCGCCACCCTCGGCCTCGCCGCACCCGCCGACGTGGCCGAGGCCGCCGTACGGGCCCGGGCCGCGCAGCGCGACTGGGCGCGCGCCACCCACGCGGAGCGGGCCGCCGTGCTGCGGCGTGCCGGTGACCTGTTCGCCGCCCACGCCGACGAGCTGCGGCAATGGCTGGTCCGGGAGTCGGGTTCCATACCCGGCAAGGCGGACTTCGAGCTGCACGTCGCCGCCCAGGAGTGCTACGAGGCCGCCGCCCTGGCCTCCCGGCCGACGGGCCAGGTGCTGCCGAGCGAGGCGCCCCGGCTCTCCTTCACCCGCCGCGTTCCGGCGGGGGTGGTCGGGGTCATCGCCCCCTTCAACGCGCCGCTGATCCTGTCGATCCGTTCCGTGGCCCCGGCGCTCGCGCTCGGCAACGCGGTCCTGCTCAAGCCGGACCGCCGCACCGCCGTCTGCGGAGGCCTGGCGCCGGCCGCCGTCCTCGCGGCCGCGGGACTGCCGGCCGGGCTGCTGCAGGTGCTGCCCGGCGGGGCGGAGACGGGGGCGGCGGTGGTGGCCGACCCGCGCGTGCGGGTCGTGTCGTTCACCGGGTCCACCGCCGCGGGCCGGACGGTGGGCGAGCTCGCCGGGCGTCACCTCAAGCGCGCGCACCTGGAGCTGGGCGGCAACTCGGCGCTCGTCGTCCTCGCCGACGCCGACGTCGAGGCCGCCGTCGCCCAGGCCTCCTGGGGTTCCTTCTTCCACCAGGGGCAGATCTGCATGACCGCGGGCCGCCACCTCGTCCACGCCTCGCTTTACGACGAGTACGTGGAGCGGCTCGCCGCACGGGCGGAGGCGCTGGCCGTCGGGGACCCGTACCGCGAGCCGGTGCACCTGGGCCCGCTCCTGGACCGCACCCAGCTGGAGCGGGTCCACGGCCTGGTCGAGGCGAGCGTCGAGCAGGGCGCCAAGCTCGTCGTCGGGGGCACCCACCGGGACCTCTTCTACCGGCCGACGGTGCTGGCGGGGGTGGCCGACGACACGCCCGCCTACGCGCAGGAGGTCTTCGGCCCGGTGGCACCCGTACGGTCCTTCGTGACCGAGGAGGAAGCGGTCGAGCTGGCCTCGGCCGGCCCCTACGGGCTCTCGCTGGGCATCGTCACCCGCGACGCGGCGCACGGCATGGAGCTGGCAGAACGGATCCCGACCGGCATCGCGCACGTCAACGACCAGACCGTGAACGACGAGGCCGTGGCCCCCTTCGGCGGGGTCGGGGCCTCCGGCACGGGCGCCCGCTTCGGCGGCGAGGCGAACCTCGACGCCTTCACCGAGCTCCGCTGGACCACGGCCCGCACGAGCCCGCCCGGTCACCCGTTCTAGGGACAGGGGAGTCGGGCGGAATTCGACGGGTGGGCCGGTCGTTCTCACTGGACACGAAGCAATCAGGAGGTCTGGACACCGTGGCTACAGTCGAGCTCACCAAGGAGAACTTCGACCGGACGGTCAGCGAGAACCCGTTCGTGCTGATCGACTTCTGGGCGGGCTGGTGCCGGCCCTGTCTCCAGTTCGCCCCCGTCTACGAGAAGGCTGCGGAGGCCAATCCCGACCTGGTCTTCGCCAAGGTCGACACCGAGGCCCAGCAGGAACTGGCCTCGGCGTTCCAGATCAGCTCGATCCCGACCCTGATGATCGTCCGGGACCAGGTGGCGATCTTCGCGCAGCCCGGCGCCCTGCCGGAGGCGGCCCTGACCGACCTCATCGAGCAGGCCCGCGCCCTGGACATGGACGAGGTCAAGGCGAAGATCGCCGCAGCCGAGCCGGAACGGCCCCAGCAGGAGGAGTCCGGGCAGCCCAAGCCGCCGGAGAAGCCGGGCGCCGCCCCCGGCACGCCGGAGGCCTGAGATTGCCGCACCCGGCCCGCGGGCTGCGGTGACACTGGACCACATGACTGAAGCGATGGAGTACGACGTCGTGGTGCTCGGCGGGGGACCGGCCGGGGAGAACATCGCCGACCGGACCCGGGCCGCCGGGCTGAGCACGGCCCTGGTGGAGAGCGAGCTCGTCGGCGGGGAGTGCTCGTACTGGGCCTGCGTGCCCAGCAAGGCCCTGCTGCGGCCGGCTCTGGCCCGGGCCGAGGCGCGCCGGGTGCCCGGCCTGGCCGGTGCCGTCGCGGGCCCGCTCGACGCCGAGGCGGTGTTCGCGCACCGCGACTACTGGACCGGGAACTGGAAGGACGAGGGCCAGGTCGACTGGCTCGACTCCATCGGGGCCGACCTGTACCGGGGCCACGGCCGGCTCTACGGGCTGCGCAAGGTGGCCGTGACCAGCCCCGAGGGGGAGCACCACATCCTGTCCGCCCGGCACGCGGTGGTCGTGGCCACCGGCACCCGGGCCGTGGTGCCGGACGTTCCGGGTCTCGCCGAGGCCCGGCCGTGGACCAGCCGCGAGGCGACCTCCGCGCGGCAGGCGCCGGGCCGGCTGCTGATCGTCGGCGGCGGGGTCGTGGCCGCCGAGATGGCCACCGCCTGGCAGGCCCTCGGCTCCCGCGTGACCTTGCTCGTACGGGGCTCCGGGCTCCTCCCGAGGATGGAACCCTTCGCCGGTGAGCTGGTCGCCGACGCGCTGCGCGAGGCGGGCGCCGTGATCCGTACGGGGGTGGCGGTCGAAGCCGTGGAGCGGGAGGGCACGACCGGGCCCGTCACGGTGGTCCTGGCGGGCGGCGAGCGGCTGGAGGGCGACGAACTCCTCGTCGCGACGGGCCGGGCCCCGCACACCGAGGACATCGGCCTCGACACCGTGGGCCTGACCCCCGGAGACTGGATCGGCGTCGACGAGAGCTGCCGCGTCGCCGGGAGCGACTGGCTCTACGCCGTCGGCGACGTGAACCACCGCGCGCTGCTCACGCACCAGGGCAAGTACCAGGCCCGGATCGCGGGCGCGGCCATCGCCGCCCGCGCGACCGGGGCCGCGGACGTCGACACCGCCCGCTGGGGCGCCCACGCGGCCACCGCCGACACCGAAGCCCTGCCCCAGGCCGTGTTCACCGACCCGGAGGCCGCGTCGGTCGGCCTCACCCTGGCCGAGGCGGAACGGGCCGGCCGCCGGGTGCGCGCCGTCGACCACGACCTCGGCAAGGTGTCGGGCGCGGGCCTGTACGCGGACGGCTACCGGGGCCGGGCCCGGATGGTGGTCGACCTCGACCGGGAGGTCCTCCTCGGCGCCACCTTCGTGGGCGCGGGCGCCGCCGAGTTGGTGCACGCGGCGACCATCGCCGTGGTGGGCGAGGTTCCGCTGGACCGGCTGTGGCACGCGGTACCGGCGTTCCCCACCATCAGCGAGGTCTGGCTGCGCCTGCTGGAGGCGTACCGCGGGTAGACCGTTTGCGGGTGCCCCGCCGGCCACTCCGTCCCGGAGCGGCGCGGTCGGCTCGGCGCGCTGCGAGGCCCCGAGCACGAGGAGTCCGTAGGCGGCCCAACGGGCGTGCAGGACACCGGCGTTCGCGTGCACCCCAGGGACGGTCCGAACGCGGCCGAAGCCGCCAGGTTCCTGCCCCGCGGCCGGCCCGCGTGTCCGCCGGCGCGGCATCCGGCCACGGGAGCGGGAATCGGCCTAAGACGCGGTGACGGCTTCAGGGTTGATCAATCTTAGGTTAGCCTTACCTAAGTCGATCAATTCCGTTCCTGGAAAGGCGTTTCTCCCATGCGTGCTGCCCGTCTGCCCCGCGTCACCGTCCGGCTCGCCGCCCGCGCCGCCTTCGCCGCGACCGCCGCAGTCGCCCTCGCCCTCGGCATGGCCGGTTCCGCCTCCGCCGCGACCTCGACCCGTACGGTGACCGACGGTGCGACCACCTACAACCTCAGCGTCACCGCGCCCGGCACCGCCACCGCGGCCGGCCAGAACGTCACCGTCACCGGCAGCGGATTCAACTCCGCCAAGGGTATATACGTCGGCCTGTGCGCGGTCAACGGCGCCCCCGGCGCGTACAAGCCGACCCCCTGCCTCGGCGGTTCGGACCAGGCGGGCACCACCGGCGCCTCGCACTGGGTCAACAACACCTTCGGCGGAACCCTCCCCAACACCTCCACGTTCGGCCCCGGCGGCACCTTCAGCGCCACCATCCACGTCAAGGCCGACCTCGGCAACGGCAACATCTGCGGCGAGACCGTCGAATGCGCCATCGTCACCCGTGCCGACCACTTCAACTCCACCAGCCGCAAGTACGACGTCCACGTCCCCGTGACCTTTAACTAGGCCGCGCGGTCGCCTTCGCACCAGGCCCGGTCAAGCGTCACGTCGACGAGGAAGCCATGACACCCCAGCATTCCAGCACCCCCGCCCGGGCGGGCGCGGCCTCCGCGGCACTCGCGCTCGTTCTCGTCTCCGCGGCCTCCGCGAGCCCGGCCGGTGCCGCCGCCGGGCCCGCACGCACCGTACGGGGCGCCGAAGGCCAGCAGCTGACCGTGTCCACCGCGTCCGGTCTGGATCCGCTCGGCCAGACCGTACGCGTCACCGGCCAGGGCTACGACCAGGCGAAGGGCGTCTACGTCGCCTTCTGCAAGGACAACGGGGACAACCGGGTCCCCGCCCCCTGCGTGGGGGGCGCCGACACGGCCGGCGGGTCCAAGGCCTCGCAGTGGATCGTCCCCAAGGGCGACCCGCACGCCGGCGAGCTGGGGATCCCCTACGGCGAAGGCGGCCGCTTCGACGTCGAGCTGAAGCTGACGGCGAAGAGCGAGGGCCTGGACTGCACACAGGTTGCCTGCTCCGTCGTCACCCGCGTCGACCACCGGGGCGCCGGCGACCGCTCGCAGGACGTACGCGTACCCGTCGCCTTCCGGGGCCAGGACCCGGTCGGCCCCGGAGGCGAGGGCGTCGGCGTACCCCAGGGCACCGTCGCCTACCGGACGACGGCGCAGTTCACCAGCGCGGGCAAACCCCGCGACCTGATGCTGCACCCCGACTCCCGCAAGCTGTACGTCGGTTCCGACGACCTCCCCGACACGGCCGACGTGAACGAGAGCGGACTGCACGTCCTCGACCCGGCCGACGGCAGGGTGCGCAGCACCATCAGTCAGGCGCCGGGGGCCACGGGCACGCTCGGCAGGCGGGCCGTCCGCCAGATCGTCGCCCCGCTCCCGGGCGACGGAGTCGTCTTCTCCTACCCGCTGCGCGGCATCGGCACCGCCAAGGACGGCGACGCCGCCGCGGCCGGTGCGTGGGTGCCGGGCGGCGCCGTCACGGACGCCGCGCCCGGGATCGCACCGGGGACGGTGTTCGTCGCCCAGGGCCCCGCCCTGTCCGAGGTCGACACCGCCACCGCCACGGTGAAGCGCACCGTCACCCTGGAGGGCGGCGACGGGTTCGCCGTCGACCCGGTCCGCAAGGTCATCTGGTTCACCGACGCGGGCAACCGGCGGATGTACCGGATCGACGCGGCCACGTTCCATGTCTCGGCCACCGTCGAACTCCCGCCGGGGGAGGGCTACATCGGGTTCACCGAGGTGGACCCGGAGACCGGGGCGGTCTGGGTCGGCCTCGACACCTCGGTCCTGGTCCACGACGCTGCGGGCAAGCGGCTGCGCGTCCTGGAGGGCGAGGACCTGCCCCGGGCGGCGCGGTTCGACCCCACCACGCACGAGGCGTTCGTCGTCCGGCAGGACGCGGGCGACCCCGCGCAGCCCGGCAGCGACAACAACGGCAGCCTGACCGTGTACCGCACCGCCGACTTGGAGGAAGCCGCCGAGCCGGTCGTACTGCCCGGCAACCACGGCCAGTTGGGGTTCGCCTCGCTGGCGGTGGAACCCGGCGCCGGGACGCTCTTCGTCTCGAACCCCGCCGAGGGCCGCATCACCCGGCTACAGCGCTCCGTCTCCCCGAAGGTGACCCAGGGGCCCACCGACCAGACCGTCACGGAGGGAACCCGGGCCGTACTGACCGCGCGGGCCGAGGGGATTCCCGAGCCCGCCGTCGCCTGGCAGGTCAGCGCCGACGCCGGCCGGACGTGGAAGCCGGTCGAAGGGGCGAACGCCCCGGTGTACTCGTTCACGGCCCGGGCCTCCGACAGCGGCCACCGCTACCGGGCGGAGTTCCACAACGAAGCCGGCACCAGCCGCACCAGCCCGGTCACCCTCACCGTCACCCCGGCCGAGACCACCACGGGCGGCGGCAACGGGACCGGAGGCGCGGGCGACGGCCCGACCGGCGGCACGGGCGGATCCGGCACGGAGGGTACGGGCGGCACGGGCGCGTCCGGCGGGTCCGGCACGGGCACCTCCGGCACCTCCGGAACGACGGGCGGCACCTCCGGCGACGGCGCCTCCGGATCGGGCGGCGCCGTGGCCCCCGGCGGCACGGCCGGATCCGGTGGTGCCACGGGTTCCGGCGGCACGGTCGGCGGTACGGGCACCACCACGACCGGCGGCGGCGCCCTCGCCTCCACCGGCACCGCCGCCGCCACCCTCGCCGGGGCCGCGGCCGTCCTCACCGCGGCCGGCTGGGTGCTGGTGCGCCGCAAGCGCCCGGCCACCACGGCCTGAGGCCGCGGGGCTCCCCGTCACCAGCTGACGGGGAGCTCCCGCAAGCCGTGGACGATCGTGTCGGGCAGTTCGGCGAGGAACGCCTCGCGGAACTGGCCGGACGCCACCCCTGCCTGCGCGCCTTCCCGCGCGGCCACGCGCACACCGCGGTCGCGACCGCCTTCGCGGGGCCGGCCGCTGCTCGTCGCGCCTGGAGTGCTGTTCACCCTCCGGCTCCCGTGGGAGACCGCGACGGGACCCGACCAGCACGTCCACCTCGACGAACCGCCCGCCGTCGCCTTCCACGTACGGGGCGACGACGGGCGGCTGACGACGCACTACCGGGTGGTGACCGGACGGCGGTAGCTGCTGCCGTCCCGGGTCCGGGTGAGCCGCCCCGAGGTGATCAGGTAGCGGCGCAGCGCCGAGCAGTCCTCGTGCACGGTGCGCAGCGCCTCGTTGACCTCGGGCTCGGTGTACTCGCGGTCCTGCGCGAACAGGGTCTCGGCGAGGTGGGCGAGCAACTGCTCGCGCCGGGCCGCCTTGCGCGGGATCGCGAGGAGCCGTCCGGCGGAGAAGAGGTCTTCGACCCCACGTCCTTGCCGGACGGCGGGGGCGGAGGGATCGGGATGCTCGGTGATCTGTGACATGTCAGCGAGCTTCACCCGTCCCCTCCGCCGGGGCAACGCAATTTCGGTGGCGCGGGTCAGGGTCCGACGGTGATCTGCTGGGCCGGGTCGGTGGTGTCGGAGACCTTGTAGACGGCGTTGAAGGTGGAGGAGGTCGCGCTCGTCGGGCAGCCGAAGCCGCCGGTGACCGTGACCGGTACGGAGGCGTTGGTGAAGGTCAGGCTGGGCGGGGCGCCGTTCGTCCAGGTGCCGTTGACGGCCGCCGGGGCCGTCGGCGCCGTGGTGACGACGCAGTTGGCCAGGCCGGTCGTGGTGACGACGAGCCCGCCGACCGGGACGTTCATCGTCGCGGTGATCGGGGAGCCGTGCTGCATGGACACCGACCACGCGCCGCTGGTGGTGACCGTCGGCGTCACCCCCCAGACGCTGGAGGTACAGGAGCTGTAGGTCGGCGGGGAGATCGGCGAGGAGACCGGCCCGGCGGGGTTCTGGTTGCCAGGGGCCGCCGGCACGGTACCGGTGGACACGGAGACCGTGCAGGTCACCGTGACCGAACCGGCCTTGAGCGTGGCCTTCCCGCTGAGGGTGGCCTTGAAGGCGTGCCCGGCCGGGGTGACGGTGGTGGACCCGGCCAGAGGTGAGGGCGAGGCGGAGGCGGTGGCCGAGGCCAACGTCAGGGCGGCCGCGGCCGCCGTCCCGAGGGCGAGCGCGGTGCGCGTACGGCTCATGGCTGTGCTCCTTGGGGATCGTGTTGCGGGGTGGGAGCGGGGGGCGGTTCGGCCCCGGCGGGGGCGGCGGAGCCCCCGTCGCGCCGGGACGCGGACGGCTGCCAGGCGAACATCAGGCCGCCGCCGACGATGCCGAGCAGGGTGCCGATCAGGAACCCGCCGAGGTTCGACAGGACCAGCGCGGCGGTGGCGATGAGCGTGGTGAGGACCCCGGCGAGCGAGCGCTGCTGGGGGGAGAACCAGGCGGTCATCCCGAGGACGATCATGACGATCCCCATCAGGACGGACGGGATGCCCGCCACGCCCTGCTGGAGCATGATCTTCAACGGGGCCAGGGGCAGGACGCAGATCCACGCTCCGGCCAGGACGGCGAACAGCCCGCCCCAGAACGGCCGGCCGCGCCGCCACCGCCGCCAGCGGCTCAGAAGCATTCCTTCTTGCCCTTGCTGATGTTCATGCTCAGCCCGGACAGCTTGAACGTTCCCGCATTGGTCGCCCACGCCGTCTGCTGGAGACCGGTGATGCTGACCGTGTCCGCCTGCTGGGCGAACAGGTCCTGCATGCCCTGCGCCTCCGCGGGCCCCTTGTCCAGGGTGGAGGCGTCGCGCCCGATCTCGATGTTCGTGAAGACCGCGTCACCGGAGAGCTGTGTCGCGTCGACGAACAGGTTGGTCGCCTCGACCGGCTTCTTCTGCCCGGCCGTCAGGTTGAGCGAGATGTCGCCGATCACCGGGAGGGTGGTGACCACCGACTGGCACAGGCTGTTCAGCTTCGCCTCCCGGATGGCGGTGACCGCCACCGGGATCAGATCCTCGCGGGCGTTGACGTCCACGCTGCCGTACTGGGCGAAGCCCTCGCCCTCCAGGCTCTTCGCCGACACCTTGAACTGCTGCCCCGACACCGCGAAGGAGGCGGCGAGCGCCCCCTGCGCCAAGGCGATGCCGAGCCCCGCCGTCACGGCCACGGCGGGCACGGTCAGCAGGGCGAACCGGCGCCAGCGCACCCGGCCCTCACCTCTGTCCGCGGCGCCCCCGCCGCCTCCGCCGCCCGCGGCGTCCTTGCCGGGGGGCTCGGATAAGTTCGGTGAATCCGCCATGAGATCGTCCCTTATCTCGGCTGTGCACCTTTGTTACCGACGAGTTGAATGTAAGAGTGCCAATGGTGGTTGGCAAGGTTGTGCGAGTGCACCCTTTCGGCCGACTCCTACTGCTCCGTACGCAGCAGTTCGGCGACCTCCGCCTCCACCCGCCGGGCCATCGCCCGCGCGAACTCGGCGGCCACGACCTCGCCCGCCACCGGCCGCAGCGCCGCCACCGCCTCCCGGACATGATCCAGCTGGGTGGCCGAAAGTGGCTCCAGCCCCTCCGCACCGATCACATGCCGCCGGAAAAGTCCGACGAACCGGTCCGCGAGCGCGTCCGCCTGAACCTGTACGAAGTCCCCCGCGTCCAGGATCTCCCCGAGCGGCACCCCCTGCCGCACCAGCGCCAGCGTCGCCTCCAGCAGCCGCCGGTTCGGATACGTCACCAGATCACCGTCGACCCGTACGTAACCCAGCTCCGCCGCCCGCCGGGTGTGCTCGGCCCTCGCCTCCGGGCCGAACAGCTCGCGCAGCTCGGCCCGGGTCATCGTGACCGGCTCCTCGTGCACCCAGTCCCGGGTCATCTCCCGTTCCAGACCGAGCAGTTGGGACAAGCCGCCGCCCCGCTCCCAGGCGTCCAGCAGCTCACCGATCCCGTTGACCGTGTACCCGCGCCCCAGCAGATCGCTGATCAGCCGCAGCCGGGTCAGGTGGTCGTCGGAGTACCACGCGATCCGCCCCTCCCGGCGCGGCGGCGGCAGCAGCCCGCGCTCCTGGTAGTAGCGCAGGTTGCGCACCTTCACGCCGGCCGCCCGGGCCACGTCCTCCCGGCGGTAGCGCCGCCCCTCGTCCTTGTCCCCGGCCGCGCCCCCGGCCTTGCCGTCCGTATCCACCTGGCTGTTCACGCGGCCGAGTGTAGGACGTACCGGCAGGTCACATGGGGCGTGTGCGCTCCTCGCGCTTGACCGCCCGCAGCACCACGAACTTCGGCTCGCTCGCGGTGACTTCGCTGTTCCCGAAGAGCCGGCGCAGATGGGTGTGGTACCCCATGTGACGGTTGGCCACCACCCACAGCTCGCCGCCCGGCCGCAGCGCCTTGCGCGACTGCGCGAACATGCGCAGCGCCGTCGCGTCCGTCGTCGCCTGGTGGGAGTGGAACGGCGGATTGCACAGCACCAGGTCCACCGAACCCGGCGTCAGCATCGCGACCCCGTCACCGGTCAGGAACTCGGCCGTCCGCCGGCCCGCGGGCACGTTGGCCTCGTAGGTGGCCCGCGCCGAGGCGACGGCCTGGTACGACTCGTCCGTGAAGACGACCGCTGCGTCCGGGTCGGCCACCGCGACCGCCGTGCCGACCACGCCGTTGCCGCAGCCCAGGTCCACGACCCGGGCCCCGTCCGTGTTCGTCGGGATGTTCTGGAGGAAGAAGCGCGTGCCGACGTCCAGCCGGTCCGCGCAGAAGATCCCGGCGTGGTTGACGACGGTCAGCCCGGCACCCGAGCCGCCGTCCTCGTCCACCGTGTACGTCAGCGGCCACGGACCGGCGGTCGTCGGCCGCGCCGCCCCCGGATTCCCCGGCGTGCAGAAGATCAGCCGCGCCTTCTTCTCCGCGAGCGAGGTCTTCGTCGGGCCGAGGATCTTCTCGAAGAGGCGCAGCGTCGAGGTGTGGATCTCCTTGACCATGCCCGCGCCCACGACCACCGTCCCCGCGTGCACGTGCGGCGCCACCCGGTACAGCTGGTCCTCCAGCAGCGCCAGGCTCTTCGGTACCCGCACCAGCAGGACGTCGATCCGCTCCGGCGGAGCGTCCCGCGTGGTCAGCAGGGTCACCGTCGACTTGGACGTACCGATCCCGGCCCGGTCCAGGTTCGCCTCGGTGGCGGCCCGGGTCAGCGAGGAATCGGTGATCTGCGTGGGACGGTACGCGGCCAGGGCCGTCGTCAGGGTTCCCCAGCGGTCACCGATCACGGTGATCTGCCCGGCACCGGCCAGATCCACCGGGCCGCGCTCGCCGGTACCGGCGTCGAGGTGACGCAGCAGGTACTCGTCGGCGGCGTCCCAGGCCTGGAGCCGGTCGCGCGGGTCCGCGGGGAAGCGGGTGAGTTCGTAGGAGCCGAAGGGCGTGGTCAGGCGGTTCATATGGGCCCAGGCTATCCGAGGCGACCGCCCGCCCCCGCACACGCGCGGCCGGGCGGTCCGTACTACCGCTCGTGCTGCTCGGAAGAGACGGCCCAGGCCGGAGGAGACGCCCTGGTCAGTCGGGGAAGTCGCCCGCCATGGCCGCCGCGATCCGCAGGTGCGGACCCGCCTCGGCCGCCCGGCCCTGGCGTTGCAGCGTGCGCCCGAGTAGCAGCTGCGCGTAGTCCTCCACCGGCCAGCGCTCCAGGATGGCGCGCAGCTCGCGCTCCGCGCGCGACAGCTGCGCCGAGTGGTAGTAGGCGCGGGCCAGCAGCAGCCGCGGAGCCAGCTGCTCCGGGGCCTCGTCGGCGAGCGTGGCCAGCACGCGGGCGGCCGTCGCGTACTCCTTCGCCTCGAAGAAGAGCCCGGCGCGCTCCCAGCGCTCCGCCGCGGTCCCGTGCTCGTGGTAAGCCGTCGGCGCGTTCATCGCGTCCTTTCCGCTCGCTCGTCCGCCCGCCCCTGCCGGCGGTCCGTTCCCTCGAACGCGCCTTCCCGCCGGAACATTCCGCGGGAAAGGGCGGCGACGCCGCCGCCGGTCGGGACTAAGTTGTCCCGTATGAGCAATCTCGATCGCCAGCCCGCTCTCTCCGCCTGCGGCGGCCGCGGTTTCGTCGTGGCCGAACCCGTACGCGAGCTCCTCAGCCCGCGCACCGTCAAGCTCGGGGAATCCACCGAGGTCCGCCGGCTCCTGCCGAACCTGGGCCGCCGCATGGTGGGCGCCTGGTGCTTCGTCGACCACTACGGACCGGACGACATCGCGGACGAGCCCGGCATGCAGGTCGCGCCCCACCCCCACTCGGGACTGCAGACCGTGAGCTGGCTGCACGACGGGGAGGTCCTGCACCGCGACAGCGAGGGCAGCCTCGCCACGATCCGCCCCCGCGAGCTGGGCCTGATGACCTCCGGCCGGGGCATCAGCCACTCCGAGGAGAGCCCGCGCCCGCACGCCCGCTTCCTGCACGGCGCCCAGCTGTGGGTGGCCCTCCCGGACGAGCACCGGAACGTGGCCCCCCACTTCCAGCACCACGCCGACCTCCCGCAGGTCACCGCCCCCGGGCTCACCGCCACCGTGATCCTGGGCAGCCTGGACACGGCTACCTCGCCGGGCACGGCGTACACCCCGATCGTCGGCGCCGACCTCACCCTCGCGGCCGGCACCGAAACCCGGATCCCGCTGGACCCGGACTTCGAGTACGCGGTCCTGTCGATGTCCGGCGAAACCCACGTCGACGGCGTCCCGGTCCTCCCGGGCTCGATGCTCTACCTCGGCTGCGGCCGCACCGACCTCCCCCTCCGAGCCGCCTCGGACGCCGGCCTGATGCTGCTCGGCGGCGAACCGTTCGAGGAGGAGATCGTGATGTTCTGGAACTGGATCGGCCGCTCCAACGAGGAGATCGTCCAGTTCCGCAAGGACTGGACGGAAGGCACCCGCTACGGCGAAGTCAAGGGCTACGACGGCCCCCCGATCCCCGCCCCGCAACTCCCGCCCGTGCCTCTGAAAGCACGCGGCCGGGTGCGCTGACCTGCACTTTCGTGAAGCAGGACGACCAGCCGAGATCAGCCCAGGAGAGGCCGCATCCCGTGCGGAGATCATCCCGACGAGGCGGTCGACGGGAGGCTCCGGGAGGCCCTCCCGGGGCCCTCGCCGTTTCCCAGGTATGACCAGCTGGGGTCAGCTTTGCCAGGACCAATGCTGACCCAATGCTGACTTTGGTGACAGTTCGTCAGGTTCATTGGCGTCCCGCGACGCGACTCTCGGCGGCGTTCGAACCCGGACGCTGCTCGGTACAACGCGTTGTACCGAGCAGCGGGTCTGGGCGCGCGTTGTGCTCAGGCGGCGTCGCTTGCGACAGACGGGACTTCGCGGGCCGAACGGGGAATCGAAGGAGCGGCAGTGCGTCGTTGGTACGAGCAGGTGGGGCGCCCCTGAACCTGCGACAGTGTGGGGGCCGGTCTGCCCCGCCGTGAGAGCGTCGTACGGGGGGTGTGAGCACGTTCTTCGTCTCCTGGAGGTACAGAAATGGCACTCAGGTTGACCTGGGCGAATGCCGGGGCGCACGGCTCCGTGGAGGAGGCTGGTCCGGGAATGGTCCGGCTCCTAGCGCGCCGTGTCGGGCGGCGGCGAAGGCGTGTACGTCGGTTGCCGTGGCGCAAGCGAGTGCCGTTGCACGGTCTCCGAGACTGATCGCAGCGGTATCGGTGACGGGCTGGCGACCTTCAAGTGCTCGTGCCAGCGTTTGGACTACCGCCAAGGTGCGTGGTTCCGCTGGGCCTGTTGCTGTGCGGCGCTGGCGTCTGCGCGGGCCATCGACAGAAGGCGGGGAAGCCGCCCGGCCGCGTCGCTGCTCCACCAGCAGTGGGCTTCGGGAGAGAACGCGGCCTTGGGGACATTGTCGATGGCTTCTTGGAAGATGGCTGGCGAATCGTGCCACTCGGTGTCTGCGACCACTCGCAGGGAGCGGCGCGAGAGACCGTCGAGGAGCGTGAAGAGTCGAGGCAGGGCAGTCAGGCGGTGTCGGCTCCGGCCGTCCCCGCGGACACCGCCCGGATATTGGACCCAGAGGAGATACTGGGCCGGCCAGGGCAGGTCGATCGCCTCACGCCCGTCGTAGGCTACGACCACCGGATCGGCTATGGAAGCAGCAATGCCGGTCACCATTCCTCGCCCGGTGCTATGCAGTTGATCGACGAGCCTGGTCACCCACGGCTCATCCTGCAGGTCGCGCTTGACGGCCCGCTCCAGCGCATCGTGGGCACGTGACCATCGAGCTGCGGTAGGCGAGTGGCGGCTGTGCTGTTCGGCAGGGGAGAGGCGCATAAGGGCCTTGAGCCACAGTTCGCACCAGCGGTCGAATCCGTACTGGTAGTCGTAGCGGGCTTTGCCTGAGGACGTGTTCGCCCGTTCCTGTGTGTCGAGGGCTTCCTCGCAGATCTCTTCCCAGGTCTCCTGCCAGGGCAGCCGGAACTTCCCGGGACGCCGGCGACGGAAGTCGGAGTCGAGTAGGGAGGCCGTTGCGATCAGCAGCAGCTCCTCCTCCACCTTGCCACCGCGGTAGGCGGCGGCGTGGCGTTCCGCCAGCCGATCCCGGGCGGTTCCCAGCGCTGAGAGCGGCTTGCGCAGGAGGCGATGGGCGTCCTTTGGGTCGCTCCCTCCGGGCCCGTGGATGCTGAACGCGAGGACGGAGCAGTACGCCTCGAGATCGTGTCCGGAGTCGAGCCGATCGGCCAGCTTGCCCAGCTCTTCCATGTGTGAGATCAGCCGGCGGGCCTGCGTGTAGTAGTCGGGAAACGGGTTGGGGCAACGCCGACAGCCCCCGGGCTCGGGAACGTCCGCCATGCTGCCGCGGTCCGGTACGCGAAGGCTGACGCCGGCCCGTTGCGCAGGTACTCGGAATGCTCCGCACTCCGCCGATAGATGGAGCACCGTGCCGCTCGCGGCCTGCCAGAGCGGTACGTCCATGCCCGCCAGTGGGCCGAGTGGAACGTCGCGTGCTGTCGGAAGGGGTACCTCGTCCTGTACTGCAGCGCTCGCGGACACGCTCGTGCGCTCCTGCCCTTGTGATGTCGAATGTGTGCCGCACCAGCCTGTCGCACGCGCGAAGGCTACGGCCTGGCTTTCGCCGAATGGGTGACGAGACGGCACCCTCTGATGGCGCAGACCTCGCTCTGTGAGCGGTCTTGGACATGGACCGGGTCCAGGAAACGGCGACAGCTTGAGATGTGCTGCGTCGGCGCCGTGGTGATGGGCGCGCGGGGGCACAGGGTTGACAGCTGGGGCCGAGTGGCGGGAAGCCGCGTGCCATGCGCTGCTGCAGTCCTCGACCGTGAACCCGATGTCACGTAGGTCTGCTATTCAACGCGTTGGAGGGTCGCCAGGTTGGCTCCCGGCTGCGTAGCGGCCTTCAGCGTGAGGTGCCAACCGTTCGCGGTGCGTCGGTGGTCTGAGACGTACAGGGCGGGCAGCACACGTTGAACCGGCCCGATGGGGATGCTCTGTCCGAAGATCTGGACCTCATAGGTCGGGTGATGCTGCCGTAGCCGGATGGGGTGGCCTGCTGTGATCAACTCGCGCATGCTGGGAGTGTCGTCCAC
This sequence comes from Streptomyces sp. NPDC044704, assembly GCF_056433525.1. Classification (NCBI taxonomy): domain Bacteria; kingdom Bacillati; phylum Actinomycetota; class Actinomycetes; order Kitasatosporales; family Streptomycetaceae; genus Streptomyces; species Streptomyces sp. NPDC044704. The sequence goes on from NZ_JBWKGY010000010.1 coordinate 209,055, forward strand.
TTCCAGGGTTGCGCCTGATACCACTTCCTCGACCACTCCTCCCGTCAACAGGGCGTGAGCCTCGTTGATGGTGTTCAGATCTTCCTTGGCTGGATCTTTCGGGACGACGAGCGTGGTCACTGCGAGCTGCTCGATCGCGACCAGCTGTTCGAGGGTGCGCAGTACCCAGGCGGCGCCGTCCGGGTGAGGCGTGCTGTTGAACGGGGCAGGGTCGTTCAAGGGGTGCCCAGCGAGGGTCATCTGCAGATTCGTGCCTGGCACGGCGTGTGCTGCGAAGCGAACCACGTCTAGCCATTGTGCCGGCCGGAGCGTGTCGGGAACGTGCACATCGATCTTGATTGAGGATTCCCGCGTCGTTCGGTCCACCCGGAGTTGGCAGGTGATGGATCCTGTCGGGTCAGCGCCGGTGAGGGTTCCCCCTCTCGTCCCTGAACGAAGCGATGTCATGCGCAGCCCGAGCGCGGCGACGCGTCGGCCTCCTGCTTTGGTCACGATCAGTTGCGCCGGCAGGTTGCGGGGCTCAGGGTTCGCCTCGATGCGGACTCGGTCGGAGCCTTGCGGTGGCACGAGCGAGACGGGGCCGGACAGGTGGACGTACTGTGCGGGCAGGTCGATGGGGTCGCCGTACCGCTGGCACCGCTCGAAATCCGCAGCGGCGTGGGCCCCCTCGAGGGAGTCCGGATCAGCGATGGCCAGTGCGACGTGGAGAGGTTGGTCTCGGTCGGCTCCAGGGTACGCGGGTAGCACCATCACTCCTGTGTGCGGCCCAGGGCCGGCCGTGATGCAGAAGGTGTAGTGCGGATCCAACTCGGCCAGGCGATCACGCAACTGACGCAGTCTTGAGGCAGCCTCGGTTGCTGTGGTGACGGGGGAGATGCGGGTGCGGGCCAGCTCCTGGAGGAGGTGACCAAGTTCGGCGTGATGGTCCGCGAAGTAGAACCTGCGCACCGCAGGATGCTCTACGAGCCGGGCTTTGATCCACGTGGCTCCGCGCCATGCGAGGGGGAAGGGATAGCGTCCTTGCAGATCGGCAAACCAAGCCTCCTCCGTTGGGTTGAGGTCGATCGGCACGATGACGTCCCAGCTGACTGGTTTCAGCAGAGCTGCCCGGGCCAATGACGCCTGAACTTTGTTCCGGCGCCCCTTCGTCATCCGGCCCGTGAACGACTTCATCTCGAAGGCGTGAAGGCCAGCGCTATCGATGAGCTGGGCGTCTCGTCCTCCATCTCCTCCTGTACCGTCGATCCGCTGCACCTGAGGGTGCATGCAGCTGAGCAGTACGGCGATGGCCTGTTCGTAGGCCTGTGGGTCGTCCGGCCAGTTCACATCACCCATGCGCTTTCCCTTCCATCGTCGACAGTTCGTCCGGCTGAACTAGGCGAGGGCACTCATGACGGCGCATTGACGACTCCGAACGGTATGTGCACGCTGGGCGTGACTGGCGCGGTGCCGTTCAGGTGGGAGACCTGGTCGTCGAAGAAGATGTGCGGATCCAGGGCACTGATGACGGGAGTCTTGTCGATGCCGCCGAGGAAGAAGGCGTCATTCACCCGCAGGCCCCACTGCTTGAGGCTCAGCACGGCACGTTCATGTGCGGGGGCGTCCCGAGCAGTGACCAGGGACACCCGAAGGCGGGGTTGATACGTGGGGTCCTTGCGGCGCTCAACCTCCTCACGGCGCTGGATGCGGTTGATGCCGGCGAGGAACTCGCTCAGCGGTCCTGGATCGTGCGGTGTGGTCGCATTGCGTACCTCGTGGGCACGGAACTCGGCTATGCCAGCACGCTGGTAGATGCGCTCGGCAGAGTCACCCGCCACCACCCCGTCAAAGTCGAATGCAATGCGGAGTTCGGGGTCAGCCTCATCATCGACCCGGGCTGTCTCGAGCACGTGACCCGCTGGCAATCCATCCGCGACCGCTTCACGAACGTCAGCCCCATTGGCCGACAGGAACAACGACATGTTCAGTGCCGGCATGAATCTGTGTGACGAACGACCCTGGCGAAAGACTGCTCGGCTGATGGGCAGTCCGTGCGCTTCGATCGAACGCATGACCCGTAGGCCGGTGTCCGGGTCATTTCGCGACAGAATGATGACCTCGACCAATGAATCGGACGGACTCGCGAGGTCGTTCAGGGACAGCAGGCGCCGGACGAAAGGGAAGGCAACCCCCTTGGCCAATACGTCTTCTACATGGGCTTCTTGGTAGGTTCGGTACGCATCCTCTCCACGCTCTCGAAACACTGCGTCGCAGTCGGTGAGGTCGAACAGGGCACTGGAGGCGATTCCCACCACCAAGCGACCCGACAGGTCGTACTTCATGACACCCCCTGCTGGCGTGCGCGCAGTGTTGGGATGGTTATCTCCCTGGAGCATATGCCGGAAACATGTGCGACTCCTTCCCCGGTTGTTCGAATGCGAGGGGGGAGTCTGCAGGGTGCCGACTCCCGGGCCTGGCGGGTCGAGCAGCCAGAACGGCGTCCAGGGTGTCGCGTGAGGCAAGGGCTTTGTCGGGGTCCCGTGCCGCATGCTCAGGACCTCTTCGCCGGAGGGGGCCGTAGTGCTCGATTCGTCGGCCTGCGCCTGTCCTGCGGATGATCGTCCGCCTGGCGCAGTGGTTGGTCAGGCGTGCAGGACGCCGGTGCCCAGCAGGCCGAACAGGAGTACGCCGATGGCGATCCGGTAGATGACGAAGGCGTTGAAGGAGTGCTGGGCGACGTACTTCAGGAGCCAGGCGATCGAGGCGTAGGCGACGGGGAAGGACACGGCGGTGCCCACGACGAGCGGGAGGGTGTCGACGCCGACGCCCACGGCGTCCTTCAGCTCGTACAGGCCCGCGCCGGTCAGGGCGGGGATGCCGAGGAAGAAGGGCAGGCGGGTTGCGGCGACCCGCTCCAGGTCGAGGATGAGTCCGGTGGACATGGTGGCGCCGGAGCGGGAGAAGCCGGGGAAGAGCAGGGCGAGGATCTGTGAACTGCCCACCAGCATGGCGTCCTTGAGGTCGGTGTCGTCCTCACCGCGCTTGTGGCGGCCCATCTGGTCGGCCGCCCACATCAGGCCGCTGCCGACGATCAGGGATCCGGCGACCACCCACAGGGAGGCCAGCGGTCCCTCGATCAGCGGCTTCGCCGCGAGCCCCACGACCACGATCGGGATGGTGGTGTAGATGACCCGCCAAGCGAACTTGTAGTCGTGGTGGTAGCGCTCCTCGCGGTTGGCCAGCCCGCGGCCCCAGGCGGAGACGATGCGCACGATGTCCTTGCAGCGGTGGACGAGGACGTCCGTGATCGCGTCGACCCGGACTTCGCAGAACTGGGTTTGAGGGCTGATGCTCGTGTCGTGCCGGTCAAGCTGTAGTGGCTCCTGATCCCTTTATGAAGCTCGGTACTGGGCTGGGAGGCCGGCTTCAGGGGGAGACGGGGCGGTGGCGTTGCGGCACCTCCGCCGGGGGACTGGGGTGACGAATTCCGACGGGGGGTTCGGCGTCGGCGTACCGTGCTGGGGGTGACAGATGAGATTCGAGACAACGATCTACTGGCCGCGTTGCCAACCCTGTCCCGCACGTTCAGGCTGGGCGAGGTACACAGTAGAAAGTTCCTCGCCCACGGTCTGATGAATCGGAACTGGCGGCTGGAAACAAGTGCAGGACTGTACGCGGTGAAGGAGATCACCGACGTGCCCCTGGCCAAGGTTCGCAGGAACCTTGCGGTGCTGGTGGACCTGGCTCGAGAGGGCATCCCGGTTCCGGCGCCCTTGTCCGCCGAGGGCGGGTAGCTCGTGGCGGAGGTCGGAGGTCACGGCTATTGCGTCCTGCCCTGGGTTGACGGCGAGCATGTGCAGGGGCCCGCCATCACGCTCGACGAGGCCCGCGATCTCGGGGCTCTCCTGGCCCACCTGCACGAGGGCTTGCGCCGGCATGGCCCCGGGTCGGTACCGGAGCAGGCACCGACCGCGAAGGTCCGCGACACCGCCGAGGCCGATCGGGCAGCCGTCACTCTCCTGAGCCGTCTTCCGGCCGATCCGGTGACCGAATTCGACAAGGCCGCCACCGACGCCCTGCACGATCGGCGACGTCTCCTCTTGCGGCAGGCTGGTGCACGGCCGGAGGGCGAGGTCCCGGCCGGTCCGTACGGGTGGACGCACGGCGACTTCCAGTACCGCAACCTCCTGCGCCAGGACGGTCGGGTAGTGGCCGTCCTGGACTGGGACCGGCTTGGTGTCCGGACGTACGGGGAGGAGGTTGCGCGGACCGCGCAGGTACAGTTCGGTGTGGGCGGAGTCTTCGACCTCGACCGCGTCGCCGCCTTCTGCGCCGGCTACCGGTCCGTGATCGATCTGGCGGAGGGGGACCTCGCCGACGCCGTGAAGCGGTTGTGGTGGAAGCGGCTCACCGACTTCTGGCAGCTGGAGTTCTACCTCGACCGCCAAGACCCTACCTTCGGCGAGATGTTCCTGACGGACGAGGCACTGCTGAACTGGTGGACGAGCCGCGCTGATGAGGTCCAGGCGGCCTACGCGGCGCGCTAGCCGGTAGCTACCGCCGGGATCAGCCCGGCGGCAGCGAGCTCGGGCAGGCACGGACGTACCAGCGGAACCGCGTTCGTGCGTGCCTTCGCTCCGAGGTGGAGCCGGTCAGCGGATTCGATCGCCGTCACCCACGCGTCCACGTCGTCCGGGTGAAGGATCACCCCACCGTCCCCGGCCGCCTCGGGGACCCCGCCCCGGGACGAGCCGATCGTGGCGACGCCGTGGAGTCCGGCCTCCACGATCACCCGCGGGAAGGCGTCCTCGACCTGCGAGGGGACCAGCAGCAGATCGTTCCCGGCGTACAACGAGCCCATGGCGTAGGTGCGCCGAACCCAGTGGACGTTGGGGTATCCGGTGAACTCCCGGGCGGTGTCCCACCAGCCCTCCACCAGCGTGAATCGGCGGCCCGGAAGCCGGGCGATCAGCTGGTGGAGAAGTGCCGACCCCTTGGCGGGGATGGGGTTGACCATGAGTACACCCCCCGGAACGCGACCGGGCCCGGTGAGGCCTGTGTTGCCTGCTGGGTACCCCTCCGCGGGCGCGAACGGCGGGTAGAAGACGACGGTCTGCGTCCCGGCCTGGGTCTGCGCCCGCCCGGCGACGAACTTCGACGTGGCGAGGGCAACGTGTGGCCCGCCGTGGAGGACACCATGGCTGTTGGCGGAGACCGAGTGCAGCCACCGGGCCACCCTGGATGTGCGTCGAGCGAGGGCGGCTATGTCGGCCGCCCCTTCCTGCGAGGTCACCACCAACTCCGGTCGCACGTCGTTCACGACTTCCCGCAGGGTCCGCTCCACTCGGTCCTGCGGCACGGCCCGGCACAAGACGCCGTTCCACCAGTATCGGACCTCTGGCTTCGCTGATGAAAACGGACAGCGATTGTCGATGGCTTTGGGCGGCAGTCAGTGATCACTGTGCCTCGACATGTCGACGAGTTTTGACGGCACTGGAGGACTCCGTGGCTGCCGCTTGCGTCCCAGATCGCTAGGTCAGACGACGGATGGACGCCTTGGATCGGTCGGGACGATCGCGCGCTCGTCGAAAAGCTGTTCAAGGGCTTCGTGGCCGTGCTCGCGGCGGTATGCCATCTCGGCTGCGGTGACCGGCAGAACCCAGAGGATGCGGGCATCGCCGTCCGGCAGTGGGCACTGCTCGAGGTCAGGTCCGTGGAGGTAGGGAAGGCTGACCAGCAGGTGGTCGCAGCGGGACCCGGGCAGCCACGGCTCCCCGATGGGCAGGCTGTGCTCGAGATCGAGGTGGTGATCGGAGTGGTAGTAGGCGGTCATGGCCAGGAGATCAGCGAAGCGTTCGTCGCGGACAGGAGCGGTGAGGACGAATTCGATGCCGTGGCCGTCCGTCTCAACCGTGGACCAGCAGCCGGCGGTGATGTAGGCCCAGCTGTCGGCGCGCGGTCCTGGGCTGACGGTGAGGATCCGCAGGTTGGGAACAGCTTCCCTTCGTCCAGGTCCCAGGTCGTAGTCGCTGACCGTGATCATGTGGCCGGTGAAGAACTCGCGAACGTGGGCCTCGACGCCTGCTATCGCCCGCTGGTTGCGCTCGTTCTCGAACATGATGGAGAGGATCTCATGGCTGGCCCAGGTGTCCTGGCTGTGAGTCCGCCCCGCCGCAGGCGGGGCGGACTCGGATGGTTCAGCTGGCCTTGACCGGCTCCTCGGCTCGGGCTCGGGTGCTGGCGAGGCGGTAGGAGTCGGTGCCGGTCTCGATGATGGTGCCGTTGAACGTGAGCCGGTCGACGATGGCCGCGCAGAGGCGGGGGTCGGTGAACGTCTTGGTCCAGCCGCCGAACGACTCGTTGGAGGCGATGGCCACGCTGTTCTTCTCCTCGCGTTCGGTCAGGACTTGGAAGAGGAGTTCGGCGCCGTGGCGGTCGAGTTCCATGTAGCCGAGTTCGTCGATGCAGAGGAGATCGACGCGGCCGTAGCGGGCGATGGTCTTGTTCAGCTGTTTCTCGTCCGCGGCCTCGACCAGCTCGTTGACCAGCTTCGTCGCGAGCGTGTAGCGGACACGGTAACCCTTCATCGCGGCCTCGGTGCCCAGCGCGATGAGCATGTGGGACTTGCCGGTGCCCGAGTCGCCGATGAGGCAGAGCGGCTGGCTCTTCTTGATCCATTCGCAGCTGGCGAGGGTGTGGATGGTGGCCGGGTCGATGTTCGGGTTGGCGTCGAAGTCGAAGGACCGCAGGGACTTCTCCCGCGGGAAGCCAGCTGCCTTGATCCGCCTCTCCGACCTCCGGCGGGCCCGGTCGTCGCACTCGGCCATCAGCAGTTCGGCGAGGAAGCCGCGGTAGGTCATCTGGTCCTTGATCGCCCGGTCGGCGATGTCGGAGAACTCGTTGCGGATCGACGGCAGCCGCAGCAAGCGGCAGGCGGAGTCAATCGCGGCGTCGGCGGCCTGCTCGGTCAAGCCTCGCTGGCGGGGCATGGTCACTGCGCTTCTCCCTCACTGTGGCCGCTGCCGCTGGTGCGGCGGCGTCGGAGCAACTGGTCGTAGTGGGACACCGAGGGCAGCGGCCTGGTGTCCGGCGGAAGATGCGCCAGGCGCCACTCGTGCAGGGAAGTCACCGTCGCCGGCAGCTGGCCGAGGGGCCGGGCGTCCGGTGTGGACTCGGTCTCGGCCTGGGCGGCCTTGCGGGCCTCCAGAGCGACTGCATCCGCGGTCATGGCCCCGGCCCGCAGGGCTGCGGCCAGGCCGGCGACGACATGTTCGTGCGTCATGTGGCGTCCAAGAAGCAGCACCTCGATCAGCGCGCGGGTGCCGTCCCGCTCGCCGTGGATCTTCATGGCCTGGGCCCACCAGGCGTCGTGGACTGGGGTGAACTTGCCGGCCGAACGGGCCTGTTCGAGAGCGGTCGAGCCGGGGAAGGCTCCGGGCTTGCGGACCAGGACCTCCAGGTAGTGGTCCAGTTCAAGACGGACGGCGCCTTTGGCGATCAGCCGCTCGTGCCGTGCCACCTCCACGTTCTGGTCGTAAACCACCAGGTGAGAGGCGTGAAGGATTACTCGGACCCGTTTGCCGATCAGCCGGATGGGGACCGAGTAGCGGTTCGTGAGGACCGGGATCTGGCCGTAGCGGTCGACTCGCGGGGTGAACAGCCGCCCGGTCTCGAACGGCTCCTCCGGCAATGGCATCAGCAGCGGTTGTTCGAGCGCGAAGTCCTCGGCGATGGTCCGGGACCTGGAGCCGATCCGGCGCGCGTCGTCCTGTCGGTCCCACTGCTCGACCATCTCGTTCAGCTCGGCGAGCGAGGAGACCTCGGGGACGGGGACGAAGTGGTTGCGGCGGAAGTAGCCGATCTGGCCTTCGACGCCGCCTTTCTCGTGGGCGCCCTCGATGCCTGGGCGGCAGTAGGAGCTTTCGATGCCGTAGTGCGATTTGAAGGCGATCCACCGGTCCGCCTCCACCCTCGCCCTCGTCACGACCTCGGCCTCCTGACGGCCGCACTTGATCTCGGGGTCACTGCCCTCGACACTGCAGCCCCCTACCTCGGCTTCCGTTCGCACACCACGCTGTCCGAGACGGCGGCTGATCTGCTGCCGAAGTTCACCCTGTCCACGAAGGTGGGATTCTTCCCGGGCGCCGGAGGTGCCGAGCACTCCCTCGATCCGGGGCGACTGCGCCTCGCCGTCGAGCAGGCCGCCCGGGAGCTCGGCAGGGAACCCGACACGGTGCTCCTGCACAACCCGGAGCGGAGCCTCACGGGCCTGTCCCTGGCCGATGACCACGCCCTCTTCGGCGCTGCATGCGCGGCGCTGGCCGAGGCCGCCCGCGACGGTCTATGCCAGGACTGGGGTGTGGCTTCCTGGAACCCTCAGCTGCTCAGCAGGGCCAGGGCGGAGGATCTGCCGTCTCCGGACGTCTTGATGGTCCGGGCCGGGTTCCTCGTGGGGATCGACCTTCTCGATCTCGTGGCCGTCCTACGCGAGTTCTGGAAGGTGGGTGAGACCTGGGGCATGAGCCCCTTCGGCGGTGGCCACGGGAAGGTGTGGGAAGAGTTCGACCCCCGGCCGTTCCTGCGACCGCATCATGGGGCTCTGTCCCGCATCCAGGCGGCGTTCCGAACCTCGTTCCACTTGCCCAGTGCTACGGCTGTGGCGGTCGGTACCGACGACTCCGGCCACCTGGCTGAACTGGTCCAGGCGCTGAGCGCGGAGGTGGACACCGACGCTGTCAGTCAGTACCTCCACGCCCTCCATTCACGCCGTCAGAACTGAAGCTCGGCCACTAGGCGCTCGGCTTCCTTCCGGGCCGGCGCCAGCAGCGGGTCCTCGTCGTACGCGTGGGGTCCGACGATCTTCGACAGGAAGAAGAGTGACATCAGCTTGCCGTCTCGGCTCTCCAAGTCCGCACGCAGTTCCTGCTGGACGCGGTCCGCGAGGGCCGGGACGGCGAGCGCGTTGCCCCACAGGGTCGCGGCATCCAAGCCCCGGGGAGCCATGCCCCAGTCCTCCCAGTCGATGATGGACAATTCCGGCCCCATCACGTTGGCCCAGGTCAGATCCGCATGAGCCGGCACCCATCGCTCGATCCGCACATCGGTGACGCCGGGGAAGACCTCCCCAAGTGCCTGGGCCACCTCCTCCTGTGTGATCGTCACGGTGTCAGGCGTCGCGATCCGCGGCGTCTGCTGCGCGGCAAGCGCGTCCAGCGAAGAGGTCAGCGCCTCCCACCACGAATCCGGCAGGCTTGGGTCTTCGAGCAGCAGAGCACCCTTGCCGACAGCTGGCGAGGCAATCAGCTCGAGCTCATCTGCGCGCCACATCACCGGCTCGCCCAACTGGCGCCACGCCACGCCCTGGTACCACTCGGGCATCGCGACCCCCTGCAGCACGGCGGCGGCCTCGGTACCGTTCCAGCCCTGCGATCCGATCCGCTCGAATCCCCGCCGCTCGATGCGCACCCAGGTACTCCGCTCGGTACGGCCGCCCAAGGACCTGCGCTTGCGTACCAGCGATTGCCGATCCAGTTGCACGTTGAGGGCCTTCTCCACGCGCTCCAGCACGTCTTCCACGGGCTGACGGCGTAGATCCACCTGGGCAGCAACGGGCAGGAATTCAGTCATGGTGACCTCCTCGGCGAACGGATGACCGTAGCAGGAAGAGCCCTGCCGACACGATCCGTCCGTCAACACGGAGCACGTCGAGCCCGCGTAGATCCGTTGTCTTGCGGTCGTTGTCGTCCGGGCCGTTGAGGTTGATGAACACGGTGGTCGGTCAGGATGCCCGGATCGGGGTGTCGAGCACGGCCGTGATGTCCTCGACGTTCCCGGCGGCGAACTCGCCCAGCTTCGGCGGCATCAGGCTGAGCTGCCGGAGTGTCTCCGTGTTGAACGGGACGCGCACGACCTCGTAGCTGCCTCGCTCGGGTTTATCGAACTGGGTACCGTGCAGAGTGTGGGTGCGACGCCGTAGTTCCGCAAGGTGTAAGGATGCGGGTCGCATGCGGCGGCTCGCACCGATCCCCTTCTAGGGGGCGGGCGGGAGTCGACGTCTCGGTCGTGGCACTTTGATCTTGATGTCGGGTCTCATGTGGATCAGGGTGTGGTCGGGTCCAGTCGAACGAATGCTGACACTGCGCTGACTCTACTGACGAGTAGTTAGATACCTGGAGGGGAAGTCCGGGGGCGTCGTCCATCGAATGTGCGCCATGGCGAGGGGTCTGGTTGTGGACTCGTCGGCTGTTGGGGATGGCACGGGTGGGTTCCCTTCACGCGGCTGCAGTCTGCCGGCGGTCTGTCGCGGAGGCCGGTGTGCCTCGTTGTGGACAGTCGGCAAAGGGCGGTGTCGCGGCCGTCGGTGTTGCTCGGCGAGGGGCGTGTGGAATCGGCCCGGCCGGGCCGTCCGGTCCCGGCATCCTCCTAGTGGCGGGCACCCTGCGGGTTGCGTCGTATGCCGGTTGCGGCGAGGGCGGCGCCGATGACGCACAGGGCGCCGGTGACGAGCGCGGCGGTGTGGACTCCGTTGATGAATGCCTGGCCGCTGCCTTCGATCACCGCGGCCTTCAGCTGCGCCGGCATGTCTCCGGAGACGGGTGAGATGCCCATGGCGACCGCGTCCTTGGCCTCGTGCAAGCCCTCGGCCATGGGCGCGGGCACCCCGGCGGAGGTGAGTTCGGCGGTCAGGGTCGAGTTGACCCGGCTGCTGATCAGGGAGACGAGTACGGAGGTTCCGAGCGCGCCGCCGATCTGGAGCGCGGTGGCCTGGAGGCCGCCCGCGACGCCGGCGTCCTTGACCGGGGAGTTGCCGACGATGGCGTCGGAGGAGGCGGCCATGACCATGCCGACGCCGAGGCCCAGGGCGATGAAGGGCGGCCACATGGCGATGTACGGCGAGTCCACGCCCCATGCGAGTACGCCGAATGCGGCGCCGCCTTGCAGCGCCATGCCGAGCGGCATGGACAGCCCGGCGCCGTACTTCTCGGTGAGCTTCGCGCCCAGCGGCGAGGCGACCACGGAGGCCAGGCTCAGCGGCAGGGTGCGCACGCCCGCTTCGACGGGGGTGAAGCCGCGTACGTTCTGGAGGTACAGCATCACGAAGAAGATCACGCCGAGCAGGACGAAGAAGTTGATCGCCGTGATGATCGTGCCGATGGTCAGCGCGCGGTTCCGGAACAGCCGCATGGGCAGCAGTGGGTGCTCCACCCGGGTTTCGTACCAGCCGAACACCAGGAGGATCGCGAGGCCGGTGGCGAGCGTGCCCAGCGTCGAGCCGGAACTCCAGCCCCACGTCTCGCCCTTGACCACACCGAACACGACGATGAGCAGTCCGAGGGCGAGCAGGACGACACCGGGGACGTCGAAGCGCTGGTCGCCGGAGGCGGAGGCGTTCTTGCTCTGCGGCAGGACGAGTGCGCTGAAGACGAGCGCGAGCACGCCGATCGGAGCGTTGATGTAGAAGACGGACTCCCAGTTGACGTGCTCGACGAGGAGCCCGCCGACGATGGGGCCGAGCGCGGTGGACACCGACGACACCATCGCCCAGATGCCCACGGCCATGCCGAACTTCTTCGGCGGGAACACCGCGCGCAGCAACCCGAGCGTGTTGGGCATCAACAGCGCGCCGAAGAAGCCCTGTACGGCGCGGAAGACGATGACGCCCTCGATCGACCCGGCCAGGCCGATGGCGACCGACGCGAGCGTGAAGCCGACGACTCCGACCAGGTAGAAGGTGCGCCGGCCGAAGCGGTCACCGAGCTTTCCGCCGAGGATCAGGGCGGCGGCCAGGGCCAGCAGGTAGGAATTGGTGACCCATTGCAGGTCGGCGGTGGAGGCGTTCAGGTCCCGGCCGATCTCCGGGTTGGCGATCGCGACGACGGAGCCGTCCAGACCGACCATGAACAGGCCGAAGGCGACGGCGACGAGCGTCAGCCAGGGATTGGCGCGGCGGCCCACCGGAGCGGCGGGGCGGATGTGTGCGGGCAGGGGAGAGCTGTCCACGGCAGTGGAGGACACGGAGATGCCTTGCTTCCTCGTACAGATGAAGGGCGACGGGACGCGGGTGCGCGAGAGCCGTCAGTGGGCGGCGGGGTGAATGTGCCGCGCCATGCCCCGCAGCGCGCCGAGCACCGACCCGATGGCGTCGAGATCCCCGTCCGTGAGGGTGTGCAGGGCCTCGACGAGGTAGCCGTCCAGGAGGCTCCCGACCTCGGCGAGGCGCTGCCGGGCCTCGGCCGTCAGGTGCAGATGCGCGACCCGCTTGTCCGCGGAGTCCTGCCTGCGCTCCAGCAGCCCCTGGCTCGCCAGCTGGGTGACCAGGGCGCTCACGTTGTTCGGCTTCATCAGCAGGACCTCGGCGGCCTCGCGCACCGTGACACCGTCACGCTCGCCGACGAGCCGCAGGAGCGCGAGCTGGCTCTCGGGCGGCTTGGGGTGCGGAAAGTCCTGGGCGAGACGCCGGTCGAGTGCCCGGTTCAGCGCGGGCAGGACGGCCGACATCGCTGACGCGATCTGCCGGATGTCCTGCTCGGACGCGCTGGGGGTGGCCATACGGGCAATATAAGTATGCCTAGATACCTATGTCAACATACTTAATTGTTCGTCCGGTCGGGGGATCGCCGTCCCGGCCATCACGCACCGCGCTGACTCCTAGGCCAGATGGCGGCATTTGGAGTACTGGCGACATGTCGTGATTGATAATCAGATATACCTACGCATACAACGTTCCTCGCAGCTCGAACAGGGACACTCCCTGATCGGGTCGTTCGAGGAGGATCCATGCAGCACTTCGCCGTTCGCGGGAATCCGCTTGTGGGGAGCGTCCGGGGGTACGTGTCGAAGCGCGGCGTTCGGAAAGCATCGTGCACGGTACTCGCTGCCGCAGCCGTTCTGACGCCGTCCGTCGCACTGGCGGCTCCTGCGGCACCCGGCACGTACGCATACGTCGCCAACACGGGCCAGAACAAGGTCCGGGTGTTCGACACCGCCACCAACGCCCTCGTGACGAGCATCGACACCGGAGCGTTCAGCGGGCCTCTGCAGGTCGCCGCCACCCGAAACGGCAAGAAGGTGTACGTGACGGAGCGGGACTCGGGCGCCGTGTCGGCGATCGACGCTCTCACCAACACCGTGGTGGCCGAAATCCCCACGGGGAACGGCACTCCGGAGAGCGTGGCCATCTCGCCGGACGACAGTCGCGCCTATGTCACCGTGGAGGGGAACGGCCTGGCAAACCGCGTGGTGGCGATCAACACCGCCACCAATGCCGTCGTGGGCACCCTCGAGACGGGGGCGGACACGCTCCCGAACGGTCTGGCGGTATCCCCGGACGGGAAACGCCTTTACGTCGCCTACCGGGGCGCAGGTGTGGTGGCGGTGATCGACTCCGCCACCATGACGCTCATCACGACGGTGGGCGTCGGGCCGAGCGCACCGCGAAGGGTGGCCATCTCGCCGAGCGGCGCACGTGTCTACGTCACCGAGAACTCCTCGGGCGAGGTATCGGTCATCGACACCGCCACCAACACGGTCGTGGTGCCGATTCCGGTCAACCAGGGGCTGGAAGGCGTGGAGGTCTCGCTGGACGGAAAGCGCGTCTACGTCGCCGACCGGAACAACGCCCGGGTGGCGGTCATCGATGCCGCCACGAACAGCGTCGTCACTTCGATCCCCACCACCGGGGATCCCGCGGAAATGGCGGTTTCCCCCACCGGAGCCCGGCTGTACGTCAGCCACCCCAACGGCGCGCACGGGGTATCCGTCATCGACCTCGCCACCAACTCCGTCTCCGCGACCATCGACAGTCCCGAAGGCGCGCTGATCGGAATCGACCTGGGCTCCGTGCCGGGTACCTCAAAGGTGTCCTGTCCGGCCGGCAGCGTGCTGACGGGCGGCGGCTTCGGATCCACTGGTCCCGCACCGGATCAGTTCGTCAGCAGGCCGGTACCCGGCACCAACGACTGGGAGGTGAACGGGCAGAACAGGACGCGGGACGACGTCACCCTCACCCCGTACGCCGTCTGTGCCACGCCATGACGGCCTCGCGACGACCCGAAGGCAGCCTTCGTCTGCCCACGGCCCCGGGTTCACTTCCAGCGGACAATGATCAGGAGTAAGCGCATGCCGTCTGAAAGCTCTGGAAGCACAGCAGCAACGTGGCGGAGCGGTCCGCCACGCCGGACCGGATGGGTCGCCGGAGCCGTTGTCTCGCTCGCCCTGACGGGTGCCGGTTTCGCGGTGCCCGCAGCCGCCGCCACCCCGCAGGACCCGTCGGACGGGCAGTACCTGACGGTGGATCCGCCTCCGCAGTACGACGGATGCGCCGAGGGAGGGCCATGGGACGAGTCGTGCGAGTCCCACCCCGGAGAGCCTCCGTTTCCTCCCGGACCTCCGGGACCTCCCGGACCGGCTGGACCGGCTGGACCGGCTGGAGCCCCCGGTCCTCCTGGAGCCCAGGGCGCTCCGGGGGTCCCCGGCCCAGCCGGCAGCCCGGGATCAGCCGGGCCCGCCGGACCCCAGGGAGTAGCCGGACCTGCGGGCCCTCCTGGTCCCCCCGGACGCGTTTTCACCCTCGTCATCACGGGCCAGCCCGTCTTGATCCCCGCGGCTCCGTAGCGGCACCGGGCCCCTCGCGGGCTGCCGCACCGCACGGCCGGCACGACCACGTGCTGCCGGCCGTGCGGTGCACCTGGCGGCACGGAAGGTGAGCCCGTGAGGGGCTCGGCGAGACCCCCGGAGCGCCGGGTAGGTCACGATGACCCTCGCCCCGACCGGGGCCGTTGGATGGACGGTGATCTTGGAGGGAAGATGTGCGGGGACGGCGACGAGGCGGTTCCGGCGGATGCCTACTTCCACTACGACGAGGGTGCCCTACACCTGGAGTACCGGCACGAGGGCGAGTCGATGAGCATCGTTGAGGACGCGCCAGGGACGTACACCGTGACGCGGTCGGCCTGACGGGTTCTGCGGTCATCGAAGCCCCCTCCACTGAAAAGGTCTGGAGGGGGCTTCGATGTGCTCGCTACCGAGGCGCTGACGAGTCCGTCGAGCAGATCCAGCGCGACCTGGTCATCTACGTGAGGTGCGAGCGGGCGCGGGCTTCCAGGCAGTACTCACGGTCTGTTCACCCCTCAGCCGGACCTGTCGGCCCGGAGCCCGCGGCTGGACCCAATGCATAACCCAAGTGATGGACAGAGCTCTCCGTTGTCCGCTTGAAAGCCCTTGCAGCCTACAGACCGTCGGCCTAGCTACCTGACCAGGCCCGCAAGGCAGAAATGCCCCCACCTGGGAGGTGAGGGCATCGAGCGGGCCCGGCTTGCTCAAGGCCGCTGTTCCGACAAGGACGGTCTGCCCCGTGATCCGTTGAGCTCTTCCCCAAGGGTCCTCTGGCCGAGAATGGCCACGAGGCGCTGGCTGACCTCTGTCTGTGTTCCGAGCCCCGAAACCTTGGCCAGATAGATCCGCGCGTGATCCTCCCAGTCGACGCTGCTCCCGGGTGTCCGGATGCGGCAGTGTCCAGCGCATCAGGACGGCCACGATCAGCTGGTGTCAGCCGGTGGTGCCGGCGATACCGCCGGGTGCTGGAGGCGGGCTCTGGAGGGTGGACCGGTGCGGAGGGTGGCTACCACTGCCCGATGATGGGGTTGTCCGTGGGGTCGCCGAAGCGGACGTTGTAGATCACGGTGTCGGAGTCCTTCGCGGCGCCGTAGAAGCCGGATTCCGCCGGCCGGTGGATACCGACCTTGTCGGTGCCGTCGCCGTTCCAGTCACCCTTGATCGGGACGTCGCCGGGGTTCCCGAACTTCACCTTGTGGTCGACCGGGGCGGAAGTCTGTGAATCGGTGAGGTAGAACGTCGTGTCCGAAGAGCGGTAGACACCTATCGTGTCCTTGCCGTCGCCGTTCCAGTCCCCAACCATCGGGGTGTCACCCTCGACCCCCATCACGAGCGAGTAGGCCACCGAGACGTTGTCGTCGGACAGGTTGAACGACAGGTCCGAGGGACGGTAGACGCCGATCGTGTCGACACCGTCACCGTCCCAGTCCCCGACGAGCGGCACGTCGCCCGGGTTGCCGAACTTGCGCGCCACGGCGACCGAGAGGTTGTCGTCGGACAGGTAGAAGCCCTGATCGCTGGGCCGGTACACGCCGAACGTGTCCTTCTTGTCCCGGTTCCAGTCGCCTGTCAGCGGAACGTCACCCTGGGCACCGAAGACCGCCTGTCCCGACAGCTTTCCGCTCCGGTCCGCCTTGTAGAACGTCGAATCGGCGGGACGGTGTACGCCAACGGTCGCCGCCGCCACGAAGGTGTGGTCGTGGATCCACTGCCCCAGGTCGTCCGTCCGCGCCGAGATGGCGCCCGTACGGGTTTCGGCGGCGTCGGTGCCGAGGCAGCCGCCTTGCCAGGATCTGGAGTTGACGCCGACGAGCTCACCGGCGGGGTTCAGGAGCGGGCCGCCCGTGTCGCCCTTGCACAGGACGTCGGCGCCCTTGCCGGTGACGGCCAGGGTGGTGGCGGTGCTGGAGTTGGTGGTGAAGGTACCGGTGTGGGGCTTGCCGGGGACCCACTCCGTCTTCGTCCGTCCGAACCCGGCCGCCGTCAGCTCGGCTCCGGCCGCGGGAGCACTGTTGGCGCGCTTGACGCCCGCGATGCCGGTCGTGGGGGTGGCCAGTCGGGCCAGGACCACGTCGCGGTCGGTGCGCGGGACGAGCTCACTGACCTCGACGGTCTTCGCTTCGCCGAGGGTCACGACGGCCTTGAGGGCCGGTTTCCCGGCCGGTACCGCGTCGCCGGGCGTGGCACCGAAGCAGCTCGCGGCGGTCAGGACCCAGGAGGCGTCGACCAGAGTGCCCGCGCAGGCGCGGCTGTTCGTCTCGTCGCCGATGTTCAGCTTCACGACGTACGCGTGCTGACCGGCCAGGGCCTCGGAGCCGTGAAGGGCCACGGCGGGACCGGCCGATACCAGCCCCGCCGCGACCGCGGTGGCCGTGGCCGTGGCAAGGAGACAGGTCATCTGCGCGGTGCGCGGACGAAGGGCATGCATGCGGAACTTCCTTACGGATCGGGAGTTGTTGGCTGCGGCGGTCCGCAGCGGATGATCAACGGAGCGGAGACGCGCGCCATGGAGGCTCCACCCCGAATCGCCGGCGCGAAGCCGTACGCATGCCGTGCGTACGGGAGCGATGAGACATGCAGCTCCAACTCGCTGCCGGTGCACGACAGTTGCGCGGATCTCTCCCTTGCCGGCCCCCGAGCCGGATCCCTCGCCCGGACCCCTGGTGGTGATCTTCCGGGAAGACGTTAGCGGGTCGACCGCGCATTTATCAATGATGGATGAAGCCTGATCAACGTTGGTTGATCTTGGGGTCCGATACCCAGGGCGCCGGCGGCCCCGCGCCGGAACGCTGCCGCCGCCTCGGCGATGCGTCAACCGTCGATAACTTTTCGCCAATAAACGAAAGTTGATGGCCGATCAACCATGGTTGATTTTCGGTGATGCTGCGGCATACGGTGTGCCCCTTCGCACTTGCAGACCGATGTTGCACACACCAACTGTCCTTTCCGGAAGTCCTGGTGCGCGCTGCCGTGCTGTCTGCCTCGCTGCCTACCACGGGGAATACATGACCGAGTTGCCGCCGGCGTTCTGGAGCAGACGCCGGATCCTCACCACCGCGGCCGGCGTCGCCGCCGTCCCCGCGCTGTCCTCGACCCTCGCTCTGGTCGCCACGCCCGCCCGGGCGGCCGAGGGCACGAGCACAGATCCCACCGGCCTGCCCGCCACTGACAGGGGCAAGGCGGTGTGGGCTTACAAGACGGGAGGCCGTGCCGTCCGCGAGGAGGCCGCCGCCGCGCTCGCCGGTTCCCCGGCGGCCGTCGCAGCCTTCCTCACCTCCCAACTGCCCGCCGCCAAGGCGTATGACAACCGCTTCGCGATCCTCTCCGCCCTGCCCTACGCGGGCAAGTCGGTCCAGCAGTCGGCCGGTGCGGCGCTGTCGGCCGGGGACAGCGCCGTCGCCACGTTCCTGGCGGGTGGTTACACGAAGGCACTGGAGACCGATCTCCGGGCCGAGGTCTTCACCGTCATGAACCACAGCGGTGCGGGCGTCAAGCGTGAGGCCACCAAGGCGCTGAACCTCGGGACCACCAAGGCCCTCGACACCTTCCTGACGACCACCCAGTTCACCGCGCAGCAGGAGGACGACCGGGCCGAGGTCTTCACCATCCTCTCCACCGCTTCGCCCGAGGTGAAGAAGTACGCGGAAAGGGCGCTGAGCCAAGGTACGCCCGAGGCGATCCGCCAGTTCCTCGGCTCCGGCCAGTACATCGCACGGGCCCGCGACGAGGAAGCGGCGACCATCGACCAGCTGGTCGCCATCGTCGAGCGGGAGGGCCAACGGGCCCAACTGCAGACGGAGCAGGCCGTCGCCGCCTCCGACAACGCCAAGCAGGCCGCTGCCGAGGCCAAGACCGCCGCTCTCAAGGCAGCGGACGAAGCACGGGCCGCCCAGCAGGACGTGCGCAAGGCAGCCAGTGCCGCGAACAGCGCCGCGAGCGCGGCCAACGGCGCGGCCGCGGCCGCCGCCACCGCGATCGGCGCCGCACGCATCGCGCAGTCCGCCGCCGGGCGCGCGGCAGCGGCGGCCCAGGGCGCCGCTGCCGCCGCCGCGTCCGCCGGGAACGCCGCCTCGCGCGCCTACAACGCGGCGATCGCCGCTTCGGCGGACGCCAGCAAGGCGGGCGCCGCACGTCAGGCCGCGCAGGGAGCGCGCGATGCCGCCGCACGGGCGACCACCGCGGCGGACGCCGCCAACCAGGCGGCTTCCGCCTCGCAGCAGGCGTCGGCGGCCGGTGCAGCCGCCGCCGGCGCGGCCCAGAACGCCGCGGCTGCCGCCAACGCCGCCGCCGACGCCGCCGCTTCCTCGGGCGCCGCCCAGGCCCAGGCCGCCAAGGCGCGGCAGGCGGCCGCCGAGGCCGACGCCGCGGCCGCGCGGGCCACCAGGGCCGCGGGCACCGCCCAGTCGCTCGCGAACCGGGCGGCCAGCGCCGCACGTGTCGCCCGTGACGCCGCCCGCAGCGCCGCCGCCCACGCGATCAAGGCAGCCGAGGCAGCCGAGGACGCGGCCGACAACGCGGGTAAGGCGATCGAGTACGCCAAGCGGTCCACGGCCTACGCGGAGGCCGCGATGCAGGCGGCCACCACCGCCGCCGACGCGATCAGGGAAGCCCAGGCGGTCGAGGAGGCGGCGCGTGCCGCAGAGCTCGCCCGCATCGACGAGGACACCAAGCTGGGCATCCTGGAAGCGAGGCTGGGAGCCCAGGCGGAAGCCGACGACGCGGCCCGGGCCGCGCGGCAGCGGACGCAGGCGGACCAGACCTCGGCGGAGATCAAGGACCTGATCGCCGCCGCGGAGACGGCGCTTCGGACCGGTGCCCCCAACGCGGCCGCCGCCGGCCGCAAAGCCGCCGTCAAGCTCCTGGACTCGGGCGGTACCTGGACGCGGGAGGCCGCCGAATTCGCTCTGGCCGGCACCGACTCCGACGTGGCCAACTGGATCGACACCGACCGTCACCTCGCGCAGAAGCAGGACGACCGCGAGAACGTCGCCACCGTCAGCCGGGTGACCACATCGGCGGTCGCCACGGCCGCACACCAGGCCCTGGCCAGCGGCGACCCCGACGCCGCCCGGAAGTTCCTCGACGCCGGCGTGGTCGAGGCGGCGGCGGTGGACAACCGGGTCACCATCTTCAGGATCCTCGGCGAGAACCCGGGGCCGGCCGTCAAGGAGAAGGCCGAGGCCGCACTGCGTGACGGCAGCGGCAGGGCCCTGGCGCACTTCCTCACCGTCGAACTGGCGGAAGCGGTCAAGCGGGACGACCACGTCGAGGTGTTCCGCCTCCTCGGCAGCGACGGCCCCTACATGCAGTCGGCGGCGAAGATCGTCCTTGAGGGATCCGCCCGCATGCGGCGCTACTTCGTGATGCACGACCAGTACAACATCGCCCGCCTCGACCACGACCGCGCCACCCACATCGCGGCCATCCGTGCCTCCATCGCCCACGGCGCGCGGATCGCCGCCAAGGCACTGCAGGATGCCGCTCGCGCCTCCGAGGCGGCGGCGCAGGCACGCCAGGCCGCGCAGGAGGCCTCGGAGTGGGCGCTGAAGGCACAGGGGTACGCCAAGGACGCCGACAACGCCGCTAAGGAAGCGAAGGACAGCGCTGACGCGGCCGACCGGTCCGCGGCCTCCGCGGCGCAGTCGGCGCAGCAGGCGAAGAGCGCGGCGTCCCTCGCCCAGGTCGCCGCCCGGACGGCGAACTACTCCATGCGCCAAGCCGTGGCGTCCGCTCAGCAGGCCGTGGCCTTCGCGGCGAGCGCGCAGTCCTCCAAGACCCAGGCAGCCGAATCCTCCGCGCAGGCGGGCAAGGACGAGAAGGCCGCGGCCGCGGCCGCCAGTGAAGCCCACCAGATCGAGATCAACAAGCGGAACGCCGAGCTCGCGACCTCGTCGCAATCGGCCGCGCAGCAGGCCAAGTGGCACGAGCAGGCGGGGACCAGCCCGGCCACGGAGGTCGACGACGACGGCGAGACCAAGTTCTGGGGCATGTGGCCGGAGGACGTCAAGGACACCAAGGACTGGGCCAAGGTCACCGGCCACTGGAGCACGGTCGCCGGAGGCGCCGCCGTCATCCTGGGGGTCGGCGGCTTCATCTTCCCGCCCCTGTTCGCGGTTGCCGCGGTCGTCGGCATCGTCTCCTGGGGGCTGCAGGGGGCGAGCGCGCTCCTCAATGGCATCAGCTACGGCCGGCACGACGCGCGGTTCCACCAGGCACTCGGCGCGTTCGCGCTCGGTGGCATCCTGATGGGCAAGGGGAAGATCCTCGGCAGGTTGGGCAATCAGATCTCCAAGGAAGCCGGCAAGAAGATCGCCGGTGCCGCTGGTGCGGTGGGAGACGCGACAACCACCGTGGTCGGCTGGCTCACCTGGTAGGCCGTCACCCCGTGCGGGCGGGACGGCGCTGAGCCGTCCCGCCCGCACGGCCGTACGCACCGGATACAGCGAACACGGCAAAGGATCCCGTGCTGACCTCTCACCTGTCCGTCTCCCAGTGGTGGATCGCCGCGCTCGTTTCCGGGCTCGCACTCGGCCTGGCCGCTCAGTCCATGGCCACGACCCCGAGGGACAGGCTGATCGCCTGGTCGCTCCCCCTCGTGGGCGCGGTGTCCATCGCCGGCGGCTCCGGCGCACGCGGCTACACGGACCGGACGCCGCTGGTGCTCTACACCGCCACCATGGTCATCCTGGTCGTCCTCAGGATCGTCTTCGCTGGGTACGTCACACGCCAGTTGGACCTGAAGCGCCAGGGGAAACCGATGGAGGAACTGTCCCGCGGGCAGACCCTCGTGTTCCTCCTCGCCTTCCTGGCCACTCTCATCGGCGTCGCATATTTCATCTGATCTCTGCAGGTAGCCCGCCCTGGCGGTGCGCCTCCAATGGAAACCTGTTTCGAATAAGAAGGAAGAACCATGAAGATTTCCCGAACGATCATCGCCACGGGCGCGGCGACCATGATCTGCGCCGCCGCCATGACCGCGGCCTACGCGCAGTCTCCCTCCACCGTGCAGGCGGCGAACGCCGAGCCCGGCTACGCGGTCGAGACGTTCGAGTACCCCGACGGCGCGCGGATCGGAGCCGAACTCGGCATCGTCCTCAAGCGCGGTGACGGTCACATCGTGCTGGCCGACTGCTCCTCTTCGGAAAGCCAGATCCAGGTCTTCTCCCGGACCCGCGGGACGTTCTGCTTCCGCACCACCGGGTCCTCCGGCCACCTGGCCGTGGAGATCCCCACCGTCTACGGCCTGCGGGGCGACGCCACTCACAAGACCAGCGTCAAGCTGACCGCGGAGGGTGCCCCCGAGCAGAACATCGACGTGGACAAGAACCAGTGGAAGCCCGTCGGTGAGGCCGCCGACCCGCAGCGACGTGACCACGTGCTCGTCGAGCTCCGCACCTCGAACTAGCACCGATCCCAGCCGGCCGGGACCCTTGCGGGAGACCGTCAAGCCGACGGAGGTCGGCCGGGGACAGGTGCCCGCGCGGCCCCCGATCATCGGGCCCCGGCACGCCCCGGTGTCCGCACCGGATCGCCGCGGTGAGCCGGTGCGGACACCGTCGGCCGCACTGGCTACGGCGAAGCCGGCGCGTGCGTCCGGGCCGGCACTCGATCGCTTCCCACGCACCTCTTCATCGAAGGAAGAACCATGCTCGTACCCCGTCCGCGCCCGGCGCGGACAGCCGGCCTGCTCTCCGCCGCGGTGATCACCGCTGCCCTGCTCCCGGCCGCTCCCGCCCTCGCGGTGGCCGGCCCCGAGGCTCCGGCCGGCCAGTACAACTCGGTCGTGAAGCTGAACATCGGCGACGAGGCCAACGCCCGAGCCTGTACGGGAACCCTGGTCGAGGCCAACTGGATCGTCACGGCGGCCAGTTGCTTCGCCGGAACTCCCGGCACGGCGGTCCCGGCCGGCAAGCCGGCATTCAAGTCGATCGCCACGCTCTCCGACGGCAGAGCCGTCGAGGTCGTCGACCTCGTGCCCCGCACCGACCGTGACCTCGTCCTGGGCCGCCTGGCCGGCGCCGCCACCGGTCTCCCGGCCGTCACGATCACCCCCACGGTTCCCGCCGCGGGCACCGACCTCACCTCGGCCGGGTTCGGACGGACGAAGACGGAGTGGGTCCCCGGCAAGCTCCACACCGGCACCTTCACCACCAACTCCAGCACCGCCACCACCCTGGCCGTCACCGGCAAGGGCGCCGACGTCCTGTGCAAGGGCGACACGGGCGGCCCGCTCCTGAACGCCGCCGGTGAACTCGTCGGCGTCAACTCCCGATCCTGGCAAGGCGGCTGCCTCGGCACCGACGCCGCCGAAACCCGTACGGGCGCCATCTCGGCCCGCGTGGACGACATCGGCCAGTGGATCCGTGAGACGGCGCTCTACTCGACGGTCGAGAACGACCTCAACGGCGACGGCCGCTCCGACGCCGCGATGGTCTACCACCACGACAACAGCACGATCGGTTTCCACACCGCCCTGGCCAAGACGGATGGCGGTTTCGATGAGTTCACCGTCGGCTATACCGTTCCCGCCAACAGCTGGGACCGTAACGCGATGAAGCTCATCACCGGTGATTTCAACGGTGACCACCGTGCCGACGTGGGCATGATGTACCGCTTCAGCGATGGCAGCATCAAGATGTACACCGGTCTCGCCAACTCCAGTGGTCACATTCAGCCTTTCACCAGCAGCTACACCGTCCCTGCCGGCGCGGGCTGGAACTGGAACGCCATCGAGCTGCACGCGGGCGACTTCAACGGTGACGGCCGCTCGGACGCGGCGATGGTCTACCACCACGACAACAGCACGATCGGCTTCTACACCGCGCTTGCCAAGACGGATGGCGGCTTTGATGAGTTCACCGTCGGCTATACCGTTCCTGCCAACAGCTGGGACCGTAACGCCATGAAGCTCATCACCGGTGATTTCAACGGTGACCACCGTGCCGACGTGGGCATGATGTACCGCTTCAGCGATGGCAGCATCAAGATGTACACCGGTCTCGCCAACTCCAGTGGTCACATTCAGCCCTTCACCAGCAGCTACACCGTCCCTGCCGGCGCGGGCTGGAACTGGAACGCCATCGAGCTGCACGCGGGCGACTTCAACGGTGACGGCCGCTCGGACGCGGCGATGGTCTACCACCACGACAACAGCACGATCGGCTTCCACACCGCGCTTGCCAAGACGGATGGCGGCTTCGATGAGTTCACCGTCGGCTATACCGTTCCTGCCAACAGCTGGGACCGTAACGCGATGAAGCTCATCACCGGTGACTTCAACGGTGACCACCGTGCCGACATGGGCATGATGTACCGCTTCAGCGATGGCAGCATCAAGATGTACACCGGTCTCGCCAACTCCAGTGGTCACATTCAGCCCTTCACCAGCAGCTACACCGTCCCCGCCGGCGCGGGCTGGAACTGGAACGCCATCGACCTCCACTGACGGAGTCCTCCGGTCTCCCTCTCCGCACCTCAACACCGCGCTCTTGCCGTGAGCCACGGAAGGTGTGCACGGCGGCGACACGCGAGTCGTCGAGCCAGACCGGCGAGAACGACCCCGACGTCCCGACTTGAGTTGGCGGGCACAAGAAGCTCCGCAAGGAACGGGAGCAATGCTCGCTGCTTGTGGGACAAGGGCTGAGCAACCGAGAAGCATGCAAGATCGTCGGCATCAACGAACGGACCGGCCGGGAGTAGCGCAATGACCGGTCGGACCCGACACGGTTTCGGCCGCCTGCGCGATCAGAGCAGGCGGCCGACTCGTCTCCGTCACGGTGCTTGCGCGAGGCCGAACGCATCCAAGACCGCCTGGGCTGGCGCTGGAGCCCGGAGCAGATAGCCCAGCAACTCCGCACGGACTTTGCCGACCGCCCGGAGATGCACGTGGTGCACGAGACGATCTACTGAACTTTGCGGGTTGTCGTATGCGTTATCCGGACGGTGGGGGCCCGGCCGCTGAGCGTCGGGCGTTTCGTGAGGGGATCCGGTTCCAGGCCGGCGAACGGTTCGCGGCGGGTGAGCAGACCGTCGTGATCGCGAAGGACTGCCGGTGAGTGTGAGAGCGTTGGAACGCTGGCGCCGGGCCTGGCGCGAGGGCGGCCTGGCGGTTTTGCGCTCGACGCGAGAAGCGCCACCGGGGCGCGCGTACGGGGAGAATCCCCAGCCGGGCGAGACGGTGGCGATCGAGGCGAGCAACACCGTCGCGTTCAAGCCGGGCGAGAACCTCCGGGAGAGTGTGAACGCGCCCGCGAGGCCGGCCCGGAAGGTCAAGACCGCTTGATACAGCCCCGGTCTCCCGCACTGCCCGCGGGTGACCGCGGGATCTGGGGTGGGGGAGCGGAGTGGACCCCGTACGGGAGGGCCGGCCGCTAACCCCCTGAGATGCACCCGGCTCACCGGCCGTCCCGGCAGACTACATCCGCCCCCGCAGCTTCTCTGCCGGGGGCGGATGTTGTCGCGGTGTCAGCGGCCGGGGTGGCCGGCGTCGCGCCGCTCACCCCCGGCCGGCCGGACGATCCGGGCCCTGACCTCGCCGGTGGGGCCACCTGTGACGGTCGCGCACTCCTCGTCCACGTCGGGCTCGGCGATCGAGCCCGAATGCACCTTTTCCAAGGCCTTGCGGCCGCCGGCCGGAGCCATCTGGAACAGGAACGTCGGTGTCCTGATCGCCACCGCGAAGGGGGCGCCAGGCTCCAGTACCGGCGTGACAGGGGCGTGGTCGGTCATGGATCGGACCTCTCTGTGGTTCGACGGCGTCTGCCCACGCAAGGGGGTTGACCTTGAGTGCACGGCTCCGGCGGGAGGGCGCCGGAGAACAGAGGCGTGCACCCGTAGGCAAGTGGGCAGGGCGTCGCTGCGAGGAGGATGAACACCCTTGGATTCCGACAACCGTTGACGGAGGGGTAGTTCGTGCTGCTGCTGGACCTGGAGGACGTCGCACCGCGCGAGAGGGTGGACGCGTTCCACCATGCGATGACGGACACCTCCGTGCCGAACGACATCGTTCACGAGGAGCCCGAGACGGGTATGCGGGCCCGGATCGAAGGATGGCGGGTGGGCGGGCTGGACCTCTTCGACGTGCGGTGCTCGGGGTTCGAGGTCCGGCGGACGGCCAGGCACGTGCGCGGGCACCGGGACCGTCCCGTGGTCTCGGTCTCGCTCCAGACCCGGGGCGTCCACCGGGCCGAGCAGGCGGGTGGGCGGTTCACCCTGGGACCTGAGGACATCTGCGTCTTCCACGAGCTCGCACCGCGCACCTACGGCTGGTCCGGATACGGAGCCTCGCAAGCCGTCACCGTGGACATGGAGCATCTCGGGGTACCGGTCGACACCGTGCTGCGGGCCTCCGTACGGCTGCGGGCCAGCCCCCTGCACGACCTGCTCCTGGGGCACTTGCGGGCGTTCTGGCGGGACCCGGGCCGCCTGGAAGCGGACCCCGGAGCCGCCGCCCTCGCGAACGCCACCACCGAGCTCCTGCGGGCACTCCTCACGTCGGCGGCGCACGACGAGCGGGACCGGCAGCTCAGAGAAGCCATGGACAGCTCCCTCGTGGCCCGGATCATGGCCTACGCGCGCCGCCACCTCACCGATCCCGACCTCGGCGCGGAGCGCATCGCCGCAGAACACGCCATATCGAAGCGTCACTTGTACGTGGTGCTCGGTCGCGCGAGCATCCGTCTGGAGCAGTGGCTCATCGGCGAGCGACTGGAGGCGGCGTGCCGCCTGCTGGCCTTGCCCCGTCATGCCGCACTGCCCGTATCCGCCGTGGCGGCCCGATGCGGCTTCAGCAGCCCCAGTCATTTCACCAGGCGCTTCCGTGAAGCCTACGGAGTCACCCCGAGCGAGTGGCGCCGCCACCGGCTCCGCCCCACGGTCCCGATCGCCCGCGAGCACACCTGAGGGCGAGTGCGTCTCACCGTGCCGCGGTGTGCAGGGCCCGCCACTCGCTCGGGGTGAGGCCGTAGGCCTGTTTGAAGGCGCGGCTGAAGTGGGCGGCGTTCGGGAAGCCCCAGCGCCGGCCGACGGCGGCGATCGGTCGCCGGCCTGCGGATGAGGCGAGTTCGTCACGGCAGCGCTCCAGGCGCTGTGCCCGGATCCAGTCGGCCAGGCAGATGCCCCTGCGCGACAGGGTGTTGTAGAGACAGCGGCGTGAGATGTGGTGATGGGCGGCGATGCGTGCCGGGGTCAGGTCGTGCTCGCCCAGGTGGGTGCGTGCGTAGTCCAGGATGCGCAGGTGCAGGGTGTCGTGCAGGGCTTCGGAGGCCCCGTGTTGGTCGCCGAGCCGGGCCGTGACGAGGGCACGCAGCAGCTCGATGCCCGGCCGGCCCGCCGCGTCCAGGCAGTGCTCGGAGGAGGGGGCGGGGCGGGCTTGGTGACGGGCGATGCGCCGTAGGCAGGTGGCGGTGAGGTCGGCCAGCGGGTCCCGGCGGCTGAGACGGACTGCGGTGGCCCGGTCCAACGTACCCGCCCGAAGGGCGAGTTCGGCACGCGGGATGCGGAAGAAGTGCTGGTGGATACCGTCCCTGTTGAGCAGGGTGTAGGGGCGGGTGGTGTCGTAGAGCGCCAGGTCGCCGGGTTCCAGGAGAGCCTCCCGTCCGTCCTGGACGACCATGCTGCTACCGGTGACCTGTAGCCCGACGAACACGCTCGGCTCCAGGTCGTCGCGGGCGAGCGAGCGGGTGCGACGGATGGTGGTGGCGTTGGCGCGCACCGAGCAGACCTTCAGCGGTCCGACCGTGCTGATCGCACCCACCGTACGGATCAGTCGGGGGTCCGGCTGATGAGTGATCTCCACCCGTACCACGCTGTCCCAGATGGCCTCGCGGATCGCCTCGGCCCGCTCGGCGGGAGCCATGGCCGCACTGTCGATCAACATCTGTCGGTTCTCCTCCGCCCCTGGGCGTCGCCCAGCGGACCGGCCCCTGGGCGAAGTCAAACGGGTGACGGGATTCGTGACAAGCCGCGCTCCCGGGCATGACGCCCGCGACGCCACTGCCCACCGTCGTCGGCGGCCGGTGCGACGGCCGCCGCGGGCACGCTCTTGGAACCGTGCACTGACAGGACGACGCTGTGCACTGGGAGATCACCGGGGGGACGGGGACGGACCTAGCGTGGAGGTGGCCCGTTGCTGCCGGACCACCCTCCCGACGGGGCCGAACACGGCTTCTGGGAGAGCGAGTTCGCCGGCGCCGGTTCCCGTCCCGCCGCCGGTTCGCATCGGCGGCTCTCCCCGGCCCATGGAGTACCCATGCCCCTCATGCCCCTGCTGCGCCTGAAGCGGTTGCTCGCGCCATCGGGCCGGCGCCTCATCGGCTCCGCCGTCGCGCTCGCGCTCTGTGCCGGCTTCGTCGGCCTGGCCGCGCCCGCCGCGCAGGCCGACCCCACCCAGCCGAACACGGTCGTCGACTGGAACATCGACTCCCTGGAGAACGGCGGCCGGAGCGCCCACGACGCGTACTACGGCATGATCGACCGGATCCATCGCGTCAGTGGCCACGACTTCCGCTCGGCCAACAACATCGACGAGAGCACCACCCAGCTCTCCCGCCTGATTCAGATCCGAGTCCTCCGCCGGGGCAGCCAGGTCGTCTCGCTGTACTTCTGGGCCAACAACCTCTACCTCGCCGGTTTCTACGCCCCCGGAAACCAGCAGAACGAGGGCCGGCACTACGCCTTCAACGACACCTGGCCCGAAGACTTCAACCATGTCCTGAACCTGCAGACGCCGGCAACCCGCCTCCCGTGGGGCGGCAACTACGTCTCCCTGCCCGGCGGGAACAACCGTACGGACGACGTCATCAACGGCCCCAGCCTGCACGACGCCCTGCTCGTCCTGGGCGGCGCCCGGGCCCGGATCGAAAACGGCGGTGCTCGCGGCGCCACCCAAGTCGGCGAGGCCCTCACCCTCACGATCCAGGCCACCGCCGAAGCCGCCCGCTTCGGCCGGATCTTCGACACCGTCCGCGGCAACATCGGCACGGGCACCAGGACCCCCATGGGTACGGACAACGTGGTCCTCCAGAACAACTGGAGCCAGATCTCCCGCTGGATCTACCGGGCGAGCAACGACCCTGCCTACCCGACCCGCAACGGACTCACGCTGAACGGCGTCGTCTACACGGCCCTGCGCGCGCTGCTCACCCACCTCCTGTACGTGGAACTCCACAGCGGATCCCGCCCGCGCTGATCCACCGGTGATGGACGCCAGGTCCGTCCGATCTGATGCGACTACGCTGGCGGAGCCATCCCACGTGAACGAAGGACGCAAATGGCTCGCCCCTACACCCCCGGACCGAAACAGTTCGTCTTCGCCGTCGGCGATGGCCACGACCAGCGGGTTTCCGTGGGCGACGCACAGGAGGCCTACGTGGCGTTCTCCGCGTTCTTCCGTGATCGGGATTGCGACACCTACACCGTCACTGACGAACGGTCGGGGCAGAGTCTGGTACTCATGCCAGGGCGAGGTGTGATCTCCCGGACCAAAGGCGCGGACCGACCCCGGTCGGAATACCTCCAGGTCGACAGGGGCAATCGCTACCTTCCGAGCGCCATGCTCTTCTTCGAGAACGGGTATGCCGGCCTCGACCACTTCGGCCAGTGGTTCCCCGACCTCGCCGACCTCGACGCGTCACCGGAGACTCGCGGTGCCGCCCGCGCCGCCACGTTCACGACGCAAGCAGCGGCGATCGAAGAAGTCGGCCGGATCTGGGCGGATTCGGGCATCGTGGACCCGAGCGACCAGTACTACGTCTTCTTCGACTCACACGAGGTCGACGATGACCGAGCCGAACGAGCCGCATTGCTCCAGTTGATCCAGTTCCTCGGCATCGAGCGGGTCGACGCTCCGGCCGAGGCCGCCGGGGGCGAAGTCTGGGTGCGCACCGACCCACGCCTCGACGCCGAATGCGCACGCTGGTCGTGACCAGACGGTACGGGGTCGGGCCGCGACATCGCCGTGACGCCCGGTAGTCCCAGCCGGACGGGCACGTATCTACCGCCCTGCCGCCCCGTCGGTGGTCACTCGGTGTCCGTCGGCCAGGTGGCCCGGTCGCGGCGGTGGTCGAACTCCGTCAGCTCGGAGGAGAGGACGTCGAAGTGCGGGAGCGGGGCCCACAGGCTGCGCTCGCCGATGACATAGAGGCGGCGTTTGGCGCGGCTCGCGGCGACGTTGAGCAGGTGCGGGGTGCGGGCCGCCCAGTCGCGGGCGCCGGGCCGCCCGCCGCCGAGCACGAGGACGACGACGTCGGCTTCCTTGCCCTGGGCCCGGTGGACGGTGGCGCAGCGTTCCTCGATCAGTTCGGACGTCCAGCCGTCACGACCGCGGCAGATCTTCTGGCATTCGGCGACGAGGGCCCGGAAGGGGGCGATGACGCGCACGCGCTCCACGGCGACGCCGTGCCGGTGCAAGTGGCCGAGGACGAACTCGAAGGCCCGGCGGTCGCGTTCGCCCCACGGCGCATCGGACGGACGGGACCGGTCGTCGGTGTTGAGCCAGCGGCTGGGCAACAGGCCGTCCCTTTCCTCATCGGGGAACGCCTTGTGCCTGGTGCCGTGGACCATGAGGCCGCCGTAGGCGACCTCGTTGCTGACCGTGAACATCGGCTCTTCGCAACGGCGGTGCACGCGCAGCGGCGAGCCCACCCAGACGTGCTCGTCGCCGGCGTCCGGGGCCGGCAGGTAGGTGCCGTAGCGGTTGGTCCGGTCGGCGACGGCCTGGGCCGAGGTGGCCGACGGCAGCCAGTGCTCGTCGACGCCGTAGGCGCGCAGCAGCCGGCGCTGGAGGGCCGCGGGCATGGTGACGACGGGTTCGAGCTGGAGCGGATCACCGACCAGAACGGCCCGGCGGGCGCGCCACAGCGCGCCGACGGCGGCTTGCGGGGTCGCCTGCCCGGCCTCGTCGACGAGGACCCAGCCGATGGACTCCCGACCGAGGCGGGCGAACATGCTCCCAACGGAGGAGAAGGTCGTCGAGACGACGGGCACCAGGAGGAACAGGGTCTGCCAGGCGTGCGCGACCTCCTCGTCGGGGACGGGCCCGTTGGTCCCGGCCATCAGTTCCATGAGGACCTGGAGGTTGCCGCGGACCTTCTGCGCGGCCCCGGCGGCGAAGGCGCTGTGCAGGTCGAGGGCGCGCAGGAACAGGTCGCCGCGCGCGGTGGACCACGCCTCGTCGGACCAGGGCGAGCCGAGTTCCTGGTCGGCCTCGTCCAGGTGGGCCCAGCCGAGCGGCAGGGACGGCAGCGTCCGGGCCGCCTCCCGCAGTTCGCGGTGGCGGCCGTCGAGGTCGGCCACGGCGGCCCGCAGGTCGCGGCGGAACGAGTCGGCGGTCTGCCGGGCCTGCCGGAGGGCGGTGGCTGCCGCGGACTCCCGCGCGCCCGCGGCCCGTTCGTGGGCGAGGGCGGCGGTGAGGCCGGTGGCCGCCTCGTCGACGGCGCTGCCGGACGCGGCGTGCCGGCCGGCGGCCAGGGACTCGGCGCGCACGGCTGCGGCGACCTGCTCCAGGGAGTCCTCCAGCGCGGCGCGCTGCCGGACGAGCAGGTGTGCGATCTCGGCCTGAGTGCGCTCCTGCTGCTGTTCGGCGGCCTGCCGGTCGGCCGTGCTCCGCAGCAGGCGGCGCAGCCCGCCGCGCAGGCCCCGCTCGACGGCCGGGGGCGTGTCGTGGCGGGCGGTGAGGGCGGTCACGTACTCGCGGTGGTGCGCGGCCAGTTCACGGGCGGCCGACAGGTCCGCGCGGGCGGTGGCCAGCTCCTGGCGGGCCCGCGGTACGTGCGCCGAGGCCGTCCGGTGTCCGGCCTCGGCCGCCGCGGTGGCGGTCCGGGCGCGGGCAGAGGCGGCGGTGGCCCGGTCCAGGTCCGCAGCGGCGGCGGCGATCTGCTGGTCGGCCCGGGACACGGCGGCTTCCAGGTCCGCGATCCGTCGGCCGGCCGAGGGGGACTCGACGGCGGCCAGGGACCCGGCCAGCCGGGCGCGCCCGGCGCGCAGCCGTTCGACCTCGGCCCGGGCGGTACGGAACGCGGCGACCGCGTCGGTCCACGACGGCACGGGCCGGGCCGGCCCCGCTGCCGCGGCCTCCGGGCCCGCCGGGGTGACGGGGCTGCGGCCACCGGGCTGTGGCCTGGGCGGGATCCAGTCGCTCAGGACCTCTCGCATCCCGCGCAGCGGCGGCAGCTCCGCGGCCTCGCGGGCGTCGGTCTCCTTCTCCGGGAGCCGGCCCCACCAGAACCGGTCCCCGAACTCCTTGCGGTTGGTCTTGTTGCCGAGCACCGCCGCGACCAGACCCCAGGCCGGCCCGCCGAGGAGCGCGGAGGCGAGGTCGGAGAAGTGGTCGGTTCCCGCTCGCCAGTGCTCGCCGAGCGCATCGATTCCGGGCAGCTCGGCGGTGATGTTCTCCACGGCGCCGTTGTTGGACGAGGTGACCACGATCTCGAACCCGGTCAGCCGCGGGTCGAGCCGTGACACGAAGCGGGCGTGCCTGCCCTGGCGGTCCTTGCCCCGCCACGCCGGACCGGTGAACGCCTTCGAGGGCCGGTCGAACGTGGCCAGCACCGCCGCCCGCTCGACGACCAGGGCGGCGACCAGGTCGCGCAGCATCGTGGTCTTGCCCGTGCCCGGCGGGCCGTTCACGGAGAACATCCCGCCGTCGGTTCCCGCCCGGTCGGCGAGCATGCGGTCGACCGCGAACTGCTGGCTCAGCGCGAGCGGCTGATCCGCCGGTGCGGGCCAGCGGCCGGCCGGCACCAGGTCCGGAGCCACCCCTTCCAGGACGACCCCGCGCTGCCGGCGCACGTCCGTCCGCGCCCCCACGTCGACGGCGTCGAGCTCGGTCAGGTACGCCTCCAGCGCCGGGCCGACCCCCTTTCCGACGGCCTCGGGCACCCGGGCCAGATCGGGAGGAAGCAGACTGTTCAAGAACGGCGCGGCGGCGGCGGCCTTCGCCTGCGGGTCCCGAGGCCGGTGGACCAGCCTGCTGCGCACCCGGACCACCCGCGGCCGCAGGTGGTCCTGAACCCCGCACAGGTCGGCGATCTGCGCGGTCAGGGCCACCAGATCGGCGAACCCGAGCGCACGGGTACCGGCGCCGGCCCCGTACTCCGCCTCCGCCGACGCATCCGGCCCGTCGGCCGGCTCCCCTTCCGGAGCGCCCCCGGAGCCGTCCGGCCGCCCGGACTCCACCTGCTCCCCGGCGGGGCGCCGGGCCGCGACCCAGTCCGCGGCACGCCGCACCAGGGGCTCCGCCGCGCTCTGCACCGCGGCGCCGGCGACCTCGCCGAACAGGGCCCCGACCGCCCCGACGGCAGCGCCGCCCAGGATCTCGGCGAGCAGCCGCTGCCAGCCGCCGCCGGCCGGTGCGGTGGGGCCGTAAGGGATCGCGGTGGCCGTGAGCTCGTCGATCGCCCCGCCGAACGCGTCGTCGAGTTCCTCGAACCCGTCCAGCCACCCCGGTGCGGACGGCCCGGGATCGAACAGGCGGCCGGTCGCCCAGGCGCACGCGGAGATCACGGACGTGTCCTCGAGCGGGCGGCCCTCGTCGTCCAGGACCAGCGCGAACATCGCGCTCTGGCCCGACAGCACCAGCTCGGTCTGCGGCACGCCGGGGTCGGGATCGGTCCCCGCGGGCAGTACGGCGATCATCGCCTGGCGGAGCAGCTCCAGGTCGAAGACCCCGCAGTACACCTCGTGCCGCCACATGCGGCCGTACGGTGCCCGCCGTGCCCCCGTCTCCGGATGCTCCGCAGCCCACGGCAGGAGCGGAGGTACCCGGCCCGGCTCCGGCGTCAGGTCGTATACGTACTCGTCCCTCGGCCCGGAGCGGGCGGCGGGGCGTCGGCGGGGCAGCGCCGGGATGGTCGGCGGGCTGAACAGCTCGATCGCGCGCCAGCACTCCAGCAGGGCCTGCCGTCGACGGTCCTGCGCGTGTCCGTTCCGCACCCACTGCCCCCGTGTCGCACGCGCGGCGTTCTGCCGCTCCCCTGAAGATCAGCCGTGTCGCCGAATCTACCGGACCGTCAGCAGGGCGTTACCCGGAGCCGCAACGCAGGGCCCCACAGGGCTGGTTCGACCGGAGGGTGAATCAGGCTCACCGAGGCAGGCTGTCCCAGAACGAGCAGTGGTGTGCTGTACGTGCGTCGACGGGGCGGATTCCGCCCGCTCCGGGAGCCAGCGACTGCACCGACCGCGCGAGGGGTGACGAAGGGTGGAGGCGGGGCCAGAACGGGGCGTCGGAGGCGTTCGGGTTGCCGGTGCGCGCGAAGTCCCTCCAGTAGTCGACCATCCGGTCCGACAGGGCGCGCTGGGCGTCGGTCAGCGGTCGGTCGGTGGGGAAGGAGGAGAACAGGAACGGCATCTCGAAGCCGTGCGCCGCGCCGTAGGGGAAGTCCGGGTTCGCCGGCAGTCCGGTGAGGACAGGAGCGTCCGGATCGCTGAACTCGTAGCCGTAGAGGGGGAGGCCAGGGGCGCGAGCGGCGATGGCCCGGCCGGCTGCCAGTGTGGTGCACGAGAAGGACCGGTCGGTCAGCACCGCCGCCCAGGCCAGTGCGGGCGTGGGGTGGTGTGCTGCCGGATACTGCGCCTCGACGGCCGGTGCGGCGGGCCCGAAGGCGTCCACCAGACGGGCGCGGTAGTCGCTCTCGGTGCGGAGGGGGAACGCGGCGAGCGACAGACCGACGAACATCCGCATCTCGTCGTGGTTGGTGCCCAGCATGACCGGCACGCGGTGGAAGCGCCCCGATGCCAACGCCCGGTCCGGTGCCTCGGGCAGCAGCGCGTTGCCGAAGGCGGGCCGGTTGAAGGACTGCATCAGCTGGGCGGTGGCGAGGCGGTCCGTGCTCTGCCCGCGCAGGCACGCCAGTACCTCGTCTCCGCCGCCCGCCGGGCAGCCCAGTTGCCCGGCGGCTGCCGCACCGGCCGTCTGGACGTCGGCTTGTGAGGCGAACGGTTCGTACGCCGGGGTTCCGGGTCCGAGAGCGCCGCGCGGGAAGGAGGTGAGGCAGGAACCGCTCTGGAGCACGGCCCGCTGGAAGAGTCCGGCGGCCGTCGGCGAGGTGAGGTGTGCGCAGATGCCGAGGGCGCCCGCGGACTCGCCGAACAGGGTGACGCCGCGCGGGTCGCCGCCGAAGCGCTCCGCGTTCGCCCGCACCCAGCGCAGGGCGGCCTGTTGGTCCGCCAGGCCGAACGGCGGGGCGGAGCCCAGGCCGGGGTGGCCGAAGTAACCGAAGATCCCCAAGCGGTAGTTGACCGTGACGACCACCGCGTCGCCCCGGACCGCCAGCTGTCCGGCGCTGTAGTCACCGCCGGATCCGCCCAGGAAGGCACCGCCGTGCAGCCACACCAGCACGGGCCGCTTCTGGCCGGTCGGCTTCGGCGTCGGAGCGGTGACGTTGAGGTAGAGGCAGTCCTCCGAGCCGAGGACCGTGCCCGCACCGGGTGCCGGCATCTGGACGCAGCGCTGGGCCGGCGTCGTCGCGTCCCGGACGCCGTGCCACGGGGCGGCGGGCACGGGGGCGCGCCAGCGCAGCGGTCCGGTCGGCGGCGCAGCGTAGGGAATGCCGTCGAAGGTGGTGTACGAGCCGTGCGACACGCCGCGTACCAGGCCGTGGTCGGTCCGTACGACGGTTCCGCTCTGCCTCGCCGGGTGCGGGGCACCGGGTTGTGCGGCGGTCGCCGGCACGGCGGTGGCCGCGAGCAGCGCCACCGCGCAGAGTGCGGGGAAGAGCGCCCCGCGGATCCAGGCTCCGTGGCGTGGCCGCGGTGCTGTCGTGGTCGGGGACATGCGTACCCACCGTTCTTGGTCGAGGACGGGATCTGAGGAGGCCGGTCAGGCCCGGACGAGGCCTGAGCGGTGGGGGACCGGTGCGGACCGACGCGGTCAGTGATCCATACGCTAGGACCTCCCGCGCGCTGGAGGTTCAAGAGACTGTGACGCAAGACACGTGGAGCATCGGTGAGCTCGCGGCCGGCACGGGGGTTCCGGTGAAGACCCTCCGCTACTACTCCGACAGCGGTCTGCTGCCCGTGGCCGGTCGTAGCAGCGGCGGTCATCGGCGCTACGGTCCTGAGGCGTGGGAGCGGATCCGTTTCATCAGACGCCTGCGGGCGCTGGACACCCCGATCGCGACGATCACGCAGGTGGTCACCGGCGAGTGCTCCCTCGGTGAACTCGTGGCGACCGAGCTCGAAGTGGTGCAGGAACGATTGACCGAGCTGCGGTGGCGCCAGGCCACGCTCAAGTCCCTGGACGACTGCACGAGCGAGGAGCGGCTACGGCGTCTGGAGGTCCTCTCCCGCGTGCAGCGGCTCCCTCAGGCGCACCGCACCCTCACGGATCACTGGTATCGCGAGCTGTCCGCGACCATGCCCAGGCACCGGCTCGACATCATGGTCGCCATGCTGTCACCCGCCCCACCGCAGGACCCCGATCCCGATTCGGCCCTTGCCTACGCCGAGCTGCATCTGCTCGTCTCCACACCCAGCTTCACCCGCTGGACCCAGGACCACGACGAGGAGATGAGGGACGCCCCGGCGTTCTACGGGGAGATCGACGACGCTGCCGTTCTGACGGCCGCCGCCTTGGCCCAGGGGCTCCCGCCCGGCCCCGGGGACGCGGTGAACGCCTTCGTGTCCGCCCATGCGCGAGCCCGACGGGAGTCCGACACACCCGCCTTCCGCGCCCACCTGCACGGGCTGGTGTCGCGCTCATCCGGCTTCGACCCCCGCCTGGAACGGTATTGGGCCCTGGTCGGCACCGCCACCGGCGGGGCCGTGCTGAACATGACGGTGGCTCACCGATGGCTGACCGACGGACTGGCGATCTCGATGGCCGAGAACGCGCCTTCGGCATAGAGCGGCCCGGGCCCACCCGTCCCCCGGGGGACTCACACGCATGCGCCGCCGCCGCGCACCGGCGCGAGCGGCGGCGCGGGCGGTGGCCGTCAGAGGCCGATGTCCCTGCTGCGGTAGTCCTCCAGGGTTTCACGCCGGACGAGGAGCCGGGCCGTGCCCTCGTGGACGGCGACGACGGCGGGGCGGCCGACGAGGTTGTAGCCGGAGGCCATGGACAGCTGGTAGGCGCCGGCCACCGGTACGGCGAGCAGGTCGCCGGGGTGGATGTCGCCCGGCAGCCGGACGTCGGAGGCGAGGACGTCGCCCGCCTCGCAGTGGCGGCCGACGACCGTGGCCGTGCGGGGTCCGGCCGTCGAGTGGCGGCCGACGAGCCGGGGCGCGTACCGCACGCCGTACAGGGCGGGGCGCGGGTTGTCGCTCATGCCGCCGTCGACGGCGACGAACACCTTCTCGCCGGTGTGCTTGACGGTGAGCACCCGGTAGAGGGCGACTCCGGCGGGGCCCACGACGGCCCGTCCGGGTTCGATCGCGAGCCGGGGCACGGGCAGTCCCGCGGCGGCGCAGCCGTCGACGAGTTCCGTACGCAGCCGCCGGGCGAGGCAGGCGAGGTCGAGGGCGGGTTCGCCGGGCCGGTAGGCGATGCCGTGGCCGCCTCCCATGTCGAGCTCGGGCAGGGCCACGCCGTGCGTGTCACGGATGCGTGCCATGAGCCCGATCATCCGGCGCAGGGCGACCAGGTAGGGCTTCACGTCGGAGACCTGGGATCCGATGTGGCAGTGCAAGCCGGTCAGGTCGAGCCGGGGCTGGCCCAGGATCCGGGTGACGGCGTGCTGTGCGCCGCCGTCGGTGAGGGACAGGCCGAACTTCTGGTCGTCCGTGCCCGTACGGATCTTGTCGTGGCCGCCGGCCGAGACGCCCGGGACCACCCGCACCATGACCTTCTGGCGGCCGCCCGGGCCGACGGCGGCGGCGATCCTGGCGATCTCGGACGGGCTGTCGATGACGATCCGTCCCACACCGAGGCGCAGGGCGGCCTCCAGGTCGTGGGGGGACTTGGCGTTCCCGTGCAGCACGATGCGCTCGGGCGGGAATCCGGTGGTGACGGCGAGCTCCAGCTCCCCGGCCGAGCACACGTCCAGGCCCAGCCCCTCCGCCCGGACCCAGTGGACCACGGCGCGGGAGAGGAACGCCTTGGCCGCGTACAGCACGTCCGCGTCGGGGAAGGCGTCGCGGTACGTCCGGCAGCGCCCGCGGAACTCGCCCTCGTCCAGCACGTAGACGGGGGTGGCGAACCGCTCGGCGATCTCGGTGAGGGGAACTCCGCCGACGGCCAGGCCACCGTGGGGGAGGGGCGTCGTGGACGCGGGCCATACGGACAGCTCACCGGTACCGGCGGGCGTCTGCGGGAGAACGGTGATGGTCATGGTCTGCTCCCCTTCAGGCCGTGCGGGCCGTGGCGTCGGACACCCGTGTGAGCAGCGCTCCGGCGGGCCCGGTACCCGCCGCGGTGACCGGGGGCGCGGTGAGGGCCGGGTCGACGGTCAGCAGGGACGCGCCGAGCGGCCGGGTCATCGCGCGGAGTGCGGCCTCGGAGAGCCGGATCCAGGGCTGGGCCGTACCGAGCGTGGCGGCCAGCCGTTCCGGGCTGGTGAAACCGACGGCGGTACGGGCTCCCAGCGGGGTGCGGAACAGCCGCACGACGACGTGCGCTCCTCCCGGCCGGGCGGGCACGTACAGGGGCCCGGCCGGGCTCTGTTCCTCAGGCTCGGAGTCGGAATCGTCGTACTGGAACAAGCACATGGGGCCCTCCTCGGGGAACCACGGGTGGCAGATGACGTCCCGGCGCGGGGAGGCGGTCCGGGACGTGCAACCGAAGCTATCCCCGCCCCGGCGCCCCGGCGGTCACTCCGTAACGGGACCCATACGGCCACCGGCCCACTCCATACGCGTCACTGACGGCAGGACCCGGAATCCCCAGTGATGATTGTTTCGATCGATTAGATCCATATGATTGATAGATCTTGACGATCGGATCACGGCTTCATAAGGTCGGCGTGGCCTCACCCAGCCGCAAGGAGCATCCCTGATGTCCGTTCGCCGCCCACGGGTCCTGCTCGCGATGGCCCCGGAACTCCTTCCCCGCCTCCTGGACGAACGCGCCGCCCGCCGGCTCCACGCGGTGGCCGAGCTCGACCCGGAAGTCGTCGCCGACGACTTCGGCAGACCCGAGGTGGCGGCGGCCCTGGCCGAGGCGGAGGTCCTCCTCACCTTCTGGGGAGCCCCTCCCGTCGACGCCGGTGTGCTCGCGGCCGCACCCCGCCTCAAAGCGGTCGTCCACGCCGCCGGGTCCGTCAAACACCTGGTCACCGACGCCTGCTGGGAGCGCGGCATCACCGTCTCCACCGCCGCCCAGGCCAACTCCCGCCCCGTGGCCGAGTACACCGTCGCCACGGTCCTGCTCTCCAACAAGCGCGTGCTGCAACTGCGCGAGGAGTACCGCACGGTCCGGGGCGGCAGGCACGAGTGGCACCTGCGGTACCCGCACGCGGGCAACTACGGCAGGACCGTCGGCATCGTCGGCGCCTCCCGGATCGGCCGCCGGGTGATCGAGCTGCTGCGCCCGTACGACCTCGAACTCCTCCTCTACGACCCGTACGTGACGGACGACCGGGCCAAGGCGCTCGACGTCCGCAGCGTGAGCCTCGACGAACTGTGCCGGACGTCCGACGTGGTCAGCCTGCACGCCCCCGCCCTGCCCGAGACGGAGGCGATGATCGACCGCCGACGGCTGGCCCTGATGCGCGACGGCGCGACCCTGATCAACACGGCCCGCGGTTCGCTCGTCGATCCGGCCGCGCTGACCGAAGAGTTGGCCTCCGGCCGGTTGCAGGCGGTCATCGACGTCACCGAGCCGGAGGTCCTGCCGGCCGACTCGCCCCTGTACGACCTGCCCAACGTGCTGCTCACTCCGCACATCGCGGGCTCGCTCGGCAACGAACTCCACCGCATGGCCGACTCGGCGATCGGAGAGATCACCCGCTACGCCCGCGGCCTGCCCTTCCTGCACGGGGTCCGGCGCGAAGACCTGGACCGCACCGCTTAGGGGGATCTTCGACCCCCGTGACGCCTGGCAATCCGATCGTATTGATCGAAAGTTCATATGGTCTTGACGTTCAAGAAGCCTGGGCGAATGATTCACATCGTTCAGTCCACTCGCCAAGGAGCAGTACAGATGAAGGCTCAGTCCTTGCGTGTCCACGGCGCGGTGGCCGCGGCGGTGTCCCTCGCCCTGCTGACCTCCGCCTGCGGTTCGGGCCCCACCACCCCGTCGGCCGCGAAGGACGACGGCAAGCCCGTGACGATCACCTACTGGACCTGGACGGCCGGTGCCGAGGCCGCCGCCGCGGAGTTCAACAAGACGCACACCGACATCCAGGTCCGGTTCTCCCGGATACCGGGCGGCCCCGACGGCTACAGCAAGATCAGCAACGCGATCAAGGCCGGCGGCGCGCCCGACGTCACGACCATCGAGTACCCCATGGTCCCGGAGTTCGCGAGCCAGGGCTACCTGGAGGACCTCACCGCCTCCTCGGGCGAGCTGGTGAAGAAGAGCTTCCCGGCCGGCATCCAGGACCTGGTGACCTTCGGGGGCAAGACCTGGTCGGTCCCCTTCGACGCGACCCCGCAGGTGTACTTCTACCGCAAGGACCTCTTCGAGAAGTACGGCGTGTCCGTGCCGACGACCTGGGACGAGTACCGCGCGGCCGCCGAGAAGATCAAAGCGGCGGACCCCACGGCGCGCATAGGCAACTTCCCGACCGACACCCCGCTGGAAGCCACGCTCTCCTGGCAGGCCGGCGCCAAGTGGTTCCGGATCGAGGACGGCGCCTGGAAGCCGCAGATCGACGACGCCCCCTCGCAGAAGGTCGCCGCCTTCTGGCAGGGGATGCTCAAGGACGACCTGGTCTTCAACTACGGCTCCGGCACACCGGAGGAGAACAAGTCCAGGGCCGACGGCACCTCCGCCAGCATCGTGGGCGCGGCGTGGAGCGGCGGCACCATGATCTCCACCATGCCGGACCTCAAGGGCAAGTGGGGCGTCGCCCCCGTCCCCCACTGGGGCACCCCGGCCAGCGGCATGTTCGGAGGCACCAGCTTCGCCGTGCCCAAGGGCAGCAAGCACACCGAGGCCGCCGCCGAGTTCGTCAAGTGGGTGACCACGGACCCGGCCGCGATGACGGCCCGGATCGGCGCCCTGAAGAACCCGAGCACCAGCCTGCCCGCGAACCGGGACATGGCCGCGGTGGCGGCGAAGGCCTTCGACCCCTCCTACTTCGGCGGCCAGGACTTCTACAAGCTGACCGGCGAGCAGATCGACACGATCGTCCCCGGCTGGACCTGGGGCCCGGTCTGGGGCAAGGTCAACGCCGACTTCAAGGACGAGGCGGCGAAGAACGGCCTCGCCGACGGTCTGGCGAAGGCTCAGGAATCGGCCCGGACGGCCATCGAGAGCCGCGGACTCAAGCTCGCGAAGTGACGCCACGGGGCGGCCGCGCCCCCCGTGCGGTCACCCCCTCCGCGGAAGCCGGACGTCTGAACCACCCGCACCGCCAAGGAGCCGACCGTGGCATCACCTCCCCTCGCTCCGGCACGCGCCGGAAACACGCTGCGCCGCAACCAGCGCGGCGCCGTGGCCCTGTTCCTCGTCCCGTTCTTCGTCCTGTTCGCCCTCGTCATGGTGGCACCCGTCGTCTACGCGGGCTGGATGAGCGCGTTCCGGGAGCAGTCCTCGGGACTCGGATTCGGCGGCGTCGAACGGACCTTCGCGGGTCTCGCGAACTACTCGGCGGTGCTGGCCGATCCGGAGTTCCGCACCTCCTTCCTGCACGTCGCCACGTACTGCGCGCTGTACATCCCGGTGGTGATCGGCGCCGCGCTCGGCCTGGCCCTGCTGGTCGATTCGGGCTACGCCCGCGCCAAGCGCTTCTTCCAGCTCGCCTTCTTCCTGCCGCACGCCGTGCCCGGACTGATCGCCGCGATCATCTGGATCTACCTCTACACCCCCGGACTCAGCCCCGTCGTCGAATGGATCGACGACGCGGGCGGCAGCTGGAACTTCCTCTCACCCGCCCACTCCCTCTCGTCGATGGTCAACATCGCCGTCTGGCAGTGGATCGGCTACAACATGGTGATCTTCTTCGCGGCGCTCCAGGCGGTGCCCCGCGAGGTCGTCGAGGCCGCCACCGTGGACGGAGCGGGCGCCTGGCGCATCGCCCTGGGCATCAAGGTCCCGGTCATCCGGTCCTCCGTCGTCATGACCGTC
Organism: Streptomyces sp. NPDC044704; assembly: GCF_056433525.1. Lineage (NCBI taxonomy): Bacteria > Bacillati > Actinomycetota > Actinomycetes > Kitasatosporales > Streptomycetaceae > Streptomyces > Streptomyces sp. NPDC044704. Next base: position 250,810 of record NZ_JBWKGY010000010.1, read on the forward strand.
CTGTTCACCTGCGTCGGAGCGATCCAGCTCTTCACCGAGCCCAGGCTGCTCTCCGACAAGGCGCAGGCACTCGGCAACGACTGGTCGCCCACGATGTACATCGTCAGCAAGGCCTTCACCGACCAGGACTACGCCGCCGCGGCCGCCGCGTCGCTGCTGTTGGCCCTCGTGGCCGGGGCACTGTCCTTCGTGGTCACCCGGATCGGGAAGCGGTGGCAGGAATCATGAGCACGCACACCCTCGCCACCCGCACCGCCGGACCGGCCGCCGGGCCGCCCGTCGGCCCCACGCCGCCGGGCCGGCCCCGCGCCCCGCGCGCCTGGGCCTCCAGGACCGCCGTCAACACCGTACTGATCATGGTGGCGCTCTACACACTGATGCCGGTCGGCTGGCTGCTGATCGCCGCCACCAAGAACCGCCGCGACCTCTTCGCCACCAACGGCTTCGCGCTCGGGGAGTTCAACCTCTTCTCCAACGTCCACGAGGTGTTCACGCACGACGACGGCATCTACGGACGCTGGCTGCTCAACACGGCCGTCTACGCCGTCGTCGGATCCGCCCTCTCCTCGCTCCTGTCGGTCGCGGCCGGATACGCCTTCGACAAGTACGCCTTCGCGGGCAAGGAGAAGCTCTTCGGCGTGGTCCTCGCCGGCGTCCTCGTACCCGGAGCGGTCCTGACCCTGCCGATGTACCTCCTGGCCGCCGAGGCCGGGCTCACCAACAGCTACTGGGCCCTGCTCATCCCCTCGCTCGTCAACCCCTTCGGCGTCTACCTCGCCCGCGTCTTCTCCGAGGGCTACGTCCCGTACGAGGTCATCGAGGCGGCCAGGGTCGACGGCGCCGGCGAGGTGCGGACGTTCCGTACGATCGCGCTGCCCATGCTCGCCCCCGGATTCACGACGCTGTTCCTGTTCTCCTTCACGGCGAGCTGGAACAACTTCTACGGCGCGCTGATCATGCTCAACGACAAGGACCTGTACCCCGTCAACCTCGGCCTCCACATGTGGAACATCTCGACCACCGAGAGCCCCGAAATGTACTCGCTGGCCATCACGGGTTCCCTCATCGCGGTGATCCCGCTGGTGATCGCCTTCCTCTGCCTGCAGCGCTTCTGGCGCTCGGGACTGACGGCCGGAGCGGTGAAGTAACCGCGGGGCACACGGGCCCGAACGTCCCACCGGACCGCACGGGCCGTTCACGAAGCCCGTCGCTTCAGCCCAGGACGACCTCGATCCGCTGTGTCGCTCCCGCCTTCCCGGTGAGGTCTCCGAAGGTGAGCGTGAGTGAGGAGCCGGTGGTCGCGGAGGTGACCGTGGCCGGCTGGGAGATCACGGAGGCCACCGGGCGGTTCCAGTGGACCGTGAGGGCGTCCCGCATCCGCATGGGGTCCGACACGCAGAGGGTGGCGGTGCCGTCTCCGTGCTCCCGGACCAGTACGCAGGCGGGGCCGTCGGCGGTCAGGGTGCCGACCGTCCCGGCGAACCAGAAGTTGACGGCGGTGAAGCCGAGCGAGGGCACCCTGATGCCCTGCCGGTCGTTGTCGTTGGCGAGGACGGTCAGCCAGCCGGTGGCGGCGGCCCGTGCCGCGGTGGCCGTGGTCGTGGCCCCCGGCATCAGGACGTGGACGCAGGCCGCGTCGACCGGGTCCACGCCGTGGTCGATCCAGAGGGTCAGGTAACGACGGGTGACCGGGTCGGTGGTGCCGCCGGTGTTGACGTCGCGCCAAGACCCCGTCCTGGCCTGGCGCAGCGCCTGGACCGTGGCTCCGCCGGGGAACACGTACCCGCCGTGCCCGGCGATCTGCGCCCAGTTGGTTCCGGTGAGCGTGGCCGACCAGCCGAGGGCCGTGGACTGGGCGGCGCCGTTGACGGTGAGCGCCTGGGTTCCCGTGGCGCCGAGGTTGCGGTTCTCGACCACGGTCTCGACCGTGGTGCCGTCGGCGCAGCGGACGGCGCCCGCGAGGCAGACCACCGAGTCGGCCAGGCAGAACCAGGACTTCTTCGCGTACAGCGTGCTGGACAGTCCGCGGACGAACTGGCCGAGGGCGGCGTACTCGCCGTCCGTCGCGCCGCCGACCCAGTTCACGTCCGGCCGCGGCAGGCCCCAGGCGCCGCCCTCGGCGTCGGCGAGCACCTTCTTCGAAACGGTGGTCCCGGGCAGCCGGTACGGGTCGACGGTCGGCCAGAAGGCATCGGTGTACTGGCCGTTGCCGTACGTGTCCCCCCACCACTGGAGCATCCCGGCGCCGGCGTGCCAGCCGCGCAGGTTCTCCCCGTTGCCCGTTTCGTAGAACCCCATCCGCTTCGAGGCCATGCTGACGGAGGCCGCCCAGCCGGGCCGGCGGTGGACGGCCCGGTCCATGCCGGGGAAGATCCGGTGCGCGGTCGGCTCGGCGATCGCGGTGACATCGTCGTCTTCCTGTACGGCCTTGAGCCGGGCCAGTGCCGCGATGCCCAGGTCGGTGTCGGCGAGGACGGGGCTGTAGTAGTCGCGCCGGATCCAGCCCTTCACCAATCCGCGCCAGTGCCGGTCCTCCGCACTGCTCGCGGCGGTGCCCAGCAGGGCGATGGAGGACAGGACGTCGTGCCCGCGGCCGTGGTCGCCACCCTGGAAACCGTAGGCGCCGGTCCTCGGGTTGCCCCGGCTGGTGGAGCGTCCGGAGACGGCGTCCATCATCAGGCCGTTGTAGAGGAACGGGGCGTAGGACCTTTCCACCGAGTCGAAGACGAGCTGCCGGTTGGGGTCCTCGACCGCCCAGGCGGAGCCGTCGAGGAGGGAGAAGAGGCTCGCCAGTCCGCCGAGCAGCACCGCCCCGTAGGAGCCGGTGTGGGCGAGGTGGCCGTGCTGGACGAACGACCCGTCGGCGTAGAAGCCGTCCCCGTCGGTGACGAAGGGGAAGACGGGGGAGAGGGCGCTGCTCGCGAGTGCGATCTTGGCGGCGCTCTTGCCGAGGACGCCGCGCAGCGCCAGTGAGCGGCACAGGTCGACCCGGTTGGCTCCGGTGCTGGTGCCGGTGTAGTGCGTGACCGAGGAGTCGGGGACGAACGTGTCGACGGCGGCCAGGTGGTTGGCGATCTGGGTGGCGGAGAGCCGGTCGTGGAGGATCGTGCTGATGTCCAGCAGGATCTGCGGTGAGCCGATCTGGAAGTCCCACCAGTTGCCGAACTGGCTCTTCGACGGGTTGTAGGCCCGGTCGTAGAGGTGGTCCAGGCCGGCCTTGATCTCCGCTGCCAGCGCCGTGCTGCCGGTCAGGCTCGTGCCGGGCTGGGCGTAGGCCTGCGCCATGGTGGCCAGGCGGGCGTAACTGCCGGTGATCGAACGGGAGACGGTCAGGGGCAGGTCCGGCCAGAGGGATCCGCTGACGGCGGCCATCGTGGAGCGGACCTCGGAGGCCCGGGCGCCCAGCAGCGCCAGCTTCTCCGCGAAGGGGGCGGCCGCCGGGTCGAACCCGGTGCCCAGCACCATGTCCCGCCACTTGAGCCGGAGGGTGTCGTACGCGTCGGCGAACGCGCCGCCGGCCGGGGCGAGGACGCCGGTCGAGGAGACCGGGCCGAGCAGGGCGGCGGTACCGGAGAGGCGCAGGAAGGAACGGCGGGACCATGGGCCGGACATGGAGCCTCCAGGGGAGCGGGGAGGGGGGCGCCCCGTTCACCGGATTTTTAGCATGCGATCGAAATATCGCTCAAGAGGTGCGTAGGGATCGATTCGTTCGAACGGTCAGGTGCGGGAGCAGTTCCAGGTGCTGGCGGGGAACGTCCTGCGGGGCGTCCGGCGCCAGCCGGTCCAGCAGGAGCGCCGCTGCCCGCGCGCCCACCTCGCGCTTGGCGGGAGCGACGGCCGTCAGCGGTACGTCGGCCAGTCCGGCGACCTCGTCGTCATAGGTGATGACCACCAGGTCCTCGGGCACCCGCACCCCCCGCGCCTGGAGCCGCGGGATCAGCATGATCGCGTCCGTGTCGCTGTGGATCAGGGCGGCGGTCACTCCGCTCTCCTCGACCGCCGCGCACAGGTAGTCCAGCGTCCGCGCGAACAGTTCGGCCTCCCCGCGCGGTCCCTGTCCGGCCGCCGCGTCCGCCCCGGGCCACGCGGGCGCCGGCTCCAGTCCGAGCGCGGTCACGGCCGCCCCGAATCCGGCCCGCAGCCGCGCGGACGTCGGCGTCTCCCGGCTGGCCAGCGCGATCCGCCGGTGGCCGAGCTCCGCCAGGTGCTGAACGGCCCGCGCCGCGCCGTGCGCGTGGTCCGACGCCACCCGGTCCAGCCCCGCCGCCGGATGGCCCGGCGGAGCCCACCGCTCCACGAGGACGGTCGGCACGGGCAGTTCCGCCGTCCAGGCGCCCTCGCCCGGCCCGGGCGAGCCCGCGTCCCAGGTCGGGGTCAGCAGCAGCCCGTCCGCACCCGTGGACAGCAGCCGGTCCGCCTGCGTACGGTCCTCGCCCGGCAGGTACCGGGTCAGTCCCACGGTGAGCCTCGCCCCCCGGGCCTCGACCACCTCACGTGCCCCGCGGACGACGTCGGCGTAGTAGTACTCGGTCGTGGGCACGACCATGCCGATCACCAGGCCCTCACCACCGCCACCGGCCGGTGCGGCGGCCCGGGCCGCCGGTGCGGCCGGGGCGGCATGCCCCGCCGCCACCTTGCTGATCACCCCGTGCATCCGCTGGATCTCGCCCCGCGCCGCCATCGCCTCGATGTCCCGCCGCAGGGTCACGGGGGAGACGCCGAGCTCCTGGGCGAGCTCCGCCACGCGGACGCTGCCGCGCACCCGCAGGATCTCGCGCACCTGCGCCTGCCGTTGGTTCACGTGCGGTCTCATCGGGTCCCCCTGGGATCGTGACGGCGCGGGCGGTGCGCACCGGTGCCCGCCATCATAGGGAACCGAACCGAGCCGAACCGATCGATACGATCGATTGCTTCACGGCACTAGGCGGCGGGGAGGCGCGTTGCCAGGGTGTGACGCGTCCTGGCTGGCCGGACGCGGCCTGCGCAGACTCGGTCGGGCGGAGTCATCCGCTTCGAACGAGGAGTAGGACAGGTATGAGGAACGAAGCCAAGGTCGTGGCCGTCACCGGAGCCAGCAGCGGGATCGGGGAGGCGACGGCCCGGCGGCTCGCCGCCGACGGCCACCGGCTGCTGCTGGGCGCGCGGCGCACCGACCGGCTCGAGGCGCTGAGCCGCGAGATCGGCGAGGCGGGTGGCACCGCGGCCTTCCGGCGGCTGGACGTCACCGACGCCGCCGACGTACGGGCCTTCGTGGCCGCCGCCCGGGAGCGGTACGGCCGGCTGGACGTCCTGGTCAACAACGCCGGGGTGATGCCGCTCTCGCCGCTGGAGGCGCTGGAGGTCGACGAGTGGGACCGGATGATCGACGTGAACGTCCGGGGCGTACTGCACGGGATCGCCGCGGCCCTGCCCGTGATGCGGGCCCAGGGCGGCGGGCACTTCGTGAACGTCGCCTCCGTCGGCGCGTACGAGGTGTCGCCCACCGCGGCCGTCTACTGCGCGACCAAGTTCGCCGTCCGCGCCGTTTCCGAAGGGCTGCGCCAGGAGTCGGACGGCTCCGTCCGGGTCACTCTGGTCTCGCCGGGCGTGACCGAGTCCGAGCTGGCCGAAGGGATCTCCGATCCTGCCGCGAGGGCGGCCATGAAGGCCTACCGCGCCGTGGCGCTGCCCGCGTCCGCCATCGCGGGGGCCATCGCCTACGCCGTCGCCCAGCCGGCCGGGGTCGACGTCAACGAGATCGTCGTACGTCCCGCCGCGAGTGCCCAGTGACCGCCGGGACGTACGAGGACCTGTCGCGCCGGCTGCGGGACCTGGAGGACAAGGACGCGCTGCGGCGGCTCATGATCCGGGGCTGGCGGGCCCTGGACCGCAAGGACTGGCGGTCCTGGATCGAGTGCTGGGCGCAGGACGCGGTGCTGGAGTTCGGGCCGTGGGGAGAGATCCGCGGGAGGGAGGCGGTCCGGGCGAAGGTGGAGGAGGCGGAGGCGCACTTCCCGAGCATGCAGCACCACATCCTGAACATGGACTTCCAGGTGGAGGGGGACCGGGCGACGGGCGTCGGCTACATGTGGTTCGTCGCCGTCACGGGGAGCGGGCAGGGCTCTTCGCCCTACTCGATGGGCGGCCCGTACGACTGGGACTTCCGGCGGGGTCCCGAGGGCGGCTGGCTCCTGGTCCGCCAGCGGCTCGGCGTCTGGTGGACCGACGGGGAGGAGACGCCGGAGGGCCTCGCCCGGACCGGCGGGACGCCGTCCTGACGGCCTACGGGCAGCTGACGCGGGCGTCGCCCGGGTCGGTCGTGCAGGTGTCGGTGCCGAGGCCGCCGTTCGCGCTGTCGTTGCCGGCGACGGCGTCGACCGTGTTGAGCCGGTCGTTGCCGAAGTTGCCCAGCAGGGTGTCGTTTCCGGTGCCGCCGTTCAGGGTGTCGTCGCCGTAGCCGCCGTCGACGTCGTCGTTGCCCGCACCGCCGTGGACCGTGTCGTTCCCGTAGCCCGGGCGGATCGTGTCGTTGCCGCCGAGAGCGCAGATCACGTCGGTGAAGTAGCCGCCGTTCAGGGTGTCCGCGCCGCTGGTGCCGATGATCGTGCAGCCGCGGGCGTTGTTGACGGTGGTGTTCGCCGTGGCCCTGTCGTTGCCGGGCACCGGGTCGCTCTCCGCCGCGTCCGCCGTGGCGGTGTCGGAGAGGGGGCCGGTGCTCCGGGGCTCGGCCACCACGGTCACGGTGGTGGCGGCGCCCGCGGCGAGGGTGCCGAGGGTGCAGTTCGCGGTGGTGGCGGTGCGCGTGCAACTGCCCTGGCCGGGCACGGCCGAGACGACGGTGCCGCCGGCGCCGGTGAGGGTGTCGGCGAGCGTGACCGCCGTCGCGGGGGTGGTGGCGCTGGTGTTGCGCACCGTCACCGTGTAGGTCGCCTGGTCGCCGATGGAGACCGTGCCGGGGCCCGCCACGGTGACGGCCAGGTCCGCGGTGGGCGCCGGCGGAGTGGTGCCGCCGCCCTCGTACCGGGCCAGTGCGAAGTCCTCGCCGGCCCCGCCGCCGCCTGCGGTGAGGATCCTGCCGTCGGGCAGCAGCGCCGCCGAGCGGGCCAGGTCGGCGCCCCCGAGGTTCGTGGTGACCGTGCCGTCGCCACCGCCGAAGCCCGTGTCCAGGCTGCCGTTGGTGAGGTAGCGGGCCAGCGCGAAGTCGCCGTTGCCGCCACCGACGGCGACGAGCTTGCCGTCGGCCTGCTGGACCACGTCGTACGCGGAACTGCCGCCCTGGGGCCCGCCGAGGTTGGTGGTCACCCTGCCGTCGCCGTCGAAGGCCGTGTCGAGGGTGCCGTTCGCGGTGTAGCGGGCCAGGGCGAACGCCGGACCGGAGCCGCCCACGGCCACGATCCTGCCGTCGGACTGCACCACCACGTCCTGGGCGGTGTCCATGGATCCCAGGTCGGTGGTCAGCCTGCCGTCGCCGCTGAAGCTCGTGTCCGCACTGCCGTCGGAGTTGTACCGGGCCAGCGCGAAGTCCCGTACGAGGCCCTCGGTCGTGTCGCCCGCGGCGATGATCCGGCCGTCGGCCTGCAGCGCCAGTCCGTACGCCGTGCTGCCCTCCTGGAGGCCGCCGAAGTCGGTGAACAGCTTGCCGTCGCCGTCGAAGGTGGTGTCCAGGCTGCCGTCCAGGGCGTTGTACCGGGCCAGGGCGAACACGCCGCCGACCCCGCCGGCGGCGACGATCTTGCCGTCGGCCTGCACCGCCACGTCGGAGCCCTGGTCGGCGCCACCGCCGCCGAAGTCGGTGACCGCCTTGCCGTCGCCGTCGAAGGTCGTGTCCAGGCTGCCGTCCGGGTTGTAGCGGACCACCGTGAACCAGGCGACGCCGCCTTCGAGGTTCTCGCTGACGCCGACGACGACGATCTTGCCGTCGGCCTGGAGGGCCACGCCGTTGGCCGTGTCGGAGCCTCCGGCGATGTCCGTGGACACCTTTCCGCCGTCGCCGAACGTGGTGTCCGGGCTGCCGTCGGCGTTGTAGCGGACCGCCGCGAAGTTGCCGACGAAGTCCGACACGTCACCGCCCACGGCGACGATCTTGCCGTCGGGCTGTACCACCATGTCGGCGGCGGCTTCGGAGGAGCCGAGGTCGGTGGTCACGATTCCGTCGCCGCCGCCGAACGTGGGGTCCGGATCGCCCGGGGCGGCCAGTGCGGTGCCCGGCAGGGCCACGGCGAGTGCCAGGCCCAGGGCCACCGCCGCGCCGATCCGGTCGGCGCGGCGCCGGCGGCCGCCTCCCGCGACCCGTCCCCGGCCCCTGCGCGCACCCCACGTGAATGTCGACATGCAGACCCCTCTGCCGCTGCTCGCCCTGCCCTCGGCCACTCCCGGTGACGGGCCACAGCTTCCGGCCGCCGCGGCGGTGGGCCCCGGCGGCTCGCCGGACTCGCGGCGCCGGCGCCGGCGGTTCCACCCGACCGCCGTATACGACGCCGACCGGGCGCGACCGGGCGGGCGGGGTCCGGCGGGCGGGGTCCGGGGCGGGGTCCGGGGTGGGGAACCAGCCGTCGGCCGGGCCCCGTCGTACGCGTGGACGGCGAAGCGGTGTCCCGTATTCCGCGCCTTACCGTTGATATGTACGCGCCATTCGCGCTTCCGGGGTGCCGCGCGAGCGCGGGCGCCCCGCTCTCGGGCGGGCACCCACCGTGGACTGCCGATCTACGGTGCGTGACCCTCCGTCGCGAGTTCCCCGCGGGTCCTTCACGGGGCGCACACTTCCGGCCGTTCCGCGCCCCCGCGCTCCCCCGGGGGGCAGACGGCGCGCGAGGCGCCGTCCTAGCCTCCCGGGCCATGCGATCACCCCTGAAGAGCCGCCTCGGTCTCGCCGCCCTCCTCGCCTTCGTCCTGTCGCTGTTCGGCCTCGCCCCCGTGGCGCAGGCCGACCCGGCGCCGGCCGCCCTGACGTTCACCACGAACGCCGCGACCGTCACCCCCGGCGGCACGGTGAACCTCTCGATGACGCTCACCAACAACAAGACCTACGACATCTGGTTCGCCTACCAGAGCATCGCCCCGACCTGGCTCACCACCCAGCGCGCCGACCTCAAGTACAGCTTCACCGCCTGCAGCCTGGCGACCCCGGCCGGCGCCACCTCCTGCTCGGGTGTCGGCCCGTCCGACCTCGGCGCCAACTACGGCGCGACCATACCGCCCGGCCAGAGCCGCACCGTGACGCTGACGCTCCAGGTGGCCGCCGATTCCGGTTGCAACGGAAACATCGGCTTCTACTCGTACTACTACGCCGAGTTCAGTGACAGCACGAGCACCAGCGCCGGTCCGGTCTACACGCCCGAGACGCGGGTCCTCTGCGCCTGACGGCCCCTCCGGTGCGGCGGGGAGTGGCCGGAAAGAGCCCCCGACCGCCCGTCCAATTGGTCTGAACCACTGGCGTGGCGCGCCGGCGGACCGTCTCGGTCCGCCGGCGCGCCACCCGGCTCCGGACCGGCCCTCACGACCGGCGGACCCGGGCCGCCGGCGGTCCACGGAAGCGGACGGAAGGGTCAACGCGGCCCTGTTCGGGTCGAGTTGGTTACCTGCGTTTTTCCGTCGGTTTTCGCGGCATCCCCACGAAAGCTACACAGAGGCATCACTATGTGACGCGACGGATGCGTCGACGACTGGTTTCTGAGGGGGATGCCGGCGTCGCGCAAGGGGGGGCGTCCGCTTCGTGCGCGCCGCGCTCACCCCTGCCCGGGGAGGGGACTTTCACCGCATGAAGCGAAGCATACGCACCGCCGTGTTATCGGTGGGCGCGCTCATCGCAGCCGTCGGACTGCCCGCCGGAACGGCGCACGCCGACACCACCGCACCCCGCGTGGACCTGCGGGTGCTGGTCGTGACCGACGGCGGTCCGGCCGTTCAGGCCATCACCTCGGAGCTGGAATCGGCGGGAACGCCGTACACGCAGGTCGACCTCACCCGGCCGGACCGGCCCACGATCGACCCGGCCTTCCTCGCCGACACCGTCGACGGCCGGCCGCGCGCGAAGTTCCAGGCGGTCGTCCTGCCCAACGACAACCCGTTCGCGGCGGGCTCCGCCGAGATGGCGGCCCTCGCCACCTACGAGCAGACGTACGACGTCCCGCAGGTCGACGCCTACACCTACGCGCGCCCCCAGGTCGGCCTCCAGTACTTCGTCCCCGGCGGCTACGCGGGCAGCGTCGACGGGGTGCAGGCGGCGGTCACCCCGGCCGGTCGCGCCGGCCCGTTCGGCTACCTCGAAGGAGCCGTACCCTTCGAGGACAACTCGCCCTCCGTGGGCGAGAGTTACGCCTACCTCGCGCAGCCCGCATCCGGCGCCGACTTCACCACCTACGTCGACGCCCCCATCCCGGGCACCGCGCGCCGCGGCTCGCTCGTCGGCGAGTACCGCCACGACGGCCGCCGCGAACTCGTCGTGACCTTCGTGTACAACCGCTACCAGCAGCAGTACCGGCTGCTGGCCCGCGGAATCGTCGAGTGGATGACCGCGGGCGTGCACCTGGGCGCCTCCCGCAACTACTTCTCCGTCCACGTCGACGACGTGTTCGCCGCCGACGACCGCTGGGACACACAGCTCAACTGCACCCCCGGCGACGTCGACTGCGCGGGTGGCGGCGGGACGCCCAACCCCATCCGCATGACCGCCGCGGACGCGGAGTACGCCAAGAACTGGCAGGCCGGACGCGCCTTCACCCTCGACATGGTCTACAACGGCGCCGGCAGCCTCGACCAGCGCGAGGACAACAACGGCGTCGACGAGCTGGCCGACAAGCTCCAGGCCGACCGCGACCGGTTCCGCTGGATCAACCACACCTACACGCACGCCTTCCTGGGCTGCGAACAGGACACCAGCGTGGTGCCGTGGCGGTGCGCCACCCAGCCGGGCGGCACCACGAAGTGGGTCAGCCGGGCCGCGATCGACGACGAGATCGTCCTCAACCGCCTGTGGGGCCAGAACTTCGGCCTGCCCCTGCAGAACGACGAGCTGGTCACCGGCGAGCACTCGGGCATGGCGGTCCTGCCCCAACAGCCGCAGGACAACCCGAACCTGGCGCTCTCCCTGACCGGCAACGGCGTCAAGTGGCTCGCCTCCGACAACTCCCGGGACCCCGAACAGCGCCGGGTCGGATCCGCCTCGACCGTGGCCCGCTACCCGATGAACATCTACTACAACGTCGGGAAGGCCGCCGAGGCGGTCGACGAGTACAACTGGATCTACACCTCCCGGGCCCAGGGCGGCAGCGGCATCTGCGAGGACCACGCGGACACCACGACCTGCCTGACCGCACCCCTGGACACCACCACCGGGTACGCCGACCGGATCGTGCCGACGGAGACCCGGACCGCACTCGGCCACGTCCTCTCGAACGACCCGAAGCCGCACTTCATCCACCAGTCGAACCTGGCCGAAGAGCGCCTGGCCTACCCGGTGCTGAACGGCGTCATCGACGGCTACGACGCGCTGTTCGCCGCCAACACCCCGCTGGTCAACGAGCGGATGAAGGACGTCGGGGCCGAACTCGCCCGCCGCGGAGCCTGGAAGAGCGCGGTCCGGGCCGGCCAGGTCACCGCCTACCGCGTCGGCGGCACGGTCACCGTCGTGGCACCGAACGGGCTCGACGTCACCGCGACCCTGCCCGCCGGCACCCTGCTGGGCGGCGCCGCGTTCGGCAGCCCCTACGCGGGCCGGGCCTCCGGATGGACCGCATCGACCGGCACCGCGCTCACCCTGACCCTGCCGGCAACGACGCCCGCGGCCCCGTCCGCCCTGGCGGCACCCCGGCCGGCGACCGGCACCGCACCCGCACCCGGTACCCGCGTCCCGCCCGCCGTGCGCGAGGGCGCGACGGACACCGACCGGCGCTGAACCGGCGTCCCGCCGGTCCGGGCCGCACACGGCCCGGACCGGCCCGACCACCCCCACACACCGGCCGTGGAGCACACCCATGCACGTTCACCACGGCGCGCGACGCACCGGCGCGCCGCACGTCACCCTGCTCACCGAAGGCACCTATCCCCACAGTCACGGCGGCGTCAGCGTCTGGTGCGACCAACTCGTCCAGGGCATGCCCGACGTCGACTTCGACGTCATAGCCGTCACCGGCACCGGCCGCGAACCGCTGGTCTGGGACCTGCCCGGTCACGTCCTCGGCGTCAGGTCGGTACCCATGTGGGGCGCACCCCCGGAGGGCCGCGCCCCCCGGGGACGCGGTCACCGCAGGCTCTCCGGCGCCTACGAACAGTTCCTCACCGCGCTGCTCGACCCCTGTGCGGAGGCCGGGTTCGCCCCCGCCCTCTCCACGATGGCGCGGGCCGCGTCCGACGGGGCCCTGAGCCCCTACCTGCGCGGGGACCACGCGATCGCGGTGCTCGCGGCGGTCTGGAACCGCCCGGGGCTCGCCGCGCGCGAGGCCCGGCCCACCCTGCACGACGCCCTCACCGCGACCTCCCTGCTCGAACACGCCCTGCGCCCGCTGGCCGCCCCGCCACCGGAACACGGCGTGGCCCACGCGGTCAGCGGCGGCGTCGCCGTACTGCCCGGGCTCGCCGCGCTGGAGCGGCACGGCGTCCCGCTGCTGTTGACCGAACACGGGGTCTACCTGCGCGAACGCTACCTCGGCTACCGCACGGCCCCGTACCGCTGGCCCGTGAAGGCCGTCGTCCTCGGCTTCTTCCGGCTGCTGGCCGAGGAGAGCTACCGGCGGGCCGCACTGATCACCCCCGGCAACCGCTACAACCGGCTCTGGGAGGAGCAGGGCGGAGCCGATCCGCAGGCCATCCGTACGGTCTACAACGGCGTCGACCCCGCCGCGTTCCCGCCCGCCGGGCCGGAGCCGCAGGCGCCGACCCTCAGCTGGGCCGGCCGCGTCGACCCGATCAAGGACCTGGAGACCCTGATCCGGGCCTTCGCCCTGGTCCGCGAACGCGTCCCCGAGGCCCGGCTGCGGCTGTTCGGCGGCACACCGCGCGGCGGGGAGGCGTACCGGGAGCGCTGCGAGGCGCTGGCCCGCGACCTCGGGCACGCGGACGCGGTCACCTTCGAGGGCAGGGTCGACGACATCAAGGACGCCTACGCGGCGGGCAACGTCGTGATGCTCTCCAGCATCAGCGAGGGCTTCCCGTTCACCCTCATCGAGGCCATGTCCTGCGGCCGGGCGACCGTGTCCACCGACGTCGGCGGGGTCCGCGAGGCGGTCGGCGACGCCGGCCTGGTGGTCCCGCCGCGCGATCCGGCGGCCATGGCCGAAGCCGCCCTGGAACTGCTGGGAGACTCCCGGCGGCGCGCGGCGATGGGCGAGGCGGCCCGGCTGCGGGTCATCGAACAGTTCACCCTGCGCCAGACCATCGACACCTTCCGCTCCATCTACCTGGAACTCCCCGGACTCGACCGCACGCCCAGCACGACGGCGGGCCGACCCGCGGAGCGGACCGCACGCGTCGCGGAAAGAGCGGCGGTACGCACCGAACTCCCCGCCCCGACGCCCGTGCCGGTGGTGCTCACCCCGGTCGCGGTCGCCACCGGACGGGCACGCAGACAGGACCGGGCCCGTCCGTCCGTGCCCTCCGCGGCCACCGGCACGGGGAGCCTCGCCGGATGAGCGGGCCGATGTCACTCGAACCCGGCGGCGCGCACCAGGACACCCTGGCGCTGAGGCTGGCCGACACCGCGGCGCGCCCGCCCCGGCGGGCGTGGGCCGAGACCACCCTCGCCCTCAAACTGCCCGGACCCGACGAGGCGGAGGTCAGCCGGCTCGCCGCCGAACTGGCCGACCGCGTCGGGCCGGCCGTCCACCCGTACGAGGTGGCCGCCCTGCTGGAGGCCGAAGGCCTGTCGGCCGAGACCATCCGCGGCCGGTACGGGCACCCCAACATCTTCTCGCTCGCCGCCGCGCTGTACGAGCGGGTGCCGAGGGTCTTCCCGGAGCCCGTCAAGGCGCCCGACCCGTGGCGCCCCGACACCGTACGGTGCCTGCTGCGCGGCGTGCTCTTCGCCCTCCCGGGGCTCGCCTACCTGCTCACCGCGCCCCTGTGGAACCCCGGCCGGCACGCCACCGCCCTGATCGTCGCCGGCATCGTGTCCTGGGCGTGGGGCCAGGCCCTGGGGCACCGCGCCTACCTGCGGATGGTGGCAGGCCGCCGCGAGGCGGGCCGGACCCTCCTGACGGGGGCGCCGCTCGGGGCGGCCGTCGCCACGGCGGCCGGCGCGGCGGCCACCGGGGGCGGCTCCGTCACCTGGGCGGTCGCCGCCCAGTCGCTCTACCTGGCCGCCGCCGGGAACCTGCTGGTGCTGGGCCGCGAGCGGCTGCTGCTGATCGCGCTCACGCCGCTGATCGCGGGGGGCGCCGTCCTGCCCTGGTGGGAGCCCGGGCCCCTGCTCCGCGCGGGGCTCCCGGCCCTGACGCTCCTCGCGACGCTGGGGATGGCCGCCCGCGCACTGCACGGTGCGTACGCCGCCCCGGCGGCGCCGGACGGGGGCGCCCGGCTCCCGCTGTCCCGGTCCCTCCCGTACGGCCTCTTCGGGCTGGCCGCGGCCGTACTGGTCCTGCTGGAGGGGCGGTTGGAGCCGTACGCGGTGATCGCGCTGACCGTGAGCATGGGTCCGGCCGAGTGGCTGCTGTACCGCTTCCGTGGCCTGTCCGTCACCGCCCTCGGCGCCGCCTCGACGCCCTCCGGGTTCCTGCTGCGGTCCGCCGGGGTCCTGGGGCTCTGTCTGGCGGCCTACCTGCTGCTCCTGCTGCCCGTGGCACTGCTGACCGGCGCCGCCCCGGCCGCGTTGCTGCTGCTCGCCGCGACCCTGTGGACCGCGCTGCTGCTCCAGGCCTTCGGCGTGGCCTGGCCGCCGGCGCTGCTCTGCGGGGCGGCGGCGGCCGGCGCCGCCACCGCCACCCTCCTCGGGCCGGCGGCGGGTGCGCCGGCCCTGACCCTGTCCTGCGGCCTCGCCGCGCCGGGCCTCGTCGTCTGCGCCCTGTGGATCCTCGGACGCCCGGCCCGGCACGGCTGACGGCCCGGCGGGCCGAGGATCCGCCGCCGGGCACGACCTCCCGTCACCGACTCCCGTACGCATCGCCCACACATCCGAGAGGCAGATCAGTTGACCACCGCACCGCTCGCCGCCGTCACCGGAGCCGAGGGCTTCATCGGCTCCCACCTCACCGAGGCCCTCGTCGCCCGTGGCTTCCGGGTCCGCGCCATGGCCCAGTACAACTCCTTCTCCTCGTACGGGTGGCTGGAGACGCTCGCTCCCGACGTCCTCGACCAGGTGGAGATCGTCCTCGGTGACGTCCGGGACCCCGGATCCGTCCGCGGACTCCTCGAAGGCGCCGACGCCGCCTACCACTTGGCCGCGCTCATCGCGATCCCGTACTCCTACCGGGCCCCGCACAGCTACGTCGACACCAATGTCACGGGCACCCTCAACGTGCTGGAGGCGGTCCGCACGCTCGGCACGCCGCGCCTGGTGCACACCTCGACCAGCGAGACGTACGGCACCGCGCGGACCGTGCCGATCACCGAGGACCACCCCGTCAACACCCAGTCCCCGTACGCCGCCTCGAAGGCGGGCGGCGACCGGCTGGCCGACAGCTACCACGCCAGCTTCGAGACCCCGGTGGTGACCCTGCGCCCGTTCAACACCTACGGGCCGCGCCAGTCGATGCGCGCGGTGATCCCCACCGTCATCGGCCAGGTGGCGGCCGGCGAACGCGTCATCACCCTCGGCGACCTGCGGCCCACCCGCGACTTCAGCTTCGTCAAGGACACCGCGCAGGCCTTCCTCGCGGCCGGCACCGCACCGGCCGACCGCGTGGTCGGACACACCTTCAACTCCGGTACCGGCGGCGAGATCTCCGTCGCGGACCTGGTGACCCTGATCGGCAAGGTCATGGACGTCCCGATCGAGGTCCGCGAGGACGGCGAACGCCTGCGGCCGCCCGCCTCCGAGGTGATGCGCCTGGTCGCCGACGCGAGCCGGCTCACCGCCGCCACCGGCTGGCAACCACGGCACAGCCTGGAGGAAGGCCTCGCGCACACCGTCGACTTCTTCCGTGACCCGGCCAACCTGGCCCGCTACAAGACCGGCATCTACAACATCTGACCGCCCCGCGGTCCACCCACGTCCACCCCGTTCCCACCCCACCCACCGTCCCCCCACGCAACCCAAGGAGGAGACCCATGTACGCAGTGATCCTGGCGGGCGGCAAGGGCGTCCGGCTGCGGCCCTACACCACGGCCCTGCCCAAGCCCCTCGTGCCCATCGGCGACCAGCACACGATCCTGGAGATCGTGCTGCGCCAGCTCTCCACGGCCGGGTTCACCCGGTGCACCATCGCCATCGGACACCTGGGCGAGATCATCCGGGCCTACGTCGGTGACGGCTCCCAGTGGGGCATGAGCATCGACTACGCCACGGAGGAGAGCCCGCTGGGCACCATGGGCCCCCTGCTCAACCTGCGCGACCGCCTGCCCGAGCGGTTCCTCGTGATGAACGGAGACGTCCTCACCGACCTCGACTACGCCGACGTGCTGCGCACGCACGAAGCCTCGGGAGCGCCGCTGACCATCGCGACGTACCCGCGCAAGGTGCACATCGACTTCGGGGTGCTGACCACCGACGCCAGCCGGGTGGTCGGCTTCACCGAGAAGCCCAGCATGGACTACCACGTCTCCATGGGCGTGTACGGCATCAGCCGGTCCACCCTCGACCACTACACCCCCGGACTGCCCCTCGGCTTCGACGAGTTGGTCCTCGACCTGCTGGCCGGCCAGAACCCGCCGCACTCCTACGCCTTCGACGGCTACTGGCTCGACATCGGGCGCCCCGACGACTACGACCGGGCCAACGCCGAGTTCACCAGCCGCAAGTCCTTGCTGCTCAAGGGAGCCTGAGCACCTCATGCGCATTCTCGTCCTGGGCCGGACCGGCTACCTGGGCGCCCATGTGGCCGAACGCCTGCGCGCCCTCCCGGGCGCGCGGGTGTTCGACGGCGGCCGCTCTCCCGACGCCGACTTCGGCGTCGACCTCGCGGCCGACCGGCCCGAACGGCTGGCGGGCGTCCTGGCCGCGGCCGCACCCGACGCGGTGGTCAACTGCGCGGGCGCCACCGGCGGGGACGCCGTGACGCTGGCGGAGGTCAACGCCCGCGGCCCCGCGCTGCTGTGCGCCGCGCTGCGGGAGGCGGCGCCCGCGGCACGACTGGTGCACCTGGGTTCGGCGGCCGAGTACGGGCCGGGGGAGCCACCCACCCGGGTCGCCGAGTCGGCCGCGACCCGCCCGGTCACCCCGTACGGCGCGACCAAACTGGCCGGCACCGTGGCCGTGGCCGCCTCCGGGCTCGACGGCGTCGTCCTGCGCGTGGGCAACCCGGTGGGCCCCGGCGCCCCGCCGAGCGGACTGCCGGGGCGGATCGCCGCACTGCTGCGGGAGGCCGGCGCGGACCCGCAAGCGGTGCTGCGGCTGGGCGACCTCTCGGCGTACCGCGACTTCGTGGACGTGCGCGACGTCGCGCACGCGGTGGCGCTCGCGGTCACCGCCCCGGGCCCGCTGCCGCCCGTCCTGAACATCGGCGCCGGCCGGGCCGTGCCGGTCCGCGAGCTGGTCCGGGGCCTGGCCGAGCGGGCGGGCTTCCGGGGCCGCATCGAGGAGGAGGCGAGCGGGTCGGTCCGTTCGGCCCAGGTGTCGTGGCAGTGCTCCGACATCACCGCCGCCGACGAGGCCATCGGCTGGCGCCCGGTCCACGCACTCGGCGACACCCTCGCCACGCTGTGGGCGGCGACCTTCCCGGGAGGACCCCGAACACCATGACCCTGCTGGTTCCGCTGTACGTCCACCCCGCCGAGGATCCGGGCGCCTGGCACCGCCTCATCACCGGCGCCGCCGACACGTACGGGGTGGTGATCAACCCGGCCGACGGGCCCGGCGAGCGCCCCGACCCGGCGTTCGCCTCGGCGGCCGCCGCGCTGCGGACGGCCGGCGCCCGCCTCCTCGGCTACGTGGACACCGCGTACGGGGCCCGCGGCCAGGCCGAGGTGATCCACGAGATGTGCCGCTACCAGGAGTGGTACGCGGTCGACGGCTGCTTCCTCGACCGGGTGGACCCGACGCGGCAGGAACTGCCCGGTACCCGTCGGCTGATCCGTTCCCTGCGCAGGCTGGGGGCGACCCCCGTCGTGCTGAACCCGGGCGTCCATCCGGTGTCCGCGTACGTGCGCCTCGCGGACCTGACCGTCACCTTCGAAGGACACTGGTCGACGTACGTCTCGTCCTTCACCAGACCCGCGTGGACGGCCCGGCACGACCCCGAACGGTTCTGCCACCTCGTCTACGGGGTGCCCGAGGCCCTGGTCCCGCTCGCCGTACGCACCGCGCGCGAGCGCGGAGCGGCGGTGTCCGGGCCGGTGTCGGGCGAACTGCCCAATCCATGGGCGCAGTTGACCCCCGCACTCACCGGAACGGAACGATGATCCGCACCCTGCCGGCCCGGATCGGCCTGGTGGCCGTCCTGACGGGCCTGGTCCTGACGGGCTGCACCACCACCTCCGGCGACGATGACGACGCCGCCGCGCCGCCGCCCTCCGGCCCGGGCGCCGGCACCCAGGGGCCGACGCCCGGATCACCCGGCCCCTCCTCCTCCGTCCCCCCGTCCCCGCCCCCGGGGTCACCGGCGGCCACCGCGTCCGCCGGCGGCTCGCCCGGCAGCGGCGGCACCGGCTCCACCCCCGCTCCCGGCGACCAGGCGAAGCCCCGCTGGAAGCCCGAACCCGGGCTGGCCTGGCAGTGGCAGCTCGACGGACGCTCCGACCCCTCGGTGGACGTCCCCGTGTACGACATCGACGGGTTCGAGAACTCGGCGGCCGACGTGGCCCGGCTGCACCGGGACGGCCGCAAGGTGATCTGCTACATCAACGTCGGGGCGTGGGAGGACTTCCGGCCGGACCGGGACGCCTTCCCCGCCACGCTGTTCGGCAAGCCCAACGGCTGGAAGGGCGAACGGTGGCTCGACATCCGCCGGATCGACCAGCTGCGCCCGATCATGGAACGCCGCTTCGACATGTGCCGCGACAAGGGCTTCGACGCGGTGGAACCCGATCTGGTGGAGGGCTACGGCAACGACACCGGGTTCCCGCTCACCCCGGAGCACCAGCTCGCCTACAACCGCATGATCGCCGAGATCGCCCACGCCCGGGGGCTGTCGGTGGGCCTCAAGAACGACCTGGCGCAGATCCCCCAACTGGAGGGCGTCTACGACTTCGCGGTCAACGAGGAGTGCGCCCAGTTCGGCGAGTGCGAGGCGCTGACCCCCTTCATCAAGGCCGGCAAGGCGGTCTTCCACGTCGAGTACGAAGGAGCCCCCTCGGCCTTCTGCCCGCAGGCCCGCCGGCTCAAGTTGTCCTCGATGTTGAAGAACCCGGAGCTGGACACCTGGCGCAAACCCTGCTGAACCGGATGGGCGGGGGTCAGCGCACGCTGCCTGCGGAGTGCCCTGGCTGCCGCCGAGGGCTGCGGTTTCGTGAGTTACACGTGTAATCTCGCGGCTGGGGACGCCGCGCCGGGGGGAGCGGCGTGCCGGTCCCGGGTGCGCTGGGAGCGCCCGGGGCCGGCCCATGGAGCCCGCAGTCCCGAGGGGCGGCCCGTACGCCCCTGAAGCTCGGAGGAGCATTCGATGGCACACACCCCGGCGGCACGGCCGCGCGTCCTGGCCGCTCCGGACGGCACGCCGTTCCGGGACCTGAACGGCAACGGCGTCATGGAACCCTACGAGGACCCCCGGCTCCCCGTGGCCGAGCGCGTCGCCGACCTCCTGGCCCGCATGACGCTGGAGGAAAAGGCCGGCCTCCTCTTCCACACCATGATCACCATCAACCCCGACGGCTCCCTCGTGGAACCGGAGCCGGGAGCACCCGACGACGACCCGATGCGAGCCTCCACCTCCGCGATGGTCACCGGCAAGCTCATGAGCCACTTCAACCTGTTCGGCGCGGCGGCCCCGCGCCGCATGGCGGAATGGAACAACCGCCTCCAGGACCTCGCCGCCACGACGCGCCTCGGGATCCCGGTGACCGTCTCCACCGACCCCCGCAACGGATTCGTCGACAACCCCGCGGCGGGCGCGCAGACGGACGGGTTCTCCCTCTGGCCGGAACCACCGGGCCTGGCCGCCGTCGGCGACGAGGAACTCGTGCGCGGCCACGCCGACATCGTGCGCCAGGAGTACCTCGCGGTCGGCATCCGCCTGGCCCTCCACCCCACGGCCGACCTGGCCACCGAGCCCCGCTGGCCCCGCGTCCTGGGCACCTTCGGCTCCGACGCCGCAGTGGCCGCGCGGATGGTCGCCGCGTACGTCCGGGGGCTCCAGGGCGAAGAGCTCGGCGCCGGCAGCGTCTCGGCGATGACGAAGCACTTCCCCGGCGCGGGACCGCAGCTGAACGGGGAGGACGCGCACTTCCCGTACGGACGCGAACAGGTCTACCCGGGCGACAACTTCGACTACCACCTGATCCCCTTCGAGGCCGCCTTCGCCGCCGGCACCTCGCAGGTCATGCCGTACTACGCCATGCCGGTCGGAACGCCGTACGAGGAGGTCGGCTTCGGCTTCAACAAGGGCGTCATCACCGGTCTGCTGCGCGAGAAGTACGGCTTCGACGGCATCATCTGCACCGACTGGGGCCTGGTCACCGACACGCAGATCTTCGGGAGCCCCTTCCCCGCCCGCGCCTGGGGCGTGGAGGAACTGGACCGGCCCACCCGGGTGGAACGCATCCTCGACGCCGGAGCCGACCAGCTCGGCGGCGAGGCGGCACCCGAGCTCGTCGTCGAACTCGTCCGCACCGGCCGGGTGACGACCGAGCGCATCGACCGGTCGGTCGCGCGACTGCTGAGGGAGAAGTTCGTCCTCGGCCTCTTCGACGACCCGTACGCGGACCCCGACCGCGCCGCGCGGATCTGCGGAAACCCGGAGTTCACCGCGGCCGGCCTGGCCGCGCAGAGCCGCTCGGTCACCGTCCTCAAGGACCGCCCCGCCGGCGCCGCGGAACCCCTGCTGCCGCTCGTTGCCGGGATCAGGATCTACACGGAGGGCGTCGATCCCGCCGTCGCCGCACGGTACGCGACCGTCGTGGAGACACCGGAGGAGGCCGATGTGGCCGTCCTGCGCATCTCGGCCCCGTACGACAAGGAACGGACGACCGGCTTCGAGTCGTTCTTCCGGGCGGGCCGCCTCGACTTCACCGAGGACGAGCTGCGGCCCGTGCTCGACGTCGCTGCCGCCGTTCCGGCCGTCGTCGACATCTTCCTGGACCGGGCGGCGGTCATACCCGAGATCGCCGACCGGGCGGCCGCCCTCGTGGCCGATTTCGGGGCCTCGGACACCGCGCTGCTCGACGTGCTCTTCGGCCGGGCGGCGGCCGAAGGGAGGCTGCCCTTCGAGCTCCCCCGCTCGATGGACAGCGTCGTCGCCGGGCACGAGGACGTGCCCGACGACTCCACGGACCCGCTGTTCCCCTACGGGTTCGGCCTCCGGCTCGGCTGACCCGGGAAGGTGGCCGCACGCCCGGCGACGCGTCCGGCGTGCGGCCCGTCAACCGGGCCGGCGGGCGTTGAGCCGGGCGGCCTGGCGCGTCAGGTGATCGCGCTCGGCGAGGTTGGGCGCCTTGTGGGCCGCCTCCGCGTACAGCCGCGCCGCCGTCGCCAGGTCGCCGTCGCGCTCGTGGAGGTACGCCGTCACCGCCGTGTGGCGGGGCAGTGCGGCGTCCAGCGCCGCGAGCGCCGCCAGGCCGGCGCGCGGCCCGTCGGCCTCCCCGACGGCCACCGCGCGGTTGAGGCGGACGACGGGGTTGTCGGTCAGGCCCGCGAGCTCGTCGTACCACTCGACGATCTGCACCCAGTCGGTCTCCTCGGCGGTGGGCGCGTCGGCGTGGAGGGCCGCGATGGCGGCCTGGGCCTGGAACTCGCCCAGCCGGTCACGGACGAGGGCCGCCTGCAGGATCCCCACCCCCTCGGCGATCAGCGCGGTGTCCCACCGGCGCCGGTCCTGCTCGGCGAGCGGCACCAGGCGGCCGTCGGACTCGGTCCGGGCGGCCCGCCGGGCGTGGTGGAGCAGCATGAGGGCCAGCAGCCCGGCCACCTCGGGGTGGTCGATGCGGGCCGCGAGCTGCCGGGTGAGCCGAATGGCCTCGGCGGCGAGGTCGACGTCGCCGGAGTAGCCCTCGTTGAAGACGAGGTAGAGGACGCGCAGCACGGTGGCGACGTCGCCGGGCCGGTCGAAGCGCACGCCGGAGACGGTGCGCTTGGCCCGGCTGATGCGCTGCGCCATGGTCGCCTCGGGCACCAGGTAGGCCTCGGCGATCTGGCGGGTGGTCAGCCCGCCGACGGCGCGCAGCGTGAGCGCGACCGCCGATGCCGGGGTCAGCGACGGGTGGGCGCACAGGAAGTAGAGCTGGAGCGTGTCGTCCGCCCCGGGCGCGGGGCCGGGCGCCGGTTCCTCCTCGACGCGGTCCTCGCGCCGGCGGCGGGCGGTGTCGGCGCGCGTGGCGTCGAGGAACTTGCGCCAGGCGACCGTGACCAGCCAGCCCTTGGCGTCCCGCGGGGGGTCCGCGGCCCAGACGCGGAGCGCCTCGACGAGGGCGTCCTGTACGGCGTCCTCGGCCGCCGCGAAGTCCGCTCCGCGGCGGACGAGGACGGCGAGGACGCCCGGCGTGAGGCTCCTGAGCAGGACCTCGTCGATCGGTGACGTCACGGCGCGCTCACTCCGTGACGGTGGGCGGCGCGGTCAGGAAGGGGCGCACCTCCAGCCACTCGTGGAGGGGCTTGCCTCCGGCTCCGGGTGCGGCCGAGAGTTCTCCGGCCAGTTCGAGGGCGCGTTCGTAGCTGTCGACGTCGATGATCATCCAGCCGGCGATGAGGTCCTTGGTCTCCGCGAACGGCCCGTCGGTGACGGGCGGGCGCCCCTCGCCGTCGTAGCGGACCCACGCGCCCTCGGGGGCGAGGGCCTGGCCGTCGACGAACTCGCCGGTCCGCTCCAGCCGGGCCGCGAAGTCGTGCATGTACCGCACGTGCGCCGTGATCTCCTCCGGGCTCCACCGGTCCATCGGCACGTCGTTGACCGCGGCCGGCGCGCCCCGGTAGTGCTTCAACAGCAGGTACTTGGCCATGGTGGTTCTCCTCGTCGCTCCTGCGGCCCATTGTGGCCGCCTTCATAGCGGGGACGGAGCCGGACGCGGGTTCTCGACATCCCCGGCCGGCTTTTTCCGGCTCTCGTCGAGCGGTCCGGGTTCAGGTCCGGTTTGTCCGAAATCCTTGAACTTCTCCGGCGGGGGTGCCTAGCATGTTACACGTGTAACAGGCGGTGGAGCGCGGCCCGTGGACGGCGCCGCGCAACACGCTGTTAACCAAACTCGGATATCGCGCATCATTGACGGTCGCAAGTTTAGCGAGATACTTGCTTCACTCTCCCCGCTGCCCCGAGATTGAGGTGCCGCCCCATGGAGCTCTCCCCGTCCGCCCATGTCGACACGTTCTGTCGCGATCGGCTCCCGCCCTTCGCCCTCTGGCCCGAACTCCACTTCGACCTACCGGAGTTGCACTATCCGGACCGGCTCAACTGCGCCGGTCGACTGCTCGACGACGCCGTCCTGCGCTGGGGGGCCGACCGGCCCTGTCTGCTGACTCCCACGGAGCGGTGGACCTACGGCGACCTGCTGGAACGCGCCAATCAGGTCGCCCAGGTGCTGACCGAGGACTTCGGCCTCGTCCCCGGCAACCGGGTGCTGCTGCGCGGGCCCAACAACCCCTGGCTCGTGGCCACCTGGTTCGGGGTGCTGAAGGCCGGCGGCGTGGCCGTCACCACGATGCCGCTGCTGCGCGCCGGTGAGCTCGCGGAGCTCTACGGGATCAGCCGGCCGGCCGTCGCCGTGTGCGACCACCGCTACCTCGGCGAACTGGCGGCCACCGGCACGTCCGG
This sequence comes from Streptomyces sp. NPDC044704, assembly GCF_056433525.1. Classification (NCBI taxonomy): domain Bacteria; kingdom Bacillati; phylum Actinomycetota; class Actinomycetes; order Kitasatosporales; family Streptomycetaceae; genus Streptomyces; species Streptomyces sp. NPDC044704. Next base: position 274,770 of record NZ_JBWKGY010000010.1, read on the forward strand.
CCCCGCCGTGCTGGCCTACGGAGGTCCGGGCGAGGAGGACCTGGTCGCACGGTGTGCCGCGAAGGACGGCCGGTTCTCCACCGTCGCCACCGCGGCGGACGACGTGGCGCTGATCGCCTTCACCTCGGGAACGACAGGGCGGCCGAAGGCGACCCTGCACTTCCACCGCGACGTGCTGGCCAACGCCGACACCTTCTCCCGCCACGTCCTGCGGCCCCGCCAGGACGACGTCTTCACCGGAACCCCGCCCCTGGCCTTCACGTTCGGACTCGGCGGACTGGTGGTCTTCCCGCTCTCCGTGGGCGCGTCGACGCTGCTGGTCGAACAGGCCGCGCCGTTGCGGCTGGCCGAGCTCGTGGAGGAGTACGGGGTCACCGTGCTCTTCACGGCGCCCACCGCCTACCGGGCGATCATGGCGGCCGGCGCGGTGGGCCGGCTGTCGGGCCTGCGCCGCTGCGTGTCCGCCGGGGAGGCGCTGCCGGCGGCGGTGTGGGAGGAGTTCCACGCCGCGACCGGGCTGGGCATCATCGACGGCATCGGTGCCACCGAGATGCTCCACGTGTTCATCTCGGCGTCCGACGGCGACATACGCCCCGGCGCCACGGGCAGACCCGTTCCCGGGTACCGGGCCCGGGTGGTCGACGCGGAGGGCGAGCCCGTCCCCGACGGGCAGCCCGGCCTCCTCGCGGTCACCGGCCCCACGGGCTGCCGCTACATGGAGGACCCGCGCCAGACCGCGTACGTCAGGAACGGCTGGAACGTCACCGGCGACACCTACGTCCGCGACGCCGACGGCTACTTCTGGTACGTGGCCCGGAGCGACGACATGATCGTCTCCTCCGGGTACAACATCGCCGGCCCCGAGGTCGAGAAGGCGCTCGCCACCCATCCCTGGGTCGAGGAATGCGGCGTCGTCGGAGCCCCGGACGACGAGCGCGGGACGATCGTCAAGGCGTACGTGGTCCTGCGCCCCGGAACCGCGCCCGGCGCGGCGACGGTCAAGGAGCTCCAGGACCACGTGAAGCGGACCGTCGCGCCCTACAAGTACCCGCGCGCCGTCGAGTTCGTCACCGGCCTCCCGCGCACGAGCAACGGAAAGCTCCGGCGCGCCGAGCTGCGCGAGCGCGCCCGGCACGCCTCCCGCCCCATCCCCTCGGGGTCGACGGAAGGCACGACGACGGAGACCTCCGGACCGCGGCCCGCGGATTCCGCGGCGGCGGACAGCTGCGCCGCGGGATGCCCCGAAGCCCTCGCGCGGAACCTGCCCAGCGTCATCGTCGAGCGGCGCGTCGAATGGCCCGACACCGACGCGGCCGGCCACTACCACCACTCCACGGTGGTGCGCTGGGTCGAGGCGGCGGAGGCCGTCCTGCTGCGGCGGCTGGGACTGGCCCACCTCTTCGGCAGCACCCCCCGCGTCCACTTCGAGGCCGACTACCGGGCCCGGCTGTGGTTCGGCGAGACCGTCCGCACCGAGCTGGAGGTCACCGAGGTCGGAACCAGCTCCCTGCACTACGCCTTCACCGTCCGCGGTGAGGGGGAGGAGCCGGCCGCCACCGGGCGCATGGTCATCGCCCACTCGGCTCCGCGCGCCACCGGCTCCGCGGCCTGGCCCGACGACGTGCGGGAGGTCCTCACCAAGGCCGGTCCGCAGGCCCCCGAGCTGTTCGCGTGATCCGGGGCGACGGGCCGGGCACCCGTCTCGCGATGTGCTGGAATCTTGACGATCGCCAAATATGCAACATATTCTGATTCCGGAACCACTAGGAGGAACACCGTGCGCGTAGCAGTCATCGGAGGCGGGCCCGGCGGGCTGTACTTTGCGGCCCTGGCCCAGCAGCTCTCACCGGAGTGGCAGATCACGGTCTGGGAGCGCAACGCCCGCGACGACGCCTTCGGCTTCGGCGTCGTCTTCTCCGACGAGACGCTGGACGGCATCGCACAGGCCGACCCCGCCGTGTTCGCGGCGATGTCCGCGGAGTTCGCCCGGTGGAGCGACATCGACGTCCGCTACGACGGCGAGGTCCACGTCTCCGGTGGCCACGGCTTCGCCGCCCTGGACCGCAACCGGCTGCGGGAGATCCTGCAGAAGCGCTGCGCGGACCTCGGCGTGGAGGTGCGCTACGGCGCCCAGGCGCCGCCCGTCGAGGAACTCTCCGCCGCCTACGACCTGGTGGTCGCCGCCGACGGAATCCGCTCCACGGCCCGCGAGGCCTATGCGGCGAGCTTCCGCCCCGACCTGGACGAGCGCCACTGCCGCTACATGTGGCTGTCCACCGACCGCGTCTTCGAGGCGTTCACCTTCATCGTCGAGAAGCGGGACTTCGGCAGCATCCAGGTCCACGCCTATCCCTACGACGGCGAGCGCAGCACGTTCATCGTCGAGATCGCGGAGGACGACTGGCGCCGGGCGGGCTTCGAAGCCCTCGCCGACCGGGAGTTCGCACGCGGCGAGAGCGACGAGGCGAGCGTGCGGCTCTGCGAGGAGATCCTCGCCGAACACCTCGACGGCCACCGCCTGATACCCAACGCCTCGAAGTGGATCCGCTTCACGACCGTCCGCAACGCCTCCTGGCGCCACGGCAACGTCGTCCTGCTCGGCGACGCCGCCCACACCGCCCACTTCTCGATCGGCTCCGGCACCAAGCTCGCCATGGAGGACGCGCTCGCACTGGCCGCCTGCCTGCACGAACACCCCGACGTGACCTCGGCGCTCGCCGCCTACGAGAACGAACGCCGGCCCGTCGTCGAATCCACCCAGCGAGCCGCCCAGGCCAGCCTCGAATGGTTCGAGAACATCGGCCGCTACACGGCCCAGGAACCCCCGCAGTTCGCCTTCAACCTCCTCACCCGCAGCCGCCGCGTCACCTACGACAACCTGCGCGTACGTGACGAGGGGTTCACCACCGCCGTCAACTCCTCCTCGCCCGTGCCGCCCATGTTCCGCCCCTTCCGGCTCGGCGGACTGCTCCTGCGCAACCGGGTCGTCGTACCGCCCACCGCCCTGTACACCGCACGCGAGGGAGTCCCCGGCGACTTCGACCTCGTCCACCTGAGCACCCAGGCCCTCGGCGGCAGCGGTCTCGTGCTCGCCGGAATGACCGCCGTCAGCGCCGCGGGGCGCGCCACCGCGGGCTGCCCCGGCCTGTACACCGACGAACACGAGTCCGCCTGGCGGCACATCACCGACTTCGTCCACGGCCGGCCCGGCCAGGACGGCACCTGCCTGGGCATCCAGCTCACCCACGCCGGCCGCCGCGCGGCGGCCCATGCCGACGGGCCGCCGATCGCCGCCTCCCCGCTGGCCTGGGACGAACGGAGCCCGGTGCCGCGCGAAGCGACCCGCGCCGACATGGACACCCTCGTACGGGACTTCGTGCGCGCGGCCCAGCGGGCCGACCGGGCGGGCTTCGACGCCCTGGAACTCCAGTACGGGCACGGCCACTTGATGTCCGGGTTCCTCTCCCCGCTGACCAATCGGCGCACCGACGAATACGGCGGAAGCCTGGCCGGCCGGCTGCGCTTCCCCCTGGAAGTGCTGCGCGCCGTACGGGCGGTGTGGCCGTTCGGCAAGGCGCTGCTCGTCCGGATCTCGGCGGCCGACTGGGCGCAGGGCGGCCTGAGCGAGGCCGACGCGGTCGGCATCGCCCGCGCGCTCGCCGAGGCGGGAGCCGACGCCATCGACGTCTCCACCGGCGAGGTCGTCGCCCACGAGCGGCCCCGGTACGGGCGCAGCTACCAGACCCCGTACGCGGACCTGATCCGCAACGCCACGGACGTCCCGACCATCGCCGTCGGCGCGATCTCCACGTACGACGACGTGAACTCGATCATCCTGGCGGGCCGGGCCGACCTGTGCGGTGTCGGCCGTGCGCAGCTGCACGACCCCCTGTGGACGCTGCACGCCGCCGCCGCCCAGGACTACAGCGGTCCGGCGGCTCCCTGGCCGGCCTCCTGGCGGGCGGGCAGCGGCCGCCCGCCGGGTGCGCGCACCGACCGGATCGCGCCCCGGCTCCAGCTGCTCCGCGAGCCTTCCGCCCCCGTGCACCTGCGCTGGGTTCCGCGCCTCCCCGCGACCGCCGCCGCATCCGCCCGCTGACCTGGAGTACCGATGGATCTGCCACGCTTCACCGCCGCGGCCGTGCAGGCCGCTCCCGTCTACCTGGACGCCGCGGCGACCGTCGACAAGGCGATCGCCCTGATCGCGGAGGCCGCGGCCGACGGCGCCGAACTGGTCGTCTTCCCCGAGGTGTTCGTCCCCGGCTATCCGTACTGGAACTGGACGATGAACCCAGTCCAGGGCTCGCCCTGGTTCGAGCGGCTGTACCGCTCGGCCGTCGACGTCCCCGGCCCGTACGTCGACCGACTGCGGTCCGCCGCCCGCCAGTACGGGGTCGTCCTCGTCATCGGCGTCAACGAACGCGGCCCGCACAGCCTCGGCGTCCTCTACAACACCCTCCTCACCATCGGCCCCGACGGGGCCCTCCTCGGCGTCCACCGCAAGCTGGTGCCGACCTGGGCCGAGAAGCTGACCTGGACCGGCGGTGACGGCAGTTCGCTGAAGGTCCACCCCACCCCCGTCGGCCCGCTCGGGGCCCTCGCCTGCGGGGAGAACACCAACACCCTCGCCCGCTTCACCCTCCTCGCCCAGGGCGAACTGGTCCACGCTTCCTGCTACATCGCCCTGCCGGTGGCACCGGCCGACTACGACATGGCGGATGCCATCGCCGTCCGCACCGCCGCCCACAGCTTCGAGGGCAAGGTGTTCTCCGTCGTGGCCTGCTCGACGATCTCCCCGGAAATCGTCGACGCCATCGCGGGCGACGACGAGGAGGCGCGCCGCACGCTCGCCCGCCCCCGCAGCGCCCTGTCCGGCGTCTTCGGCCCCGACGGCCGGCCCGTCACCGAGCCGCTGATCGACACCGAGGGCATCGTGTACGCCGAGATCGACCTGGCCAGGTGCATCCAGCCCAAGCAGATGCACGACATCGTCGGCCACTACAACCGGTTCGACGTCTTCCAGCTCCACGTCGACAACCGCCCCCGCACCCCCGTGACCTTCGCGACGGACCCGGCGCACACCGCGCCGCCCTTCCCGCCCCCGTCACCCCTCCCGCCCCTCTCCACGGAATCCACCGGCATCACGAAGGAGGACGCATGACCACCGAGTACGACGACAGCCGACCGGGCCGAGCCCGGGTGTCCGACTCCCCTGAACTCACCGCGTTCTACGGCGAACTCGCCCAGCTCCAGGCCGGTGCGCTGTGGACCGTGGCCAACGACATCGAGCCCTGGTACCCGCAGCCGAAGTCCGTACCCGTCCTGTGGCGCTACAGCGAACTGCGCCCCCTGGTCCGCAAGGCCCTCGACCTCGTCAAGGCCGACGACGCGGGCCGCCGCGTCGTGATGCTCGTCAACCCGGGCCGCAAGGACGTCAGCGCCGCCGTCGGACTCCTCTACACCGGCCTGCAGATCATGGGCCCCGGCGAGGCGATGACCGCCCACCGCCACCAGGCCGCCGCGCTCCGCTTCGTCCACGAGGGCACCGGAGCCTGGACGATCGTCGACGGACAGAAGCTGCGCGTCGGCCCCGGCGACTTCGCGATCACCCCCAACGGCACCTGGCACGAGCACGGGAACGAGGCCGACGACGCCCCCGTCATCTGGCAGGACGGCCTCGACATCCCGCTCGTCAACGCCCTGGACGCCGGTTTCTACGAGGTCCACCCCGAGCTGTACCAGACCCCCGGAAAGGTCATCAACTCCTCCGTGCTCACCTACGGCGGGAACCTGCTGCCGTACGGCGTCGAGAAGTGGACCCGGCCCTACTCCCCGCTGCTCGCCTTCCCCTGGGAGCCCACCTACGAGGCCCTGCGGGGCCTCGCCAGGGCCACCGAGGGATCTCCGTACGACGGCGTCATAGCGGAGTACACCAACCCGGTCACCGGCGGCTCCGTCATGCCGACCATGGGCGCCCACCTGCAGCTCCTGCGCCCCGGCCAGGCCACGCGGGCCCACCGCCACACCGGCTCGGTGATCTACACCGCCGCCAAGGGACGCGGCGTCTCGGTGATCGCCGGACAGCGGTTCGAGTGGCAGCGGGGCGACATGTTCTGCGTGCCCTCCTGGGCCTGGCACGAGCACCACAACCTCGACCCGTCCGAGGACGCCTGCCTCTTCTCCTTCAACGACTTCCCCGTCATGCGCTCGCTCGGCTTCCACCGCGAAGAGGCGTACACCGACAACGGCGGGCACCAGCCCACCGCCTGAACCGCTCCGCCGCACCGGACGCCGCCGGCCCTGACACCGGCGCCGGTGCGGCGGAGCCCCGCCCCCGCGCACCATCCCCCCTCCCACGCAAGGAGCCCCCATGCGGCTGATCAGCTACACCCTCGACGACGATTCCGTGCGCCTCGGAGCCCAGGTCGACGACCACGTCGTCGACCTCGCGGCCCTGGCCGAACGGGCCGCCGTGGAACTGCCCCTGGACCTGCTGTCGTTCATCCGGGCCGGCGCGCCCGCCCAGGAGACCGCACGCGGTTTGCTGGCCGCCGGACCCGCGGCCTGGCCCGCCGAGGCCGTGCACCCGGCCGAGGCAGTGACCCTGCGGGCCCCGCTGCGCCCCGGCAAGATCATCGGGGTCGGTCTGAACTACGTCGAGCACGTGGCGGAATCCAGCCGCAGCCTGGACACCGACAAGGAGCGGCCCACGCGCCCCGTGCTCTTCAGCAAGCCCGCCACCGCCGTCACCGGCCCCGGACAGCCCGTCCTGCACAACGCCGACCTCACCACCCAGCTGGACTGGGAGTGCGAACTGGCCGTCGTCATCGGCCGCACCGCCTTCCGGGTGAGCGAGGAGGACGCGTACGACCACATCTTCGGCTTCAGCATCGTCAACGACATCAGTGCCCGCGACCAGCGCCGCTCGGGCCAGTGGTTCTTCTCCAAGGGCCAGGACTCCTACGCGCCCTTCGGCCCCGCGGTCGTCACGGCCGACGACATCCCCGACCCGATGGACCTCGACCTCTCGCTGCGCGTCAACGGAGTCACCAAGCAGAAGTCGAACACCCGCCACATGCTCTTCCCCATCTCCCGCCTCATCGCCGACATCACCTCCGGCGTCACCCTGGAGCCCGGGGACGTCATCGCCACCGGCTCACCCGCCGGCGTCGGCGCCGGCATGGTCCCGCCCGAGTTCCTGCACCCCGGAGACACCGTCGAGGCCACCGTCGAAGGCATCGGCACCCTGACCAACCCCGTCGTCGACGCCCGCTGAGGAGCGACATGTCCGCCCGCACCCCCCGTACCTACCGCATCGGCCAGATCGTGCCGAGCTCCAACGTCACCATGGAGACCGAGGTCCCCGCGATCCTGCGCGCCCGGGAAACCATCGCGCCGGAACGCTTCACCTTCCACTCCAGCCGCATGCGGATGACCCACGTCACCCCGGAACAGCTCAAGGCCATGGACGCCGACTCGGACCGCTGCGCCGTCGAGCTCTCCGACGCGCGGGTGGACGTACTGGGCTACGCCTGCCTGGTCGCCATCATGAGCACGGGGCTCGGCTACCACCGCACCTCCGAGGAACGCCTGCACGTGCGCACCGTGGAGAACGGCGCCCCGGCCCCCGTCGTCACCAGCGCCGGAGCCCTCGTGCACGGCCTGCACACCCTCAAGGCGAAGAAGATCGCCCTGATCGCACCGTACATGCGCCCGCTGACGAAGACCGTCGTCGACTACCTCACCCACGAGGGCATCGAGGTGCTCGACTACCAGGCCCTGGAGATCCCCGACAACCTCGACGTCGCCGCACACGACCCCGCACGGCTCCCCAGCCTCGCCCAGGCCCTGGACCACGCCGACGCCGACGCCTTCGTGCTCTCCGCCTGCGTCCAGATGCCCTCGCTGGGCGCGATCGACGAAGCCGAACAGCTCCTCGGCAAGCCCGTCGTCTCGGCGGCCGTGTGCACCGTCCACCAGATGCTGCGCGCCCTGGACCTCCCGGCCGTGGCCCCCGGCGCGGGCCACCTCCTGTCCGGCGCCCACGCCGAATCGCCGCCGGCGCGGCAGTCGCCCGCCGCGCGGTGACGCCGCCGCGCCGCCCCGTCGCCGCACGTCCGGCCCGCCGTGACCCGGACCTGGACGGCGCCCCGTCCGCCGGGCTCGGTAGGATCGCGACCGCAGACGACGGAAGGCGATCATGGCGGACAGTCCCCTCAGGCCCAGCTCGTTGATCAACACGGTCTACGGGGCGTTCGCGCGCCGGCTCGGCGGCTGGATCTCCGTCGCCGACCTGATCACCCTGATGTCCGAGCTGGACGTCGACGGCCCGGCGGCGCGTTCGGCGATCTCCCGGCTCAAGAAGAAGGGCGTACTCGAACCGGAACACCGCGGCGCCACCGGCTACCGGCTCAGCCCGGCCGCGCACCCCGTCTTCGACGAGGGCGACCGGCGCATCTTCGGCAGCCTGGAGCCGGCGGAGCTCGCCGACGGCTGGGCGATGGCCGTGTTCTCCGTACCGGAGTCCGAGCGCTCGTACCGCTACCAGCTCCGCACCCGGCTCACCTGGCTCGGCTTCGGCAACATCGCCCCCGGCGTCTGGCTGGCACCCGGCCGGCTCCTCGGCGACGCCCGCGACATGCTCGTCCGGCGCGGCCTCAGCGAGTACGTCCACCTGTTCGCCGCGGACTACGCCGCCTTCAGCGACCTGCCCGGGACGGTCAGCTCGTGGTGGGACTTCCCGGCGATCCAGGAGCAGTACGCCACGTTCACCGACGCGTACGGCCCCGTCGCCGCCGGACTCGCGCGGCAGCGGGACATCGACGGCGGCGAGGCCTTCCGCCACTACGTACCCATGCTCACCCAATGGCGCCGGCTGCCCTACCTCGACCCCGGTCTGCCGAGCGAGCTGCTCCCCGCGGACTGGAACGCGGTCGCCGCGCGGCAGACCTTCCAGCAGCTCCACGAGGTACTGGCCGAGCCGAGCCTGCTGCACGTACGGCAGGTCACCGGCCTGGCGCCGTGACCGGGGCGTCCCCTGGCACGTCCTGGCGGGCGGGCCAGGGGACGTCGGTCTCGACGGGGGCGGTGTAGTCGACGCCGTCGACGGAGAAGCCGTAGAGGCGGCGGACCTCGTCGCCGAACCAGCCGAGGTCGGCGAGCTCGGTGACGGTGTCGCCGGTGGCGGTGTTCCAGCGTTCGGCGACGGCCTGCTGCACGGCGGGGTCGAGTTCCCAGGTGTCGAGGCGGACCCGGCCCTCGTCGTCGAGGGCGAAGGGCTGAGCGCCCGTCAACTGGTCCCACAGGGAGACCAGTTGTCCGATGGGTGCCACCATCGCGTCGCCGAGGACACCGCGTAGCAGCCCGGTGTACAGGGCGATGCCGGGGATGGCGGTGGAGGACTGGGTGACGGCAGCGGCGTTGACCGAGGTGACGGCCCGGCCGCCCAGGGTCTTGCCGAGGCGCTCGTCCAACGTGCGTGCGGTGGCTTCGAGATGGGCCTTCGCGGCGCCGATCGTGCCCTGCCGGTAGATCGCCGCGGTCAGGGGCGAGCCGATGTAGGACAGGGCGGCGGTGGTGAAGCCCTCGGCGAGCAGGGACCGGCCGGCCAGGAACGTGATCCACCGTTCCCAGTCGGCGCCGCCCATCACCGCCACGGTCTGCTCGACGTCGTCGCCCTCGGCCGGCGCGGTGGTCACCTCCTTGACCTCCGGGGCGCCGTGGTCGTCGAAGACGAGGGTCTTGGTGGTGTGCCGCGAGCCGACCGGCTTGAGGACCGACGCGTACACCTCGCCGGTGTCCGGGTCCGTGCGGCGGGGCGCGGCCACCGAGTAGACCAGGTAGTCGAGCCGTCCCCCGAACCGCTCGGCGAGGAGATCGGCGACCTGCTCCTTCATGGCGTCGCCGAACGCGTCGCCGTTGAGGAAGACCATGTCCCGCCCGTGCAGGCGGGCGAGCCGGTCGGTGGCGGCGGTGCGGTACCAGCCGGCCGTACCGGTGCGCCGCGCGGGCGCCTTCTCGAAGCACACGCCGATGCCGCGGATGCCGACACGGGCCAGGCCCGCGATCGTGGCGGCCAGGCCGTACCCGGCGGACGAGCCGATGACCAGGGCCACCGGCCCTTCGCCCCCGGCGGCGAGCGGGGCGGGGACGGCCCGCCACATCTCGTCCACCAGCCGTCGGCAGCCTTCTGGGTGGGAGTCGAGGAACAGGAAGCCCCGGCTCTTGGGCGCGATGACGCGTTCGTTCACGGTGTGGTGTCCCGGGTGTCGGCACGGACAGGGCCGCGGCGGCCGCCCCGGCCGCCCCGTCCCACCAGTCTGCGGTCGTGCGGACGCACGCGGTGATCTTGACCGGTACAACGATGCCCGGCCGGGCTTGGAGGGTTTCGCACTGGCGGCGGCACCGGGTCCCGCGGGGCGTGGCGGCGCGGGACCCGGTGGCTCGACCGTGACGACCCGGCCTACGGGACCGCCGGATGGTGCAGCCGGCGCCAGTATCCGGCGACGTCCTCGGTGGCGGTGGTGACCGAGTCGAGGGTCATGGTCGTGCGGGAGTCCCGTCCGTAGCGGTCCCACCGCGGCATGGGGTGCTGGTTGGGGTCGCCCGTGCGGACGAAGGAGGTCCAGGACGCGTGCACGGTCGCGGCGAGACCGTCACGGACCCGGGGGGCCAGCCCCGCCAGGAAGGGGGCCTGCGACCACTTGTCGAAGTTGTGGAACACGAACGGCAGCTCCAGGCAGTGCGCGGCCGCGAGCCGGCCGTCGTGCGCGGGCGTCGGGAGGTTGAACTGGTAGGCCCAGACCGGACGGCCGCGGGCCGCCCGCCGTTCGGCCAGCGCCACGCACGGCATGCGGAACAGGTCGTCGGTGATCAGGTCCATGAGGACGTCCAGCGGGCGGGCGCCCGGCCGGGCCTCCTCGTAGGCGGTGTAGGCCTGGGCGGCCCGGCTGCCGAAGGTGTTCCGGGCCCTGGCGAGCACCTGCTCCTTGGTCGCCGCCGCGTACGGCTCGCTGAGGGCGAAGGCGAAGTTCGCCTCCTCCCTGGTCCAGCCGACCAGGACCTCGATGTCGGCCCCGGCGCCGCTGAGCAGCAGATCGGCCGGGTCGCGGTCCAGCGTGACCTCGTCGAGCACCGGCAGGTACGGGGTCGACCAGTACCCCCACTGTGCGGTGCGCCCGAACATCTCGAAGGTGGCGGCGATCAGGCGCTGCCAGGGCACGGCGCGGAGCTCCGCCACGTCCTTGGCTCCGACGATGTCCAGGAAGGTGGCGCTGCGCTGCAGGGATTCGGCCCGGGTGGGGATCTTCAGGCCGAGCGGCGGGCTTTGCAGGATCGCGCGCCGGAACAGTGGGCGGCCCTTGGCCGTCCTGGCACCGGCCAGCGCCGCGACCGACAGCGCACCGCCGGACTGTCCGGCGACGGTGATCTCGTCCGGGTCGCCGCCGAACGCGGCGATGTTGTCCCGTACCCAGTTCAGCGCGGCGAGCTGGTCGGTGAGCCAGAAGTTCCCGCCGGCGCCGTCCTCCCCGAAGTAGAGGTAACCCAGAGGCCCGAGGCGGTAGTTGACCGTCACGACGACGAGGTCACCGTCCCGCGCGAAGGTCTCGCCGGAGTACTGGGGCATCGAGCCGGATCCGGAGACGAAGCCGCCGCCGTGGATCCACACCATCACCGGCCGCTTGGCGCCGCCGGTTCCGGGGGTCCAGACGTTGAGCGTGAGGCAGTCCTCGTCGAAGGGTGGTGAGCCGTGCGTTCCGAGTACCTGGTCGCCGCCTTCCCGGTAGGGCTGCGGCGCGCTCGGCCCGAAGGCGGTCGCGTCGCGCGTTCCCTGCCAGCCGGGGTGGGGCCGGGCCGGCCGCCAGCGGAGGGGGCCGACGGGCGGCGCCGCGTAGGGCACGCCCTTGAAGACGGCGAGGCCCCCTTCCGTGCTTCCGCGCAGCCGGCCCGCGGGCGCGTCCACCACGGGTGAGGAGGCGGCGGCCGGGTGCGGGGCGGCTTGCGCCGCGCCCCCGCCCGGCATGCCGGAGAGCAGCGCGGCACCGGCCAGGACCCCGCCGTTCCTGAGGACCTTGCGCCGCGATGGATCGTCGGTCATGGTGCTTCACTCCCTGACTGATCAAGAGCCCGTCGCCGAATCGGCATAGCGTGATTTTGACGAGGGTCAGTGTTACGACATGCATGAGGCCGGGGTCAAGGGTCCCGGCTCCCGTGGAACCGGTGATATCGCGAACTCTTGACGTGCGTCGCATATACGCGATAGACACGTGTCACTTCCGGTATCCCCGCCGGGCGGTCGGCGCGCTCGCCCCGACCCCGGCCCTCGCTCCGGGCCCGTCCGGGCGGAGGCGAAACGCGCACCCCGACCGGTCGCCGGACCATCCCCGGGCCGGCCCCTCCGCCCGGACCCCTCAAGGCAGCCCCATCAGCAACATCCGTTCCGCAAGGGATGGTTGACTACGTTCGGAGTTTCCATGGCAGGTCGATTTCGTCCCGTTGGTCTGATCGCCGTGACGACGGCAGCTCTCTTCCTGGCCACGGCATGTGGTGGCGCCAGCCTGGGGACGGGCGACGGCGACCAGCAGAACGGGCCCGTGAAGATCGGGCTCCTCGTCCCGCAGTCGGGGACCTACAAGGCGCTGGGCGACGACATGAAGCAGGGCTTCGAGCTCTACGTCCAACGGCACGGCGGCAAGCTCGGCGGGCGCGCGGTGGAGATCGTGGTCGCGGACGAGGGGGAGACGGCCGACTCGGGCAAGGCGGCGGCCGAGAAGCTGGTCAAACAGGACCGCGTGCTGGCGGTGAGCGGCGTGGTCAGCTCGGCCACCATCAACGGGGTCAAGGACCTCTTCGAGAGCAGCAAGGTCCCGCTCGTCGGCTCGAACGGCTCGCCCACGACCCTGACCGGGACCGAGTACATCTGGCGGACCTCGTACGTCAACGACGAACCCGGCAAGGCCCTCGGCAAGCACGTGGCCGAGAAGGCCGGCGGCCCGGTCTTCCTGATCGCCGCCGGCTACCAGGCGGGCAAGGACGAGGTGGACGGCTTCAAGTCCACCTTCCTCCCGGCGGGCGGCAAGATCGCGGGGGAGGAGGTCTACACGCCCTTCCCCGGAACCAAGAACTTCCAGCCGTACCTCGCGCAGATCGAGCGGTCCGGAGCCAAGGCCGTCTTCTGCTTCTACGCCGGCGGCGCGGCCGTCGACTTCGTCAAGCAGTACCGGGACTTCGGCCTGGCCGGCAAGATCCCGCTCTACGCGCCCGGCTTCCTCACCGAGGGCGGAGTGCTCAAGGGGCAGGGAGAGGCGGCCGAGGGCATCCTCACCGCACTCAACTACAGCGCGGACCTGGACAACGCGGCCAACGGACAGTTCGCCCCCGCCTACCGGTCCGCCTACGGCACCGACCCGACCACCTACGCGATGGCGTCATGGGACGCGGCGCAGGTGCTCGACCGGGCGATCGGGACCGCAGGCGAGACGGTGACCCCGGAGACGGTCAACGCCGCCATCGCCAAGGCGGGGGACATCGACAGCCCGCGGGGCACCTGGCGGTTCAACAGCGGCGGCACGCCCGTCCAGCCCTGGTACCTGCGCGAGGTCAAGCAGGGGGCCAACACCGTCAGCTCCGAACTCGTCCGCCTGGGCGGCTGACGTGTACGGATGGTTGGACGGCAACTTCGTCAGCGTCATCGACGGGATCGCCTTCGGTCTGCTGCTGTTCACGATCGCGGTCGGCCTGTCCCTGGTCTTCGGCATGATGGACGTGCTCAACCTCGCCCACGGCACCCTCTACCTCGCCGGGGCCTACGTCGCCTACGCCCTGTCCGACGGAAGCCTGTGGGGCCTGCTCCTCGCGCTGGCGGCCGGCGCCCTGCTGGGCACCCTGGGCGGAGCGGCACTGACGTTCCTCACCCAGCCGCTCGCCCGGCGCGGGCACCTGGACCAGGCCGTGCTGACGCTCGGCGTCACCTTCATCGTCGCCGACCTCCTCGCCGCGGCCTTCGGCGGCGACGTGCTGCCCACCGACCCGCCCACCGCGCTCCGCGGCACGGTGGACCTCCTCGGCCACGCCTATCCGGTGTACCGGCTCGTCTTCATCGGCGTCGCGGCCGGCCTCGCCGCCCTCGTGTACCTGCTGTTCGAACGCACCTCGCTCGGAGCCCTGGTGCGGGCCACCGTCGCCGACCGGGACATGGTCCGCGCCCTGGGCGTGGACATCCGCAAGGTGCTCTACGGGGTCTTCGCCCTCGGCGCGGCCCTGGCCGTGGTCGGCGGCGTCCTCGGAGCACCGATCCTGGGCCCCGGCCCGGGCGTCGACGAGACCGTCCTCGTCCTCTCGCTCGTCGTCGTGGTCGTCGGCGGTCTCGGATCCGTACGCGGCGCGCTCGCCGGCGCGCTCCTCATCGGCCAGGTGCAGACGCTCGGGGTGGCGCTGCTGCCGGAGTACGCGCCCTTCCTGCTCTTCGGCACCATGCTCGCCGTGCTCGTCGTCCGCCCGCACGGCCTGGTCCCGTCGGGGGTGCGCGCATGAGCCCGCCCCGGCCCGCCGGATCCGCGGTCCGGCGGCTGTCCCCGGCCGCCGTCGCCCTCGCGCTCGCGGCGGCCCCGTTCGTCCTCGGCCCGTACGCCGTCGGCACGCTGTCGCGGATCCTGGTGTTCGCCCTCCTCGCGATCAGCGTCAACCTGCTCACCGGCCTGACCGGACTGCCGACCCTCGGCCAGTCGGCCTACTTCGGCGTCGGTGCCTATACGGCGGCCGTCGTCGCGACGCGGCTCACCGACGTCGGCGCCTACCAACTGCTCATCGCCGCCGCGGTCTCCGCGCTGGTGGCCGTGCCCACGGGATGGCTGGCGGTGCGGGCCCGGGGCGTGGTGTTCCTGATGCTGACGCTCGCCATCGGCGAGATCGCCTACAGCGCCGCCGTGAACTGGAAATCGCTGACCAACGGCACCGACGGCCTGTCCGGCGTCCCGCCCGTCGTACCGCTGCCGGGCATGGCCGCGCTGGAGCTGGACGGACTGGTGTACTGCTACGTCCTGGCCGTGTTCCTGGCCCTGTTCGCGGCCGTCTCGCGCCTGGGCTCGACACCGTTCGCCCTGGCCCTGCGCGGCATCCGCGACAACGAGCGCCGCATGAGCGCGATCGGGTACCCCACCCGTCGCTACGCCCTGGCCGTCTACTGCGGCGCCGGTGCGCTGGCCGGCGTCGCCGGGGCCCTGTGGGTGTCCGTGCAGCGGTTCGTCTCGCCCGGCGACGCCGGATTCGAGATCGCCGCCCTGGCCCTGCTCGCCGTCGTCATCGGCGGCTCCGGCTCGCTGTGGGGGGCCTGCGCGGGAGCCGCGCTCGTCTGGGTCACCCGCGACTACCTCGGAAACCTCGAAGCCGTCGCGGGCCGCGGGCCGCTGCTGCTCGGACTGTTCTTCGTCGCCGCCGTCTACGCGCTGCCCCGCGGGCTGGCCGGAGTACGGCTCCCGCCCAAGCCGACCCGGAAGAGGACCACGTGACGGAACACGCCCTACTGGAACTACGCTCGGTCTCACGGCACTTCGGCTCCTTCCGGGCCCTGGACGAGGTCGACCTCACCGTGCGCCGCGGTGCCCGGCACGCCGTCATCGGCCCGAACGGCGCCGGAAAGTCGACGCTGTTCGGCCTGATCTCGGGAACGCTGGCGACGACCGCCGGAACCATCCTCGTCGACGGCCAGGACGTGACCCGGCTGCCCGTGGACCGCCGGGTCGGACTCGGTGTCGCCGCGACGTTCCAGCACTCCAGCCTCTTCATGCGCGAGACCGTGCTGGAGAACGTCCTGCTCGCCGTGCTGCGCCCGGCCGGTGCCGGACTCGGCGGCCTGCGGAAGGTGACCGCCCGAACGGCGGCGCTCGCACGGGCCCGGACGCTGCTGGAGCGGGTCGGGCTGCCCACCCGGCACGACGTCCGGGCGGCCGCCCTCTCGCACGGCGAACGGCGGCAGCTGGAGGTCGCCGTCGCGCTGGCCACCGAACCCCGGCTGCTGTTGCTGGACGAGCCGGCCGCCGGCATGTCGCCTGCGGAGACGGCACGGCTCACCGGACTCGTCGCGGCCCTGCCGGACGAGGTGACGGTGCTCCTGATCGAACACGACCTCGACATGGTCTTCGAGCTCGCCGACACGGTGACCGTCATGCACCTCGGGAGACACCTGAAGACCGGCTCCCCGGACGAGGTGCGGGCCTCGGGCGAGGTCCAGAGCGCCTACCTCGGCACGACGGAGGCCGCCTCGTGAAGCCGTTCCTGAGCATCCGCGGCCTGAGCTCCGGATACGCCGGGGGCGTGGTCCTGGGCGGCGTCGACCTCGACCTCGACGAAGGCGGGACCGTCGCGGTCCTCGGCCGCAACGGGGTCGGGAAGACCACCCTCGTCTCCACCGTCATGGGCCTCGTCCGGCCATACGGGGGCAGTGTCACCCTCGGCGGCCGGGAGATCGCCGGATCCCGCGTCGACGTGATCGCCCGGGCCGGGGTGGGTGTCGTACCGCAGGGGCGCCGGGTCTTCGCACCGCTGACCGTGGCCGAGCACCTGGCCATCGCGTCGCGGCCCTCGACGCGCGGGCCGTGGACGAGGGCCCGCGTCCTCGACCTGCTCCCACGGCTCGGGGAGCGGCTCGGGCACCGCGGTGACCAGCTCTCCGGCGGGGAACAGCAGATGCTCGCGATCGCCCGGTCCCTGCTGGGGAACCCGCGCCTGCTGCTCCTCGACGAGCCGTCCGACGGCCTCGCCCCGGCGATCGTCGCCCAAGTCGGCGAGGTCATCCGCGAGGTGAGCGCGCAGGGCATGTCGGTGGTCCTCGTCGAACAGAACCTGGGGCTCGCCTTCTCCGTCGCCCGGAACGTGGCGGTCATGCAGAAGGGCCGCATCGTCCACGAGGCGCCCTGCGCGGAGTTCCGGTCCCGCCCCGAAGACAGGCGGCGCCTGCTGGGCGTCGACTGACCGGACGGAGGCGGCCGCCCGCGCCGGGTTGACGAAGGGCTCCGGGAGACCTTACGGAACGCGGACGCCGGGCCGCACGGCGGCGGGCGCGGCTCCGCGCCGCGCGGCACGGTGTCACCCTGGGACCATGGAATCCCGTAGCGAAACCGAGCGTGCCCCCGCCACCCGGCAAGGCACCGGCCGTGTCCTGGTGGTGGACGACGATCCGACCGTCTCGGAGGTCGTGACGGGCTACCTGGAGCGGGCCGGATTCACGGTGCACCGGGCCGCCGACGGCCCGGCCGCCCTGGAGGCCGCCGCCAGGCACCGCCCCGACCTCGTCGTCCTCGACCTGATGCTGCCCGGCATGGACGGCCTGGAGGTCTGCCGCCGGCTGCGTGCGCGGGCCGACGGGAGGCCTCCCGTGGCCGTGGTCATGCTCACCGCGCGCGGCGACGAGGACGACCGGATCCTGGGCCTCGAAGTCGGCGCGGACGACTACGTGACCAAGCCCTTCAGCCCGCGCGAGCTGGTCCTGCGCGTCCGGTCGGTCCTGCGCAGGGCGTCGACGGCGGCCCCCGCCGACGAACCCCGGCTCGCGGCGGCCGGCCTGGCCGTGGACCCCGCCGCCCGCCGGGCGACGCGGGACGGCGCGGAGCTGGCCCTCACCCTGAGGGAGTTCGACCTCCTCGCCTACTTCCTCCGGCACGCCGGTCAGGTCTGCGACCGGGAACGGCTGATGCGCGAGGTCTGGGGCTGGGACTTCGGCGACCTGTCCACCGTCACCGTCCACGTCCGCAGGCTCCGCGCCAAGATCGAGAAGGACCCGGCCGATCCGCGGCTGATCCGGACCGTGTGGGGTGCCGGATACCGATTCGAAGCGGGCCCCTCCCCGTCCGGGCACGCGGAAGCCACGCCCGGGGCCCGTATGGAGGACCGCCGTGCGTGACCTACTGCTGATCGCCCTGTACGCCTTCCTCGGCGCGGGCGCCGCCGGGCTCCTCGGAGCCGTCGCACTGCGGGTACTGCGGCGGCGCAGCGTCGCCGTCACCCTCGCGGTCGTCGCGGCGGTCGCCGTGTCCGCGATGCTCTCCGGGACGCTCGCGGTGGCGTGGGCGATGTTCCTCTCCTCCCACGACCTCGCCGTGGTGACCACGGTCGTCGCCATGGCCGCGGCCGTGTCGCTGGGCACGGCCCTGCTGCTGGGCCGGCAGGTCGTGCGGCGCTGCCGGGAACTCGTCCGCGCGGCACACGACTTCGGTGAGGAAGGCACCTTCACGGCTCCCGCCGCACCGGCCCCCGCCGAACTCGCGGCGCTGAGCCGCGAGCTGGCCCTCACCGCTGAGCGCCTCGCTGCCTCGCGCGAACGCGAGCGGGCCCTGGAGACCTCGCGGCGCGAGCTCGTGGCCTGGATCTCGCACGACCTACGGACCCCGCTGGCCGGGCTGCGCGCCATGTCGGAAGCGCTGGAGGACGGCATCGTGGCCGACCCGGCCCGCTACCACCGGCAGATGCGCGCGGAGGTGGAGCGCCTCAACTCCATGGTCACCGACCTGTTCGAGCTGTCCCGCATCCACGCGGGCGCCCTCTCCCTCACCCCCACCCGCATGTCCCTCTACGACCTGGTCGGCGACGCGCTCGCGGGAGCGGACGCGCTGGCCCGTGAGCACGGCGTACGGCTGGCCGGCGGGAACGTCGCCCCGCTGCCCGTGGAGGTCGACGGCAAGGAGATGACCCGGGTGCTGTCCAACCTCCTGGTCAACGCCATCCGCCACACCCCGGCCGACGGCACCGTCGCGATCGCCGCCGAACGCCGGGCGGACGCCGTGGTGCTGTCCGTCACCGACGCGTGCGGCGGGATCCCCGAGGAGGACCTGCCCCGCGTCTTCGACACCGGCTGGCGGGGCTCCCGGGCCCGTACCCCTCCCGCGGGCGCGGGCCTGGGCCTGGCCATCGTCCGGGGCATCGTCGAAGCCCACTCCGGGCACGCGGACGTCCACAACGTCCCCGGCGGCTGCCGCTTCGAACTGACCATCCCGGCCACGGCACGAGTGCCGTGACCCGTCGGCGGCTTCCGTCATGTGCGGCGGGTGGCGGAACGCAGTGCGAGGGCCATCACCACTTCGAACACGCCGAGCAGGACGAGCCACAGTCCCAGCAGCCGGGTCAGCGCGACGGCGGAGTCCACCGGGAAGCACAGGACCACGATGCCGGCGACGGCGCCGAGGGCGCCCACGGCGAAGAGCAGGCCGCGGTGCACGAGCGCGCGGTCCGCGATCGCGACGTACGCCGTGAGCACTCCGGTCAGCAGCCAGAACACCCCGACGATCAGCGACAGCGCGCCGATCGTCTGCATCGGATGCCGCAGGACGAGGACGCCCGCCAGGAACGCCAGCATGGCGATGAGGATGCCCGCCAGTCTGCTGCCGCCCCCGTCGCTGCCGTGCGAGAAGGCGGTGACGAACCGGAAGCCGCCCGCCACCAGGAGCTGCAGACCGATGATCACGGCCAGGACGTGCAGCGTCTCGTCCGGCCAGACGAGTACCAGGATGCCGGGGATCAGCGTGGCGAGGGCGAAGCCGAGCGCCCAGTGCCACGAGCCCCCGAGCTGTCTGAGGACGTCCTCGGGGTCGCTCTGCGCGTGCCGTGGCGACGCGTCGGAGGGTACGGTCATCACGCCTCCCGGGCCAGCCGAACGGCCAGCCTCGGCAGGGGCACCTCGAAGGCCGTCGGACATGCCGTATGTGCCTGTCGGTCCCACTTTAGGCCGTTGCGGCACGGCTCGCCCGCGGCGTCTCAGGCGCTGCTGGCCACCGGGGGGTCCGCCACCGCGGCCAGCGTGTCCGGTACGACCCAGCGGCGCTCCTGTTCGAAGGTCCGGAGCAGGTCCGCCGCGACGCTCACCGCGATCGTGGCGGGTTCCTTGCCGGTGATCCCCGCGATCCCGATCGGGGTCTTGATCCGGTCGATGGCGGCGGCGTCGTGGCCGCCCTCGTCGGCCAGGCGTTGCCGGAACCGCGCCCATTTGGCGGCCGAGCCGATCAGGCCGACCGAGCCGAGACCAGGGGTGCGCAGGGCGGCGTCGCACAGGGCGGCGTCCTCGGCGTGATCATGGGTCATGATCAGGACGTGGGTGCCCGGCGGCAGTTCCGCGAGCACCTCCTCCGGAAGCAGCGGGGTGTGGTGCACGTCGATCCGCGCCACCGGGTCCGCGAGCACGCCCAGCCGCTCGTCGGTGAGCATGTCCGGCCGGGTGTCGATCAGGTGCAGATCGAGGTGGTGGCGGGCGAGGATGCGCGCCAGTTCCAGTCCGACGTGCCCGACGCCGAAGACCGCCACCGCCTGGACCACCGGCAGCGGTTCGAGCAGCACGGTCACCGCTCCGCCGCAGCACTGCACGCCGTGCCGGCCGGTGACCTTGTCGTTCAGGGCGAACTCCATCAGCTCCGGCTCCGGATCGGCCGCGCCGTTCAGCTCGCGCGCCCGGTCGATGGCGACCGCCTCGATGTTGCCGCCGCCGATCGACCCCCACGTCTCGGTCCGGCCCACGACGAGTTTGGCACCGGCCCGGCGGGGCGCGTGGCCGCGCACGGTCGCGACGGTCACGAGCACACCGGGTTCCCGGCGTGCTCGCAACCGCGCGACCGCGGCCACCCAGCTCATGTCAGGCATGACTCAAAGCGCTTGCCTCAGTGGCGACTTCACTGCCGCCGGGCGCGTCGGCGCCCTGCCGCGCGCCGCCCGCGCGGACCGCTTCGACCGCCCAGTACACCGCCTCCGGTGTCGCGGGGGAGGCGAGTTCCACGCTGACCCCGCCGGGCCCGAACGCGGCGGCGGCCTCCCGCAGCGCTTCCCGCACCGAGAACGCCAGCATCAGCGGAGGTTCGCCGACCGCCTTGGACCCGTAGACCGCGCCCTCCTCGGTGGCGTTCTCCAGCAGCCTGACGTTGAACTCCTCGGGCATCTCCGAGAAGCTCGGCAGCTTGTAGGTGCTCGCGGCCTGCGTCAGCAGCCGGCCGCGGTTCGGCCCGTCACCGGCGTCCCAGCGCATGTCCTCCAGCGTGAGCCAGCCCGCGCCCTGCACGAAACCGCCCTCGACCTGACCGATGTCGATCATCGGGGAGAGGCTGTCGCCGACGTCGTGCACGATGTCCACGCGCCGGATCCGGTAGGCGCCGGTGAACCCGTCCACCTCCACCTCCGTCGCGGCGGCGCCGTAGGAGAAGTACTTGAACGGCGAGCCGTGGAAGGCCTTCGCGTCCCAGTGCAGTCCCTCGGTCCGGTAGAAACCGGCCGCCGACAGCTGGACCCGCTGGAAGTACGCGGTGCGCACCAGGTCGTCCCAGGCCAGCTCCTTGTCGTTGCCGAGGACGCGTGCGACGCCCTCGACGATGCGCACGTCCGAGGCGTTCGCCCCCAGCTGGGTGCCGGCCACCTGGAGGAGGCGCTCGCGGATCTGCTCGCAGGCGTTCTTCACCGCCGCGCCGTTGAGGTCGGCCCCGGCGCTGGCGGCGGTGGCGGAGGTGTTGGGGACCTTGTCCGTGCGCGTCGGAGCCAGCCGCACCTTGTGCAGCGGGATGCCCAGCGTCGTCGCGGCCACCTGCAGCATCTTGGTGTGCAGGCCCTGCCCCATCTCGGTGCCGCCGTGGTTGATCAGGACCGAGCCGTCCTTGTAGACCAGTACCAGCGCGCCGGCCTGGTTGAAGGCGGTGAGGTTGAACGAGATCCCGAACTTGATCCCGGTGAGCGCGAGCGCCCGCTTGGTGTGCGGGTGCGTGGCGTTGAACGCCTCGATGTCGCGCCGCCGGTCGGCGATGCGGGCGTCGTCCTGTACCTGCTGCCAGACGACGGAGATCCGCTCGGGGCGGGGGACAGGCTGACCGTACGGCGTCGACTGGCCCTGCCGGTAGAAGTTGCGTGCGCGCAGCTCCATCGGATCCAGGCCGAGCAGTGGCGCGCACCGGCCCATGATGTCCTCGATCACCAGCATGCCCTGCGGTCCGCCGAAGCCGCGGAAGGCGGTGTTGGAGACCTTGTTGGTCTTGGCGATGCGGCCGGTGACGCGCGCGTGGGGGATCCAGTAGGTGTTGTCGATGTGGCACAGCGCGCGGGCCACCACGGGCTCGGACAGGTCCAGGCTCCAGCCGCCGTCCGCGGTCAGGGTGGCGTCCAGGGCCTGGATGCGGCCCTCGGCGTCGAAGCCGATCTTCCAGGTGGCGTGGAAGCCGTGGCGCTTGCCGGACATGGTCAGGTCCTGGGTCCGGTTGAGCCGCACCCGCACCGGCCGGCCGGTCAGCCTGGCGCCGAGCGCGGCGACGGCCGCGAACCCGTGCGGCTGCATCTCCTTGCCGCCGAAGCCGCCGCCCATCCGCAGGCACTGCACGGTGACCTCGTGGCTGTGCAGGCCGAGGACGTGCGCGACGATCTCCTGCGTCTCCGAGGGGTGCTGGGTGCTGCTCTGGACGAACATCTGCCCGTTCTCGTCGACGTGGGCCAGCGCCGCGTGCGTTTCGAGATAGAAGTGTTCCTGGTCGGAGAAGTGGAACTCGCCGGTGAACACGTGGGCGGAGTCGTCGAAGCCGGCGTCGACGTCACCGGTCACCATGACGGGCCGGGCGCCGTGGAAGCTCTCGGCCTCGATCGCTTCCCGCAGCGTGACCACGGAGGGCTTCTCGTCGAGATCCACCTCGACGGCCGCCGCACCCAGCCGAGCCGCCTCCAGGGTTTCGGCGAGCACCCAGGCGACCGCGTGGCCGTGGAACATGACCTCGTCGGGGAACAGCGGTTCGTCGTGCTTCATCCCGGCGTCGTTGACACCCGGCACGTCGGCACCGGTCAGGACGCGCACCACACCGGGCACGGCGAGCGCGGGTTCGGTGCGCAGCGCGGTGATCCTGCCGTGCGCCTTCATGACCTGGACCGGGTGGGCGTGCAGTACGTCCTTGGTGCGGTGGACCAGGTCGTCGGTGTACAGCGCGGCGCCGGTGACGTGCAGGTTGGCGCTCTCGTGCGGCATCGAAACGCCGACGACGGGCTTTTCGGGACGGTCGGACAGATGGCTCATGACGACACCTCCTCGGTGGTTCGCGCGTACAGCTTCAGCAGGCTCTGGCCGAGCATCGCGGAGCGGTAGCCGGCACTGGCGCGGTGGTCGTCCATGGGTGTGCCCTGGGCCCGCAGAGCCCGGGACGCGGCGTCGACGGTCTGCGCCGTCCACGGTTCGCCCTCCAGGGCCGCCTCGGCGGCGAGGGCGCGGATCGGGGTGGCGGCCACGCCGCCCAGACCGATCCGCGCCTTGCGGACGATCCCGTCCTCGATGTCGAGGGCGAAGGCGACCGCGACGCTGGAGATGTCGTCGAAGCGCCGCTTGGCGATCTTGTGGAAGGCGGCGACCGGCGACAGCGGCAGCGGGACCCGCACCGCGCGGATCAGCTCGCCGGGACGGCGCACGCTCTGCCGGTAACCGGTGAAGTAGTCGCAGAGGGGGACCTCCCGCTCCCCGTCGGCGTCGGCGAGCACCACCGACGCCTCCAGCGCGAGCAGTACGGGCGGGCTGTCACCGATGGGGGAGCCGGTGCCCAGGTTGCCGCCGAGGGTCGCACCGTTGCGGATCAGCCGGGACGCGAACTGCGGGAACAGCTCCGCCAGCAGGGGGACGCGGCCGTCGAGGCGGCGTTCGATCTCGGTGAGCGTCTGCGCCGCCCCGATCTCGATGTGGTCGGACTCGACGCGCAGCTCCCGCAGTTCGGGCAGCCGGTCGATCGCGACCACGCAACTCGCGCGGCGGGCCCGGATGTTCACCTCCACGCCCCAGTCGGTGCTGCCGGCGACCACGACCGCGTCCGGCCGCTCGCGCAGCAGCCGCAGGGCTTCGGCCAGGGTGCCCGGCCGCAGGAACGTGCTGTCGTTCCGGGTGTAGGCGGTGGCGACCGGTGCGGGCGGGGACTGTTCGCGGCGCTGCGCGAGGGCGTCGTCCTCGGCGGGCGTCCCGACGGCGTACGCGGCGTCGCGGATCGGGCGGTATCCGGTGCAGCGGCACAGGTTTCCGCTCAGCGCGTGCAGATCGAAACCGTTCGGACCGTGCTCCGGGTCGGCGGCGGCGCCGGTGGCGGACTGGGCGCCGTCGGCCGGACCGGCGTGCGCGCAGCGGTCGGGACGGTAGTACTCGGCGGCCATGCTGCAGATGAACCCCGGTGTGCAGTAACCGCATTGGGATCCGCCGCGGACGGCCATCTCCTCCTGCACGGGGTGCAGCGCGGTGGGCGTACCGGATTCGTCGACGGTGGCGAGACCTTCGGAGGTGATGACCTCTTGGCCGTCGAGCGCCGCCACCGGCACCAGGCAGGCGTTGACCGCGACCCAGTCGGTGGGCTTGTTCACCCCGGGGCGGGCCACCAGGACGGAACAGGCGCCGCATTCGCCCTCGGCGCAGCCCTCCTTGGTGCCGGTGAGGCCGCGCTCGCGCAGGAAATCCAGCACGGTGGTGTGGGGTGCGGCCGGTGAAATCGGTGTTTCTTTCCCGTTGACCGTGATCCGCGCCGCTACCATCGCGCGTCCTCGTTCCGGAGCGTGGCCGATCTGACTGTCCTAGTCGCCATTGCAAGTGCTTTCTCGTTCAGGGACGCCGCATCCGGACAACGCGCGGCGCGGCACATCGGCACGCAGCGAGGTGCCGTGAGCGGTGAGAGAGAGGGGAAGGTGCCGGGGCCGCGATCGGGCACGCCGGGAAGGGGGCTGGTCAGCAGCCGTGTGCGACACGACCCGGAGCCCAGGCGATCTGGTGGGACAGGCGAAGCACCGCGGAGATGGTCGACATCCGGCTTCGCCCCCTTCCAGTACAGCGGCTCACGAGTAGGTGCGGTCGAAGTTACGTTGCCGCAGGTTCGCCGGTCAAGCCGTTCCTGGGTCGATTCTACGAAGGGCCGCCCCGTCGGGCGGCTGGTTCTCGTAGGCGCGTCCAGTCCGGCCGGGAGCCCCGTTTTGACAGGCCCCGGAGGGGTGGCAGGGTGGTATGTGGGGTCGACGTCGGGAGGCTCCGCATGACAACCGGTTGCGCATGGAGATCCGCCCTGGCGCGGCAACTGCCGCTCAGGCTCACGGCCGGCACGTTCTTCCTGAGCTCGGGGCTCTCGAAACTCGGTGCGGACGAGGCCACCGCCGAGGGATTGCAGCAGTTCGCCGCCACGGCCTACCCGTTCCTGGGCGGGCAGGACGCCCGTAAGTTCGTCCGGCTGCTGGCCGCCGGGGAACTCGCCATCGCCACCGCCCTGCTCCTGCCGGTGGTCCCCGCCGCTGTCGCCGGTGGCGCGCTGACCGCGTTCTCCGTCGGCACGCTCGGGCTCTACCTGCGCGTTCCGGGGATGCGGGAGGAAGGCGGCCTGCGCCCGACCGAGCAGGGGATCGCGCTGGCCAAGGACGTCTGGCTGCTGGGCATCGGCGTGTCCCTCGTCGTCGACGACGTGAACGAGCGCCGCTGACCGTGCCGCACCACGCCGCGGGCCCGGGTGCGCAGCCCCGTTGCCGATGCCCTTCTCCCGTGGAGGACGGACCGGTTGGTGCCATGTGACGCCATGTGGTGCCACATGGCGCCACTCGGCGCCATTCCGTGCGCCATGGCGGCTCGGAGTGGCTGCGGTGCCTCCCTGGCTCACCCCGCCCGCTTCCTGTATGTGCAGGTCAGGAGGGTGATCCGATAGCGCGGACCACGTGAGGCGCCGTCAGGCTTGCGGATGGCGCCATCGTGGTGCCATTATGGCGTCATGGATCTGACCCCGTATGTCGACACCCTGCGCCGTGAACTCGCGGTGGCCGCCGAAGCCGGCGGGGAGGACGCCCGCGAGCTGGCCGAGCGGCTCACCGCTCCGCTGGAGTCGGCGACCCGGCTGACCATGCTCCACGTGCTCTCCGCCGCGATGGACGAGATCACGCGCGAACTCGCCCCCGGGTCGGTCGACGTACGGCTGCGCGGGCTCGACCCCGACTTCGTGGTGACGCTGCCGCCCGCCGAGGGGCGCCCCGCGGAGCCGGCCGCGCCCGTCGAGGCGCTCACGGCGCAGGCGGCAAACGCCGAGGGCGACGAGGGCGGCACCGCCCGCGTCAACCTGCGGCTGCCGGCCCACCTCAAGACCCGCGCCGAGGAGGCCGCCGGCCGCGAGGGCCTGTCGGTCAACGCGTGGCTCGTGCGGGCCGTGTCCGCCGCGGTCGACGGCGGTGGCACGCCGCGGACGACGGAGAGGGCCCGGACCGTCGGACAGAGCTTCACGGGCTGGGTGCGCTAGGGCCTGTCGTCAAACTCCCGTCTGCCCCGCGACGCCTGGCACGCGCTCTCGCCGCACCGGGCGAAAGCCAAGTACGTCCAGTACGCGGGCTTCCGCCCGGCGCACCGAGAGCACGCACCAGACGCCGCAGGGCCGCCCTCCGGGCGACGACGGGAGTTTGACGACAGGCCCTAGCCCCTCCGCCCGCCGCGCTTCACCCCGCACCACGTCACCCCGCACCACTTCACCCACACCGCGTCCCACCAGCCGGGACGCCCCAAGGACTCATGAGGACGGGACAGCCATGCCTTCTTTCGACACGCCCGAACCGATTTCGGTCACCGCCCACGTGGACGCCGGTTCCATCCAGTTCGCCGCGGGCGACCGCCTCGACACCGTCGTCGAAGTCCGGCCCCGAGACCCGAAGAAGGACCAGGACGTGCGGTCGGCCGACCAGACCGAAGTCACCTACGCGAGCGGGGTCCTGACCGTCAGGACGCCCAAGCAGCGCAACCTCTTCGGGCGCACCGGCACCGTCGACGTGACCGTCGAACTGCCCACCGGTTCGCGCGTCGACATGACCGGCGCCTGGGCCCAGGTGCTCGGCGAGGGCCGGCTGGGCGAGGTCCGCGTGAAGACCTCGTCCGGTGACGTCCGCCTCGACACGACCGGGCCGCTCCACCTGACCGCCTCCCACGGTTCGATCACCGTCGACCGGATCGAGGGCGCCTCCGAGATCACCACCAGCTCCGGCAGCCTGCGCGTCGGTACCGCCGACGGCTCCGCCGTACTGAAGAACTCGCACGGCACCACGACCGTCGGCGCCGTCACCGGCGACCTGAGGGTGAGGGGCTCCAACGGCGACATCGACATCGCGCGCGCCGAGGGCTCCGTCGCCGCCACCACCGCCCACGGCACGCTGCGCGTCGCCGACGTCGCCCGCGGCACCGTCCAGTTGGAGACCTCCTACGGCGCCATCGAGGTCGGCATCCGCGAGGGCGCGGCCGCCTGGCTCGACGTCAGCTCCGACCACGGATGGGTGCGCAACACCCTCACCGCCTCCGAAGCCCCGGAGAAGGACGGGGACACCGTCGAGGTCCGCGCCCGGACCCGGCACGGCAACATCGACGTCCGCCGCGCCCGGGCCTGAGTGCCGGCCCCGCGAACCCGCCCGTTCCCCCGTCGCTCCAGCCTCCGAAAGGGAGGACTCCATGCCTTCTTCTGTCATGCCCACGCCACGGCAGTCCTGTGCGCCGTCGCCCGCCGCCGTTTCCGCCGTCGGTCTGCGCAAGTCCTACGGCGACAAGACCGTGCTCGACGGCATCGACCTGCACATCCCGGCCGGGTCCGTGTTCTCCCTGCTCGGGCCGAACGGCGCCGGCAAGACCACCGCCGTGAAGATCCTCTCCACCCTGATCACCGCCGACGCCGGCCAGATCCACGTCGG
>NZ_JBWKGY010000011.1:0-7606 GCF_056433525.1 Streptomyces sp. NPDC044704
ATCCACCGAAGTGGACGGGGTATCAACTTCTGGCGTTGATTTTTGGCACGCTGTTGAGTTCTCAAGGAACGGACGCTTCCTTTGTACTCACCCTCGCGGGTTTTCCTCCGGGCTTTCGTTCTGTGTTCTTGCGTTTCCGACTCTATCAGAGCCAGTCTCGCTTGCTTTCCAGGTCCTGCGCTTTTGCGCTTTCCCTTTCCGGCGATTCCAACTCTACCAGATCATTTCCGCGCCGTTTCCGACTTGGATTTGAATTCGGTGACCGTTGGGGGTCTTTGCCTTTCGGCGCTCCGCTACGTTAGCGCTTTCCCCTTGCGGCTCATAATCGGGCCGATCGGCAGGTAATTCGGGCATGCCGAATAAGA
Source organism: Streptomyces sp. NPDC044704 (assembly GCF_056433525.1). Classification (NCBI taxonomy): domain Bacteria; kingdom Bacillati; phylum Actinomycetota; class Actinomycetes; order Kitasatosporales; family Streptomycetaceae; genus Streptomyces; species Streptomyces sp. NPDC044704. The sequence goes on from NZ_JBWKGY010000011.1 coordinate 366, forward strand.
CCCCGCCAGGGGTAAGTCGTAGGTAGTGGTTTGGCCGCTCTGGGGGTCTGCTGAAGGCAGTGCCCCGTTCAAGCGGCTCGGGCTACGTTAGGCGTCCGGCAGGGCCGAGTCAAGTTGACCGGCGGCGTGGTGCGTGGGCGCGGTAGGGGCTGACCGTGGGGTCTCCCGTGATCCAGTAGCGGTACGGGTGGGCCGCGCCGGCCCCGCCCACTCCCGTACGGGGACCGTTGCTCACCAGGTCGGCCGGTGTGGCCGTACCGGCGAGGAGGGACAGGGGAGAGTCCGGTCCGCCACAGAGGTCGGTGCCGTCGAGGGAGCGGTCGACGTCCAGGGCGGTGGCCAGACGGGCCGGACCCTTGGCCAGTTCACGCGGGTTTCTGGCTGAAAGGCGGCGTTTGGCAGCCAGGTCCGCGCCCAGCGTGACCTCGCCGGCGCGCAGCAGTACGCCGCTCGCGTGGCCGGGAGGGCCGCAGACCAGGTTGAGGCTGAACCACATGCCGTAGATGAAGTAGACGTACGCGTGTCCGGGCGGGCCGAACATCGACGCGTTGCGGGCGGTGGGGCCGCGGTAGGCGTGGGAGCCCGGGTCGGCCTGGCCCTCGTACGCCTCCACCTCCGTGATGCGCAGTTCGAGGGGGCCTTCCGGAGTGCGGCGGACCAGGGTGCGGCCCAGCAGGTCGGGGGCCACGGTGAGGACCGGGCGGTCGAAGAAGGACCGGGGCAGGGGCGTACGGTCGGGACGCGCGCTCATCCGGTCGAGCGTAGTGGAACGCGCGGCCCCGCAACCGGGGCCTAAGGTTCCGCGTGGGTAAGGGGTAGGCGCTCCTGCGTCGCCAGATCCTTCGTACAGGCCTTCAAGGGGAGTTTGAGCATGGGGTTCAGGAAGCTGTTGGCGAGCCTCGGTGCCGGCGGTGCCTCGGTGGACACGGTCATCACCGAGCCGAACGTGGTGCCGGGCGGAATCGTCCAGGGCGAGGTCCGCATCCAGGGCGGGTCCGTGGAGCAGCAGATCGAGGGGCTGTCCGTCGGGCTCCAGGCGCGGGTGGAGGTGGAGGGCGGCGACCAGGAGTACAAGCAGGACGTCGTCTTCACCAAGCAGCGCCTCGGCGGTGCCTTCCAGGTCGAGGCCGGCAAGCTGCACGTGGTGCCGTTCGGGCTGGAGATCCCGGCGGAGACGCCGATCACCCACTTCGGGGGTCAGCACCTGCACGGGATGAACATCGGGGTCAGCACCGAGCTGGAGATCGCGCGCGCGGTCGACGCCGGTGACCTGGACCCGATCAACGTGCACCCGGTGCCGGCGCAGCAGGCGATCCTGGACGCGTTCCGGCAGCTCGGGTTCACGTTCCGCAGTGCGGACATGGAGCGCGGGCACATCCGCGGGACGCGGCAGACGCTGCCGTTCTACCAGGAGATCGAGTTCCTGCCGCCGTCGCAGTACCGGGGGCTGAACCAGGTCGAGCTGACCTTCGTCTCGGACGGGCGCGACATGGACGTCGTGCTGGAGATGGACAAGAAGCCGGGGCTGTTCAGCGAGGGAAGCGACACCTACCGCTGCTTCCAGGTGGGGCTGCAGTCCTACGAGCAGACCGACTGGGCCGCGTACCTGAACCAGTGGATCGCGTCCGTCGGTTCGCAGCGCAACTGGTTCTAGGCTCGGGCCGGTACGCGTTGTCGATCAGGAGGTTCAGCAGTGGTTGAGCAGAGCAGGGCGCCCCTCCCCCACGACTTTCACCCGGAGGTCCCCTCCTTCACCGTGACGAGCGCCGATCTGGCGCCGGGGGCGGAGCTGGGCGACGGGCAGGTCCTGTCGGGCGGGAACGTCTCGCCCGCGTTGCGGTGGGAGGGCTTCCCCGAGGGGACGAAGAGCTTCGCCGTGACGTGCTTCGACCCGGACGCGCCGACGGGCAGCGGTTTCTGGCACTGGGTGCTGTTCGACCTGCCGGCCTCGGTCACCGAGCTGCCGGCCGGGGCGGGCAGCGGGAAGTTCGAGGGTCTGCCCGCCGGGGCGGTGCACGTACGGAACGACTACGGCACGAAGGACTTCGGCGGGGCCGCTCCGCCGGCCGGGGAGCGGCACCGGTACGTGTTCACGGTGTACGCGGTGGATCAGGAGAAGCTCGGGCCGGACGGGGACGTCTCTCCTGCCGTGGTCGGGTTCAATCTGCGCTTCCACACCCTCGGGCGGGCCCAGCTGATCGGTGAGTACGAGGCGCCGGCGGGCTGATCGTTCGCCGAGCGTTTGCCCGGTCCTGGTCTAAAGACGGCCAGGACCGGGCATTTTTATTGCGTTGTCCCGCGTGGCGCGCGCGGCCAGAGTGGTTCCGGGCCTTGCCGCCAGGGTGGTCGCGGGCCTGCACACGGGAGGTGGGCGAGATGCGGGACACGCTGGTGCTGAATGCGAGCTTCGAGCCGCTGTCGACGGTGACCCTGAACCGGGCGGTGGTGCTCGTGCTCCAGGACAAGGCCGTCGTCGAACAGTCGCATCCCGAGCTGCGTGTGCGCGCGGCCACCATGGAGCTTCCGATGCCGCGGGTGATCAGGCTCTGCCGGTACGTGCGGGTGCCGTTCCGAAGACATGCTCCCTGGTCGCGGAGGGGGGTGCTGGTCCGGGACCAGCACCGTTGCGCGTACTGCGGGAAGCGCGCGACGACCGTGGACCACGTGCTGCCGCGGGCCCAGGGCGGTGGGGACACCTGGCTGAACACGGTGGCCTCCTGTGCCGAGGACAACCATCGCAAGGCGGCCCGGACTCCGGAGGAGGCGGGGATGCCGCTGCTGCGGAAGCCGTTCGTGCCGTCGCCCGCCGACGCGATGCTGCTCGCGCTGGGGGTGGGCGGGCGGGAGCCGCTGCCCGAGTGGCTCGCGCGGTCCGCCTAGTCGTGTGCCCCGTCCGCCGTGGTTCCGGGCGGACGGGGCAACGTATGTCGTCTACGTCTTTCAGCGGAGCAGGAGCTGGGCGATGGCGAGGATGCCGACCGTCACGATGACTCCGCGCAGGACCGTCGGCGAGAGCCGGCGCCCGACCTTGGCGCCTATCTGCCCGCCGATGGTGGAGCCGACGGCGATGAGGAGGACGGCCGTCCAGTCGAAGTCGGCGACGAAGAGGAAGAAGACGGCGGCGATGCCGTTCACGAGGGCGGCGATGACGTTCTTGACGGCGTTGATCCGTTGCAGGTCCTCGTGGAGCAGCAGGCCCATGAGTCCGACGTAGAGCACGCCCTGGGCGGCCCCGAAGTAGCCTCCGTAGGCGCTGGAGAGCAGCATGCCGGTGAGGAGGACGGGGCCGCCGTCTCCTTCCCCGGGGTCGGTGCCGGCGGCTTCGCGGCGGCGGCGCAGGGCCGCGGCGAGGCGGGGCTGGAGGACGACGAGGACGAGGGCCAGTCCGATGAGGACGGGCACGATCGTGTCGAAGGACTCCGAGGGCAGGACGAGGAGCAGGATCGCTCCCGCGAGGCCGCCCACGAGGGAGACGGAGCCGAGGCGCAGGATGCGGGCGCGCTGCCCCTTGAGTTCGTTGCGGTAGCCGATGGCTCCGCTGATGGAACCGGGCACGAGGCCGAGGGTGTTGGAGACGTTGGCGGTGACCGGCGGCAGGCCGGTGGCGAGGAGCACCGGGAAGGTGATCAGGGTGCCGGAACCGACGATGGTGTTGATCGTGCCGGCGCCGATTCCGGCGGCGAAGACCGCGAGTGATTCCCAGACGGACATGGACATGGACGGAGCCATCCCCCTTGCGTGAGCGAGTCGCCTCCCCGCCGTGAAGGTCGAGGGGCCTCACCGATCATGCACGAGGGGGCGGCCGGTTCAGTCGATGGGGGGCTGTTCGCGGCGGTCGGGGCCGCCCGTGTGGTCGTTCGCGCCGCTCTTGCCGGGGTTCTGCGGGTTGAATCCGCTGGAACCGCCGCCCATGGGGCCGAAGTTGCCCATGGCGCCCGAGAGGCCCTTGAGTGCGTCTCCGATCTCGCTGGGCACGATCCAGAGCTTGTTGGCGTCGCCTTCGGCGATCTTCGGGAGCATCTGGAGGTACTGGTAGGCGAGGAGCTTCTGGTCGGCGTCGCCGGCATGGATGGACTCGAAGACCGTACGGATGGCCTGGGCCTCGCCCTCGGCGCGCAGGGCGGCGGCCTTGGCGTCACCTTCGGCGCGGAGGATGGAGGACTGCTTCTCACCCTCGGCGCGCAGGATTTCGGACTGGCGGACGCCTTCGGCCTGGAGGATGGCGGCGCGCTTGTCGCGGTCGGCGCGCATCTGCTTCTCCATCGAGTCCTGGATGGAGGTCGGCGGCTCGATGGCCTTGAGCTCGACGCGGTTGACGCGGATGCCCCACTTGCCGGTGGCTTCGTCGAGGACGCCGCGGAGGGCCGCGTTGATCTCCTCGCGGGAGGTGAGGGTCCGTTCCAGGTCCATGCCGCCGATGATGTTGCGGAGGGTGGTGACGGTGAGCTGCTCGATGGCCTGGATGTAGCTGGCCACTTCGTACGTCGCGGCGCGGGCGTCGGTCACCTGGTAGTAGATGACGGTGTCGATGTTGACGACCAGGTTGTCCTGGGTGATGACCGGCTGCGGCGGGAAGGGGACGACCTGTTCGCGCAGGTCGATGCGGTTGCGGATGGAGTCGATGAACGGGACGACGATGTTGAGGCCCGCGTTGAGGGTGCGGGTGTAGCGGCCGAACCGCTCGACGATGGCTGCGCTGGCCTGCGGGATCACCTGGATCGTCTTGACCAGGGCGATGAAGACCAGAACCACCAGGATGATCAGGACGATGATGATCGGTTGCATGCGGTTCCCCGTGCCCTTCCGGCTGTCTGTGCTGCCCCGTTGATCGGAGTCTCGCAGACCCGGGGCCTGCGAGCAGGCTGGTTGTCACATCACGACGGCGGTCGCCCCGTCGATCTCCACCACGTCCACGGACTGGCCGGGTTCGAAGCTCATGTCCGCGTCGAGGGTACGGGCGGACCAGATCTCGCCGGCGAGCTTGATGCGTCCGCCGCCCGCGTCGACCCGTTCGAGGACGACGGCGGAGCGGCCCTTCAACGCGTCGATGCCGCTGCGGTGTTGGGGCCGTTGGTCGCGGTGCCGGTTGGCGATCGGCCGGACGACGGCGATCAGCGCGACCGATACGACGACGAAGACCAAGACCTGCGCGACCACCCCTCCGCCCAGTGCCGCCGTGACCGCTGCCGCGACCGCGCCCACGGCGAACATGCCGAACTCCGGCATCGCGGTCAGGACGAGGGGGATGCCCAGTCCGACCGCGCCGATGAGCCACCACACCCATGCGTCGATGTCCACATGGTCATGGTAGGTCGGGTGGGCGCGGTCCGGACAGGGCGCGAACGGTACGGCCGGAAGAGACGGCCTAGCGCAGGGGCAGGCCCTGGGCGGTCCAGCGGTCGTGGTCGTTGCGCTCGACGACCAGCGGGAGGCCGAAGCAGAGCGAGAGGTTGCGCGAGGTGAGTTCGAGGTCGATGGGACCGGCGGTGACGACCTTGCCCTGACGGATCATCAGGACGTGCGTGAAGCCGGGGGCGATCTCCTCGACGTGGTGCGTGACCATGACCATCGAGGGGGCGAGCGGGTCGCGGGCGAGGCGGCCGAGGCGGCGTACGAGGTCCTCGCGGCCGCCGAGGTCGAGACCGGCGGCGGGCTCGTCGAGGAGGAGCAGTTCGGGGTCGGTCATGAGGGCGCGGGCGATCAGGGTGCGCTTGCGCTCGCCCTCGGAGAGGGTGCCGAACTTGCGGTCGAGGTAGTCCGACATGCCGAGGCGGTCGAGGAAGGCGCGGGCGCGCTGCTCGTCGATGTCCTCGTACTCCTCCTGCCAGGTCGCGGTCATGCCGTAGGCGGCGGTGAGCACGGTCTGCAGGACGGTCTGCCGCTTGGGCAGCTTGTCGGCGAGGGCGATGCCGGCCACGCCGATGCGGGGGCGCAGCTCGAACACGTCGGTACCGGGCTTGCCGAGGGTGCCGCCGAGGATGGTGGCGGAGCCCTTGGTGGGGAAGAGGTAGCTGGAGGCGAGGTTCAGCAGTGTGGTCTTGCCGGCGCCGTTGGGGCCGAGGATCACCCAGCGCTCCCCCTCCTTCACCGACCAGGAGACCTGGTCCACCAGAGCCCGGCCCTCGCGGACCACGGATACGTCCACCAGCTCCAGAACATCGCTCATGAGCGTGTTGTCACCCCTTGCAGTCACGGTTCTCTGTGCGCCGGCAGGCGCAGCCCCAGGGGAAAACCTACGCCACTCGGCGGGGGGTCCGGTTCCGGGGCCGGGTGCGGGGGGCGATCCGTAAAGTGGGGGGATGCTTTTCGAACCACGTTCAGGGCGGCTGGCCGCCTGGGGGAACGCGCTGCTGGCCGGTCTGGTGTCGCCCGACGAGGCCGCGTCGTCGATCGTCGGTGAGGACGCCGTGCACCGGGTGTCCGGGCTGCCGGGGGAACCGGGTCCGGTGGGGCTCACGCTGGCGCTCGGCCGGATGCGGGCGCTGGGGGTGAGCGGACTGCGGGTGGCGCTGCCCGCGCCGGGGCATCCGCTGGGGCTGAGCGGGCCGGCGGAGTTCAACGCGCGGGCGCTGGAGGCCGAGGAGGCGGTGGTCGCGGTGGGGGCGGCGCTGGGGCTGGTGCCGGAGGTGGTGGAGGCCGGGCCGGCCGGGGACCTGCACGTCTCGGTGACGTGGCACTGCCTGCCCGTACGGGAGGCCCCGCCGGCGGACGTGCCGTCGCTCGGGGAGGCGGAGCGGGAACTGGCGGAGGCGCTGCGCGAGGCGACGGTGGTGCTGACCCGGCTGGACGTGGCGGCGTCGGGGCCGGTGGCCGACGCGGCCCTGTCGGCGTACCGGGCGCGGGCGGAGGCGGGGCGGGACGCGCTGGCTCCGGGGTATCCGCCGCGGGCGGTGCGGGTGCTGGCGCTGGCGCAGCGGGTGGACCTGATGGTGTCGCTGGCGTACGAGAACGGGCACGGGGGTGCGGTGGCCGCCTCGGAGATGGCGGCGCGGGCGGAGGCGCTGCGGCCGGTGGAGCGGGTGGCCCGGCGGGCCCTGGTGGCGGCGTTCAACTCCGCCGTCGAGGAGCGGGAGCGCGGAGCGTAGGGCTCCGCGTGGGTGGCTCCGCCGGATGGCCCGGGGGGGGGCTTCGGGCCCGTCGGCCCGGAGGGGTTCGGGCACAGCCCGGGGGGCTACGGCCGGCCCGGAGGGTTCGGGCCCGGCCCGGAGGGGGCTTCGGCCGGCCCGGAGGGGCTCGGGCAC
>NZ_JBWKGY010000011.1:7701-280355 GCF_056433525.1 Streptomyces sp. NPDC044704
CGCACAGCCCGAAGGCTCGGGCACAGCCCGAAGGCTCGGGCACAGCCCGAAGGCTCGGGCACAGCCCGAAGGCTCGGGCACAGCCCGAAGGCTCGGGCACAGCCCGAAGGCTCGGGTAAGGGTCGGAAGGACGGTTTGGGGCGGGGTGACGCGGGGGCTCGGCCGGATGCGATCCGGATCCCCCGCACCTCGAACGCCTCCGTACCCGGAGGGAGCCGAAGGAGCTGGGAGGGCCCGGCAGAGCCGGAGGCCCCGGCGGAGCCAGAAGACCCGGCGAGGCAGAACGGTCGGCGGAGCCGGAACGGGCCGACGCAGCCCGAAAGGGCCAGCGGAGCCAGAGCGGTCGGCACAGCCGGAAGGCCCGGCAGGGCCAGTGCCGTCGGCGCAGCCGGAAGGCCCGGCAGGGCCAGAGCGGGCGGCGCAGCCGGGGAGCCGGCAGAGCCGGAGCCGTCGGCGAAGCCGGGAGGGGCGGCAGGGCCGGAGCGGGCGGCGCAGCCGGGAGGGGCGGCAGGGCCGGAGCGGGCGGCGCAGCCGGGAGGCCGGCAGGACCGGAGCGGGCGGCGAAGCCGAGAAGCCCGACAGAGCCAGAGCGGGCGGCGCAGCCGGGAGGCCCGGCAGGATCGGAGCCGTCGGCGAAGCCGAGAAGCCTGACAGAGCCAGAGCGGTCGGCGCGGCCGGGAGGCTCGGCAGGGCCGAAGCGGGCGGCGCGGCAGGGCCAGAGCCGTCGGCGAAGCCGAGAGGGGCGTCAGAGCCAGAGCCGTCGGCGAAGCCGGGGAGCCCGACAGAGCCAGAGCGGTCGGCGAAGCCGGGAGACCGGCAGGGCCAGAGCCGGCGGCGCAGCCGGGAGGGCGGAAGAGCCGAAGCGGGCGGCGGAGCCGGGAGGGGCGGCAGAGGTAGGGCGGGTGGGGTGGCCGGGAGGGGCCGGGGGGGAGTGCTGCGGCCCCGCTTCCCAGGGAGAGGGGGGAAGCGGGGCCGGGGTGGGGCGGGGCGGGTCAGGCGTTCACGCCGGTGTTGCCCCAGGCGCCGTTCAGCAGGCCGATCACGTTGACCGTGTTGCCGACCACGTTCACGGGGACGTTTACGGGGACCTGGAGCAGGTTCCCGGAGGCCACGCCGGGCGAGTGCAGGGCCTCGCCCTCCGCGGACGCACCGCCGTGCGCCGAGGAGACACCGGCGCCGGCGGCGACGAGCCCGCCCGCGATCATGGTGACGGCTGCGGCCTTCTTGAAGTTCTTCACGTTCTCGTCCTCCAGTACGTCTGCCGCGACCAGCCGTCGCGGCACGCCATGGAGAACGCCCGCCCGACGGCGGGGATACGCCATGTGGGCGACATACACCCGACCGTATGAATCTCTGTTGAATCAGAGTCCGTAAAGAAGACGGTCCGATTACTCCGCCATACCGTGCCTGACCGCCCACAACGCCGCCTGGGTCCGGTCCGAGAGGTCCAGTTTCATCAGGATGTTCGAGACGTGGGTCTTGACCGTCTTCTCCGACAGCACGAGGGCCCGGGCGATCTCCCGGTTGGACCGGCCGTCGGCGATCAGCCCGAGGACCTCCCGTTCGCGGTCGGTCAGCGAGCCCGGCCGGCCGGCGCCGGCCGGCTGGTCCTCCTGTGCGAGGAGGACCTCCGCGACTTCCGGCTGGAGCAGGACGTGGCCCGCGTGGACGGAGCGGATGGCCCCGGCCAGGGCGTCGGGGTCGATGTCCTTGTAGACGTATCCGGCGGCGCCGGCCCGCAGGGCGGGGACCACCGTGCGCTGCTCGGTGAAGCTGGTGACGATCAGGACCCGGGCCGGGTTGCCCAGGGCGCGCAGCCGCCGCAGGGCCTCGACGCCGTCGGTGCCGGGCATCTTGACGTCCATGAGGATGACGTCGGGCCGCAGCTCCTCGGCGCGGGCGATGCCCTCCTCGCCGTCACCGGCCTCGCCGACCACCTCTATGTCGTCCTGGACCTCCAGGAACGTGCGCAGGCCGCGCCGGACCACCTGGTGGTCGTCGACGAGCAGGACGCGGATGCGGGCGGGGCCGCCGCCCGGGGTGCCGGTCTCAGCCACCGGGGACCTCCATCTCGATCGTGGTGCCCTCGCCGGGCTCCGAGTGGACCTCCAGCCGGCCGCCGGCCCCGCTCGCCCGGTCCCGCATGGACACCAGGCCGAGGTGGCGGCCCGCCTTGCGGACCGTGGAAGGGGAGAAGCCGCGGCCCCAGTCCCGCACGCGCAGGACCGCTCCGCCGGCCGGGGTCCGCACGAGGGCGACCTCGACGCGGTCGGCGCCGGAGTGCCGCAGGGCGTTGTGGAGGGCTTCCTGGGCGACGCGCAGGACGGCTTCCTCCTGGGTCGCGGGCAGGGCCCGTACGCCGTCACAGGTGAAGGTGACGCTCGCGGTGTGGGCGCGGTCCAGGACGCGGACGTGGTTGCGCAGGGTCGCGACGAGCCCGTCCTCGTCCAGCGCGGCGGGGCGGAGCTCGGTCACGGCGGCGCGCAGTTCGTCGGCGGCCTCGGCGGCCAGGACGGCGACCTGGTGGAGCTCCCCCTTGGCCCGGGCGGGGTCGCGGTCCACGAGGGCTGCGGCGGCCTGGGCGGTGAGGCGCAGGGAGAACAGCTTCTGGCTGACGGCGTCGTGCAGCTCGTGGGCGAGGCGGGAGCGTTCCTCGGCGATGGTGAGCTCGCGGCTGCGCTCGTAGAGGCGGGCGTTGGTGAGGGCGATGGCCGCGTGCTGGGCGAGGAGGGAGAGGAGTTCCTCGTCCTCGTCGGTGAAGCCCTCGCCTCCGGATCCGCAGCGCCCGCCGTCGCCACGCCCGTCCTCGCCACGCCCGTCCTCGCCATGCCCGTCGCCGCCGCGCCCGTCGCCGCGCTCGCCGCCGCGCTTGTTGGCGAGGAAGAGGGCGCCGAGGGTCTCCTCGCCGTCCCGGATGGGCATCCCGAGGAAGTCGGACATGTCGGGGTGGGCGGCGGGCCAGCCCCCGAAGCGCGGGTCCTCGCGTACGTCGGCCAGGCGCTCGGGGGTGTCCTCGTGGAGCATCGCGGCGAGGACGCCGTGCTGGCGGGGCAGCGGGCCGATGGCCCGCCACTGCTCCTCGCTGATGCCGTCCACGACGAACTGGGCGAAGCCCCCGTGGTCGTCGGGGACGCCGAGGGCGGCGTACTCGGCGCCGAGCAGCTCGCGGGCCGAGGCGACGATCGTGCGCAGGACGTCCTGGACCTCCAGCCGGCGGCTCATGGCGAGCAGCGCGGTACTGACGGCCGCGAGCCCGGTGCAGGGTCCGTAGTACATGGGGTCACCGTACCGGCGGCCCTGACCTGCGGGATCGGTCCTCGGGCCTAGGCCCGGGGACCGGGGGCGTACGGCGGAGGGAGGGGGCCGGGGGCGCCGGGGTCTGCCTGGGGGACGAGGGTGGCGGGGGGCGGATCATCCTCAGGGAGGAGTTTCGTCACCCTTTGCATTGCTGGTGCAACTCTGGGCGAGACCGTTACGTGGCCGATGTGAGCCCGGGCATAGGACGCACATCACTTACGAAGCCCGATAGTGGACGCATAAAGACGGCATCAGCTCGGTCGCGCCTAGCGGCATGTCCGTCATTGCCGGTTCTGTCGGGCGCCCTGATCCACTAAGCGGGATCGTACGTCACACCTTTGCCATGCGTTTTTGCCACCGCTAAGAATGTCGACGTCGCACAGCGCCGCGGATCCCGGATCCACGCGGCGCTTTCCTGCGGCTCCCGCTATTCGAAGAGGTTGCCCCGCCATGTCTGCTTCCAGCACTCCCGGTCACAGTCGTCTGACGAAGGCACACAAGCTGTCCGTTGCCGGTGTCGCCACGCTCGGTGCCGCCGCGCTCGCCTTCTCCCTCGTCCCGGCCGGTGCCGCGGAGACGGAGGCGGTGACGATCAACGCCGCCCCCGTGGCGTGGACCCCGTCGGTACAGCAGCACCTCGGCGCGCAGCAGGCGGTCGCGAGCAAGGTGGCGAAGGACGCGGCGGCCGCGAAGGCCAAGGCCGAGGCCGACGCCAAGAAGGAGCGCGAGAAGAAGGCGGCCGCGAGCCGGTCCGCCACCCGCACCCCGGTCTTCGCGAACAACCTGGACGGCTGGATCAAGGAAGCGCTCTTCATCATGAAGCGCGAGGGCATCCCCGGCACCTACCAGGGGATCCACAAGAACATCATGCGTGAGTCGAGCGGCAACCCGCTGGCGATCAACAACTGGGACATCAACGCCCAGAACGGCATCCCCAGCAAGGGTCTGCTCCAGGTCATCCTCCCGACCTTCAAGGCGTACCACGTCAAGGGCACCAAGTTCGACCAGTACGACCCGGTCGCGAACATCGTCGCCGCCTGCAACTACGCGGCCGACCGCTACGGCTCGATGGACAACGTCAACAGCGCCTACTGAGAGCGCGGACGTCGGCAGGACCCCCATGCGCCTCGGGGCGGCACCCGGTACTCCGGATGCCGCCCCGAGGCGTTTTCGCGCGTGCGCGGGGTTCCCGCCGCGTGGCGTTCCCGCTACTTGCCGGCCCGCATGACCTCGGGCTCGTGGCGGCGCAGCAGGCGCTGGACCAGGAAGCCGCAGGCGATGCCGAGGAGCAGCAGGACGGTGATGTTCAGGCTCCACTGGCCGACCGTGGCGTCCCAGAGCGGGTCGGTGTTGGTCGGGTTGTCGCGGTCCCACGGCGGCATGAGCTTGCCGAGGTTCAGCGTGGTGCCGGCGGCGGCGACCGCCCAGCGGGACGGCATCAGCCAGGCGAACTGCTCCAGGCCCGGGGAGTCGTAGACCTGGAAGAGGATGCCGGTGAAGACGACCTGGACGATCGCGAACATGACGAGCAGGGGCATGGTCTTCTCGGCGGTCTTCACCAGCGAGGAGATCACCAGGCCGAACATCATCGAGGTGAAGCCCAGCGCGATGACCGACAGGCACAGCTCGACGGCCGGCGGCATCAGCAGGCCCTCGGTGGGCAGGTCGCGCGGGAAGAAGCCGATCGCGCAGATGACGACGCCCTGGATGGCCGTGATGACGCCGAGGACGATCACCTTCGACATGAGGTACGCGGACCGGGACAGGCCAGTCGCGCGTTCACGCTCGTAGATGACGCGTTCCTTGATCAGTTCTCGGACCGAGTTCGCGGCGCCCGAGAAGCACATGCCGACCGCGAGGATCAGCATGATCGTGCCGGCGTCGCCGTTGAACTGGGACGGCGGCTTCGGGGGCGCGAGGCCGAAGGTCGCGGGGATGACCGTGGAGACCACGCCCAGGACCGCGGGCAGGATCAGCATCAGGCCGATGAAGCCCTTGTCGGAGGCGATCACCGAGACGTAGCGGCGGATCAGCGTCCAGAGCTGCGAGCCCCAGCCCTGGGGCTTGGGCGGGCGCATCTGCTGCGGCGACGGCATGGCGACCGACTGCGGGGCGACCGCGTCGATGTCGGCGGCGTAGAGCTGGTAGTGCTGCGAGCCCTTCCAGCGGCCGGCCCAGTCGTAGTCGCGGTAGTTCTCGAAGGCGGAGAACACGTCGGCCCAGGTGGTGTAGCCGAAGAAGTTCAGCGCCTCGTCCGGCGGGCCGAAGTAGGCGACGGAACCGCCGGGGGCCATGACCAGCAGCTTGTCGCAGATGGCCAGCTCGGCGACGGAGTGGGTGACGACCAGGACGGTGCGGCCGTCGTCGGCGAGGCCGCGGAGCAGCTGCATGACGTCGCGGTCCATGCCCGGGTCGAGGCCGGAGGTCGGCTCGTCCAGGAAGATCAGCGAGGGCTTGGTGAGCAGCTCCAGGGCCACGGACACGCGCTTGCGCTGACCACCGGAGAGCGAGGTGATCTTCTTGTCCTTGTGGATGTCGAGCTTGAGCTCGCGCAGCACCTCGTTGATGCGGGCGGCGCGCTCGGACTCGGCGGTGTCGCCGGGGAAGCGGAGCTTGGCCGCGTACTTGAGGGCGGTGCTGACCTTCAGTTCCTTGTGCAGGATGTCGTCCTGCGGGACGAGGCCGATGCGCTGGCGGAGTTCCGCGAACTGCTTGTACAGGTTGCGGTTGTCGTAGAGGACGTCACCCTGGTCGGCGGGCCGGTAGCCGGTGAGCGCCTTGAGGAGGGTCGACTTGCCCGAGCCGGAGGGGCCGATGACGCCGATGAGGGACTTCTCCGGGACGCCGAAGGTGACGTCCTTGAGGATCTGCTTGCCGCCGTCGACGGTCACCGTGAGGTGGCGGGCCGAGAAGGAGACCTCGCCGGTGTCGACGAACTCCTCCAGCCGGTCGCCGACGATGCGGAAGGTCGAGTGGCCGACGCCGACGATGTCGTTGGGGCCGAGCAGCGCGGTACCGGACTTGGCGAGCGGCTGACCGTTGACGTAGGTGCCGTTGTGGCTGCCGAGGTCGTGGATCTCGAAGCGGCCGCCGGGCATCGCGCGGAACTCGGCGTGGTGGCGGGAGACCTGGAGGTCGGAGACGACCAGCTCGTTCTCCAGCGCGCGGCCGATGCGCATGACGTGGCCCAGCGAGAGCTGGTGGAACGTCGTCGGGCTGCGGTGGTCGCTGTAGCCGGGGTTCGGTGCGGCCTGCGCCGGGCCGCCCTGCTGCTGCGGCACGTGCGGCTGCTGGTGCTGCGGCTGCTGGTGCTGCGGCTGGGCCTGGTGCTGCTGTTCCCACTGCTGCTGGACCGGGGCCTGGTACGCCGGGGCCTGCTGGTGCGCCTGTCCCTGCGCGGCCGGGACCTGGTACGCCGGGGCCTGCTGGGCGGCGGCGGCCGGGGCGGCGGCGCTGAGATCCAGCCGCGGACCGTCGGTCGCGTTGCCCAGGTGGACCGGCGTGCCGGGTACGAGTTCCGTCTGCTGGACCCGCGCACCGTGCACGTACGTGCCGTTGGTGCTGCCGTGGTCCTCGATGCCCCAACCGCGGCCGTTCCAGCTGATGGTGGCGTGCCTCCAGGACACCCGGGCGTCGTCGATCACCACGTCTCCCTGGGGATCGCGCCCCAGCGAGTACGACCTGGACGGATCGAGCGTCCAGGTCCTTCCATTCAATTCCAGTACGAGTTCCGGCACTCCAGCCCCACTTAAGTCCCCCGAGAATCCCCCTGACGTCAGGGAGTCTAGGGATGGCGAACATCCGGGGGAACTATTTCAGGCCTGCGGCCACATGTGGAATCGGGGCCTCGCCGGGGTGTCGACGGCTGTCCGCCGACGGGGTCGAAAGTCACCCGGAGAGTGAAATAGGGGACTTCTCGCCCGGGCGTCGCGCCGCCTACCGCTCGGTAGTGACGGGGGACCGGACGCGGGAGCAGACGTGCCGCCGCCCCGCGTCCGGCGTCGCCGCCGCGGGTCGGGCCCCGCCGCCCGGCCGGAGCCCCTGGGGGCGGCGGGGCCGGTTCAGGGAGTGGGACGGATGTCCGCCCCTCGGAGCCGGGAAGATACGGTGAGGACACCATGAGCGCTTCGCAGACCTCCGACGTCCCCACCCTCCTCGTCAAGATCTTCGGCAAGGACCGTCCCGGGATCACCGCCGGGCTGTTCGACACCCTCGCCGCCTACTCCGTCGACGTCGTCGACATCGAGCAGGTCGTCACCCGTGGCCGCATCGTCCTGTGCGCCCTCGTCACCCAACCCGCCGGCGGCGCCGAAGGCGAGCTGCGGGCCACCGTCCACAGCTGGGCCGAGTCGCTCAGGCTGCAGGCCGAGATCCTCTCCGGGACCGGCGACAACCGGCCGCGCGGCAGCGGCCGCTCGCACGTCACGGTCCTCGGACACCCGCTCACCGCCGAGTCCACGGCGGCCATAGCGGCTCGGATCACCGGGACCGGCGGCAACATCGACCGCATCTTCCGCCTCGCGAAGTATCCGGTGACCGCGGTCGAGTTCGCCGTGTCGGGCGTGGAGACGGAGCCGCTGCGCACCGCACTGGCCACGGCTTCCGCGCAGATCGGCGTCGACGTGGCCGTGGTGTCCGCGGGGCTGCACCGCCGGGCCCAGCGGCTGGTCGTCATGGACGTGGACTCGACCCTGATCCAGGACGAGGTCATCGAGCTCTTCGCGGCGCACGCGGGCTGCGAGGCGGAGGTCGCCGAGGTGACCGAGCGGGCGATGCGCGGGGAGCTGGACTTCGAGCAGTCCCTGCACGCCCGGGTCGCGCTGCTGGCGGGGCTGGACGCGTCCGTGGTGGACAAGGTCCGCTCCGAGGTGCGGCTGACCCCGGGCGCCCGGACCCTCATCCGCACGCTGAAGACCCTCGGCTACCAGGTGGGCGTGGTCTCGGGCGGCTTCACCCAGGTGACGGACGACTTGCGGGAGCGGCTGGGGCTGGACTTCGCCTCGGCGAACACTCTCGAAATCCTCGAGGGCAAGCTGACCGGCCGGGTCACGGGCGAGATCGTCGACCGTGCGGGCAAGGCCCGGCTGCTGCGGCGCTTCGCCGCCGAGGCGGGGGTGCCGCTGGCCCAGACGGTGGCGATCGGCGACGGCGCCAACGACCTCGACATGCTGAACGCGGCGGGTCTGGGCGTGGCGTTCAACGCCAAGCCGGTGGTGCGCGAGGCCGCGCACACGGCGGTGAACGTGCCCTTCCTGGACGCGGTCCTGTACCTGCTCGGCATCACCCGCGAGGAAGTCGAGGCCGCTGACCTGGCCTGACGGGTCCGGAGCACACCCACAGCCTTTCCATACCGCCCGGCCGGGTTCTTCCCGGCCGGGCGTTCCTCTATATCCGGCCACTCGAAGGGCGCGCACGATGCGCTCGAACCGGCCATCGGCCCCTCCGGGCGGGGCGCGAACCCTGCGGCGCATCGAAGACATCCGCGCCCGCACAAGAGGCATCTCGGACAACCAGTGCCCGAAGTCGCCCTATTCGCACTCCAGTTGCGAGAAATACTGTGGCCGCGCTGTCGTGAACGCGACAGCAGCCATCGGTCAGTATTGATCGTTCAAGGGGTAACAATGGTGACTCGAAGTGTCCTCATCACGGGAGGCTCGGGCGGTATCGGCCGGGCCTGCGTGGAGAGGTTCGCTCAGGAAGAGGACTGGACGGTCTGGTTCACGTATCGCAACGGCCGGGCCCGGGCCGAGGAGCTGGTGCACGAGCTGGCCCTGACCGGCCACGCCAAGGTGGAGGCCTTCCCCTTCGACCAGGGCAACTGGGACGACCACGAACGGCTCCTGGAATCCCTTCCCGGCCCGGTCGAGATCCTGGTGAACAACGCCGCCGTGGGGTCCAAGACCATCGACCGGTACTCCGACGGCCCCCGGCACGACAAGGCCTCGGAGTTCTTCCGGATCAACGCGGTCGGCCCGCTGTGGCTCACCGAGCAGGTGCTTCCCGGCATGCTGGACAACGGCTACGGCAAGATCATCAACATCTCCAGCGTGGGCGGCGGGATCTTCCAGTTCCCCGGCTTCCATCCCGCCGACGGCATGAGCAAGGCCGCGCTCACCTACCTCACCCGCCATCTCGCCGCCGACCTGGTGCACACCCCGGTGGACGTCTTCGCCGTCTGCCCCGGCGCCGTCGAGACCGCGATGTTCCAGGCCAGCACCCTCGACAAGCTCTCCCCCGAGGAGCTCGCGGCCCTGACCGCCCGGCTGCCCAAGAGCCGCCTGATCCGCTCCGAGGAGATCGCGGAACTGGTCTGGTGGCTGGCGGGCGAGCACTCCACCTCGCTCCACGGCGCCGTCATCGACGCCTCCATGGGCCTCGGGGTCAACCCCGGCCTGCTCACCTCCGCCGGCGTCGACAGCGGGGGGCACTGATGGTCTCCCGCCAGGCCGCCCGGCTCCTCGCCGACACCCCGGCCATCGCCGAGGCCCACTTCCGCGCGGAGGCACAGCCGTACGACGCGCACCTGCGCCCCGACGGCTACATCAACCTCGGCACCGCCGAGAACCGCCTGCTCTGGGACCTCCTCGAAGACCGGCTGGCCGCCCTGCCCCCCATGGCCGAGGCCACCGCCCGCTACGCGCCGCTGCACGGCACCGCGGTACTGCGCGAGCGGATCGCGGCACTGCTCTCCGCGACCTGCCGGACCCCGCTGGACGCCGACGACCTGGTGGTGATCAGCGGGGCGACCGGGGCACTCGACGCGATCGCCTCCGTCCTGTGCGACCCGGGCGAGGCCATCGTGGTGCCCGCCCCCTACTACGGGGCCTTCGACACCGACCTCGGCGGCCGCTCCGGCGCCCGGATCCGGCCGGCGCCGCTGTCCCCCGACGACGGCTTCCGGCTGACGGCCGACGCCGTCGACCGGGCTCTGAAGGAGGCCCGCTCCGAGGGGACGACCGTGCGCGCCGTCGCCCTCTCCTCCCCCTCCAACCCGATCGGCGAGGTGCACCCGCCGGAGGTCCTCGCCGCTGTGCTGCGCGTGGCCCGCGAGCACGACGTGGACCTGATCTCCGACGAGATCTACGCCCACGCCGTCTTCGGCGAGCACGCCTTCACCAGCGCCGCCGACCCGGCCGTCAATCCGCACTGGGCCGGGCGCACCCACGTGGTGTGGGGCTTCGCGAAGGACTTCGGGCTGCCCGGGCTGAAGACCGGCGTCCTGCACACCCGCGATCCCCGCGTCCGGGACGCCGCACGGGCGATGGCCTACTTCGCCCCCGTCTCCACCGCCACCCAGGACACCCTCGCCGGGCTCCTGGCGGACCCTGCGTGGGTGGCGTCCTTCCTCGCGGCGGGCCGCCGCCGCCTGGGTTCCTCGTACGGGCACCTCGTCGCGCTCCTGGACGCGCACGGCATCCCGTACGCCCCGGCCGAGGCGGGCTTCTCTGTGTGGCTGGACCTGCGCCGGTGGCTGCCCGGCACCGGATTCGAGGCCGAACGGCGGCTGTGGCGCGAGCTGTTCGACACCGCGAAGGTCAGCGTCCTGCCCGGCGGGGCCTTCCGCTCCCCGCAGCCGGGCTGGTTCCGGCTGTGCCACACCGTCGACGCGCCCCTGGTGGCCGAGGCGGTCCGGCGGATCGCCGCCCACCTCGACCCGGCCGCCGGTCCGGCCGCAGACCCCGCCCCGCTCCCCCTCCCACTCCCCCTCCCCTCCTCACCGAACGGAAGACGCCCATGACCACGGCCCCAGGTCCCCTCGACCGCTGGTACGAGACCGCGGGCGTACGCGGCGGAGTCCGGCGGATCTTCCACGCCGAGGCCGAGCAGGGCCGGGTGTTCTTCCCCGACGCCCTGGTGCCGCACCTGTCCCATCCCGAGGTGAAGGCCCTGGAGCCGGAGCGGATCCGCGAGGTCTCCGTACGGCACCTCTACCAGTTCCTGCACTCGACCACCCACCTGGAGACCCGCGTGGTCAACGGGGCCGCCGAGCCCGTCGCCAACGGCACCTCCGGACTGCACTTCCCCACCGCGCTGCGGATGGACGCCTTCAAGGTGTACTGCGACGAGGGCTACCACGCCCTGTACAGCCTGGACCTGGCCGACCAGGTGGCCGCCGTCACCGGCATTCCCGTGCCCGACGTGGACTACGGCGGTTTCGTCACGGCCCTCCAGGACACCGGGCGCCGGCTGCTGCCCGACGACCCGGTCCTCGCCGGCCAGTTGCAGGCGGTCGTCTTCGAGACGCTCATCACCGCGGTGCTCAACGAGGTGCCCCA
The DNA here is from genome assembly GCF_056433525.1 of Streptomyces sp. NPDC044704. Taxonomy (NCBI): domain Bacteria; kingdom Bacillati; phylum Actinomycetota; class Actinomycetes; order Kitasatosporales; family Streptomycetaceae; genus Streptomyces; species Streptomyces sp. NPDC044704. The sequence goes on from NZ_JBWKGY010000011.1 coordinate 19,275, forward strand.
GGACCCGACCGTGGTGAGCACGGTCCGCGAGCTGATGCGCGACCACGCCAAGGACGAGGGACGCCACCACCGCTTCTTCTCCGCCTTCTTCCTCGAACTGTGGGCCCGGCTCGACGAGCGGCGCCGGGTCCTGGCCGCCCGGGCCCTGCCCGCGATGATCCGCGCCGCGCTCGACTGGGACCTGGAGCCGGTGTACGACTCGCTGCGCCGCGCCGGTCTGGACGAGGACCGGACGGAGGCCGTCCTGACGGACGTCTACGGCGGCGACGCGGGCATCGACCGCATCCAGACCATCTCCCGCTCCACGCTGCGGCTGTGCGCCCAGGTCGACGCCTTCGACCTGCCCGGCGTCACCGACGCGTTCGCCCTGTACGGACTGCACGCACCGGAGGACTCCGATGTCTGACACCGTCACCTACGCCGGCTACCTGCGACTGCCCGAGCTGCTGGCGCTCCAGGTCCCCCTGGCGGACGGGGTGCGCGACGAGCGGCTGTTCATCACCGTCCACCAGGTGCAGGAACTGTGGTTCGCGCAGCTGCTCGGTGAGCTGTCCGACGCCCGGGAGCGGATCCTCGACGGCGACCCGCGCACGGCCCGGGCCCGGCTCGTGCGGAGCACGGTGATCACCCGGGCGCTCATCGCCGGGATGCGTCCGCTGCGCGGGATGCCGCCGCGGGAGTTCCACGCGTTCCGCGGGGCGCTGGGCAGCAGCAGCGGCGCCCAGTCGGCGCAGTACGTGGAGATCGCGGCGCTGTCGGGGGCCGACTGGGTGCACGGGGAGTACGGCGCCCGGGTCGTGGCCGGGCTGGGCGCCGCGGAGCGGGAGCGGCTGCGGGCGCGGCTCGCTGAGCCCACGCTGTGGGAGGCCTTCCTCGGGCTGCTGGGCAAGGCCGGTTTCGAGGTGGCGACGGAGGCCGGCCGGCGGGCGGCGTACGGGCGGCTCGGGGACCTTCCCCGGGACGGGGACGCGGCCGAGCTCGCCGAGCTGGCCGAGCTGGCGGAGGCCCTCGTCGACCACGACGAGATCTGGACGGAGTGGCGAGCCTGCCACGCGCTGCTCGTGGAGCGGCAGATCGGCGGGCGTCCGGGCACCGGGGGCAGCAGCGGGGTCGCGCACCTGCGGGCGGCGGTCCACCGGCGGTTCTACCCGGAGCTGTGGGAGGCGCGGGGCGGCGAGGCGGCGGCCCTGCCCGGCCGGTGACACCCCCGGGCCCGGGCCGCTCGCGAGGGCGGCCCGGGTGCCGGTGCGCTCGGTGTTCCGGTGCGCTCAGTGTTCCTTCGGGGTCCAGAAGTCCAGCAGCGTGCCCACCCCGTGCTCCAGGGACTTCCACGAGCCGGTGAAGGAGACGACGGCGAGGGCGGCGGTCGGGAAGCCGGTACGGGTCATCCGGGCCAGGGCGTCGCCCTCGGCGCGCCCGGAGAGGGCGTCGGCCAGGGCGTGCATGCCGGGGTTGTGGCCGATGACGAGCAGGTCCCGGACCTCGTCGGAGGTCTCGTTCAGCAGGGCGATGAGCTCGCCCAGCGAGGCGTCGTAGAGGCGCTCCTCGTACGAGGTCCTCGGCCGGTGCGGAAGCTCCTGGACGGCGAGCTTCCAGGTCTCCCGGGTGCGGGCGGCGGTGGAGCAGAGGGCCAGGTCGAAGGCGATTCCGGTCTCGGCCAGCTTCAGTCCGACGGCCGGCGCGTCCTTGCGGCCGCGTTCCGCCAGCGGGCGTTCGTGGTCGGCCACCTGGGGCCAGTCGGCCTTGGCGTGCCGGAGGAGGGCGATCCTGCGGGGTGTGTCGGCGCTCATGGCTCCCAGCTTCGCACGAAACGGGCCACGGGGCGCAGGGTGTTGGGCGGCCGCCGCAGGGGGGTGGCGCACGTCCCGGCGCCCGGAGTCAGCCGACGGCGCGCAGCAGCTGCTGGGTCACCTGGATCAGTCCGGAGGGCTCCGCGGGGGCCGCGTGGGCCTGGCCGGATCCGGCGAGGAGCAGCAGGAGCAGCCCGAAGGCGAGGGCGGGCAGGGCCAGCGCCCACCAGTGCAGGCGGGCGTTCGCGCCGGCGTGGACGGCGGGGCGTCGGCGCGCGGGGCGCGCGGTGCGGGACGGGGCGTGCGTGGGGGCCGACATGGCCGCCTCCGGGGGTGCTGGGCCGGGACTGGATCGCTGCTTCGAATCTATGGATCCGAGGCGGCGGTTCCCATCCGGGGCACACCCCAGTGGACCCTGAACCTGGCCCCCTAGGGGATGGTGGGGATATCCCCACCGTCCCGGGAGCGGGCCGGGGTTCAGGGGGAGGCGATCGTCGCGATGACGCCGATGATCACGGTGATGGCGAGCATCGCGCCGAGGACGAGGCCGAGCTTCTTGTGGCCGTTCTGGGGGTTCGGTTCGAGTACGGGCGACATGCCGTTCAGTTTCGCATGCCGCATTCGTCCTCGATCGTGCGGTCCCGTCCCGCGAGGACGCCGAGGGCGATCTGCGGGACGAGGAGGCCCGCCATGAGGGCGAGGGGCAGGTCCCAGCCGCCGCTGTGCTGGTAGAGGGTGCCGATGACGAGCGGTCCGGGGATGGAGATGAGGTAGCCGGTGCTCTGGGCGAAGGCGGAGAGCTTGACGACTCCGGCCGGGGACTTGGCGCGCAGCCCGATCATCGTGATGACGAGCGGGAACGCGCAGTTGGAGATGCCGAGGAGCAGGGCCCAGGCCCAGGCTCCGGCGGCGGGGGCGAGGTAGAGCCCGAGGTAGCCGGCGAGGCCGAAGAGGCCGAGGACGACGGCGATGGGGCCCTGGTGGCGCATCCGTCCGGCGAGGCCGGGGATGACGAAGGCGAGGGGGACGCCCATGACCATGGTGACGGCGAGCAGCACGCCGGCGGTGGACGCGGAGACCCCGGCGTCGCGGAAGATCTGCGGGAGCCAGCCCATGGTGACGTAGGCGCCGGTGGCCTGGAGGCCGAAGTAGCAGGCCAGCGCCCAGGCGGTGCGGCTGCGGATCACGGAGGGGCCGGTGTCCTCGCGTACGGCGGCGGGTGCGGCGGCCTTCTCGCGGCGGCCGGCGGCGGCGATGGGCAGCCAGGGCAGTACGGCGGCCGCGGCGAGGACGGCCCAGACGAGCAGGCCGGTGCGCCAGCTGCCGCCGAGGGCGGAGGTCAGCGGGACGGTCGCGGCGGCGGCGAGGGAGGTGCCGGCGGCCAGGGCCATGGAGTACAGGCCCGTCATCGTACCGACGCGGTCGGGGAACCAGCGCTTGACGATCACCGGCAGGAGGACGTTGGTCAGGGCTATGCCGGCCAGGGACAGGGCGCTGGCGGCGAGGAAGCCCGCGGCGTTGGTCGCGAAGGGCCGGATCAGCAGGCCCGTGGCGACGGCGGCCATGCCGGCGCAGACGACGGCGGCCGGGCCGAAGCGGCGGGAGAGCCGGGGCGCGGTGACGCCGAAGACGGCGAAGCAGAGGGCGGGGACGGAGGTGATGAGGCCGGCGACGGTGCCGCTCATGTGGAGGCCGGTGCGGGTCTCCTCGAAGAGGGCGCCGAGGCTGGTGATGGCGGGGCGCAGGTTCAGGGCGGCCAGCACGATTCCGACGATGAGCACCGGACCGAGCCACTTGGGGGCGGCGTGGGGGGCGGCGGGGTGGGTCCGGACGGCGGAGCTCGTGGCGGCCGGCGGGCGGTTCAGGGTCTGGATTTCTTCGTCGGACATTCAACCATCATAGAATCATGGGATGATTCGTTGTCCAGTCGCGCTAGAGAGGACCCCATGCCGCTGACCTCGCCCCGGCGCTCCGCGCTCGTCGACCAGGTGATCACCCAGCTGAGGAACCAGATCACCTCCGGCGAGTGGCCGGTCGGTTCCCGCATCCCCACCGAGCCGGAGCTGGTGGAACTGCTGGGCGTCGCCCGCAACACCGTGCGCGAGGCCGTGCGCGCCCTCGCGCACAACGGGCTGCTGGACATCCGGCAGGGCTCGGGCACGTACGTGATCGCCACCAGCGAGCTCGCGGGGGTGATGCACCGGCGCTTCGCGGGCGCCGACCCGCGGCACGTCGCGGAGCTCCGCTCGACGCTGGAGTCCTCGGCGGCCCGGCTGGCGGCCGAGCGGCGGACCGCGCGGGACCTCGTCCAGCTGGACGCGCTGCTGGCGCGGCGCGAGGAGGCGTGGGAGAGCGGGAACGCGGAACTGTTCGTGGCGGCGGACGTGAGTCTGCACATGGCGGTGGTGACGGCCTCGCACAACGACGTGCTGATCGAGCTGTACGCGGACCTCGGCGACCTGGTGGCCGACTGGCTGCGCACGGACGTCGGCACGGTGCTGGACCCGGCGTCCCACCTGGACCACGCCCGGCTGATCGAGGCGATCCGCCGCGGGGACGGGGACGCGGCCGCTTCGGAGGCGGCGGGCTACCCGTTCGTCTGCCTGGGCCGCGAGTAGCGGCGCCGGAGCCTCAGGCCGCGGGCCGCTGGTGGCTCACCCAGGCGGAGCGGACCTCTTTCCAGCAGCGGCCGGCGAGCTGGACGCGGCCGGCCGGGCCCAGTGGCACGGCCGCGCCGTCGCCGTCCACGTCCCACCAGCGGTCGCACTCCACGTGCAGCCGGATCAGGTCGGTCTCGGGGTAGGCGTTGTGGCAGTTGGCCGTCACCCGCGAGCCGTCGATCTCGGTGTCGCAGTCGGCGCCGAAGAGTTCCCGTCCGGTGGGCGCGGCGGGCTGTGCGGGGGGTTCCACGGGCATCTCGACGAGGTCGACGGCCGCCGGGGCCGCCGCCTCGGGGCCGGGGGCGGGGTCGCGGTCGGCGGGCTGCGCGAAGGCCCCCGGGATCAGGAGTCCGGTGAGTACCACCGAGGTGACCAGCAGGGATACCGCTCGGTTCGGCCTCGTGCGCACGCCGTACCTCCGCCCCGACCACGCCGGGAAGATCCCGACGTGGCCAGTTTGCAGGCATCTGTCCTGGTTTTCGACTCGGAAAGATCCGGTCAGACGACGAACATCCGATCGAACGCGGCCCGTACACCCCGCCCGTACACCCCGCCCGGACGCGAAAACGGCGGTGGCCGCGCCTCCCCCGGGGGGAAGCGCGGCCACCGCCGTACGGACGCGAGGACGCCGGGATCCGGGGATCAGGCACCCATCGCGTGCAGACCGCCGTCCACGTGGACGATCTCGCCCGTGGTCTTCGGGAACCAGTCCGACAGCAGGGCGACGACGCCCTTGCCGGCCGGCTCCGGGTCGCTCATGTCCCACTCCAGCATGGAGCGGGAGTTCCAGACGTCGGCCAGCTCGGAGAAGCCCGGGATGGACTTCGCGGCCATGGAGCCGATCGGACCGGCCGAGACCAGGTTGCAGCGGATGTTCTCCTTGCCCAGGTCGCGGGCGAGGTAACGGCTGGTGGCCTCCAGCGCCGCCTTGGCCGGGCCCATCCAGTCGTACTGCGGCCAGGCGTACTGCGCGTCGAAGGTGAGGCCGACGACGGCCGCGCCCTCCGCCGGGAACAGCGGCTTGCAGGCCATGGTCAGCGACTTCAGCGAGAACGCCGAGACGTGCATGGCGGTGGCGACCGACTCGAACGGGGTGTTCAGGAAGTTGCCGCCGAGGGCGTCCTGCGGCGCGAAGCCGATCGAGTGGACGACACCGTCGAGGCCGCCCAGCTCGTCGCGGACGAGGCCCTCCAGGCGGGCCAGGTGCTCGTCGTTGGTGACGTCGAGCTCCAGCACCTTGACCGGCTTGGGCAGCTTCTTCGCGATGCGCTCGGTCAGCGTCGGGCGCGGGAACGCCGTGAGGATGACCTCGGCGCCCTGCTCCTGGGCCAGCTTGGCGGTGTGGAAGGCGATGGACGACTCCATCAGCACCCCGGTGATGAGGATGCGCTTGCCGTCGAGGATTCCACTCATGTGATCAGTGACCCATGCCCAATCCGCCGTCAACGGGAATGACGGCTCCTGTGATGTACGCGGCGTCGTCGGACGCCAGGAAGCTCACGGCTGCCGCGATCTCCTCGGGCTGCGCGTAGCGGGCCAGCGGCACCTGCGCCACGATGCCCGCGCGCTGCTCGTCGGTGAGCACCTTCGTCATGTCGGTGTCCACGAAGCCCGGGGCGACGACGTTGAAGGTGATGTTGCGGGAGCCGAGCTCTCGGGCGAGCGAGCGGGCGAAGCCCACCAGCGCCGCCTTCGAGGCAGCGTAGTTGGCCTGGCCCGCGGATCCCATCAGCCCCACGACCGAGGAGATCAGGACCACGCGGCCCTTCTTGGCGCGGAGCATGCCGCGGTTGGCCCGCTTGACCACCCGGAAGGTGCCGGTGAGGTTGGTGTCGACGACGGACGCGAAGTCGTCCTCGGACATCCGCATCAGCAGCGTGTCCTTGGTGATGCCGGCGTTGGCCACCAGCACCTCGACCGCGCCGTGCTTGTCCTCGATCTCCTTGTAGGCCTGCTCCACCTGCTCGGAGTCGGTGATGTCGCAACGCACCGCAAGGACACCCAGCGACACGAGCTCCTCCGGCGGCTCGCCCGACCGGTACGTGATCGCGACCTTGTCGCCGGCCTGCGCGAACGCTCGGGCGATGGCGAGGCCGATGCCCCGGTTTCCTCCGGTGACGAGAACCGAGCGGCTCAACGGATCACCCTTTCGCTAGCTGTCTTGATTAGCAAAAACCTATAGGCCCCGCGGGGCATCCGGAGAATCCGGCTCCGACAGGGCCTCGGGACGGGCTCTGTCGAGTCCCTACAGAAAGATGTAGGCACAAGAGCCCCGGGCGCGACATGATCGGGGCGACCGGCCCCGACCTCGGGAGGACTTCCGTGGCCCATTCCATCGACGCGGCTTTCACCGCGCTGCCCTTGCGGGCGCTCGCCGACGCGGCGCTCGCCCGGGCCCGCGCGCTGGGCGCCGACCACGCCGACTTCCGGCTGGAGCGGATCCGCAGCGCCTCCTGGCGGCTGCGCGACGCCAAGCCCTCCGGCGGCTCCGACACCACCGACCTCGGATACGCGGTGCGGGTCGTGCACGGCGGCAGCTGGGGCTTCGCCTCCGGCGTGGACCTGACCATGGACGGCGCCGCGAAGGTGGCCTCGCAGGCCGTGGCCATGGCGAAGCTGTCCGCCCAGGTGATCAAGGCCGCGGGCTCCGACGAGCGGGTCGAGCTCGCCGACGAGCCGGTGCACGCCGACAAGACCTGGATCTCCGCCTACGACGTGAACCCGTTCGAGGTGCCGGACGCCGAGAAGGCGGCCCTCCTCGCCGACTGGAGCACGCGGCTGCTGGCCGCCGACGGGGTCGCGCACGTGGACGCCTCGCTGCTCGCCGTCCACGAGAACAAGTTCTACGCCGACACCGCGGGCACCTCCACCACCCAGCAGCGGGTCCGCGTCCACCCGCAGCTCACCGCCGTCGCCGTGAACGCGGTGACGGGCGAGTTCGACTCCATGCGCACCATCGCCCCGCCCGCCGGGCGCGGCTGGGAGTACCTGACGGGCACCGGCTGGGACTGGAACTCCGAGCTGGAGGAGATCCCCGGCCTGCTCGCCGAGAAGATGCGGGCCCCGAGCGTGGAGGCCGGCCGCTACGACCTCGTCGTGGACCCCTCCAACCTGTGGCTCACCATCCACGAGTCCATCGGCCACGCCACCGAGCTGGACCGGGCGCTGGGCTACGAGGCGGCGTACGCGGGGACCTCCTTCGCCACCTTCGACCAGCTCGGCAAGCTCAAGTACGGCTCCTCGATCATGAACGTGACCGGTGACCGCACGGCGGAGCACGGCCTGGCCACGATCGGCTACGACGACGAGGGCGTGGCGGCGCAGAGCTGGGACCTCGTCAAGGACGGCACCCTGGCCGGCTACCAGACGGACCGGCGGATCGCGAAGCTGACGGACCTCGGACGCTCCAACGGCTGCGCGTACGCGGACTCCCCCGGGCACGTGCCCGTCCAGCGGATGGCGAACGTCTCCCTCCAGCCGGACCCGGGCGGGCTGTCCACGGAGGACCTGATCGGCGGGGTCGAGCGCGGGATCTACGTGGTCGGCGACCGCTCCTGGTCGATCGACATGCAGCGCTACAACTTCCAGTTCACCGGGCAGCGGTTCTTCCGCATCGAGAACGGCCGGCTGGCCGGGCAGCTGCGCGACGTGGCCTACCAGGCAACGACCACCGAGTTCTGGGGATCGATGGAGAAGGTCGGCGGCCCGCAGACCTACGTCCTGGGCGGCGCCTTCAACTGCGGCAAGGCCCAGCCGGGCCAGGTCGCGGCGGTCTCGCACGGCTGCCCGTCCGCGCTGTTCCGCGACGTGAACATCCTCAACACCACGCAGGAGGCCGGACGCTGATGTCGACCCGAACCAAGCCTCACGAGATCGTCGAGCGGGCCCTGGAGCTGTCCACGGCCGACGGCTGCGTCGTCATCGCCGACGAGGAGTCCAGCGCCAACCTGCGCTGGGCCGGCAACGCGCTCACCACCAACGGTGTCACCCGCGGCCGGACCCTGACGGTCATCGCCACCGTCGACGGCAAGGAGGGGACGGCCTCGGGGGTCGTCTCGCGCTCCGCCGTCACCGCCGCCGACCTGGAGCCCCTCGTACGGGCCGCCGAGGCGGCCGCGCGCGGGGCCGGTCCCGCCGAGGACGCCCAGCCGCTGGTCGCCGGGACCCCGGCCTCGCCGGACTTCGCCGACGCCCCGGCGGAGACCTCCTCGGCGGTGTTCGCGGACTTCGCCCCGGCCCTCGGCGAGGCCTTCGCCCGGGCCCGCGCGGGCGGGCGGGAGCTGTACGGCTTCGCCAACCACGAGCTGGTCTCCACGTACGTCGGCACCTCCACGGGCCTGCGGCTGCGCCACGACCAGCCGAACGGCACCCTGGAGCTCAACGCCAAGTCCCCGGACCGGCTGCGCTCGGCCTGGGCCGGCCGCGCGACGCGGGACTTCAAGGACGTGGACCCGACCGTGCTGGACGCGGAGCTCGCCGTGCGCCTGGGCTGGGCCGAGCGGAAGATCGAGCTGCCCGCCGGACGGTACGAGACCCTGCTGCCGCCGACGGCCGTGGCCGACCTGCTGATCTACCAGATGTGGTCGGCGGCGGCCCGGGACGCGGTGGAGGGCCGTACGGTCTTCTCCCAGCCCGGCGGCGGCACCCGGATCGGCGAGCGGCTCTCCGCGCTCCCGCTGACCCTGCGCAGCGACCCGAACGCGCCGGGCCTGGAGTCCGCGCCCTTCGTGATCGCCCACAGCTCCGGCGACGACGCGTCCGTCTTCGACAACGGCCTGCCGGTCCCGCCGACCGACTGGATCAGCGGTGGCGAACTGAAGCGGCTGACGACGACCCGGCACAGCGCCGCCCTGACCGGGCTGGACCTGTCCCCCGGCTTCGGGAACCTGATCCTGGACGGCGGCGGCGAGAAGTCCCTCGACGAGATGGTCGCCGGGACCGAGCGCGGGCTGCTGCTCACCTGCCTCTGGTACATCCGCGAGGTCGACCCGGCCACGCTGCTGCTCACGGGCCTGACCCGCGACGGCGTGTACCTGGTGGAGAACGGGCAGGTCGTGGGCGAGGTGAACAACTTCCGGTTCAACGAGTCCCCCGTGGACCTGCTGTCCCGGGCCTCGGAGGCGGGCCGGACCGAGAAGACGCTGCCGCGCGAGTGGGGCGACTACTTCACCCGGGCTTCGATGCCGGCGCTGCGCATCCCGGACTTCAACATGAGCTCGGTCAGCAAGGGCGTCTGACCCACCTAGACTGACCGAGGCAATTTCAGACACCGAAGGAGTCGAGAGACCGTGACGGACATCGTCGACGAACTGAAGTGGCGCGGGCTCTTCGCCCAGTCCACCGACGAAGAAGCGCTGCGCAAGGCGTTCGCGGACGGTCCGGTCACGTTCTATTGCGGCTACGACCCGACGGCGGCCTCGCTGCACGTGGGTCACCTCGTGCAGGTCCTGACCATGCGCCGGCTCCAGCTGGCGGGCAACCGTCCGCTGGCGCTGGTCGGCGGGGCCACGGGCCAGATCGGCGACCCGCGCCCGACGGCCGAGCGCACCCTGAACGACCCCGCGGTCATCGCCGAGTGGGTGAACCGGCTGCGTTCGCAGATCGAGCCGTTCCTGTCCTTCGAGGGCGAGAACGCGGCGGTCCTGGTGAACAACCTGGACTGGACGGCGGGCATGTCCGCCATCGAGTTCCTCCGGGACATCGGCAAGCACTTCCGCGTCAACAAGATGCTGACGAAGGACTCGGTCGCCAAGCGGCTGGAGTCGGACCAGGGCATCAGCTACACGGAGTTCAGCTACCAGCTGCTCCAGGGCATGGACTTCCTGGAGCTGTACCGGCGCCACGGCTGCGTGCTCCAGCAGGGCGGCTCCGACCAGTGGGGCAACCTGACGGCCGGCCTCGACCTGATCCACCGGGTCGAGCCGGGCGCGCACGTCCACGCCATGGCGACGCCGCTGATGGTCAAGGCGGACGGCACCAAGTTCGGCAAGACCGAGGGCGGGGCCGTCTGGCTGGACCCGGAGATGACCACCCCGTACGCGTTCTACCAGTTCTGGCTGAACGTGGACGACCGGGACATCTCCACCTACATGCGGATCCTGTCGTTCCAGAGCCGTGAGGAGCTGGAGGCGCTGGAGGCGCAGACCGCCGAGCGGCCGCAGGCGCGCGCCGCGCAGCGGGCGCTGGCGCAGGAGCTGACCTCGCTGGTGCACGGCGCGGACCAGTGCGCCGCCGTGATCGCCGCGTCGAAGGCGCTGTTCGGGCAGGGCGAGCTGGCGGAACTGGACGAGGCCACGCTGGCCGCGGCCCTGTCGGAGCTGCCGCACGCGAAGGTTTCCGAGCTGGGCCAGGTCGTGGACCTGCTCGCGGAGACCGGCCTGGTGGCGAGCAAGTCGGCCGGGCGCCGGACCGTGAAGGAGGGCGGCGCCTACGTGAACAACGTGAAGGTCACCGCCGAGGACGCGGTCCCCGTCCCGGAGGACCTGCTGCACGGCCGCTGGCTGGTGCTGCGGCGCGGCAAGAAGAACCTGGCCGCCGTCGAGGTCACCGGCTGAGGCGCACCCCGCCCGTGACGAGGGGCCGGTACGGACGGTGTGTCCGTACCGGCCCCTCGTCGTGCGCTCAGGCCGTCCGCTTGTTGCCCCGCAGCGCCATGTAGGCCATGTCGCCGAGGCCGACGATCAGGACCGCGCCGACCAGTTGCAGCAGGTGGCGGATCCAGTCGATGCCCTTGGTGTCGGCGACGCCGATCCAGCCGGCGACGGCGTTGCCGAGGACGCCGCCGATGATGCCGAAGATCACGGTCAGCCAGAGGGGCTGGTGCTGCTTGCCGGGCAGGATCGCCCGGGCGATCAGGCCCAGCACGAAACCGACGATGATCGCCCACAACCAACTCATGTCCGCCTCCTCGGGCGCGATGTGCGCATGTCAGGCCAGTCTCAACCCCTGCGACGAACGGCGCATTTCGGGCAGAGCCATCCGGGGGACACCCGCTCACCACGGCGGACGGCGGGCGGCGTACCGTGGAAGGGTTCCGGGCCTGGGTGCGTCCGGCGGGTGGATCGGTGGTGGAGCGTGCAGCGGACGAAGCGGAACGGGGCCGAGGTCTTCCGGATCACCGGAGCGCGGATGGGCCTCGCCGAGGACGTGCGGGGACGGCAGCGCCGGTACGTGATCTCGATGACCGTCCGGACCCTTTCGGTCATCGCCACGGTGGTCCTGTGGAACGTGGAGCGCCATGTGGCGATCGTGACGCTCGTCGCGGGCGCCCTGCTGCCGTACGTCGCGGTGGTCATCGCCAACGCGGGCCGGGAGTCGACGCCCTCCCTTCCCTCACACTTCGTTCCCACGCCTGTGCGCCCCGCACTGGAGTCGGAGAACCTCAAGAAGAGCTCAGATCAATCATGAAGTTCCGGTGCACCCGACCGGGTCCTGCGTGACATACTGCCTACGCGCTCCGCATCCCCCGTCGGAGCGACGGACCGACGCCGGGCAGCTCCCCCCGTGGCTGCCCGGCGTCGCCCTTCCGTCGGTGGGCCCGGGGACGTTTGTAGGGTTGAGGCCGTGAACTCCCCTGATCTGAACGCACCCGGCTCCGAGACCGTACCCACCTGCTCCGCCAAGGGCTGCCGTGACGCGGCGGTCTGGGTCCTGGCGTGGAACAACCCGACGCTGCACACGCCCGCGCGGCGCAAGACCTGGCTGGCGTGCGAGGAGCACCGCGAGCACCTGTCCCAGTTCCTGGGGGTCCGGGGCTTCCTGAAGGACGTGGTGAAGCTCGACGAGTGGGTCCAGCCGGAGGGCTCGGAACGCGCCTGAGCCCCCGCGGGGGCTCAGGACGGGGTCGAGGCCGGGCCGGATCCGGGTCCGGCCCCGCTCGTCAGCCGCCGATCGCCGACATCGGGCGGTCGGGCTGGAGGAACGTCGGGTCGTCGAGGCCGGAGCCGGCCTTCTTGCCCCACATCGCCACCTTCCACAGGCGGGCGATCTCCTCGTCCGGGGCGCCCGAGCGCAGGGCGGCCCGCAGGTCGGACTCCTCCGTGGCGAACAGGCACGTACGGACCTGGCCGTCGGCCGTGAGCCGCGTACGGTCGCAGGCGCCGCAGAACGGGCGGGTGACGGAGGCGATGACGCCGACGGTGGCCGGGCCGCCGTCGACCACCCAGCGCTCGGCCGGGGCGGAGCCGCGTTCGTCGGCGCCTTCCTCGGTGAGCGTGAAGCGGGTGCGCAGGGACTGGAGGATGTCCCCGGCGGTGATCATGCCGTCGCGCTTCCAGCCGTGCTGGGCGTCGAGCGGCATCTGCTCGATGAAGCGGAGTTCGTACTCGTTCTCCACGGCCCAGGCGAGCAGGTCGGGGGCCTCGTCGTCGTTGAGCCCGGGCATCAGGACGGCGTTGACCTTGACGGGGGTCAGGCCCGCTTCGCGGGCGGCCGCCATGCCCTCGATGACGTCCTTGTGGCGGTCGCGGCGGGTGAGGGTCTTGAACACCTCGGGGCGCAGGGTGTCGAGCGAAACGTTCACTCGGTCCAGGCCGGCCGCCTTGAGGGCCTGGGCAGTGCGCTTGAGGCCGATGCCGTTGGTGGTCAGCGACATCTGGGGGCGGGGCTCCAGGGCCGCGCACTGCTCGACGATCCCGACGATGCCGGGGCGCAGCAGCGGCTCGCCGCCGGTGAAGCGGACCTCGGTGATCCCGAGCCGGGTGACGGCGATGCGGATCAGCCGGACGATCTCCTCGTCGCTCAGCAGGTCGGACTTGCCGAGCCACTGGAGTCCCTCTTCGGGCATGCAGTAGGTGCAGCGCAGGTTGCACCGGTCGGTGAGTGAGACGCGCAGGTCAGTGGCCACGCGGCCGTACGTGTCGAGAAGCACTGTGGGCCCCCTCCCCTGTCCGGTTCTGTAGAGGTCGACGCCGTCGCGGATACGCGGAAGCGCTGATTCGAGCCTACGGGACGGCAATGGCATGTAGGGATGCCCGAATGAACGAGACGCGACGCGGCCGCGTCGTAGAGAAGTACGACGCGGCCACGCTGTGTGTTCGGTGGATCTCAGTGCGCCCCTGTTCCGGTGAGGGAGCGCACCTCCAGCTCGGCGAACTTCTGGGGGTCGGCCTCCTCCTTGGACAGGACGGTTCCCAGCCACCCGAGGAAGAAGCCGAGGGGGATGGAGATGATCCCGGGGTTCTCCAGCGGGAACCAGTAGAAGTCGGCGTCCTTGAACATCGAGGTGGGCTTGCCGGAGACCACCGGGGAGAAGAGGACGAGGCCGACCGCCGAGATCAGGCCGCCGTAGATCGACCACAGGGCGCCCTGGGTGGTGAAGCGCTTCCAGAAGAGGCTGTAGAGGATCGTCGGCAGGTTGGCGGAGGCGGCCACCGCGAAGGCGAGGGCGACGAGCCCGGCCACGTTCAGGTCACGGGCCAGGGCCCCGAGGCCGATGGCGACGGCGCCGATGACCACGGTGGACCAGCGGGCCGCGCGGACCTCCTCCTTCTCCGTGGCCTTGCCCTTGCGGATGACGTTCACGTACAGGTCGTGCGCGAAGGAGGAGGACGAGGCGAGGGTGAGGCCCGCGACCACCGCGAGGATGGTGGCGAAGGCGACCGCGGAGATCACCGCGAGGAGGATCGCGCCGCCCGTGGAATCCGCGCCGCCGCCGATCTCCTGGGCGAGGAGCGGGGCGGCGGTGTTGCCGGCCTTGTTCGACGCGAGGATGTCGGCCCGCTTCAGGAGGGCCGCGGCGCCGAAGCCGAGGGCGATGGTCATCAGGTAGAAGGCGCCGATGATGCCGATGGCCCAGTTCACGGACTTGCGGGCGGCCTTGGCGGTGGGAACGGTGTAGAAGCGGATCAGGATGTGCGGCAGGCCGGCGGTGCCCAGGACCAGGGCGAGGCCGAGGGAGATGAAGTCCAGCTTGCTGAGCGAGTCCTTGCCGTACTTGAGTCCTGGCTCCAGGAACTTGGTGCCCTGGCCGCTGTTCTCGGCGGCCTGGCCCAGCAGCGTGGAGATGTTGAAGTTGAATTCGAGCAGCACCAGGAAGGTGATCAGCAGGGCGCCCGCGATCAGCAGCACCGCCTTGATCATCTGGACCCAGGTGGTGCCCTTCATCCCGCCGATGGTCACGTAGACGATCATCAGTACGCCGACCAGCGCGACCACGGCCACCTTGCCGCCGTCGCTGGTGATGCCGAGGAGCAGCGAGACGAGCACGCCCGCGCCGGCCATCTGGGCGAGCAGGTAGAAGATCGAGACCACGATGGTGGAGGTGCCGGCCGCGGTCCGCACGGGCCGCTGGCGCATCCGGTACGCGAGGACGTCGCCCATCGTGTAGCGGCCGGAGTTGCGCAGCGGCTCGGCGACGAGCAGCAGGGCCACGAGCCAGGCGACGAGGAAGCCGATGGAGTAGAGGAAGCCGTCGTAGCCGAAGAGGGCGATGGCTCCGGCGATGCCGAGGAAGGACGCGGCGGACATGTAGTCGCCGGAGATGGCCAGGCCGTTCTGGAAGCCGGTGAACTGGCGGCCGCCCGCGTAGAAGTCGGCGGCGTCCTTGGTCTGGCGGCCGGCCCAGATCGTGATGATGAGGGTGGCGACGACGAACAGGCCGAACAGGGTGATGATCAGCGGGCGGTGCTCGCTCGCCCCCGCCGCGAGGGTCAGCTGCGGAACCGTGCTCATTCTCCGGCCTCCATCCGGGCCTTGATGGCCTGGGCCTTGGGGTCGAGCTTGGCGGCGGCGTGCCGGGAGTACAGCCAGGCGATCAGGAAGGTCGTCGCGAACTGGGCGAGGCCGAGGACGAGGGCGACGTTGATGTTGCCGAAGAGCTTGGTCCCCATGAAGCCGCCCGCGTAGCTGGACAGCAGGACGTACAGCAGGTACCAGGCGATGAACGCCACGGTGAGCGGGAAGGCGAAGGAGCGGTACGAGCCGCGCAGTTCGGCGAACTCCGGGCTCTGCTGGACGCGCGTGAAGTCTTCGGCCGTGGGACTCGCAGGGGCCGGTCCCGCGCTGCCGTGGGGCGGCGCTGCTTCGGTGGTCACGGGGGGCTCTCCTTGTGACGCGGGTGCGGTGGGGACGACGGACAAAACAACCTCCGTGTGGGGGGACGGTGGTGCCGATCCCCCCTGTCAACGGCACGGCCGGCGCGTCGGGACGGTTCAACACCCTGAGTTTCTTTGAAAACTGATTCCTCGAACTGATGGCGGAGAGGGGAACACCGGCACTAGGTTCGCGTGTCATGAACCCGTCCTGCGCAAACCGCGTACGGACGGCTTTTTCACGGATGATGTGGAGAACCCATGGCGCATCTGGGGTCGCGTGCCGCCCGGAAGAACAATCGTCTCGCCGTGCCGGTCGGTCTGGCGCTCACCGCCTCCCTCGCCTTCCTGCCCTCGGTCGCCGCCTCCGCCGCGCCGCTCGGCAACACGGCGGCCACGGCGACGGCGGCGAAGCCCGCCGCGGACGGACCGAAGCTGTCGTACGTGGCGAACCTGACCGCGTACGGGACGGCCAAGCAGGCGAAGAAGGCCATCGAGCGGGCCGGCGGAACGGTGGTGAAGGCCTACGAGGAGATCGGGGTCGTCGTCGCACACTCCCAGAACCCCGAGTTCGCCAAGCAGCTGCGGACCCAGCGCAGCCTCTTCGTGTCGGTGGGCGCCACCCGGACGGCCCCCCTCTCCGCGGTGCAGACCACCGAGGAGGGCGCGACGCAGAAGCTGAGCGCGGCTGACGCCGCCAAGGCGGCGGCGCAGGCCACGCCGGGGCAGGAGCCGCTGGAGCCCAACCAGTGGGACCTGCGGACGATCAAGGCCGACCAGGCTCACAAGATCAACGATGGCAGCCAGGACGTCACCGTGGGCGTCATCGACACGGGTGTGGACGACACCCACCCGGATCTCGCCCCGAACTTCTCCAAGGGCCAGTCCGCCAACTGCGTCGGCGGCGTCGCGGACACCTCCGAGGGCGCCTGGCGCCCGTACCCGGACGGCAGCGACCACGGCACGCACGTGGCGGGCACCATCGCGGCCCCCCGCAACGGCGTGGGCGTCAGCGGTGTCGCGCCCGGCGTGAAGGTCGCCGCGATCAAGGTGAGCGAGCCCGCGACCAGCCTCTTCTACACCGAGGCAGTGGTCTGCGGCTTCATGTTCGCCGCCGAGAAGGGGATCGAGGTGACCAACAACAGCTACTACGTCGACCCGTGGAACTACACCTGCAAGAACGACGACGACCAGAAGGCGCTGGTGGAGGCCATCGGCCGGGCGACGAAGTACGCGGAGCGCAAGGGCGTCCTCAGCGTGGCCTCGGCCGGCAACTCGGACCACGACCTGGCGGGCGAGTCGATCCTCGACGACACCAGCCCGAACGACACCACCGCGGTGCCGCGCACCATCGACCCGAAGGTCTGCCTGGACCTGCCGACCCAGCTGCCGGGCGTGGTCACCGTCTCGGCCACCGGTGACCAGGGGCTGCGGTCCTACTACTCCAGCTACGGCCTCGGGGTCGTGGACGTCGCCGCCCCCGGCGGCGACAAGTGGCAGGTGCCGGCCACCCCGGACGCCAACGGCCGGGTCCTGTCGACCGTCCCGGGCGGCGGCTACGGCTACAAGCAGGGCACCTCGATGGCCGCCCCGCACGTGGCCGGCGTCGCGGCGCTGCTGAAGAGCGCGCACCCGTGGGCCTCGCCCTCGCAGCTCCAGACGATGCTGAAGGGCCAGGCGACGAAGGCCGCGTGCCCGGCCAAGATCTACGACGGCACCGGCAACCTGATCGACGCCACCACCTGCAAGACCAAGTGGGGTCAGACGGGCTACTACGGAGCCGGCGTGGTCGACGCGCTCAAGGCCGTCAAGTAGGCGGATGACGGACGGGCCGGGCGGGGGCGTTCCCCGCCCGGCCCGTTCCGCCGCCGGCTCAGGGCTTGATCAGGACCTTGAGGGCGCTGCGGTCGTCCATCGCGCGGTAGCCGTCCGGGACCTCGTCCAGGGACACGGCCCGGTCGAAGACGGGCGCCGGGTCGATCGCGCCGCTCAGCACGTCCGCCAGCAGCTCCGGGATGTACGCCCGGACCGGTGCCACACCGCCGCGCAGGGTGATGTTGCGGTCGAACATCACCCCGAGGTCGAGGCCGGTGCCGCTGCCGTGCGGGACGCCGACGTAGCCGATGGCCCCGCCGTCGCGGGTGATGTTCACGGCCGTGCGCATGGACATCTCGGTGCCGACCGCCTCGATGACGGCGTGCGCGCCCTGGCCGCCGGTGAGCTCGCGGACGGCCGCCTCGGCCGCCTCGCCCCGCTCGGCGACCACGTCGGTGGCCCCGAAGAGCTTGGCGATGTCCGTCCGGACGGAGTGCCGGCCCAGGGCGATGATCCGCTCGGCGCCGAGCCGCTTGGCGGCCAGTACGCCGCACAGGCCGACCGCGCCGTCGCCGACGACGGCGACGGTGGAACCCGCCCGCACGCCGGCGCCCAGGGCCGCGTGGTGTCCGGTGCCCATGACGTCGGAGAGCGCGAGGAGGCCGGTCAGCAGGTGGTCGTCGGAGACGGCCTCGGCCGGCAGCTTCACGAGGGTGCCGTCGGCGTGCGGGACCCGGACGGCCTCGCCCTGGCCGCCGTCGTGGCCGACCGAGCCCCAGAAGCCGCCGTGCACGCAGGACGTGTACAGGCCCTCGGAGCAGTAGTCGCAGGTGCCGTCCGACCACATGAAGGGGGCGACGACGAGGTCCCCGGCGCGCAGGCCCGAGACCGCGGAGCCGGTCTCCTCGACGATGCCGAGGAACTCGTGGCCGATCCGCTGGCCGGGCTGCCGCGCGGCCTCGCCGCGGTAGGCCCAGAGGTCGCTGCCGCAGATGCAGGCGCGCAGCACGCGGACGACGGCGTCCTCGGGACGCCGAATCGCGGCGTCGGGCACCTCCTCCACGCGGATGTCGTGCGGGGCGTGGATGACGGTGGCGCGCATGGTGGTGCAGTCCTCCGGAAGTGCGGTCTTGTATGACCGTCCTACCGTACGCCCGTCCGAGAGCCGGGGCCGCCGAGGACTCCGGTGGCCAGCAGGTACTGGGCCGCCAGGTAGGTGGCCATGATCCAGAAGTCGGGCCGGGGCAGCTGGGGCCACTCGGCGACCCCGGTCGCGATGAGCGTGTCGGAGAGCAGGAACAGCGCCCCGCCCGCGCCCGCGACCCGGCCGAGGGCGCTCGCGCGGTAGGCCATGGCGGTGAGCAGCAGGCTGTAGCCCGCGACCGGGATCCGCAGGTCGGCCGGGAGGTCGCCCCACAGCAGGGCGACGGTCCCGGTCAGGGCCACGGCGTACGCGACGCCGAGGAGGAGGCCGGTGCGGCGGCGGGCGAAGAGGACGAGGTAGCAGACGTGTCCGGCGGCGAAGGAGCCCATGCCGATCAGGAAGGCGGGCTCGGCGTCGAAGAGCAGCGCGAGGTCCCCGCCCCAGCCGAACAGCAGGGCGGCAACCAGCAGCCGGGGGGCGCGGCGGGTGATCACGTGGGCGACGAGCAGCGGCATCAGCAGCGGCTTGAACAGGACGTGCCCGAGGTGCCAGTCGGCGAGCAGGGAGACCAGGTCCGCGGCGGCCGCGGCGGCGAAGGCGGCGAGCAGGATCCGCCCGGCGCGGCCGTTACCGGCCGGGCCGGGGCGGGCAGCCCAGGAGGGCGTACGGGCTTCGGTCGCGCTCACGCGGCACGCTCCGGCTCGGGGGCGGACTGCGGGGCGGGAGCCGGGGGCGCGGACTGCGCCGCGGCGGGCTCCGGCGCTTCCGGCGCGCCGTCCCCGGCGGGGCGGGCGGGCTGCCAGCCGGGGCCGGCGAAGACGCGTCCGGCGCGCTCGCGCCAGCTGCCGGCGGCCCGTACGTCGCGGGCGATGGCGGCGTACTCGTGGGTGGCCACGCGCAGCGGGTTGTGGGTGCCGATGTTCTTGGTGAGCCCGTAGACGGGCCGTTCGGTCTCCCCCACCCAGGAGCCGAACATCCGGTCCCAGACGATCAGGATGCCGCCGAAGTTCCGGTCCAGGTACCCGCCCTGGGAGGCGTGGTGGACGCGGTGGTGGGAGGGCGTGTTGAAGACGTACTCGTAGGCGCGGGGCAGCTTGCCGATGCGCTCGGTGTGGACCCAGAACTGGTAGAGCAGGTTGATCCCGTAGCAGAACGGGATCGCCGCCGGGTGCACGCCGACGGCCACCATCGGCAGGTAGAACCACCAGGTGGTGGCGCTGGTCCAGGGCTGGCGCAGGGCGGTGGTGAGGTTGAACCGCCGACTGCTGTGGTGGACCACGTGGCAGGCCCACAGGATGCGGATGACGTGGTGGAGCCGGTGTTGCCAGTAGTAGAGGAAGTCCTGGACGAGCAGCATCAGCAGGGCGGTCCACCACAGGAACGGCACCCGCAGCGGGGTGAGTTCGTAGACCGCGGTGAACACCGCGACGACCGGGATCTTCCACAGCAGGTCGAAGCCGATGCTGCCGAGTCCCATGGTGACGCTCGTGACGGCGTCCTTGGTGTCGTACCCGGCCGCGTCCTCGTCGGGATGGAGCCGGTAGCTCACCACCTCGATGACGGTGAGCAGCACGAAGGCGGGTATGGACCACAGCACGACATCGGGCAGGTTCGGCATGCCCGCACCATAAAGGCGCCCTCGGGGGCACCGCTAGGGGTTGTTACCGATCGGTATCCGACTGGGTTACCGCGGGTACCCGCAAGCGGATCCCGCCGGGGCGGCCCGGGTTCCCCCAGGGCCCGGGCCGCCCCGGCGGGCGGGGTGTCACCAGACGCGGACCGAGGCGCCGCGGGCGAAGGCGGGGCTGGTGGCGGCCGGGGGGATTTCGGTGAGGGGCTCGGCGATCTCCGAGACCAGGGGGCCGCACTTCGCGGCGACCGCGTCCAGGAGGGCGAGGTCGAAGCCGTAGACGCGGGCCGCGTTGCCGCCCACCATGGCGGCGACCTCCTCGCGGGGCAGGCCCGCGTAGGCGATGCGCAGGCCCTCGCGGGAGTAGGGGGTGGTGCCCTCGTCGTGGGGGAAGTCGCTGCCCCACATGATCTTGTCGAGGCCGATCCGGTCCCGCAGCGGCACCTCGTGGGGGCGCATGAAGCTCGCTCCGACGAAGCAGTTGTCCCGCCAGACCTCGCTCGGGCCCTTGCCCATGGACTCCGCCAGCCCCGCGCCGAACTTGGCCTCGGCGGTGGCGGAGGCGGCCACCAGGCGGCCGTGGTAGTAGTCCAGCATCTCCAGCACGCCCGGGATCCAGCCGGATCCCTGCTCCGTCAGGACCAGTTTCAGGCCCGGGTGGCGGTGGAAGGCACCGCCGAAGATCAGGTGCCACAGAGCGCGGTGCGAGAACCAAGTGGTCTCCACCATGAAGACGGCGCGGGCCGCGGGTTCGTCCCCGAGCGGGGGCGAGGCCGAGCCGCCGTGGTGGTTGACCGGGACGTCCAGTTCCGCGCACACCGCCCAGATCGGGTCGTACGCCGAGGAGTACAGCTCGGGGACGGGCGAGCCCGGCGGGACGCCGGGCAGCAGGATGCCGCCGGTCAGGCCGGCCTCCCGGGTGCGGCGGATCTCCGCGACCGCCGCGTCCACGTCGTTGAGCAGGATCTGGACGACACCCGCCCGCCGGCCCGGCGCGTCGGCGCAGAAGTCCGCGAGCCAGCGGTTGTGGGCCTGGAGGCCGGCCCAGCGCAGTTCGTACTCGGCCGCGGTGGGCGGCTGGGCCATCAGGGAGGCCTTGGGGAAGAACGGGGGGATCGTGTTCGGGAAGAGGACCTCGGCGACGATCCCGTCCGCTTCGAGCTCCGACAGCCGCCGGGCCGAGTTCCAGTTGCGGTCGGCGGTGTCGGCGAGGAGGTCCTCGTACGGGTTGACGTACGCGGCCGCCCAGGCGTCGAAGGCCTCGTGGTGGCGCGCGGCCAGGTACGGCCTGTAGTCGAGGAGGTCGGCGCCGGCGTGGCAGTCCGCCGAGATGACCGTGTAGCGGTCCCCCGTCATGACGAGACCCCCAGGACCGGGAAGTCGCCGCCGGTGAGCCAGTGCCGTCCCGTCTCCCGGGAACGGGCCCAGGACGCCTCGACCGAGGCCTGGTCCGGGGACTGGCCGAGCTCGGCCGGGGTGGGCCCGATACGGCGGGCGAGCGGGGCGAGCTTCGCGGTGTCGAAGCCGAAGACCTCCGCCGCCGCCAGCCCGAGCATCCGGCGGGTCTCGGCGACGGGGATGTCGTGGAAGGTGTTCCGCAGCCAGTTGCGGGTGTCGGGCCAGGTGCCCTCCGGGTGCGGGAAGTCCGAGCCCCAGAGGATGTTGTCCACGCCGATCTCGTAGCGCTGGGCCAGTTCGCGCCGCTTGGTGTTCGTCGCGCAGACGAACACCTGGCGGTCCAGGTACTCGCTCGGCGGGCGCTTCAGCTCCTCGAACGGGGACAGCTTCTTCCCGCCGTGCGCGCCGAGGTAGAGGCGGTCCATGAACCAGAGCTGGTTGGGCAGCCACCAGCAGCCCGACTCCGCGACGCCGAACCGCAGGCCGGGGTGCCGCTCGAAGACCCCCGACCAGAGCAGGAACCACAGCGGGCGGGCCGGCCACCAGGTGACCTCGGAGACGAAGATGCCCAGGTGGTCGCCGTACTCGTGGCGCGGCGAGGACCCGGAGTGGGTCACGATCGGCATGCGCGTCTCGGCCGCCGCCGCCCAGACGGGGTCGTAACGGCGGTCGTGGTAGGGCGCCTTGTCCACCCACATGGCCGGGATCATCAGCGCGCCCAGCCCGGACTCCTTGGCCCGGTATATCTCGGCGACGACCTTGTCCGGTTCGCCGGTGATGGGGAGCAGGGCGACGCCGCAGTGGCGTTCGGGGTGCTGGGACACGAACTCGGCCAGCCAGCGGTTGTGCGCCTGCGCGCCCGCCATGCCCAGTTCGGGGTCCTGGTCGCCGGACAGGCCGAGACCCACCCCGAAGGGGGCCGCGGTCTGGCTGTCGACGGCGTCCGCGTCGGGGAAGACGACCTCGCCGGCCACCCCGTCGCCGTCGAGTTCCTTCAGCCGCTGTCCGGTGTCCCAGCCTCCTCTGAGGCCTTCCTCGTGGTCGTGGAACCACTTCTCGGCGAACGCCTCGTTGCGGACGCCGAGGCGGGTGGCCTCCGCCCGGCGGGCGTCGCGCTGGCCGAGGAACTCGTCGAACTGCGGGTGGAAGCGGGAATCGAGGTAGGGGCGGTACTGCTCGGTCGGCAGCCCCGCGTGGCAGTCGGAGGAGATGATCAGGTACGGGTCTTCGAACGTCTCGTCAGGCACGGCGGGCCCCTCAGTCGAGGATGAAGCTTTCCAGGTAGGCGGGGTTGGCGCGGTCGAGCATCGACCGCGACCGGGCGCGGATCTGCCGGTCGCTGTGCTCGCCGGGCGGGAGCATCCAGAAGCGGTCGGCGCGGATGCCGTCCACGACGTGCCCGGCGACCTCCTCGACGGGGGTGAACCGCACCTCGTGCCCGGCCTGCTTCATCGCGGCCTCGTACTGGTCGAGGCTGCGGTATGGGGATCTGCGCGGCCGCTCCTTCGCGTAGCGGTCGGGCCGGTTGCGGTGCGACTCCCACAGCCCGGTGCGCAGCATGTGCGGTCCGGGGAAGAGGACGGAGGCGCCGACGGCGGCGCCCTCCGCCTTGAGGTGGGCGTACAGCGACTCGGTCATGGTGACGACGGCGGCCTTGGTGACGGCGTAGACGGAGGCGGTGGGCAGCGGGGCGATGCCGCCGTCGCCGGAGGAGGTGTTGACGACGTGCCCGGGGGCGCCGCCCTCGATCATGCGGGGGACGAAGGCCTGGATGCCGTGGAAGACGCCCCAGACGTTGACGGAGAAGGCCCACTTCCAGTCGTTGGGCTCGTGTTCCCACATCCGGCCCTCGGCGCCGGAGCCCACGCCGGCGTTGTTGCAGAGGACGTGCACGGCGCCGAAGGTCTCGTAGACGGCGTCGGCGAGGGAGGTCACGGAGTCGCGGTCGCTGACGTCGACGAGCCGTGCGAGCACCTCGGCGCCCTCCGCCGCGAGTTCCCCGGCGGCCTTGCGCAGGGCGGCCTCCTCCACGTCGGCGAGGACCACCTTCAAGCCCTCGGCGGCGAAGCGGCGGGCCATGGCCAGGCCGATGCCGCCGGCGGCGCCGGTGACGACGGCCACCTGTCCCGGTTCGAGCCGCATGTCACACCGTCCCTTCGGGCGGTCCGTCCAGGATCTGCAGGGGGTCGTCGTAGCGCTGGTGGATGTACGGGAGGAGGGCCTGGGCGCTGACCCGTTCGACGACCCTGCCCTTCTGGTCGGTGGTCTTCTCGCCGATGGTGATCTCCACCAGCCGGCGGACGGGGAGGTCGGCCACCGGGTCGAACATGGACTCGCGCAGGACGACGTCCCCGGTGATGTGCTCCAGCTTGCGGACCTTCTCGTTGCGCGTGCAGTGGACGAGCACCGGGTCGACGTCGAAGCCCGAACCGTCCACCGCCGGCAGGAACTTGAAGTAGAAGTCGGTCTTCCGGGTGGGCTCGGGCAGCGGCAGCGCCCGGTCCACGGCCCCGCGCACCTCCACGAAGGCGATCCCGTGGCGGGCCAGGGCGGCCCGGACGACGAGCCCGTCGCGTTCGACGGTCACCTCGCCCAGCTTCTTCGGTTCGCCGAACACCTCGCGGCCCCCGACGAGGGCGCGCTCGTGGGTCATCGGCATGACCAGCGGATACCAGCCCTCGACCCCGCCGTGTTCGGCGGCGACGGCCACCGATCCGGCGCCGAGCGGGTAGCCGGGCAGGTCGACCTTGCTGATGTTGGCCCGTACGAGGGGCCGTGCGGCGGGCTTGAGCGGCGGGGGCAGGACCGCCGCGATCACGTCCGGGTCGCTCTCCCAGACGGCCACCACCCCGGTGGACCAGATGTCGGGGAGTTTGGAACTCTTCTCGCGCGACGCCGCGATCTCGGCCTCGGTGCGCGCTCCGTACCGTACGCGTGCCATGTCTCGCACCACCCTTCGGTCGGTTCTGTAACACAGTTACACCGCCACCGATGAAGGGTAAAGACCCCTGCACACACGAGAACTGACGGATCGACAGATGGGTGGCCGGCCGATGACGAGGAGCGCGCTGACCCGCGAGGCGGTGCTGGAGACCGCCGCGTCCCTGGTCATGCGGCACGGCCCGGCGGCCCTCACCATGCGGGGGCTCGCCGCCGCCCTGGGCACGGCGGTGACGTCCATCTACTGGCACGTCGGCAACCGCGAGTCCCTCCTCGACGCGCTCGTGGAGCGGACCGTGGAGGAGATGGGCGCCATCGGGCCGGTCGGCCGCACGCCCGCCGAGCGGATCCTGTCGGTGGCCCGGATCCTGCGCCGCGAGCTGCGGACGCGCCCGCACCTGGTCGCGATGGTCCACGAACGCGGTCTCACCGACCGCATGTTCCTGCCCGCCCAGCAGGCCCTGGTCCACGAGGTGCACGCCGCCGGACTGCGCGGCGCGCGGGCCGCCGACGCCGTACGCGCCATCCAGTTCCAGATCGTCGGCTTCCTGCTGGTCGAGCGCAACCGCGAGCGCTCCCCCGCGCAGTCACCCGCCGAGGGCGAGCTGTGGGACCCGGCCGCCGCCCCCGACGACCCGGCCCTGGCCCGCGCCCTGGCCCGCCCGGCCGACCCGGAGCGGCTGTTCCTGCTGTCCGTACGGGCGCTGACCGAGGCCCTGCTCAGACCGCCCGGGTAGTCGACGACCTCGTACCGGACCTTCCCGGGACCGGCCGAAGTACCGGTTGCCCCCGACCGGGTGAGCGCCGGGGACCTGGTCGCGGAGGCGGGCTGAAGGGGCATCGGGCCACGGCTGTCGGTCGGGCCCGATATCCTCTGTGACCATGCTCGCCGACCGTACGACCGCAGAGACGACCTGGCCGACCGCGTACCCACAGGGGTACGCGGTCGTCGACGTGGAGACCACCGGGCTCGCTCGCGACGACCGGATAGTGTCCGCGGCCGTCTACCGGCTCGACGCGCAGGGCAACGTGGAGGACCACTGGTACACGCTCGTCAACCCGCGCCGGGATCCGGGCCCGGTCTGGATCCACGGGCTGACGAGCGACGTGCTCCAGGACGCGCCGCTCTTCGAGGACATCGCCGAGGAGTTCGCCGGCCGGCTCGACGGCCGGGTGCTGGTCGCGCACAACGCCATCTTCGACTGGCAGATGATCGCCCGGGAGTATGCGCGGGCGTCGGCGACCGCGCCGGTCCGTCAGCGGCTGTGCACCATCGCCCTGTCGAAGGAACTGAACCTTCCGCTGCCCAACCACAAGCTGGAGTCCCTCGCCGCGCACTTCGGGGTGGTGCAGCAGCGTGCCCACCACGCGCTGGACGACGCCCGGGTACTGGCCGAGGCCTTCCGCCCGTCGCTGCACGCGGCCGCGCGGGACGGCGTGCGCCTGCCCCTGCTGGAGTGCCGTCCGCTGACGGAGTGGTCGGACTCGCCCGCCGCGCCCCGGGTCGGCTACCAGGCCTCGTACAGCGGGGGCAGCTGGCGCGCCTCCCGCAAGCGGCCGCCGTGCCCGCACCCGAACCCGGGACGCTTCGAGGACGGCAAGCCGCTCAAGCAGGGCATGCGGATCGCCTTCTCGGGTGACACCTCGGTGGACCGGGAGCTGCTGGAGGACCGCGCGGTGGAGGCCGGGCTGCACATCGCGACGAGTGTGTCGCGGCTCACGAGCCTGCTCGTGACGAACGACCCCGACTCGGCGACCTCGAAGACGGTCAAGGCGCGGTCGTTCGGCACCCCGGTCGTGGACGAGGCCGCCTTCACCCAGCTCCTGCGGGACGTGGCGCCGGCCGACTGAGACCGCGGCCGGACGCCCCCGCCCCGCCGGCCCGGGCCCGCTACGCCAGCCGGGTAGAACTTCTCCGACAACACGAGGACCTCCGACCGCCGCGCCGGTCCGAAGCTCCACCATGCCGCCATGGCACGTTGCGAAGTATGCGGAAATGACTACGACCTGGCGTTCTACGTGGAGACCCAGGACGGTGCGCGGCACGTCTTCGACTCGTTCTCCTGCGCGATCCACCGGATGGCGCCGATCTGCGAGCACTGCCGGGTGCAGATCATCGGCCAGGGCGTCGAGGCCGACGGCCACTGGTACTGCGGGGCGCACTGCGCCCGCGCCGAGGGCAAGGCCGGGATCATCGACCGGGTGGGCAGTCCCGCCGGCGCCATGGGGTGACCCGCGGCGCCGTCCCGCGGCCCTCACGACCCGCTCCCCCGCCCCGCTCCTCGCCACGACCCCGGAGGGCCACCCGGCCGCCGGGGTCGTCGCCGCTGGGGGTACCGTCGTGGACGTGTACCGCTTTGTGCTGACCCGGCAGTGGGTGTGCCTCACCCTCGTCGCCCTCGCCCTCATCCCCGCGATGATCAAGCTGGGCTTCTGGCAGTTCCACCGCCATGAGCACCGGGTCGCCCAGAACGAGCTCATCGCGCGGAACCTGTACGGGAAGCCCGTGCCGATGACCGGGATCACCTCGCCGGGCCACACCGTTCCGCGGTCCGACTACTGGCGTGCCGTCACCGTCACCGGCACCTACGACCCCGCGCACGAGGTGGTCGTCCGGATGCGGACCTCGAACGACGACAAGGTCGGCTTCCACGTCGTGACCCCGCTGCTGCTGGGCGACGGCCGAGCCGTCCTGGTCAACCGGGGCTGGGTCGCCGGCGGCGACGACGTACGGGCCTACCCGCCGGTGCCGGCCGCACCCTCGGGCGAGGTCACGGTCACCGGCCGGCTGAAGGCCGACGAGACGAGCGGCGGCAGCGGCATCAAGGAGCGCAAGGGCCTGCCCGACCGCCAGGTGATGCTGATCAACAGCGAGCAGCAGGCCGCGGCCCTGGGCCGGCCCGTCCTCGGCGGCTACCTGGAACTGACCGCGCCGGCGCCCGCCGACGGCAGCCCGGAGCCGGTGGGCGAGCCCGACCACGACTCGATCGGCGCGCACATGGCGTACGCCGTGCAGTGGTGGCTGTTCGCGGCGGCCGTGCCGGTGGGGTGGGTGGTGCTGGTCCGCCGGGAGCGGCGCGACCGCGAACAGGCCGCGGCCGCGGCCGCGGCGAAGACCGTGTCCCCGGAGCCCGCTTCGGCGTAGCGTGGCCCGCATGGATCTTGGACTGAAGGACCGCGTCTACGTCGTCACCGGAGCCACCCGCGGCCTCGGCTTCGCCTCAGCGAGGGAACTGACCGCCGACGGGGCGAAGGTCGTGGTGACGGGCCGCGACGCGAAGCGGGCGGCGGACGCGGCGGCCGAGCTCGGCCCGAACGCGGTGGGCGTGGCGGCGGACAATGCCGACCCGGCGGTGGCGGCACGGCTGGTGGCCACCGCGAAGGAACGCTTCGGCCGCTTCGACGGCGTCCTCATCAGCGTGGGCGGCCCGGCGCCGGGCCTCGCGGCGGACAACACCGACGAGCAGTGGGCGACGGCCTTCGAGTCGGTGTTCCTGGGCGCGGTGCGGCTGGCCCGGGCGGCCGCCGCCGAGCTGGGCGAGGGCGGGGTCATCGGCTTCGTGCTGTCAGGTTCGGTCCACGAACCGATTCCCGGCCTGACCATCTCCAACGGCCTGCGGCCGGGCCTGGCCGGATTCGCCAAGTCCCTGTCGGTGGACCTGGGCCCGCGCGGGATCCGCGTGGTCGGGCTGCTGCCGGCCCGCATCGACACGGACCGGGTGCGGGAGCTGGACGCAATGTCCGGCGACGCGGAGGCCGCCCGGGCGGGCAACGAGTCCCGCATCCCGCTGCGGCGTTACGGCACCCCGGAGGAGTTCGGCCGCACGGCCGCGTTCCTGCTCTCCCCGGCGGCGTCCTACCTGACCGGCGTGATGGTCCCGGTCGACGGCGGCTACCGCCACGGTTTCTGACCCCGGGGCCGCCCTCCCGAGCGGCCGGCGGGCCCGTCCCGGACCCCGGGCCATCCGTGGCCGTCCGGGCGGGCCCCGGTTCCGCGCGGGGTCACGTCACGCGCTGGGCGTGGTGGGAGGCGACGCGGAGGCGGGCTTCGGCGGGGAGTTCGGGGAGTCCCGCCGACGCGCGGGCGTGGGTCAGGACCGGTCCCTCCAGCGCGGCCAGCGCATCGGCCGGGACGGCGTGCGGCTCCAGGTCCAGCGCGATCCGCAGCCCCGGGGCGTCGCGGCGGCCGCGCAGGGCGACCCTGGCCCGGGCGACGCCGTCCAGCGCCTGTGCCTCGGCCGCGACCGCCGATTCCAGTGCCCGGCCCCGCAGCCGCGCGAAGGCCCCGTCGCCGGTGTCCACCTCCAGCGCCGCGAGCCGGGGCCGCCGCAGCTGCGCCAGCAGCCACCACAGCGCCAGCAGCACGCACAGCCCCAGTCCGGCGGCCACCGCCCACCACCACCAGCCGTCGGCGTGCCAGTAGCGGACCCTGCTCCGCGCCGCGAGCAGCGGCGCGTGCCGGCCGCCGAGCGGCCGTGACGCGCTCAGCAGTGCGGCCCCGGCGGCCAGCAGCACGAGGCCGATGACCGCCAGCAGCGTCCGGTTCACCTTCCCGAGCACCGCGCTCACCTCCTCACCCTGATCCTCGGGCGCGGCGGACGCGCCAGGCCCAGTTCCTCGATGCCGACGGCGAGCACCTCGTCCAGGTCGGCCCGTACGTCGTCCAGTTCGCGGAAGTGCGAGGTGGCCCGTACCCCGACGCGGGAACGGCCGACCTTCACCCGGACCGACCGGACGCCGGAGACCTCCATGGCCCGGTCGCGCAGCACCAGCGCGGCCGCCTTCCGCGCGAGCCCGGCCCGTACCGCGTTCCCCTCCCCGTCGGCCGTCCGCATGGTCAGCAGTCCGCGCAGGCCGGGGGTCAGTGCGAGGAGCAGGAGCAGGAGCCCGGCCGCGGCCAGGATCCCGCCGCCGGCCAGCACTTCCGTGTCGGCCGGGGTGTGGCCCTCCAGCCACCGGGCGAGTGCGGGGCGCCACCGCATGCCGGGGCGGTGGGCGCGTACCGCCGCCAGGTCGTAGAGGAAGATCCCGGCAACGGCGATGACGGCCAGCGCGGTGAGCGCCGCCGGGATCCTGCGGGTGGACCGGATGCGGCCCGGTCCCTTCACCGCAGCCGCCGGTCGCGGCCCCCGGGGGCCGGCCGGGTGTGGGTGGAGTGCAGGTGCTCGATGTCGACGTCGACCTCGGGGACGGACATCGCCGCGCACTCCTCGACGCGCCGGGCGACCTGGGTCCGTACGGCCGCGCACTGGGCGGCGAGGTCGGAGGGGTAGCCGAGTTCCAGGCTCACCCTTACCCGGGCGATGTCGTGGTGGACGGTGACGGTCGCGTGCGGGGCCGCGCCGGGCGCGGGGAGCCCGCCGGCGAGGGCCTCGCGGGCGGCCTGGGCGGCGATCTTGGCGACGACCCGGTCGGCGATGCGGGTGGCGCCCCGGTCCGCGGCGGGCACCAGGGCCGGTGTGGTCCGGGCCGGGTCCGCCTGCGGGGACGCGGGGGTGGACGACGGGGTGGGCGGAGGCGGCGGCGGCGTGTTCACGGGCGGCTCACAGGGGCCGGTCGTCGCGGCCGCGCGGCCGGTTGCGGGGGCGGAAGAGGTCTCCGGGGTCGAGGTCCCCGTCGAGGAACCTGCCGACGACGAAGCCGACGGCGCCGAGGGCCGCGACCAGCAGGAAGGCTCCGAATCCGCCGAAGTACCCGGCGAACCCCAGTGCCATGCCGGCCAGCAGGCCGGCTACGGCCATGCTCATTGCGTGGCTCCCTTCGGCTACTGGAGGCGGGATTCCGGTTCCTCGTCTTCCTCGTCGGGCAGTTTGACGTCGCTGACGGCGATGTTGACCTCGACGACTTCGAGGCCGGTCATCCGCTCGACCGAGGCGATGACGTTCTCACGGACCGCCCGGGCCACGTCACGGATCGACACGCCGTAGTCGACGACGATCTCCAGGTCGAGGGCGGTCTGCACCTCGCCGACCTCGGCTTTGACCCCACGGCTGACCGAGGCGCGGGCCCCGCCGGGGACCCGGTCGCGCACGGCGCCGAAGGTACGGGAGAGGCCGCCGCCGCTGCCCATGGCGTGGACGCCGACCACCTCGCGGGCGGCCAGTCCGGCGATCTTCTCGACCACGCCGTCGGCGATGGTGGTGCGGCCCCGTTCGGCGGGGGCCTTGGAGGATCCCCCTGATGCGGATTCGGTCATCGCAGGTCCTTGGGCTGGGGAGACGTCTCGGGAACCGGCAGCCCCCGAAGGGCGGCGGCCGCTCTTCGGGGCCGCCCGCTCCTGTCCACCGTAAGCGCGTACGCCCGTCCGCGCGCCGGAAACCACGCCGGTGGCCCGGATCCGGCGCGGGCCCGCGGCCGCCGGAGCCGGGCCCCGGCCCGGCCGCTCCCCGGCCGGGGCCGGGCCGGGAAGGGGCGGGCGACCGGCCGGGGAAGGCGGCGAACCGGTCCCCTTCGGCGGGGCCGAAGGGGTGACGGGCCGATGGAGGGGCTGGTGAAGGGGTGGCGTGCCGGGGTCAGTCCGACAGGCCCGCCAGGTCGCGCAGCCGGCGTCCCTGCGCGGCGCGCTCGGCGGTGCGCTGCGCGTCGTAGGACCGGGACGTGGCGTCGCGGAGCAGCGCCTTGGTCTCGATGACGGCGTCGCGCGGCGGAGCGAGCAGGGCGGTGGTGAGGTCCTGGACGGCGGCGTCTAGTTCGTCCGCCGGGACCACGAGGTTGGCCAGGCCCACGCGCTCGGCCTCCTCGGCATGCACGAAGCGGCCCGTGGCGCAGATCTCCAGCGCCCGGGCATAGCCGACCAGCGCGGTCAGCGGCTGGGTGCCCCCGAGGTCGGGGACCAGGCCCAGGCTGGTCTCGCGCATGGCGAACTGCACGTCGTCCGCGACCACGCGCAGGTCGCACGCGAGCGCGAGCTGGAAGCCGGCGCCGATCGCATGCCCCTGTACGGCGGCGACGGAGACGATGTCGTTGCGCCGCCACCAGGTGAAAGCCTCCTGGTACTCGGCGATGGTGGAGTCGAGCAGGTCGTCCGCACCACGTGCCAGATCGAGGAAGGACGGCTCACCCTCGAAACCCTCGGGAGTGAACGCCTGCCGGTCGAGACCGGCGGAGAAGGACTTGCCCTCGCCGCGCAGGACCACGACCCGGACGGTGCCCGGCAGTGACTGTCCGGCCTCCGCCAACGCCCGCCAGAGCGCGGGGGACTGAGCGTTTCGCTTGGCCGGATTGGTCAGGGTCACCGTGGCGACCGAGTCGTCGATGGTGAGCCGTACGCCGTCCTTGTCGAGCAGAGCCATCTGGTGCCTCCGGTGTGCAGTCGGCCGCTTGCTCGGCCTAAGTGACTGCACAGTAACCACCCAGTCGGCCACAGGGCCGACCGGGGGTCACCGAAGGAACCGTGCGTGGAACAGAATCGTCGATCCATCAAGCGTGGAGCCGTCGAGCTTCTCCGGCACCACCCCGGGCCTCCCGGCCGGGGGTCAGGCCGCAGCCGCCTTCTTGCCGCGCGTCGCGCCACCGCGACCACGCAGCGTGACTCCGGATTCACTGAGCATCCGGTGGACGAATCCGTAGGACCGGCCGGTCTCATCGGCCAGCGCCCGGATACTCGCACCGGAGTCGTACTTCTTCTTCAGGTCTGCCGCGAGCTTGTCGCGCGCGGCGCCGGTTACCCGGCTGCCCTTCTTCAGAGTCTCGGCCACCCGTGCCTCCTCATGGGAAGTGCGCTCTGGACTTCTCATGATCACCCCTCCCCGGCTTCCTGGCCACCCATTCAGCAAGGTCGGTACGACGGCATTTCTCGAGGAGTGGACGCGCGAGCAGAACGGAATCTTCTCTTCCGCCGCATGACCTCCGTCACACCTCCGCGCCGCCAGGGGGAATCACCAGGTCAGGGGCCGGACGCCGGATACGGGCGACCCCGGTCGCGCATCGCCAGGGATGCGGCCGGGGTCGTCGTTGAGCGCGCAACGGTACGAGACCGGCTCACTCAGATGATGGATCACGCCTGAGCCGAATGATCCATAAGGGACTGGATCACTCCCCCGGGCACCCGTCAGGCGAGGGCGACCAGGTCCCGGTAGTCCGGGCCCCACAGGTCCTCGACCCCGTCCGGGAGCAGGATGATGCGCTCCGGCTCCAGGGCCTCCACCGCGCCCTCGTCGTGGGTGACGAGGATGACCGCGCCCTTGTAGGTGCGCAGCGCGCCCAGGATCTCCTCGCGGCTGGCCGGGTCGAGGTTGTTCGTGGGCTCGTCGAGGAGCAGGACGTTCGCCGAGGAGACGACCAGGGTGGCGAGGGCCAGTCGGGTCTTCTCACCGCCGGACAGCACGCCCGCGGGCTTGTCGACGTCGTCGCCGGAAAACAGGAAGGAGCCGAGGGTCTTGCGGACCGCCACCAGGTCCAGGTCGGGGGCGGAGGAGCGCATGTTCTCCAGCACCGTGCGCTCGGGGTCGAGCGTCTCGTGCTCCTGCGCGTAGTAGCCGAGCTTGAGGCCGTGGCCGGGGACGACCGTGCCGGTGTCGGGCTTCTCCGTACCGGACAACAGGCGCAGGAGGGTGGTCTTGCCGGCGCCGTTGAGGCCGAGGATGACCACGCGCGAGCCCTTGTCGATGGCCAGGTCGACGTCGGTGAAGATCTCCAGCGAGCCGTAGGACTTCGACAGGCCCTCGGCGGTCAGCGGGGTCTTGCCGCAGGGTGCCGGGTCCGGGAAGCGGAGCTTGGCGACCTTGTCGGAGACGCGGACGGCCTCCAGGCCGGCGAGGAGCCGGTCGGCGCGCTTGGCCATGTTCTGCGCGGCGACGGTCTTGGTGGCCTTGGCGCGCATCTTGTCGGCCTGCGAGTTCAGGGCCGCGGCCTTCTTCTCGGCGTTCTGGCGCTCGCGCTTGCGGCGCTTCTCGTCGGCCTCGCGCTGCTGCTGGTAGAGCTTCCAGCCCATGTTGTAGACGTCGATCTGGGCGCGGTTGGCGTCCAGGTAGAAGACCTTGTTGACGACGGTCTCGACCAGGTCGACGTCGTGGGAGATGACGATGAAGCCGCCGCGATAGTTCTTCAGGTAGTCGCGCAGCCAGACGATCGAGTCGGCGTCGAGGTGGTTCGTGGGCTCGTCGAGGAGCAGGGTGTCGGCGTCCGAGAAGAGGATCCGGGCGAGCTCGACGCGGCGGCGCTGACCGCCGGAGAGGGTGTGCAGCGGCTGTCCGAGGACGCGGTCGGGCAGGCCGAGGGCGGCCGAGATGGTGGCGGCCTCCGCCTCGGCGGCGTACCCGCCCTTCGTCAGGAACTCGGTCTCCTGGCGCTCGTACTGCTTCATCGCCTTGTCGCGGGTGCCGCCCGAGCCGGTGGCGATGCGCTCCTCGTTGGCGCGCATCTTCTTGATCAGCACGTCGAGCCCGCGCGCGGAGAGGATCCGGTCGCGGGCGAGGACGTCGAGGTCGCCGGTGCGCGGGTCCTGCGGCAGGTAGCCGACCTCACCGGACCGGGCGATGGCACCGGCGGCGGGCTGGCCCTCGCCGGCGAGGCACTTGGTGAGGGTGGTCTTGCCCGCTCCGTTGCGGCCGACGAGGCCGATGCGGTCGCCCTTGGCGACGCGGAAGGAAGCGGACTCGATGAGGACTCGGGCGCCGGCACGCAGCTCGATGCCGGTTGCGGTGATCACGGAAATACTCCAGGGCGGTGGGGACGGCGGAAGGGGGGCAGGACGCGCGATGCTTCGACGCCGCTAATCCGCAAGGAGATTTGCCATGCGGACCATTCTACCGGGGGTGCGCAACTACTTTTCGGGGCGCCCGGCCCCACGGGCCCGCTCCCCCGGTGCGCCGGTCCGTCCCCCGTTCGGCCCACGGATCACGCGGGAGGGCCGGGGCGCGTATCAGGATGAACGGGTTGATACTCGCCGCAGGGGCGGACACGTGACCCCCCGGCTGCATGAACACAGAGGCGGTGCGGGATGCAGTTCGACGACAACGCCAATCTGGACACGTCCGAGGTCAAGGACGTGCGGGGCAGCCGCATCCCGGGCGGGAGGGCCACGATCGGCGGCGGCCTCGTCGGCATCATCGCCCTGATCATGGGCCTGCTGTTCGGGGTGGGGCCCGAGCAGCTGGGGCTGTCGTCCGGCAACGAGGAACCGGCGCCTTCGTCCTCGTCGGTCAGCCAGGTACAGCAGACCTGCCGGACCGGGCAGGACGCCAACACCCGCGAGGACTGCCGGCTGGTCGCCGTGGTCAACAGCACCCAGGACTTCTGGAAGCAGGAGTTCCAGAGGCGCGGCGGCCAGTACAGCCCGGCGCAGACGGTGTTCTTCACGGGGCGGGTGGGCACCGCCTGCGGGGCGGCCACCTCCGCGGTCGGGCCCTTCTACTGCCCGAACGACCGGAAGGTCTACCTCGACCTGGGCTTCTTCGACGAGCTGCGGTCGAAGTTCGGGGCGAGCGGCGGCCCCTTCGCCCAGGCGTACGTGGTGGCCCACGAGTACGGGCACCACATCCAGAACCTGACCGGCACCCTCCAGCGGGCGCAGGACGGACGGCAGGGCGCGGGCAGCAACGCCGTCAAGGTCGAGCTCCAGGCCGACTGCTACGCCGGGGTGTGGGCGCACAACGCGACGAGGACCCCGGACGAGTCCACCGGGCGGCCGCTGATCACCACGCTGACCGACCAGGACATCCGGGACGGGCTGGACGCGGCGGCGGCGGTCGGCGACGACCGGATCCAGGAGAAGTTCCAGGGGCGGGTCACTCCCGAGTCCTGGACCCACGGATCGGCCGAACAGCGCCAGCAGTGGTTCTACCAGGGCTACCGCACGGGCGACATGGCCCAGTGCAACACCTTCCGCTGACGGTCGGCGGCTCCTGCCATGCTGTGGTGCGGGTCACATGTACGCACCCGCACGTTCACGAGAGGAAGTGATCGCCATGGCAGGCGTTCCGTCCATCGTCCCGACCCTGCTCTACCGCGACGCGAAGGCGGCGATCCAGCAGCTGACGGAGGCCTTCGGATTCACCCAGGTCTCGGTCTACGAGGGTGACGCCGGCGCCGTGACGCACGCGGAGCTGTCGTACGGCAACGGCATGGTGATGCTCGGCAGCAAGGGCACCGGCGGCGCCTTCGACAAGGTCATGGAGGGCGCCGGCCCGGCCGGGGTCTACGTCGTCGTGGACGACGTGGACGCGCACCACCGCCGGGCCGCCGAGCACGGGGTGGAGATCCTCATGGAGCCGACCGACCAGGACTACGGCTCGCGGGACTACATGGCGCGCGACGCCGAGGGCAACGTCTGGAGCTTCGGCACGTACGCGCCGCAGGTCTGATCCGCGGCGCGTACGCCCGTAGGTCAGGCGCCGCCGGTGTGGACCTGGAAGGCTGCCCGGCGGACCGCTTTGGCCAGAGCGGGGTCGGGGTGGGCGGCGGCCAGCGCGACCAGGACCTGCACGGTGCGCGGGTGGCCGACCGCGCGGACCTCGTCCAGCAGCCGGGGGACGGTGGTGCGCACGGCCGAGTCGAGGTGGCGGGCCAGCAGCTCCGCCTCGCCGTGGTCGGCGATGGCGGCCGCCGTGTCCACCCAGAGCCAGGTCGACTCCTCGGCGGTGAGGACCTCCTGGGCCTCGTCCGGGTCGACCCCGTCGTGCTCGGCGAGCCACAGCAGGGCGTAGGGGCGCAGCGCGGGTTCGCGCACGGCGGCGCGGACCTCGGGTTCGGCGGGGGCGCCGACCACGCGCAGGGCCTCGAAGGCCAGGCCGCGCAGGAGGGCGTCCTCGCCGCGCGCGGCGTGCAGCAGCTCGCTGACGGCGTGCCCGACGGGGCGGGCGGCGAGCCAGGCCCGGTACTCGGCACGGGCCGGTCCCGGGGTGAGCCGGGCGCAGCCGTGGAGCATGGCGGCGGCGGACTGCTCGATGTTCCCGGCCGGGCTCTGCGCGGCGACGCAGATCTGCTCCAGTTTGACCCAGACGGCCCAGCTGCCGAGGGGGGTGAGGGTGGCCCGTGCGGGGCCCAGGGTGACGGCGTCGACCGCGGCGAGGCCGCCGAGCGCCCAGCGCAGCAGCCGGGCGAGCGGGAGGGGGCGGGGTTCGGCGGGGGCGGCTTCGCCTGCCGTTTCCCGGGTGCCGGCGGGGTCGCCGGCGTAGGGGACCTCGCAGCGTTCGTCGCGGAGTTCGGTGACGCGCTGACCGAGGAGGTCCAGCAGGTCGGGGACGGTCACGGGGCCGGCCGACAACTGGAGCAGGGAGAGCAGCTGCGGCATCGCCTCGACGACCTCGGCGACGGCCCCGGGGGCGATGTCGGCGGGGGCGGGGTGGACGAGCGACCAGGCGTCGAAGAGGGCGACCCAGCCGCGCAGGACCGCGGTGTCGTCCCGGTCCCAGGCGCGCAGGCGCCAGCCGGGGCGGGCGTGGCCGCCGTGCACCTCGACGAGGCCGGAGAGCCGGGCGCGGTCCCAGCCGACCCGGATCTGGCCGTGTGTCAGGCGCAGTTCCCCGGCGGCCCGTTCCACGTCGGAGGCGGGCAGCGCGCCCGCGGGTGCGGGGCGGCCGCCGTCGCCCGCACCGAGGTTCAGCTCGGCCCAGCGGGCCAGCCGTACCGCGTCGGCGAGGGAGGCGCGGGCCCTGTTCGCCAGGTCTGCCGTAGCGGGGGTGCCCGCCGGCGGCCGGGGGGCCGGCCGGGTTCGCCGGTCGGTCACCGCCTTGCGCGCCGTGGCGACGGAGCGCGGGGAGACGAGTCGGAGTCTGGAGTCGCGAGCCAACTGCTCATCAGGCTTTCGGGACGTCACGGAAGCAGTCTCGCCCGTCACTGGCCGAAAGCCCAAACGGAACCAGGCGTTTCCACAGGTCACGGGGTGGACGAAGCGGGACAAACGTGCCACCCTGCCCCGTCCGCCACATCCCCTTCACCCCGGCACCACACAGCCCGCCCGACAGTCCGTCACATTCCGGACACGGGAGTGCCCCACGGGGCCCCGCGGGGCCCCTACATGAGAGGGGTGAGGAAGCGGCGCAGCGCCTCCTCGTACCCGGCCGGGTCGGCGTTCCACATCGCCCCGTGCGGGGCGGCCGCGACCGTGTGCAGGGTGATCAGGCCGGGCCGGGCGGCGGCCAGCCGCCGGGAGGGCTCCCACGGGGCGAGCACGTCGTCGGGCCCGTGGAAGATCAGCACCGGGACGCGCAGGGCGGCCGGGTCCGCGCCCGGCGGGCGGCGGTCCGCGCGCAGCCCCGCGCGGCCCTCCGCGGCCCGTACCGCGAGCGGGAGCAGGGGGCGCGGGACGTGCCGGGCCGCGGCGAGGGCCCGCAGGGTGGCGTGCCAGTCCAGGACGGGCGAGTCCAGCACCAGTCCGGAGATCCGGTCGGCCAGGGCGGAGCGTTCGACGGCGTGCAGGGCCATCGTGGCCCCGGTGGACCAGCCGTGCAGGATCACCCGCCGGGCTCCGTAGCGCAGGGCGTAGCGGATGGCGGCGTCCAGGTCCCGCCATTCCGATTCGCCGAGGTGGCCGAGGCCGTCCGGGGAGGCGGGGGCGCCGAGGTCGCCCCGGTAGGCGAGGTCGAGGACCGGGAGGTGGTGGCGGTGCAGGAAGGGCATGAGGACCATCGGGTGCTCGCGGCCGGTGCCGAGCCCGTGCACGGTGATCACCCAGGTGTCCCGGGCCGCGGGCACGAACCAGGCGGGCAGGGCCCCGAGCTCGCCGGGGACGTCCACGTCGGCGTGTTCGAGGCCGAGCGCGGAGCGCGGGTTGCCCAGGTACACCTGGGGGGTGAGCGTGACGCGGGTGCCGGGTTCCAGGCTGCCGTGGGTGACGGCGAGCAGGCGGCGCACGACGGTGTCCGGGCCGTGCGGGACGTCGGGGAGGACGGGGCCGACCACCGCGTGCACGCCGGGCGCGGTCAGTCCGTACGTACCGGGGCGCAGGGAGGCCAGCGAACGGGTGAGGGTGATCCGGCCCGGGGCGGTGGAGTGGACGCTCAGCCGGGGCCCGCCGGGCAGGGGGCGCCCGGATTCGGGCCGCAGGGCGGCGTCGGCGGCGTACCGGCCGGCCGCGACAGCGGCTGCTCCGGCACCGATCAGGGTCGTCGTGACGGCCGCTGCCGTCGCTGTGGCGGTACGCACGGCTCCAGTGTCGAGGCGGTGTGGCGCGGGGGCCACCGGAGGTGATCCTTCCGCGCTCGCGGCGCGCACAACCGGAACGGGTGAGCAGGCGAGCCGGCGCGCCTGCCGGGGAGCGGCCGCCCGAGGGGGTCCGGGACGTGATCTGGGTCTCTTCCGGGGCGCCTTCGGCAGGGACACCCGTACCGGAAGACCTTTCGGGAGGGGTGTGTTCACCCGGCCCTGACGTGCATCAATCGCTATATTCACGGTGGAATCGGGGCGAAGGTCCCGATCATGCGCCGCCCGCGGACACCACTCGGCCCGACCCAGTTCACCTTCCGTTCATCCAGGTTGCCTACGGTCGCCGAGCCACTGACGTCAAACAGAAGCCTGGGTAAATGGAGCACATAACGCTTCTCCTCGGGATCGTGATCATCACCGCTCTCGTGTTCGACTTCACGAACGGTTTCCACGACACGGCCAACGCGATGGCCACCACCATCTCGACCGGCGCCCTCAAGCCCAAGACTGCGGTGGCGATGTCCGCCGTGCTGAACCTCGTCGGCGCGTTCATGTCCGTGGAGGTCGCCAAGACGATCTCCAAGGGCCT
Source organism: Streptomyces sp. NPDC044704 (assembly GCF_056433525.1). Lineage (NCBI taxonomy): Bacteria > Bacillati > Actinomycetota > Actinomycetes > Kitasatosporales > Streptomycetaceae > Streptomyces > Streptomyces sp. NPDC044704. The sequence goes on from NZ_JBWKGY010000011.1 coordinate 58,356, forward strand.
GGTCAACGAGGAAGGCATCCAGCCAGAGGTGATCTTCGCCGCCCTGGTGGGCGCGATCCTCTGGAACCTCGTCACCTGGCTGGTCGGACTGCCCTCCAGCTCCTCCCACGCCCTCATGGGCGGCCTGATCGGCGCCGCGGTCGCCTCCGCCGGCATCGGCGCGGTCAACGGCAGCGTCGTCGTGACGAAGGTGCTGATCCCCGCGATCGCCGCCCCGATCGTCGCCGGTGTCGCCGCGATGCTGGCCGCGAAGCTCACGTACAAGCTGGGCCACAACGTCGGCGAGAAGACCTCCGCCAAGGGGTACCGCGCCGGCCAGATCGCCTCGGCCGGTCTCGTCTCCCTCGCGCACGGCACCAACGACGCGCAGAAGACGATGGGCATCATCACCCTGGCGCTCGTCGCCGGGAACGCCCTGCCCGCCGGGGCCAACCCGCCGGTCTGGGTCATCGTCTCCGCCGGCCTGGCCATCGCGATGGGCACCTACCTGGGCGGCTGGCGCATCATCCGCACCATGGGCAAGGGCCTCACCGACCTCCAGCCGCAGCAGGGCTTCGCCGCCCAGACCTCGGCCGCGAGCGTCATCCTGGCCTCCTCCACCCTCGGCTTCTCCCTCTCCACCACCCACGCGTGCTCCGGCGCCGTCATGGGTTCCGGCCTGGGACGCAAGGGCGGCGTGGTCCGCTGGTCCACCGCCACCCGCATGTTCATCGCCTGGGGCCTGACCCTGCCCGCCGCGGCCCTCGTCGCCGCCGGCGCCGAGCTGGTCATGCGCACGGGTGACGTCGGCATCGCCGCGGTCACCGTCTTCCTGGTCGCCTCCTGCTTCGCCATCTGGGTCATCTCCCGCCGCCAGGTCGTCGACCACCACAACGTCAACGAGGTGGAGACCGCCACCACGACGGACGAGCCCGGTGTCGTCACCACGGCCATGGCCGCCGTCACCGTCCCGCCGACCACCGCCGCGGCCGGTACCACCGCCGCCGTGACCGACGAGGACCTCAAGGCCACCATCCCGGCCGCGACGGCGACCCCGACGACCCCCGCGGCTCCGGCCGCGGCGGTCTGACCCCGAGAACGACAGAGGTATCAGCGGCATGAACATCGACTGGGCATCGCTCGGCTCCGTCTTCGGAGTCAGCCTCTCCGCCACCGTCGCCCTCGTGGCCCTCTTCACCCTGGGCCTGGTGGGCCTCTCCAAGCACGAGGCCGCCACCGAGCACGGCGGGACCGCGGCCCTGGCGCGCACCGGCGCCTACGCCTGCTTCGCGCTGTGCGCGGCGGCCGTGTCGTACGGGATCTACCTGATCGTCGCCTGACACGACGTGTCCGAAGCTCCCTCCGGGTCCTCCCGGAGGGAGCTTTCGCGTACCCCCGGTGCGCCCCCCGCCCGAACCCGCCGCAGGTCAACGGCAAGTTGACGGGCGTTCGCGGTGCGTGGTGGACTGCCCGAGCCAATACGGCGGCATGGAAGAGGAAGTCCGGTGCGAATCCGGCGCGGTCCCGCCACTGTCACCGGGTCAGCGCACGCGGTGCGCGGCCCCGGGAGCCAGGAACTCTCGCCGCCGGACACGTCGAACCAGGGCGCGGACCCTGAGTGAGGACATACCTGCCACCATGCGTGCCGACCGCGTCTTCGCGTACGGCGCCACGGCGGGCCTGATCGGCGACCGGATCCTCGGGGATCCGCGCCGCGGGCACCCCGTGGCCGCCTTCGGAACCGCCGCCGCCGCCGTCGAACGCGCCCTGTGGCGCGACGACCGCGGCCGTGGCGTCCTCCACGCCCTCGTGTGCGCGGGCGGCGCGGCCGCCGTCGGTGCGCTGGCCGCCCGCGCCGTGCGCTCCCGGCCCGCGGCCGCCCGCGTCGCCCTGACCGCAGCGGCCACGTGGGCCGTCGTCGGCGGCACCTCGCTCGGCCGGGAGGCCCGCGCCATCGGCGGGGCGCTCGCCGCCGGGGACACCGAGGTCGCCCGCGAACGCCTGCCCCACCTGTGCGGGCGCGACCCGGAGTCCCTGGACGGGCAGCAGATGGCCCGGGCCGTCGTCGAGTCCGTCGCGGAGAACACCTCCGACGCGGTCGTGGGGGCCCTGGTGTGGGGGGCCGTCGCCGGGGTGCCCGGGCTGCTGGCCTTCCGCGCCGTGAACACCCTCGACGCCATGGTGGGCCACAAGTCGCCCCGCCACCTGCGCTACGGCTGGGCCTCGGCCCGGCTGGACGACCTGGCCGGCTGGCCCGGGGCCCGGCTGACGGCGCTCGCCGCCGTCGTGGCCGGACCCGACCGGCGGGGAGCCGTACGCGCCTGGCGCGCCGACGCCGCCGCCCACCCGAGCCCCAACGCGGGCCCGGTCGAGGCCTCCTTCGCGGGGGCGCTCGGTGTCCGGCTCGGCGGGACGCTGGCCTACGGCGGACGGACCGAGCACCGTGCCGTGCTGAACGGCGCGGCCGGCCGGCCGGTGGAGGTCGCCGACATCGAGCGGGCCGTCCGGCTGTCGCGGCGGGTGACCTGGCTGGCGCTGGGCGTCTGCGCCCTGGCCCGGACCGCCGCCACCCGGACACTGGTCTCGCGTACGACACGGAGGGGGCGCGCATGAGCGGCGCGAAGCGCGGCGGCGGACTGCTGGTCGCCGGTACGACGTCGGACGCGGGCAAGAGCGTCGTCACGGCGGGCATCTGCCGGTGGCTGGCCCGGCAGGGGGTGAAGGTGGCCCCCTTCAAGGCCCAGAACATGTCCCTGAACTCGTTCGTGACCCGGGAGGGCGCCGAGATCGGCCGGGCCCAGGCCATGCAGGCCCAGGCGGCGCGGGTGGAACCGACCGCCCTGATGAACCCGGTGCTGCTCAAGCCGGGCGGCGACCAGAGCAGCCAGGTGGTGCTGCTGGGCAAGCCGGTCGGCGAGATGAGCGCGCGCGGGTTCTTCGGGACCGCGGGCCCCGGCTCGGCGTCCCCCGGGCCGGCGGAGCCCGGCGGACACCGGGAACGGCTCCTCGGCGTCGTCACGGACTGCCTGGAGCGGCTGCGGGGCACGTATGACGCCGTGATCTGCGAGGGGGCGGGCAGTCCGGCCGAGATCAACCTGCGCCGGACCGACATCGTGAACATGGGCATCGCGCGGGCCGCGCGCTTCCCCGTCGTCGTGGTCGGGGACATCGACCGGGGCGGCGTCTTCGCGTCCTTCTTCGGCACGACCGCGTTGCTGTCCCCCGAGGACCAGTCGCTGATCGCCGGGTACCTCGTCAACAAGTTCCGGGGCGACGTCTCCCTGCTGGAGCCCGGCATGGAGATGCTGCGCGGGCTCACGGGCCGGGCGACGTACGGGGTGCTGCCGTTCCGGCACGGGCTGGGCATCGACGAGGAGGACGGTCTGCGGGTCTCGCTGCGCGGAGCCGTACGGGAGTCCCTGGTGGCACCGCCGCTCGGCGAGGACGTGCTGCGGGTCGCGGTGTGCGCGGTGCCGCTCATGTCGAACTTCACCGACGTCGACGCCCTCGCCGCCGAGCCGGGCGTGGTCGTGCGGTTCGTGGACCGGGCCGAGGAACTCGCCGACGCCGACCTGGTCGTGGTCCCGGGCACGCGCGGCACCGTGAAGGCGCTGGCCTGGCTGCGCGAGCGGGGCCTCGCCGGCGCGCTGGCGCGGCGGGCCGCCGAGGGCCGTCCGGTGCTGGGCATCTGCGGCGGCTTCCAGGTGCTCGGCGAGCACATCGAGGACGAGGTCGAATCCCGGGCCGGCGCGGTGGACGGCCTCGGCCTGCTGCCCGTACGGGTCCGGTTCGCGCGGGAGAAGACCCTGGCGCGGCCTTCCGGATCGGCGCTGGGCGAGCCCGTCGAGGGGTACGAGATCCATCACGGCGTCGCCGAGGTGCTGGGCGGGGAGCCGTTCCTGGACGGCTGCCGGGTCGGGGCCGTGTGGGGGACGCACTGGCACGGCTCGCTGGAGTCGGACGGATTCCGCCGGGCCTTCCTGCGGGAGGTGGCCGCTGCCGCCGGGAGGCGCTTCGTCCCGGCCCCTGACACCTCGTTCGGTCTGCTGCGCGAGGAACAGCTCGACCTGCTGGGCGCCCTGATCGAGGAGCACGCCGACACCGGGGCGCTGCTGCGGCTGATCGAGTCGGGCGCACCGGACGGGCTGCCGTTCCTGCCGCCGGGTGCGCCGTGACGCACCGCCGCGTCCCCGGGGACGCGTACCCGAACACCCATAGGACCGAGGGCCGCCGCCGCTCTACGAGCGGCCGGCGCAGTCCACTCGAAGGAGTGATCAGCGGATGAGCAGCACCCACTTCCCGTTCACGGCGGTGGTCGGCCAGGACGACCTGCGGCTGGCGCTGCTGCTGAACGCCGTCAGCCCCGCGGTCGGCGGTGTGCTCGTGCGCGGCGAGAAGGGGACCGCCAAGTCCACCGCCGTGCGCGCGCTGTCCTCGCTGCTGCCGCAGGTGGACGTGGTGGCCGGCTGCCGGTTCTCCTGCGCGCCCGCCGCGCCCGACCCGGACTGCCCGGACGGCCCCCACGGGCCCGGACCCGGTGCCGCGCGCCCCGCGCGGATGGTGGAGCTGCCGGTCGGCGCCTCGGAGGACCGCCTCGTCGGCGCCCTCGACATCGAGCGGGCCCTCGCCGAGGGCGTGAAGGCCTTCGAGCCCGGTCTGCTCGCCGACGCGCACCGCGGGATCCTGTACGTCGACGAGGTCAACCTCCTGCACGACCACCTGGTGGACGTCCTCCTCGACGCCGCCGCGATGGGCGCCTCGTACGTGGAGCGCGAGGGTGTCTCCGTGCGGCACGACGCCCGCTTCCTGCTCGTCGGCACCATGAACCCCGAGGAGGGCGAGCTCCGGCCGCAGCTCCTGGACCGGTTCGGGCTGACGGTGGAGGTCGCGGCCTCCCGCGAACCCGCCCTGCGCGTCGAGGTGGTGCGCCGGCGGCTCGCCTACGAGGACGACCCCGCGGGCTTCGCCGGCCGCTGGGCCGGGGACGAGCACGAGGTGCGGGCCCGGGTCGTGGCCGCGCGGGCCCTGCTCCCGAAGGTGGTGCTCGACGACACGGCGCTGCTCCGGATCGCCGCCACCTGCGCCGGGTTCGAGGTCGACGGCATGCGCGCCGACATCGTGATGGCCCGTACGGCGACCGCCCTGGCGGCGTGGGCCGGGCGGACCGCCGTCCGCAAGGAGGACGTGCGGCAGGCGGCGCTGCTGGCGCTCCCGCACCGGCGCCGGCGCAACCCGTTCGACGCCCCCGGCCTCGACGAGGACAAGCTCGACGAGATCCTGGACGGCTTCCCCGACGACGAGCCGGAACCCGAGCCCGACCCGGAGCCCGAGGGTCCGGACGACGACGGCCCCGAGGGCGGCCCGGACGGCGGTCCCGACGGCGGCGGCGCGCCCCCGCACGGCGAGGGCTCCGAGCAGCCGGAGCGCCACACGGAGCCGCCGGTGTCCGAGGACGACACGGCCGACGCGCCCGACGCGGAAGCCCCGCAGTCCCCCGAACCGCAGCACGCCCAGGGCGAAGCGGGGGCCGACGGGCCCGAACAGGCCGCGGTACGGGCCTCCGAACCGTTCCGGACCCGGATGCTCAGCGTGCCCGGCCTCGGCGAGGGCGGCGCGGCCGGCCGGCGCTCGCGGGCCCGTACCGCGCACGGGCAGACGACCGGCGCCCGGCGCCCCCGGGGCCAGCTGACGAAGCTGCACCTGGCGGCGACCGTCCAGGCCGCCGCCCCGCACCAGCGGGCGCGCGGGCGCAGCGGACCGGGCCTCGTCGTGCGCAAGGACGACCTGCGGCAGGCGACCCGCGAGGGCCGCGAGGGCAACCTGGTGCTGTTCGTCGTCGACGCCTCGGGCTCGATGGCCGCCCGGCAGCGGATGAGCGCGGTCAAGGGCGCCGTCCTGTCCCTGCTGCTGGACGCCTACCAGCGCCGGGACAAGGTCGGCCTGGTCACCTTCCGGGGTGGCGCGGCGGAGCTGGCGCTGCCGCCGACCTCGTCCGTGGACGCCGCCGCGGCGCGGCTGGAGCGGCTGCCCACCGGCGGCCGCACCCCGCTGGCCGCCGGACTGCTGAAGGCCCGCGAGGTCCTGCGGATCGAGCGGCTGCGCGATCCCTCGCGGCGGCCGCTGCTCGTCGTCGTCACCGACGGCCGGGCCACGTCGGCCGGCGGTGTGGGCGGTTCGGCGGCCGGGACGCCCCGCGAGCTGTCCGAGCGCGCCGCCCGGCTGCTCGGGTCGGAGGGGGTCACCTCGGTGGTCGTCGACTGCGAGAGCGGCCCGGTCCGGCTGGGGCTGGCCGGGGTGCTGGCCGCGGACCTCGGCGGTCCCTCCGTCACGCTCGACGGGCTGCGGGCCGACTCGCTGGCCGGGCTCGTGAAGAACGTCCGCACCTCAGTGACTTCCCCCGCTTCCCACAGCAGCAACAGGAGGGCCGCGTAATGCCTCAGGGACAGCCGTCCGTCGTTCCGGACGACGGACTCACGACGCGTCAGCGCCGCAACCGTCCGCTCGTCTTCGTCCACACCGGCCCGGGCAAGGGCAAGTCGACGGCCGCCTTCGGGCTGGCGCTGCGCGCCTGGAACCAGGGCTGGCCGATCGGGGTGTTCCAGTTCGTCAAGTCGGCGAAGTGGAAGGTCGGCGAGGAGAACGCGCTCAAGGCGCTCGGGGAGACCGGCAAGGGCGGCAGCGTCGTCTGGCACAAGATGGGCGAGGGCTGGTCCTGGGTCCAGCGCGACGCGCAGCTCGACAACGAGCAGGCCGCCAAGGAGGGCTGGGAGCAGGTCAAGCGCGACCTGGCCGCCGAGACGCACAAGCTGTACGTCCTCGACGAGTTCGCGTACCCGATGCACTGGGGCTGGATCGACGTGGACGAGGTCATCGAGGTGCTGCGGAACCGTCCCGGCACCCAGCACGTGGTCATCACGGGCCGCAACGCGCCGGAGAAGCTGGTGGAGTTCGCCGACCTGGTCACGGAGATGACCAAGGTCAAGCACCCGATGGACACCGGCCAGAAGGGCCAGAGAGGCATCGAGTGGTGACGTCCGTGAACGTGCCCCGGCTGGTGATCGCCGCGCCGTCCTCCGGCAGCGGCAAGACCACCGTGGCGACGGGCCTGATGGCGGCCTTCGCGGAGCGCGGCCTCGCCGTGTCCCCGCACAAGGCCGGGCCCGACTACATCGACCCGGGCTACCACGCGCTGGCCACCGGCCGCCCGGGCCGCAACCTCGACGCCTTCATGTGCGGGCCGGAACTGGTCGCCCCGCTGTTCGCGCACGGCTCCGCCGGGTGCGACCTCGCCGTGGTCGAGGGCGTGATGGGCCTGTACGACGGGGCCGCGGGGCGGGGTGAGCTGGCCTCGACGGCCCAGGTCGCGAAGCTGCTGCGGGCGCCGGTGGTGCTGGTCGTGGACGCTTCCTCGCAGTCGCGTTCGGTGGCGGCGCTGGTCCACGGCTTCGCCTCGTTCGACCCGCAGGTCCGCCTCGGCGGGGTGATCCTCAACAAGGTGGGTTCCGACCGGCACGAGGTGATGCTCCGGGAGGCGCTGGAGGAGGCCGGGATGCCGGTCCTCGGCGTGCTGAGGCGGGCTCCCCAGGTGGCGACCCCGTCCCGGCACCTGGGCCTGGTCCCAGTCGCCGAGCGGCGTACGGACGCGGTGGACGCCGTGGCGGCGCTGGCCGAACAGGTCCGGGCCGGCTGTGACCTGGAGGCGCTGCTGGCGCTGGCCCGGACGGCGCCGGCCCTGGAGTGCGAGCCCTGGTCGCCGGGGGCGGCCCTGGCACAGGACGCGCCGCCGGGTGCGGAAGGCGTCCGGGGGCGGCCCGTCGTCGCCGTCGCGGGCGGGGCCGCGTTCACGTTCTCGTACGCCGAGCACGCGGAGCTGCTCACCGCCGCGGGGGCGCGCGTCGTCACCTTCGACCCGCTGCGGGACGAGGCGCTGCCCGAGGGCACGGCCGGCCTGGTGATCGGGGGCGGGTTCCCCGAGGTGTACGCGCCGGAGCTGTCCGCCAACGAGCCGCTGCGCGGGGCCGTCGCCGCGTTCGCCGCGGCGGGCGGGCCGGTCGCCGCCGAGTGCGCCGGGCTGCTGTACCTGGCCCGGACCCTGGACGGGAAGCCGATGTGCGGGGTGCTCGACGCGGACGCCCGGATGTCGGAGCGGCTGACGCTGGGCTACCGGGAGGCGGTCGCGGTGTCGGACAGCGCCCTCGCCGCCGCCGGTACCCGGCTGCGCGGGCACGAGTTCCACCGGACGGTGATCGAGCCGGGCGCCGGCTCCGCGCCGGCCTGGGGGTTCACCCGTCCGGAACGCCGGGTCGAGGGCTTCGTACGGGACGGGGTGCACGCCAGCTACCTGCACACCCACTGGGCGGCCCGGCCGTCCGTGGCCCGCCGGTTCGCGGAAGCCGCGGCGCGGCACCGGTGACCGGCCGGTGAGTTCACTCCGCCAGGCCGACGACGAGCCAGATCCCGGCCACCCCGCCCACCGTGCACATCAGCGTGGACAGGGCGGGGTGTTCGTGGTGCGCCTCGGGCAGGATCTCGGCGGCCGCCAGGTACAGCAGGACCCCGCCGAAGAAGCCGAGGTACGCCCCCAGAGGTTCCTCCGGAAGGGTGAACAGCAAGGTGGACGCGGCGCCGACGACCGGCGCGGCGGCGTCCGCGAACAGCATCATCAGGGCCTTGCGGCGGTCGTTCCCGTACAGCCGGGTGAGCGTGTACGTGTTGAACCCGTCGGCGAAGTCGTGAGTGACGACGGCCAGGGCGACGGCGAGGCCCATGCCGCCGCCGACCTGGAAGGCGGCGCCCAGCGCGACCCCGTCGGCGAGGCTGTGGCCGACCATCGCGGCGGCCGCCGTGAGCCCGACCTGCGGGACCCGGGTCCCGTCCTCGGCGCCGTGCGCGGCCTGGCGCACGGCCAGCAGGCGCTCCACGACGTGGGCGACGAGGAAGCCGGCCACGAACAGCAGCAGGGCGAGCGGCACGCCGAACACCTCGCTGCCCGCCGCGTGCATCGCCTCGGGGAGCAGGTCGAGGCCGACGACGCCGAGCATCAGCCCTCCGGCCAGGCCCAGCACGAGGTGGCGGCGGTCGGTGACGCGTTGCGCCGTCCATCCGCCCGCCAGCGTCATCAGGAACGCGCCCAACGCCACGATCACCGCCATGTGCCCCTGAATACCGACTGCGGGACGTACGCGCACTTCCGTGCGCGGGTGGCGGGCGACACCGTGTTGACGAAGGACCGCGGCCGCCGGCGGGCGGCGGAAAGCGGACGACAGAGGACGGGTGCCGGGCGGGAGACCGCGACCGGATCCGTGACGAAGGAGGGAGGACCCCGGTGGGCGAGTACGTGACACGGCTGGTGGTCGGGGTCGGCGGACGCGCGGGGGTGTCCGTGGCGGAGGTCTGCGCGCTGGTCGAGGAGACCCTGCGCGGGGCCGGGCTGACCGCGGAGGCGGTGACGGCGCTGGCCACGGTGGAGACGAAGGCATCGGAGCCGGGCATCACGGGTGCGGCGGAACGTTTCGGCGTGCCGTTGATCGGCTATCCCGCCGAGGAACTCGCGCGGATCTCCGTACCTCACCCCTCGGCCGCCGTGCGCGAGGCCGCCGGTACCGCCTCCGTCGCGGAGGCGGCGGCGCTGGCGGGCGGCGGGGAACTGCTGGTGCCCAAGCGCCGTTCGGTGGCGGCGACCTGCGCCGTGGCCACCGTCCAGCCGCACGACCTGCGCCACCACGGGGACGCGGAAGTGCTGGACGCGGGCGGCGCACTGGTCGACCTGGCCGTCAACGTACGGGCGGAGACCCCGCCGGAGTGGCTCAGGGAACGGATCGCGGCCTGCCTCGGGGACCTCGCCGCCTACCCGGACGGCCGGGCGGCCCGCGCGGCCGTCGCGGCACGGCACGGGCTGCCGGCCGAGCGGGTGCTGCTGACGGCGGGGGCGGCGGAGGCGTTCGTGCTGATCGCGCGGGCCCTGGACGCCGTACGTCCCGTGGTGGTGCACCCGCAGTTCACCGAACCGGAGGCGGCCCTGAGGGACGCCGGCCGGCGGGTGGAGCGGGTGGTCCTGCGGGCGGCGGACGGCTTCCGGCTGGATCCGGCGGACGTGCCGGAGGAGGCGGACCTGGTGGTGGTCGGCAACCCCACCAACCCGACGTCCGTCCTGCACCCGGCCGCCACCTTGGCCGCGCTGGCCCGGCCGGGCCGGATCCTCGTCGTCGACGAGGCGTTCATGGACGCCGTCCCGGGCGAGCGGGAGGCCCTCGCCGGCCGGCTCGACGTGCCGGGCCTGGTGGTGCTGCGCAGCCTGACCAAGACGTGGGGGCTGGCCGGGCTGCGGATCGGCTACGTCCTGGCGGAGCCGGAGGTGATCGCGAAGCTGGCCGCCGCGCAGCCGCTGTGGCCCGTGTCGACCCCGGCGCTGGTCGCGGCCGAGGCCTGCCTCGCACCGCCCGCGCTGGCCGAGGCGGAGGCCGCCGCACGGCGGGTCGCCGTGGACCGGGCGCACCTGCTGGCCGGGCTCGCGGAGTTCGACGAGGTCACGGTGGTGGGGGAAGCGGAGGGGCCGTTCGTCCTGATCCGGGTGGAGGGGGCGGGGGAGGTCCGGACCCGGCTGCGCGCGCTCGGCTTCGCGGTCCGGCGGGGGGACACCTTCCCGGGCCTCGACGACTCCTGGCTCCGCCTCGCCGTCCGCGACCGCGCCACGACGGGCCGCCTGCTCCAGGCCCTGGACCACGCGCTCGCCCTGTCCGCGCGCTGACCCCGCCCGGCCCTGGCGCGAGCGGAACCGGGGCGGGCGCGAGAACCCGGCGAGGCCGGGTCCGGCGGGCGGGTGCCGGGCCCGGGGGCGGCCGGCGCGGGGCGCGCCTACGATGGGCGCGTTCGGCGGTGACGACGGGGGGCGGCCATGAAGGCATCGGCGCGGATGGGGGCGGCCCTGGCCGGGCTCGTGGTGGTGGGGGGCGCGGCCGTCTACGCCGTACCGGTCCTGCTGGACGGGGGCGGCGGGAGCGCCGCCGACCAGCGCTTCGGCGGCAGGCCCGGCACGACCGAACCCGGCCCGGCGGCGAGCGGCGGCGGCGCCGTGTCCGGGAAGCCGTTCACCCTGGTGGCGACGGGCGACATCATCCCGTACCCGTCGATCGTCCAGCGGTCGGCGGACGACGCGGGCAAGGCGGGCGAGTACGACTTCCGGAAGATACTCGCCGGGGTCAAACCCCTGGTGTCCGCCGCCGACCTGGCGATATGCCACCACGAGATACCGTACGGGCGGCCCGGCGGCCCCTACACCGGGTACCCCACCTTCAAGGCCCCCCACCAGCTGGCCGACGCCCTCAAGGACGCCGGGTACGACAGCTGCTCGACCGCCTCGAACCACACCCTGGACGACGGCTACGACGGCCTCGTCCGCACCCTCGACCACCTCGACCGGGTCGGGATCCCCCACGTCGGTTCCGCCCGCAGCGCCGAGGAGGCCAAGGCCCCCGCCCTGCTCTCGGCGGGCGGCGCGAAGGTCGCCCAGTTGTCGTACACCTACGGCACCAACGGCATCCCGCTCCCCGCGGGCAAGCCGTGGGCGGTCAACCTCATCGACCAGGACCGCATCGTCGCCGACGCCCGGGCGGCCCGGGCCGCCGGCGCGAACGTGGTGGTGCTCAGCGTCCACTGGGGCACCGAGTGGCAGACCGCCCCCGACCAGCAGCAGCGCGAACTGGCGCAGGCCCTGACCGCCTCGCGTTCGGCGGACGGCCTCCCCGACATCGATCTCGTCATCGGCACGCACAACCACGTGCCCCAGCCCTACGAGAAGATCAACGGCACCTGGGTGGTCTTCGGCATGGGCGACCAGGTCGCCAGCTTCGTTCCGGCCGACAAACTGCGCGGCAACCAGTCCTCGGTCCCCCGGTTCACCTTCTCGCCGTCGGCGGAGCGTCCGGGACGCTGGGAGGTGGTGAAGGCCGAGTACCTCACGCAGTACTCGGACATGGGGCCCCCGTTCCGGGTGGTCTGCGCCTCCTGCGCGGCCTCCGACACCGCCCTCCCGGCGGCGAAGCGCACCGAGTACGGGCGCGTCGACCGGCAGGTCACCGAGGCCGTGACCTCGCGCGGTGCGACCGCGCAGGGTCTGGAGCACGCCACCCGCTGAGGGCCCCGGCCGCGGCTCAGGGCCTTCGGACCGGCCGGCGTCACGCGTCCTGTGCGGACTTGCCGCGCCGGGTCACGACGAGCGCGCCGCCGCCGATGCCGAGCAGGAGCAGCGCGCCGCCCGCCACGTACGGGGTCACCGAACCGGCCCCGGTCTCGGCGAGGTTGGCCTGTGTGACGGCCGGCTTGGTGCCCGTCCCGGTCTGCTGCTTGACGTCCGGCTTCACCGCCGCGGGTGTGGCCGAGGGGCTGGGGGCCGGGCCGGCCGGGGAGGTGCAGTGCGCCTCGGCGAGCACGATCTCGCCCTCGACCTCCGCGACGTTCAGCTTCAGCGGGTTCACCGACACCTTGAGCCTCAGTGCGGCCGCGGCGGCCGTGGTGGAGGTGGTCTCGGTCCCGGACAGCTCCAGGGTGACCACGCCCACGCCGGGGACCTCCAGGCGGGTGGGGCCACCGGCGGACAGGGTGACCTTCTTGCCGAGGGCGGTCACCGTCCCGAGGACGTTCGAGGTGGCCACGGGCTTCTTGCCCGCCTCGCAGACGGCCTTCGAGGTGACCTTCTCCACCTCGACGAGGGAGAGCTTGGGCAGGCCCGGCACGTGTACCCGGGCCTTGGCGAGGTTCGCCTCCGCCTCGGCCCGCTTCTTGTCGGCGGTCGCCTTGGAGGTGGCGACCTCGGCCTGGAGGACGCTGACCGGCTGCCCCTGGTCGACCCCGTCGAGGGTCACGGTGAGGGCGGTCTTCTGGGCCGTCTCCGGGGCGCTGACCTCGTTGAGGGTGGTCTTCAGCGGTACGTTGACGGCCTTGTTGAGCAGGCTCACGTCCAGTCCGGTCCGCAGGACGACGGCGCCGGAGCTGCCTTCGCTCCCGCCGCCGGTGCCGCCCGTGGCGAGGGCGGGCGGAGCGGTGAGGAGGGCGACCGCCCCCGCGGCGAGCAGGGCGGCCGCGGGCATGCGGAAGGTGTTGCTGTTCAAGGTGGTGGAACCCCCGGGGAGATGGGTGCCGTCGCGCCGCCAATGGGGGACATTGCGCGCGCCGACGGCTTCGACCCTGGGAATTTTTACGCACTGTGAGTGAACGGGCGGCGACCTGGCGTGAGTTCACTCCAACGGGTGGTTTCCACGCACATATTCGATTCATCGCGCCCCACGCGGCACGCGGATGCTCCCCCGTCCCGCCGAAAGGGCGCCTCCCTGCCCTGACGAGGCACTTTCAACGACGCGACGGGCCGCGACGTCACGGCCCGTCAACACCGCGCTCACGCCGCCGGACGGACGGGACTTCGACGACGGGCGACCGGCGACCGGCGCCGGTGCCGTGACCGGAAAGGTCCACCGGATCGCGACGCCCGGCACGGCACTAGGGCCTGTCGTCAAACTCCCGTCTGCCCCGCGACGCCTGGCACGCGCTCTCGCCGCACCGGGCGAAAGCCAAGTACGTCCAGTACGCGGGCTTCCGCCCGGCGCACCGAGAGCACGCACCAGACGCCGCAGGGCCGCCCTCCGGGCGACGACGGGAGTTTGACGACAGGCCCTAGGCGCGGACCCTGCCGTTCACGATCACCCGGTCCGGCTGCGCCAGCGCCCGCACGTCGGCCCGCGGATCGGCGCCGTAGACGACGAGGTCCGCCGGCGCGCCCTCGGACAGACCGGGTCTGCCGAGCCACTCGCGTGCCGCCCAGGCCGTCGCCGAGAGGGCGTCCAGCGGCGGGATCCCGGCCTTGACGAGTTCCATGACCTCGGCGGCGACCAACCCGTGGGGCAGGGAACCCCCCGCGTCGGTGCCGACGTACACGGGAACGCCCGCGTCCCAGGCCGCCCGGACGGTGTCGTACCGCCTCTCGTGCAGCCGCCGCATGTGCGCCGACCAGCGGGGGAACTTGGCCTCGCCGCCCGCCGCCATCTTCGGGAACGTGGCGATGTTGACGAGGGTCGGCACGATCGCGACCCCCCGTTCCGCGAACAGCGGGATGGTGTCCTCGGTGAGCCCGGTGGCGTGCTCCACGCAGTCGATGCCCGCCTCGACCAGGTCCCGCAGGGAGTCCTCGGCGAAGCAGTGCGCGGTGACCTTCGCGCCCAGCCGGTGCGCCTCGGCGATGGCGGCCTCGACCTCGGCGCGCGGCCAGCAGGCCGTCAGGTCGCCGGCCTCGCGGTCGATCCAGTCCCCGACCAGCTTCACCCAGCCGTCGCCCCGCCGGGCCTCGCGGCCGACGTACTCGACGAGGTCGGCCGGTTCGATCTCGTGGGCGTAGTTGCGGATGTAGCGGCGGGTCCGGGCGATGTGCCGGCCCGCCCTGATGATCTTCGGGAGGTCCTCGCGGTCGTCGATCCAGCGGGTGTCCGAGGGGGATCCGGCATCGCGGATGAGGAGCGTTCCGGCGTCCCGGTCGGTGAGCGCCTGCCGTTCGGCGGTCTCCGCGTCGACCGGGCCGTGGGAGTCCAGGCCCACGTGGCAGTGTGCGTCGACGAGGCCGGGCAGCGCCCAGCCGGTGACCGTGGTGATCTCGCGTGCGGTGCGCGGCCGCTCGTAGGAGATCCGGCCGCCGACGATCCAGAGTTCGTCGCGCACCTCGTGGGGCCCGACGAGCACCCGCCCCTTCACATGCATGACTGCGCCGTCATCCATGGCCATTGCATCGGTCATGTCGGCACTGTACGTGCGTGCTGGGTACGCTCGACCGGTAACCCCGGACGAAGAGAGCAGCCCCGTGACCCACCCCCTCCTGGACCTTCCGCCGCTCACCGCCGAGCACTTCGCGTCGATCGAGCGGGGGGTCGCCCGGCTCCTCGGCACCCGGCAGGACGTGGTGATCACGCAGGGCGAGGCGCTGCTGCCGCTGGAGGGCTGCATCCGCTCGGGGGCGCGGCCGGGCTCGACGGCGCTGAACGTCGTCACCGGCCCCTACGGAACCACCTTCGGGAACTGGCTGCGCGACTGCGGGGCGAGCGTGGTGGACCTGGCGGTCCCCTTCGACACGGCGGTTTCGGGCGAACAGGTGGCGCGCGCGCTGGCCGAACACCCGGAGATCGACTTCGTGTCGCTCGTGCACGCGGAGGCGGCCACCGGCAACACCAACCCGGTCGCGGAGATCGGCGAGGCCGTACGGGCCCACGGGGCGCTGTTCATGCTGGACGCGGTCGCCTCGGTGGGCGCCGAACCGCTGCTGCCGGACGCGTGGGGCGTCGACCTGTGCGTGATCGGCGCGCAGAAGGCGATGGGCGGCCCGGCGGGCGTCTCGGCGGTGTCGGTGTCGGAGCGCGCGTGGGCGCGGTTCGCCGAGAACCCGGCGGCTCCGCGCCGGTCGTACCTCTCCCTGCTCGACTGGAAGGAGCGCTGGATCGACGGCGGCCGCACGGCGCTGCTGCACGCGCCCGCGCAGCTGGAGATGCTGGCGCTGGAGGCCTGCCTGGAGCGGATCGGGGCGGAGGGCCTGGACGGGGTCCTGGCCCGGCACGCGGGCGCGGCCCGGGCCACGCGGGCCGGCGCCGCCGCGCTGGGCCTCGCCCCCTGGGTGCGCGATCCGGCGCAGGCCGCGCCCGTCGCGACGACGCTGCGGGTCGCGGACGCCTCCGTCGTCGTGGCGAAGGCCCTGTCGGCGGACCCGGCTGCCCCGCTCGCGGCGGGCGGCGGGGCGCTGGCCGGGGAGATGGTCCGGGTCAACCACTACGGTCCGGCGGCCTCGCCGGAGGCGGTCGCGGCCGCGCTGAAGGCCCTGGCCTCCGCCCTGTCCGCCGACCCGGCTCCGGCCCTCGCGGCGGCGTCGGCGGCCTGGCGGTGACGGGCCGGCGGTGACGGGCGGGGACTGACGGGCGGG
This sequence comes from Streptomyces sp. NPDC044704, assembly GCF_056433525.1. Taxonomy (NCBI): domain Bacteria; kingdom Bacillati; phylum Actinomycetota; class Actinomycetes; order Kitasatosporales; family Streptomycetaceae; genus Streptomyces; species Streptomyces sp. NPDC044704. Next base: position 74,281 of record NZ_JBWKGY010000011.1, read on the forward strand.
GACTGACGGCCCGGCGGCGCCGGGCGTGGGCAACGGCCCCCGCCGGGCGCCGTGTCAGTCCGCGAGGACGTCCAGCAGCCGGTCGACGTCCGCCTCGGTGTTGTAGAGGTGGAAGGAGGCCCGCAGGGCGCCCGCGCGGGCGGCGGTGGACACACCGGCCGCGAGCAGTCCGGGCTGCCGGTGGGCCAGGCCGGGGACGGAGACGATGGGGGCCCCGCCCGGCACCGGTTCGTGGCCGAGGCGGGCCAGGCCGGCCCGGTAGCGGGCGGCGAGGGCGGTGTCGTGGGCGTGGACGGCCTCGATGCCGACCCGCTCCAGCAGGGCCAGGGCGGGTTCGGCGGCGTGGTAGGCGAGGAAGGCCGGGGACTCGTCGAAGCGGCGTGCGTCGTGGGCGAGTTCGGGCATCGGACCGTAGGTCGCGTCCCACATGGACTCCGCCGCCACCCACCCCGCGTGGAGCGGGGTCAGGTCCTGCTGGGCCTCCTCGGACACCGTCAGGTACGAGGCCCCGCGCGTGCCGAGCAGCCATTTGTAGCCGGCGGTCACGGTGTACTCGTAGGGCGCGGCGTCGAAGGGCAGCCAGCCCGCGGCCTGGGTGGCGTCGACGAGCATCCGCGCGCCGTGGGCGCGCGTCGCCGCGCGGACGGCGGGGAGGTCGGCCGTACGTCCGTCCGCGGACTGTACGGCGCTCAGTGCCACCAGAGTCGTGTCGGGGCCGACGGACTCGGCCATCGACTCCAGGGGGGCGAAGCGGACCTTGAGGTCGCCGCGCACCACGAAGGGGTTCATGACGGAGGCGAAGTCGTTCTCGGGGCACAGGACTTCGGCGCCGGCCGGGAGGGAGGCCGCGACGAGCCCGACGTGGGTGGCGACGGACGAGCCGACGGCCACGCGGCCCGGGGCGACCCCGACCAGCCGCGCGAAGGCGGCCCGTACCCGGTTGACCCGGTCGAAGTCGCCGAAGCCGGCGGGGTCCGCGACCCCGGCCGCGTCGGCCAGGGCCCGTACCTCGGCGACGGCCGCGCGCGGGAGGATCCCGCAGGTGGCGGTGTTCAGGTAGGTGGTGGAGTGCGCGAACTCGGCGCGGGACACGTCAGAGAGCGGAAGACCCATGCCGTCAACTCTGCGCCAGGAACGACCCAAAGTCCATTGCCGAGTTCTACTCATTCACCCCAAGGATGCCTTATATGCGACCGGGGACCCTTCCGGTCACGGCACTAGCCCTGCTGCGGGACGGCGCAGGCCCCGTCGGGCTCGCACGCGTCGGCGGCGGCGGGTTCGGCGACCTCGCGGCCCGCCCAGGCCTGCTCCAGCGCCCGGGTGAACACCTCGGCCGGCTGTCCGCCGGAGATGCCGTAGCGGCGGTCGAGGACGAAGAACGGCACGGCGTTGGCGCCCAGTTCGGCCGCCTCCCGCTCGTCGGCCCGCACCTCTTCGGCGTAGGCGGAGTCGTCGGCGAGGACCGCGCGGGCCTCCGCGCCGTCCAGCCCGGCCTCCACGGCGAGGGTCACCAGCACCTCGGGCTCGAAGACGGAGCGCTCCTCGCCGAAGTTGGCGCGGTAGGCCAGGTCGAGCAGCTCCTCCTGGCGGCCGCGGGCGGCGGCCAGGTGCAGCAGCCGGTGGATGTCGAAGGTGTTCCCGTGGTCGCGCCCCTCCGTCCGGTACGTCAGCCCCTCGGCGCGGGCACTGGCCGCGACGTGCTCCTCCATGCCGCGGGCCTCTTCGAGGGTGCGGCCGTACTTCTTGGCGAGCATCTCGACGACGGGAGCGGTGACGCCCTTGGCGCCGGCCGGGTCGAGCTCGAAGGACCGGAAGACGACCTCCACCTCGTCGCGGTGCGCGAACTCCGCCAGGCCCTTGGTGAAACGGGCCTTGCCGATGTAGCACCACGGGCAGGCGATGTCGCTCCAGATCTCGACGCGCATGTTCCTTCTTCTCTCCGGTTCCGGGGGTGGGGATCGGGGTTCGGGGGTTCGGGGGTTCTCGGGTTCTCGGGCTCGACGGCGAACGGTTTCGGGTTCAACCGTTTTGGGTTTGAACCATGCGCCGTCCCGTCTCATTCCCCGGACGCGGGAGGGACGCACAGCCAGAGGGTGAGGTGGGAGCCGGAGCGGGCGGCGGACGGCTCCGGGCTCCAGCCGTGGGCGGCGTAGAAGGCCTGGGCACGGTGGTTGTGCTCGAAGACCTCCAGGCGGACCCGTTCGATCCCGGCCCGGCGCCAGGCGTCGAGGCAGGCCGCGTGCAGGGCGGCGCCGGTTCCCCGGCGCCAGTGGCCCGGGTCGACGTGGAGCTGGGTGAGGGTGGTCTCGCCGTCGGCGGTGCGGAAGGCGGCGACACCGGTGACCTCGCCGTCCCGCTCGGCGCACAGCACCTCGCCCTCCGCCGCGACCCGGGCGACGGCGCGGGACCAGGCCTCGCGGGCCCGCTCGACCGCACGGTCGCCCCTGTAGGTCTCCTCGGGGACCCGGCCCTCGTAGTAGGTGGCCCGGGCCCGCACGTGCAGGGCGGCTATGGCGTTGACGTCGGCGGCGAGCGCGGTCCTGATCATGGACAGGGAAACGCGCCGGGAACCCGCTCCGGTTCCCGGCGCGCCGGTCCTGCCCCCGCGGCGGCTACTTCTTCAGCCAGGCCGCCATCATCTTCTGGGCGATGGGCGCGGCCAGCTTGCCGCCGCCGATCTCGGTGCGGTCGGTGTCGGAGTTCTCGATCATCACGGCCACCGCGATCTGCTTGTCGCCCGCCTTCGCGTACGAGGTGAACCAGGCGAGCGGCGGGATGCTGTTGTTCACGCCGCGCTGCGCGGTACCGGTCTTGCCGCCGACCTCGGCGCCCGGCACCTGGGCGGGCTTGCCGCCGCCCTCGGTGGCGACCGTGCGCATCGCGTCGGCGAGCATCGAGGCCGTCTTCTGGCTCATGACCTGGTCGGACTTCGGGCTGGTGAAGCTCTCCAGGACGTTGCCGTCGGCGTCGGTCACCTCGGAGACCATGTGCGGGGCGACCAGCTTGCCGCCGTTCTGGATCGCGGCGGTCACCATGGCCATCTGGAGCGGGGTGGCCTGCACGTCGAACTGGCCGATACCGGTCTGCGCGACCTGGTCGACCGACATCTTCTTCGACGGGTACTTGCTGGGCGGGTTGGTCCGCACCGGGGTGTCGATCTGGACGTTGAAGCCGAGCTTCTCGGCCATCGCGCGCATCTTGTCCTGGCCGAGCTTGGAGGCCAGCTCGGCGAAGACGTTGTTGCAGGACAGCTTGAGGGCGGTGCGGGCCGAAACGTTGTTGCAGGCCGCGTCGCCCGCCTCGCTGGGCAGGTTCGTACGGGTGCCGGGGATCGTGTACGGGGCGGCGATGCCGGTCGGCTGGTCGATGCCGGCGACGAGCCCGTTCTCGATCGCCGCGGCGAGGGTGACCAGCTTGAAGGTGGAGCCGGGGGCCTGCGGCTTGCGCAGCGCGACGTTCTCCATCGCCTTGCCCTTGTCGGCGGAGAGCTCCTGCCAGGCGGCGGAGTCATTGGCGCCCGTGATGCGGCCCGGGTCGTACGACGGGTTGTTCACGACGGCCAGGATCGCGCCGGTCGCCGGGTCGATGGCCACGGCGCTGCCCTGCTTGCCGTTCAGCGCGTCGTAGGCGGCCTTCTGGACGCCCTTGTCGATGGTCGTCAGGACGTTGCCCGGGTCGGCCCGCTTGTTGGTGAGCATGTCCATCACCGTCTTGAGCCGGGTGTCGGAGCCGTTCAGGACGCTCTTGTAGACGCCTTCCAGCATGCTCGTGCCGTAGGCCTGGGAGCTGTATCCGGTGATCGGCGCGTAGAGCGGTCCGTCCACGTACGTCCGCTTGTATCCGAAGTCCTTGCCGGCCGTCTTCTCCGAGCCGGTGATCGCCTCCCCGCCCACGATGATGTTCCCCAGCGGGTTCTCGTACTGCCCGATGAGGTTGCGCCGGTTGTGTTCGTCGTCTGCGAGGGCCTGGCCTTGGTACGCCTGCACCCAGGTGACCCGCACCAAGAGGGCCAGCACGAGAAGCAGACAGAAGACCGACGCACGCCTGATCGTTTTGTTCATCCCCCAGAAGGACGCGCGAGCGGCCCCGGGCGTTCCGCTCTGCCCCGATTGTGGCGGGGTTCTCAGCCTTTCCTCATGATGAAGCCCCCCTCGTACGCCGCGATGACCGCCTGGGTGCGGTCGCGGGAGCCGGTCTTGGCGAGGACCGACGCCACGTGCGTCTTGACGGTCTGCGGTCCGACGCCGAGCCGCCGGCTCAGCTCGTGGTTGGACAGTCCGGTGGCCATCAGGCGCAGGACGTCGGCCTCCCGGCCCGTCAGCCGGGCCCCCGGGCCCACCGCCGTGAGGACCGTCTGGACCGGGAAGGCGACCACGATCGGGGCGAGGAGACCGGTGGCGACGAAGACCGGGACGGTCAGCAGCCAGGCCGGTATCCTCAGGCCCCAGGGCCGGGTGAACGCGAACACGAGCAGGATCACGCAGGCGTCCATGGCCAGCGTCATGCCGTTCGCCACGACGATGACCGGCCCGCGCTCCAGCAGCACGCTGCCGTCCGGTATCCCGATCCGGCTCCCCGCCACCCAGGCGGCTTTGAGGGTCAGGTAAGGAACCGTCGCGGCCAGGGCCGCCGCCCGAAAGATCCGCCGCCCGGTCCCCGGAGCGGGGGCCGGCGCCGGGGAAGGCGGCCGCGTCGCGTGCGTCGTGTGCGGGGCTCGTGTGGTCATGTCCCCACGGTCCCGTGCGCGCCGCCCCGCCACCTCCCCCACGAAGGTGAACCGCCTCCCCCACGTGGGGGAGGTACACCCGCCTCCGCCGCGCCCCGTGCGCGGCCCGCGCCCACCGGCGCCGCGCCCCGCCGCCTCACCGCCCCCGCCCCCCGCCGCCTCACATGCGCCGCGTCACCACCGACAGCCGGTCCCGGGCCTCGAACAGAGCCGCCTTGATCACCTGCTCGTGCCCCGCCGTCAGCCGGGCCACCGGCACCGAGCAGCTCACCGCGTCCCGCGCCGGCGTGCGGTACGGCACCGCCACCCCGAAGCAGCGCAGCCCGAGCGTGTTCTCCTCCCGGTCCAGGGCGTACCCCTGCTCCCGCACCAGCGCCAGTTCCTCCACCAGCTGCTCCCGGTCGGTGATGGTGTGCTCGGTGACCGCCTCCAGCCGCCGCGGCAGCAGCCTGCGCACCTCCTCGTCGGTGTGCGTGGCGAGCAGCGCCTTGCCGAGCGCCGTCGAGTGGACGGGCAGCCGCCGCCCGACGCGGGTGAAGGGCCGCAGGTAGTGCTGCGACTGCCGGGTGGCGAGGTAGACGACGCTGGTCCCGTCCATCCGCGCCAGGTGGATGGTCTCGGTGGTGTCGTCGGAGAGCCGGTCCAGGGTGGGCCGGGCCGCGGCGACGACCTCGTCCCCGTCGATGTACGAGCTGCCGACCAGCAGGGCCCGTACACCGATCCCGTACCGGGTGCCCGTGGCGTCGGTCTCCACCCACCCCAGGCCCACCAGGGTCCGCAGCAGCATGTAGAGGCTGGACTTGGGCAGCAAGAGGTCGTTCTGGATGTCGGCGAGGCTGTGCAGGCCCGGCCGCGCCGCGAAGTGCTCCAGGAGCAGGACGGTGCGCACCGCCGACTTCACCGGCGCCGCCGTGGCGTGGCCCTCCGACTCGGCTGTCGTCATACGCCTACTTCCCCTCTGGTCGGCTCTGATCGCCTCTTGTCACGCGGTGGACGCGGAAATAGAGTCCGCAGCAGAAGTGATCATTCATCCACCGGAACGGCGTTCAGAATACTGAACGATCCAGGAGGTAGCGGGCGATGGCAGCGACACCAGTCTGGAGTGTGGACCCCCGCACCGGGAAGCAACGCGAACGGGTTGCGGTGGAAGCCACACCCCACGAGGTGGACGGGGCCGTACGCGCGGCGCACACGGCCCGCGCCGCACTCGCCGACGCCACCACCCGCGCCGCCTTCCTGCGCGGAGCGGCCGAGCTGCTCGACGGGGCCGCCGACCTGGTCGTCGCGACCGCCGACGCCGAGACCGCGCTGGGCCCGGGCCGGCTCACCGGCGAACTCGCCCGCACCACCGGCCAGCTGCGGGCCTTCGCCGACGCCGTCGACGAGGGGTCCTACCTCGACGTCCGCATCGACCGGGCCGATCCGTCGCTCACCCCGCCGCGCCCCGAGCTGCGCCGCTACAAGGTGCCGCTGGGGGTGGTCGCCGTGTACGCCGCCTCCAACTTCCCCCTGGCCTTCTCGGTGCCGGGCGGGGACACCGCGAGCGGCCTGGCCGCCGGCTGCCCGGTCGTCGTCAAGGCCCACCCCGACCACCCGGCCACCTCCGAGCTGTGCGCCTCCCTGCTGCGCCGGGCGGCCGTGGCGGCCGGGCTGCCGGCCGAAGTGGTGGGCCTGGTGCACGGCTTCGACGCCGGCCTGGAGCTGATCCGCCACCCGCTGGTCTCCGCCGCCGGGTTCACCGGCTCCATCCGGGGCGGGCGGGCCCTGTTCGACGCGGCCGCGGCCCGCCCCGTACCGATCCCCTTCCACGGGGAACTGGGCTCCCTCAATCCCGTCGTGGTCACCGATGCGGCCGCCGCCGAGCGGGCCGAGGAGATCGGCACCGGGCTCGCGGGGGCCGTCACCCTGGGCGCGGGCCAGTTCTGCGTCAAGCCCGGCCTGGTCCTGGTGCCGGACGGCCCGGACGGCGACCGGCTCGCCGACGCGCTCGCCAAGTCCCTCGCGGAGACCGGACCGGGCGTGCTGCTCGACCACCGGATGCGGGAGAACTTCCTGGCGGGGGTCCGCGAGCGCGCCGCCCTGCCCGGAGTCACCGCCCCCGTCGCCCCGGGCCCCGGCGGGGACCACGCGGTCGCTGCGGGCTTCCTGAGCGTCGGCGCCCGCGACCTGCTGGAGGGCGGCGCGCACGAGCCGCTGCTGGAGGAGTGCTTCGGCCCGGTCACCGTCGTCGTCCGGTACTCCGGGCAGCGCGAGGCGGCCGACGTGCTGGGCCGCCTCGGCGGGAACCTCAGCGCCACGCTCCAGCTGTCCCGCGCCGAGGGCGAGGGCGCACCGGGTCCGGCCGGCGAGCTGATCCGGCAGGTCACGGAGCTCGCGGGCCGGATCGTGGTCAACGGCTGGCCCACCGGGGTGGCCGTGGCCCCGGCCCAGCACCACGGCGGCCCCTACCCGGCCGCCACCTCCCACTCCACCTCCGTCGGCGGCACCGCGATCGAGCGCTGGCTGCGACCGGTGGCCTACCAGTCGGTGCCGGACGCCCTGCTCCCGGCGGAACTGCGGGAGGCCAACCCCCTGGGCCTGCCGCGCCGCGTGACGGGCGGCTGACACGGGACGCGGGCGTCGGCCCCCGGACCGGGCCGACGGCGCACGCGCGCTCCGGTGCCCCGCGCGGGGTGCCGGGCGGCGGCCGGACGCCGGGGCCCGCGCGGGGGCGGCCGACGGGCAGGGACTCCGGTAATTGCGTTGCCGCCCCGCACCCGGCGCGGCAGGCTGCTGCCCATGCCGAAGCCGCAGGGATTCACGTACGAGAAGCACGGCGACGGCACCGTCGTCATCACGCACCGGGGTCGCGCCGCGGGCACCCTGCGCGGGGGCCGGGCCGACAAGTTCCTGGCCGAGGTGGAGTCCGGCGACGCGCAGCTGGTGATGGCCCGCTGGACCGGCGCCTACAAGTTCGGCAACGAGCGCATGGCCAGGAACCACCCGCGCAACCGGCGCTGAAATATCCCGCGAGGGTAAGGGAACGGCAAAGCCCCTCCGGTCGTTCTCCCGGCATGACCGCTATGACCCCTGGTTCCAACCTGCCGCTCAACACCGCCCGCGTGACGGTGGACGTGGCCGCCCCGGTGCGGCTCGACGTGTCGGGGCTCCTGCTCGCGGCGGACGGCAAGGTGCGTTCCGACGCCGATTTCATCTTCTACAACCAGCCCTCGGGCCCGGGCGTCAGCTACCGGTCCGGCGGCGGGTCGGCGCCGGACTCCATCACGGTGGACACCTCGGCGCTGCCGCCGGGCATCGAGCGGATCGTGGTCACGGCCAGCCCCGACGCCGCCGGGCAGACCTTCCAGGGCGTCGAGCCCACCGCCACCGTGCGGGACGCGGCCGGCGGCTCGGTGATCGCCACCTTCACCCCGCCGCAGCTCGGTTCCGAGACCGCGCTCGTGGTCGTCGAGGTCTACCAGCGCGCGGGCGCGTGGAAGGTCCGCGCGGTCGGCCAGGGTTACTCCAACGGCCTCGCCGGGATCGCCACCGACTTCGGGGTCTCCGTGGAGGACGAGCCCGCCCCGGCGGCGCCGCCCGCCCCGCCGGCCGCTCCCCCGGCGCCGCCGGTCTCGCACCCCGCGTCCCCCTGGCTCGGCGGTCCCTCGACCCCCGCGACCGCGCCCGTGCCCCCGTCCGCCCCGCCGGCGGCCGCGCCCGCCGCCGCTCCGGGCGCCGGGAAGATCAACCTCGACAAGGGCCGGGTCAACCTCCAGAAGAACCAGACCGTCTCCCTCGTCAAGGGCGGCCGCCCGCTGCTGTCGCAGGTCAAGATGGGTCTGGGCTGGGAGCCGGCCTTCCGCGGCCGGGACATCGACCTCGACGCGTCCGTGATCGCCTACGGCCCGCAGCGCAACCACATCGACAGCTGCTACTTCGGCAAGCTGTCCATCCTGAACGGCGCCATCAAGCACTCCGGGGACAACCTGACCGGTGAGGGCGCCGGGGACGACGAGGTGATCGTCGTGGACCTGGGCCGGCTGCCCGCGGACGCGACCGGCCTGGTCTTCACCGTCAACTCCTTCTCCGGCCAGAAGTTCAGCGAGGTGGCCAAGGCCTACTGCCGGCTCATCGACGCGGCGAGCGGCGAGGAGCTGGTGCGCTTCGACCTCACCGGCGCCGAGCCGCAGACCGGCGTCATGATGGCCAAGCTGATCAAGCAGTTCACGGGCGAATGGGAGATGACGGCCATGGGCGACTTTGTGAAGTCCCGCACAGTGCGCGGCATGGTGAAGCCCGCTTCCCAGGCACTCTGAGCAGGTGGGCGGGCACATGGCGCTACGGGCGGCCGTACCGGGTGATTGATTCCACCCCTCATACGGAAGTCTGCGCCGGTGCCCGCCCGTAGCCTTGGATCCATGCAGAACACACTCCAGCCCGCGGGTCCCGCGCGCCCGTCCGCCGCAGAGGCGAACGAGGCGATACGGCACCTCGTCGAGTCCAGGGTGGACGGCGAGTGGCCCTCGGAGGCGTACGAGTTCCTGCTGGAGGAGTGGGCCACGGCCGCCCGCGCCGAGACCCGGTAGCCTCCCGGCGGCCGCTCCCCCTGGCCGGCGGGGTCAGCGCCCGCGCCGCCACGGGCCGGTGATCGCCAGCATGATGCCCGGGTCCTGGATGTTCGCGTACAGGGTCCGGCCGTCCGGGGAGAAGCACACCCCGGTGAACTCCGAGTACTCCGGCTCCTCGGCCGAGCCGATGTTCAGTTCGTTGCGCGCCAGCGGGTAGGTGCGGCCCGACTCGGTCGCGCCGAACAGGTGCTGGAGGCCGCTGCCGTCCTCGGCGATGACCAGCCCGCCGTACGGCGACACCGTGATGTTGTCGGGGCCGTCGTAGCCGCCGTCGGCGGACGGGTCGGCGTTCACTCCGATGAGGACGGTCAGCCGGACCGTGCGCCGCTTGGGGTCGTAGAACCACACCTGGCCGTCGTGCGCGGCGCCCGGGCTCTCCTCGCGCGCGTAGGAGGAGACGAAGTAGGCGCCGCCGTCGGCCCACCACATGCCCTCCAGCTTGCGCCCCCGGGTCACGGCGCCGTCCGCGAACTGCTTGCGCACCGGCACCGTCCGCGCGTCGCGGTCGGCCACCGTCACCCAGTCCACCCCGTACACCGTGCCGATCCGGGTCGCGCGCGAGAGGTCGTCGACGAAGCGGCCCGAGCTGTCGAAGCACTTGGCGGCCGCGAGGACACCGGCATCGGGGGCGAGCGTGCGCAGCTTGCCGCGGCCGTGCCGGAACCCGCGCGGCGGGGTCCAGCGGTAGAGCAGCCCGTTGGGGCCCGAGGCGTCCTCGGTGAGGTAGGCGTGGCCCTGGCGCGGGTCGATGACCACGGCCTCGTGGTCGTACCGTCCGAAGGCCTTGACCGGACGCGGGTCGCGGTTGGCGCGGCGGTCGTGCGGGTCGACCTCGAAGACGTATCCGTGGTCCTTGGTCATGCCGTTCTTGCCGGCCAGGTCCGAGTTCTCCTCGCAGGTCAGCCAGGTGTCCCAGGGGGTGGCGCCGCCCGCGCAGTTGGTGGAGGTGCCGGCGATGCCCACCCATTCGGCGACCTCGCCGCCCCGCCGGACCTCGACGACCGTGCAGCCGCCCGCGGCGGCCGGGTCGTAGACGAGGCCCTCGGCGAGCGGCACGGGGCGCGGCCAGCCGGTGCGCGGGCCCTTCAGCTCGTGGTTGTTGACGAGGAGGGTGACGCCGCGGTGGCCTGCGAAGGCGGCCGTCCCGTCGTGGTTGGAGGGGGTGCTCTCACCGGACTCCAGGGTGGTGACCCCGCTGTGGGTGATCACCCGGTAGGCGAAGCCGGCGGGGAGCGCGAGCAGTCCCGCCGGGTCCGGGACGAGCGGGCCGTAGCCCGGGCCGTGCGGGCGGCCCTGCCCGTCGTGCCGCGCGCCGTCGTCGGCCGCCAGTGCCCCCGGGGCGGTGGCGAGCGCGCCGACCGTTCCGGTGAGGGCGACCCCCGCCCCGGCGAGGACGGTACGGGCGGTGAAGTCTCTGCGGGTGAGGGGCATCGGGTCTCCAGGGGTGGGGAGGTGGCGCGCCTGACGTACGGTCGTCGGCGCACACGCTCCCGCCCGTACGTGAACGGCCGCTGAACTACCCGGAAATGCGGCCCGTCCCCTTGAGAGAGGGCGGAATGGCGAACTCCGCCCCGGGGAAAGGCTTGTTGCGCACCCCCGGGGCGCTCGTCACCCCTCGGGCGAAGGCCGGTCGGAGACCCGGCCCGGCGCCCGCGTCAGGACTGCCGGGCCCGCGTCAGGACTGCCGGGCCCGGGTCAGGGCTGCCGGGAGCGGGCCTTGAACGCGGCCTTGCGGGCCTCCTTCGAGGCCTTCTTGTCCGGGTGCAGCCGGCCCATCGCCTCCAGGACGTACGCCGTGGCGGGGTGTTCCACGCGCCAGGCCTGCTCGAAGAACCCGGTGTGGTGCTCCGTCAGGGACCGCATCAGCAGCGGGAGTTCGTCGGTCTCCCCGTCCGCGGCGAGCTGGGCCGCGATCGTGTCGACCGTCAGCCAGAACACCATCGTGCCGTCCGGAGCCGGTACGTCGGCCACCCCGTGCTCGGCCAGCCAGACCCGGGCGAGCCCGCCGAGCTCCGGGTCGTCCAGCACGGCCCGGACGGCCGGCTCCGCCTCCCGCCCGGCGGGCGCGAGCGCCTGCTGGCAGCGCAGCCGGCGCAGCGGGCCGCCCTCGTCCGCGCCGCGGGCCGCGGCCAGCAGTTCGGCGACCGCCCCGGGCAGGTCGCGGCCGTCCAGCCACTGCTCGATCTCGGCCTGGGCGGCGCTCTCGGGGTAGAAGGAGACCGCGTCGAGGAGGGTGTCCGCGCCCTTGTCGGCCAGTTCTCCGATCGCCGGTGCCTCCACCCCGGCCTCCAGCATGCGGGCCCGCACGCCGTACAGGCCGAGCGGCGTCAGCCGGACCATCCCGTAGCGGGACACGTCCTCGTCGTCGTCCGCGTCCGCCGCCCCGGGGTCGTCCGCGGCCTCCGCGCCGGGAAGGTCGTCCTCCTCCGCCATGAGCGCCTCGTCGACGGGGCGGAACTCGACCAGCCCGATCGGCTCCAGCTGCCGGAACTGGTCGTCGAGGCGCATCATCGCGTCCGACACCTGCTCCAGCACGGCGTCGGTGGGTTCGCCCATGTCGTCGGGCACGACCATCGACGCGGCGAGCACGGGCAGCGGCACGGGCGCTTCGCCCGCCCCGCCCTCGGAGACGGTGAGGAGGTAGAGGTTGGCGAGGACCCCGTCGAGGAAGTCCGCCTCGCGCTGGGGGTTCCAGTCCAGCCGGTCGAAGTCGATCTCGCCGCCCGCGTCCATGGCGTCGACGAGGTCGTCCAGGTCGGGGACGGCCGCGTCCGCGAGGACGGTGTCCAGCGCCGCCAGCCACAGGTCGAGCACGTCGCCGGGTGCCCCGCCGGTGAGCAGGGCGAGGTCCTCGCCCGGGGCGGCGGTGCCGTACTCCGGCTCGCCGCCCTCGGCGCCGTCGCCGCTGTCCTCCTCGGGCTCGGTCACGTCGACCAGGCCGGTGTCCACGGCCACCCGCCAGGCCTGGCTCGCGTGGGCCGGGGCGTCCTCGTCGGCGGCGTCGAGGCCGAGCGCGCTCGCGGCCTGCGGCAGCTGGTCGGCGACGAGTTCACCGCCGACGTCGACGCGGGTCTCGGGCCCGGCCCAGCGGGCGAGCCGGACGGCGCGGGCGAACAGCGGGGCGACGAGGGCGTCGCGGGCCAGCTCCGCATCGGAGTGCAGCCGTACCGGCGGCAGCGTGGGGTGCGGCTCTGCGGACATGGGGTGGTTCTCCTCGGACACGATGGGGCGGTGGGGCGGTGGAACAGCCGGACAGCGGGACAGCGGGACAGCGGTGCGACGACGGGGCGCTGACGGGACGGGGCGGCCGGAGCGGGCGCCCGGGAGGGGCGGCTCCGGGGGGCCGGTGCCGGGCCGTCAGGCCTCGTACGGCGACCCAGCGTAGACGCAATTCGGGCAGGCCCGGGGGGCCATCGCCTTTGGTTCATCCCACAGTCAGCTTCCGTATGCCCTGGAGGCCTTGACAACTTCCCTGGTCACCCAGGAAATTGACGCGCGTAGATGTATCGGGACCCTCAGGGTTCACCCTCCTCCACACACCGGAGTTCCCGCCCATGCGCTCCTCGCATCCCCGTTCCGCCGCCGTCGCGGCCCTCGTCGCCACCGCGCTGGCCACCGGCCTGCTCGCCGGTACCGCCGACGCGGCCGAAGGCGCCGTGTCCGCCGATCCGATACGCATTCACGACATCCAGGGCACGACCCGGATATCCCCGCTCAACGGCAAGGCGGTCGCCGACGTCGAGGGCATCGTCACGGGGGTGCGCACGTACGGTTCGCGCGGCTTCTGGATCCAGGACCCGGACGCCGACGACGACGCCGCGACCAGCGAGGGCGTCTTCGTCTTCACCAGCTCGGTCCCGACCGTCGCGGTCGGCGACGCGGTCAAGGTCTCCGGCACGGTCGGCGAGTACGTCCCCGGCGGCGTCAACTCCGGCAACCAGTCGGTCACCCAGATCTCCAAGCCCACGGTGACCGTGGTCTCCTCCGGCAACGCGCTGCCCCAGGCCGCCGCCGTCAACGAGTACACGGTTCCCGCCGCGTACGCCCCGAACGGCGACACCGCCGCCGGCGGCAGCATCAACGGCCTGACCCTGGACCCCTCGCGGTACGCCCTGGACTTCTACGAGTCCCTGGAGGGCATGAACGTCAAGATCGGCACCTCCCGCGTGGTCGGTGCCACCGACCCGTACTCGGAGCTGTGGGTCACGGTCAAGGGCTGGGAGAACACCGCGAAGCGCGGCGGTACGGTCTACGGCTCGTACGAGTCCCAGAACACCGGCCGCCTCCAGATCCAGCAGCTCGCGCCCGTCGCGCAGCAGCCCTTCCCGGTCGCCAACGTCGGCGACAAGCTGACCGGCACCACCGAGGGCCCCCTGGACTTCAACCAGTTCGGCGGCTACACGCTGGTGGCCCGCACCCTGGGCACCGTCAAGGCGGGCACCATCGCCCCGGAGAAGACCAAGGCGCAGGCGGCGGGCGAGCTCGCGGTGGCCACGTACAACGTCGAGAACCTCGACCCGACCGACCCGCAGGAGAAGTTCGACGCGCTCGCGAAGGCGGTCGTGGAGAACCTCGCCTCCCCGGACATCCTGGCCCTGGAGGAGATCCAGGACGACAACGGCGCCAAGAACGACGGCGTCGTCTCGGCCGGGCAGACGCTGACGAAGTTCACGGCGGCGATCGCGGCGGCCGGCGGCCCGGCCTACCAGTGGAAGACCGTCGACCCGGAGAACAACAAGGACGGCGGCGAGCCCGGCGGCAACATCCGCCAGGTGTTCCTCTACAACCCGGCGCGGGTCTCCTTCACCGAGCGCGCCCCGGGCGACGCGGCGACGGCGACCGGTGTGACCTCGGTGAACGGCAAGGCCGCGCTGACCCACTCCCCCGGCCGGATCGACCCGGCGAACCCGGCGTGGGCCGACAGCCGCAAGCCGCTGGCCGGCGAGTTCGTCTTCAAGGGCAAGACGGTCTTCGTGATCGCCAACCACTTCGGCTCCAAGGGCGGCGACGAGGGCCTGACCTCGCACCACCAGCCGCCGGTGCGCTCCTCGGAGGCCAAGCGGCTGCTCCAGGCCCAGGCGGTGAACGGTTTCGTCAAGAACGTCCTGGCGGCCGACAAGAACGCGAACGTCCTCGTCCTCGGTGACATCAACGACTTCGAGTTCTCGGCGACGACGGAGGCCCTCGCGGACGGCGGCGCCCTGTACCCGGCGATCAAGTCCCTGCCGAAGGCGGAACGGTACTCCTACGTGTACCAGGGCAACGCGCAGGTGCTGGACCAGATCCTGACGAGCCCGGCGATCAAGAACTTCACGTACGACAGCGTGCACATCAACGCCGAGTTCGCGGCGCAGAACAGCGACCACGACCCGCAGGTGCTGCGCTTCCGCCCGTAGCGCGCGGGACCCACGGACCGCAGGGGGCCCGGGCGCCGTCCCGCCCGGGCCCCCTGCCCGTGTCCGCGTACGGCGGGTTCACGCGGGCCCGCGGGCGTGACGGGCGCCCTTGCCGGACAAGTGGGGACTTTCGGCCCTGGCGTGAGCCTCGCCACATCTCTCCCGAATGGGCCGGTTGTGGTGGTTGAGTATCGGCACGCCCGATCTTCCACCCGTATCCGTACCGGCTCGTACCGGCACGTACCGTTCGCACTCCGCGGAGGTCCGCGTGTTCCCCTCGATCTCGCTCGCCCAGGAAATCGGCCTCGCCGTCCTGTTCGTGGCCGCCCTCGTCTGGATCGTGGGCCTCGGCCACATGCTGTGGGACAGCCGCTTCCACCACCCGGAGCCGGCCGCCGCCCTCGAGGGCCTGCCGGTCATCCCGGCCCAGCGCGGCCCGGCCTCGCACCCGATGGAGTCGGTGGAGCTGACCGAGGCGGAGCAGGAGGCCTTCGCCGGCCTGATCCGCAGGATCCCGCTGCGCTGAGCGGCCCGCCCGGGCCGGCCCCACCGAGCCCGGCCCCGGTCCCGACCCGCGCACCACGCACGCGGCGCCCCTCACCCCCGGCGGGGTGAGGGGCGCCGTACGTACCGGCCCGTGCGGGTCAGCCGCGCCCGTGCGGGTCAGTTGTGGCTGCGCGCATCAGGTTGTGGCTGTGCGCATCAGTTGTGGCCGTGCGCATCAGTTGTGGCTGTGCAGGACCTCGTTGAGGCCGCCCCAGGCCGCCTTGTACGGGCGGGCCTCGACGGCGCCGGTGACCGAGTTGCGGCGGAAGAGGATGTTGCTGGCGCCGGAGAGCTCCAGGGCCTTGACGATCTGGCCGTCCGGCAGGGTCACCCGGGTGCCCGCGGTCACGTACAGGCCCGCCTCGACGACGCACTCGTCACCCAGGGCGATGCCGACGCCCGCCTCGGCGCCGATCAGGGTGCGCTCGCCGATCGAGATGATCTGCTTGCCGCCGCCCGAGAGGGTGCCCATGGTGGACGCGCCGCCGCCGATGTCGGAGCCGTCGCCGACCACGACGCCCGCGGAGATGCGGCCCTCGACCATGGAGGTGCCGAGGGTGCCGGCGTTGAAGTTGACGAAGCCCTCGTGCATGACGGTGGTGCCCTCGGCGAGGTGCGCGCCGAGGCGGACGCGGTCCGCGTCGGCGATGCGCACGCCCTTGGGGGCGACGTAGTCGGTCATGCGGGGGAACTTGTCGATCGAGGTGACCTGGAGGTGCAGGCCCTCGGCGCGGGCGTTCAGGCGGACGGTCTCGACCTGGTCGACGGCGACCGGGCCCAGGGAGGTCCAGGCGACGTTGGCCAGCAGGCCGAAGACGCCGTCCAGGTTCTGGCCGTGCGGCTTGACCAGGCGGTGGCTCAGCAGGTGCAGGCGCAGGTACGCGTCGTGGGCGTCCAGCGGCTTGTCCTCCAGGGAGGCGATGACCGTGCGGACGGCTACGACCTCGACCCCGCGGACCGCGTCCGAGCGGACGGCCTTGGCCGCGGCGGCGCCGAGGAGCTCCACGGCCTGCTCGGCGGTGAGGCGCTCGGTTCCGGCCGGGCCGGGCTCGGCGACCAGCTCGGGGGCGGGGAACCAGGTGTCGAGGACGGTGCCGTCGGCGGTGAGGGTGGCAAGTCCGGCGGCGACGGCGCCGGTGGTACGCGTAGCAGTCATGCCCGAAACCTAACCGGCGACGGCCCGCGGTCGCGAACCGGTCTCATGTGCCGGGCGTCCGGCGTGTCCTTCCGGCCCGGTTCCGGCCGCTTCCCGGGCCGTACCCTCCGCCTTCTGCTCCCCGCTGCCGCCGGCGGCCCGGGCGGCCCGGTCCCGGCGCAGCGAGAGCCCGATGACGACCGCGCCCGCCCCGGCCGTCAGGGCCGCGCACAGCGGCCACAGCAGCCCCGGCGCGGCCGCGTAGAGCGCGCCGCCCGCGGAGGGCCCGACGACGACGCCGACGACGGACACCCCCGCGTACAGGCTCTGGAACCGGCCGACGGCGTGCTCGGGGGCCTGGTCGGCGACGTAGGCGGTGGCGGTGGTCTTGTAGAGGATCTCCCCCAGGCTCAGCAGCACCATCATCGTGACGGCGGTGGCCCATCCGGCGCCGAGGATCAGGGCCGCGTACCCGGCGCCGACGAGGACGAATCCGGTCCCGATGACGGCCAGCGGCGGCCGGTCGCGCAGGGCGACGGCGGCGGGCAGTTCCAGGAGCAGGATGACGGCCCCGTTCAGGGCGATGACGAGCCCGAAGGCGCGTACGTCGAGGCCGTGGTCGGCGAGGAAGACGGGGAAGGTGAAGTACTGCTGCCGGTAGACGACGTCCACGAGGAGGATCGCGGCGAGCAGCACCAGGACCGCGGGCCGGGCCCTGAGCTCGGCGAGCACGCCGCGGCCCTGACCCCCGTCCGGGGCCGCGGCGTGCTCGCGGGCCGCGCCGCGGGCGGGTACGGCCCGGGCCGTCCACAGGGCGAAGAAGAGCGTGCCGAGGCCGTCGCCGACGAAGAGCCACTCGTACGAGAGGCCGCTCGCGACCAGGGCCCCCAGTGGCGGGCCGAGGGTGAAGCCGCCGTTGGCGACACACCGTACGACGGCGAAGGCCTGGCGGCGGTTCCCCTCGGGGACGGTGACGGCGACCAGGGCCGCGTTGGCGGCGCGGACGACGCCGGAGGCGTACTGGGCGAGCGGCAGGGCCGCGTACAGCAGCGGGGTGGGCAGCAGCGGGAAGGCCATCAGGGTCAGACCGCCCAGGGTGGAGGCGGCGAGCAGCACCCGGCGGTGGCCGAAGCGGTCGCCGTACCAGCCGCCGGTGAAGTTGCCGGCGACCAGGCCGACGCCCCCGATGCCGGTGACCACGCCCGCCTCGGCGGCGCCGAGGCCGCGCGGGCCGGTCAGGTAGAGGAAGACGAAGACGAAGGTGAAGCTGACGACGGCATTGACGAACACCCCCGCGGCCAGCAGCCACACGACCTTGGGCAGATCCCTGAACCCCTGCAGCACACCGTTCCCCCGTATCCCCGACCGAGTCAGTTCCCTTTAGGAACGGACTATGTCAGCATGACAGCCTGGGGTCAACGGACGAAGGAGTGCCCATGGCCCAGCGCACGCACCTCGGCGACGAGGACTGCTCCATCGCCCAGGCCCTCGACGTCGTGGGTGACTGGTGGACGCTGCTGATCGTGCGCGACACCGCGCGCGGCCTGCACCGCTTCGAGGAACTCCAGCGGGAGCTCGGCATGTCCCGCAAGGTGCTCGCCGAGCGGCTGAAGATGCTCGTCGAGGCCGGGGTGCTGACGCGCGAGCCGTACCAGGAACGCCCGGTGCGGCACGAGTACCGGCTGACCCCGCGCGGGCGGGGGCTGCTGCCGGTCCTGGTGGCCCTCCAGGACTGGGGCGACACCTGGGTCCTGGGAGAGGGAGAGATGACGGCGACGACGGAGGAGTCCTCGAAGGAGGCGGTACGGGTCCACGCGCTGCGCGGCACCCGGCTGCCCGGGCTGCTGCTGCCGGACCGGTTCGGCGAGCTCCGCGACCCGGTGGCGGACACCCCCTTCACGGTCCTGTACTGCTTCCCGGGCGCGTACGCCCGGGCCGGCTCCTACCCGCCCGGCTGGGCGGGGATCCCGGGCGCCAAGGGCTGCACCCTGGAGTCCTGCACCTTCCGCGACCAGCTCGCGGAGTTCACCGCGGCCGGCGCCACCGTGCACGGGGTCTCGACCCAGCGCCCCGACGAGCAGCGGGAGTTCGCGGAGCAGGAGCGGCTCCGGTTCCCGCTGCTCTCGGACGCGGACCTGGACCTGGTGACGGCGCTGCGGCTGCCGACCTTCCGCGCGGCGGGCGTGAGCCGGATCAAGCGGCTGACGCTGGTGGTGGACCGGGACCGGACGGTGCGCGAGGTGTTCTACCCGATCACGGACGTCGAGGCGAGCGTGACGGCCGCCCTGGCGGCGGTCCGCGCGGCGGGCTGAGGCCGGGAGCGCGGACCGGGCGCCTCAGCGGCCGCCCAGCACCCGGGCCAGGATCTCGCGGGCGTACGCCTCGTCGTAGGGGGCGCCGGTCAGCAGGACCTGGAGGCTGATCCCGTCCATCACCGCCACCAGGGCCCGCGCCGTCACCGGATCGGTGTGTTCCGCCAGGGAGGCCGCCACCGCCTCGCACCACTCGGCCGCGACCGGCCGCAG
This sequence comes from Streptomyces sp. NPDC044704, assembly GCF_056433525.1. Lineage (NCBI taxonomy): Bacteria > Bacillati > Actinomycetota > Actinomycetes > Kitasatosporales > Streptomycetaceae > Streptomyces > Streptomyces sp. NPDC044704. Next base: position 93,216 of record NZ_JBWKGY010000011.1, read on the forward strand.
CACGGGCCGGCGCAGGGCGGCCAGGTAGAGCTCGTACTCCAGCTCCACCCGCCCCCGGTCGGCCGCGAGCAGCTCGCCCAGCAGCCGCGCGAGCGCGCCGGCCACGTCCCCGTCACGGACGGCCGGCGCGGGGGCGAACTCGGCGTTGGCCTGCCGCAGGGCGGCGACGAGCAGGTCGTCCAGGGTCTTGAAGTGATAGGTGGTCGAGCCCAGCGGCACGTCCGCCTCGGCCGCCACGCTGCGGTGGCTCAGTCCGGCGATCCCCCGGGCCGCCACGACCCGGATCGCGGCGTCGATGATCCGCTGCCGCCGGCCGGGGTCGTACCGGCGCGCCCCGGCGGCCATCAGTGGGCCGCCCCGCCCAGGTTCAGCAGGACCACTCCGGCGATGATCAGCGCGATCCCGGCGATCTTGGCGGCGGTGGCCGCCTCGCCCATGAACACCATGCCGATCGCGGCGATGGCGGCGGTGCCGACGCCGGCCCAGATCGCGTACGCGGTGCCCACCGACATCGACTTCAGCGTCTGGGCCAGCAGCGTGAAGGCGATGAGGTAGCCCAGCACCGTGCCCAGCGACGGCCAGAGCCGGGTGAAGCCGTCGCTGTACTTCATGGCGGTGGTTCCGGCGACCTCGGCGGCGATCGCCGCGGCGAGCAGTACGTAGGGCATGCGTACAACAGTACACAGCGATGCGTACGCCCGTACACAAGTCGGTACGGGGACGGGCGTACGCGTGCGCGCCGCCGCCGGGATCAGCGCAGCGTGAACCAGGCGGACCGGGACTTCTTCCACTCCGGGTGCGGCAGGTCCTTGGCCTCGGTGCCGTCCACGTACAGGTCGGCGGAGCCGCTGTCGGTGATCAGCTGGACGCGCGCCCCGCGCACCCGCAGGTCGGGTACGTTCACCACGGCCTCCCAGCCCCCGGGGTCGCCGGTCGGCAGGTCGGCCCGCTTCCTGGGGGCGTGGCCGGGGATCCCGTCCCACTGGTAGAGGGCGTACGGGTCGGAGTTGTCGTCGGCCGCCCAGGAGCCGGCGAGGATCAGGTACTGGTCCGCCGCGTTCTTGCGGATGTCGCGGACCGCGAGCCCGCCGAGGTCCAGCTCGACCGGCGTCCCGAAGACCGCCCTGGCCCCGTTCGCCACCACCCGGTCGATGTTGGTGACGGGCACGACCAGCGCCTTGCCGCCCGGCACGGCCGGCGCCAGCGGGGCCCGGAAGCCCAGGTAGGCGGTGGTCGTGGAGCCCGGAGCGAACTCCAGGCCCTCCACGTTGAACCCGTCGATCTGCTTGGGCACCTCACCGGCCGCCGTGCCCGCCGCGAAGCCGTAGCGGTTCCCGTTGGCCGCGTCCCAGGCGACGAGGTCCTCGCGCAGGCCCTTGTAGGCGGCGGTGAAGGCGACCTCGGTCGCCGCGCCCGAGCCGGTGATCCGCGTGGTGAAGACGGTGTTGCGTTCGGCCTTGTACTTGCCGTCCTTGTTGTTGCCGAGCGATCCGGTCCAGTAGACGGTGTCGCCGACCCGCGCGGCGCCCTCGATGTCGGACTCCTTCTTCCAGCCCAGGGCGGGGCCGAGGTCCCAGGTCTTCACGGGCGCGCCCGAGCGGGAACGGTCGTACAGCCGCAGCACGTTGGACTCGTCGTCGGCGACCAGGACGTGGCCGCCGCCCACGTCCACCGCGGCCGAGGCGTCCGAGGAACCGGTCAGGTAGCGGGTCCCCGCCGCGTCGGCGGTCCGCGCCGAAGCCGCGTAGGAGAGGGTGGCGGTCGCGGTCTTCCCGCCGCGGCCGGTCACCTCCAGGGTCAGGTCGGTGTAGCCCTGCGCGCGGGGGGTCACCGTCAGCCTGCGGTTCCCGTCCGGGGTGCGCACCTGCCGTACGTCGCGGGCGCCGGCCACGGCGGGGTTGCTGGAGGAGAGCACCCGCAGCCGCAGGAAGCCCGCCGGGATCCCCGGCTGCTCCACGTCCACCGTCACCGCCGGGTCACCGGAGGCGCCCACCGCACCGCTCAGGTGCGTCGCGGACAGCGTGATCGTCGGGGCGGCGAGGCCCTGCCCGGGACCGCTCGCGGCCTGGGCGGACGCCGGGGCGGTGATCCCGGCGAGCAGCAGGGCCGCGGTCCCCGCGGCGCCCGCGGCACCCCGGCGGCGTGCCGGTGAAAGGCGAAGGGTCACAGGTGTTCCTCTCGTGTGCTGCGTCACTGCTGTGCGGCGTCACTGCTGTGCTGCATCACTGCGTGACGGCCGTCGAGAAGGTTCGGCCACGGTGGCGAACTCCCGGTGCACTTCGCCCGTCCGTCCGGAGAACAGGAAGGGCCCCCGGCACGGTCGTGCCGGGGGCCCTTCCTGGTGTCCGTCGCTCAGACGTTGAAGCCGAGCGCGCGCAGCTGCTCACGGCCGTCGTCCGTGATCTTGTCCGGGCCCCACGGGGGCATCCAGACCCAGTTGATGCGGAGTTCGTTGACGATGCCCTCCGTCGCCGACTTCGCCTGGTCCTCGATGACGTCGGTCAGCGGGCAGGCCGCCGAGGTCAGCGTCATGTCGAGGGTGGCGATGTTCGCGTCGTCGACGTGGATGCCGTAGATCAGGCCCAGGTTGACGACGTCGATGCCCAGCTCGGGGTCGACCACGTCGTAGAGGGCCTCGCGGACCTCTTCCTCGCTGGCCGGCTTGATCGACGCCTCGGGCGTCGCGTTCTCGGTCATGCCGTCTTCCTCTCCGCGTCGCCCAGTGCCTGGGCGGTCGCGTCCTTCCACGCCATCCAGCTCAGCAGAGCACACTTCACGCGCGCCGGATACTTGGAGACGCCGACGAACGCGACCGCGTCCTCCAGCACCTCCTCCATCGCCTCGTCGGGCTCGATCTTGCCCTTGGACTGCATCAGCTCCAGGAAGACTTCCTGGATCTTCTGCGCGTCCGCCAGCTCCTTGCCGACGAGCAGCTCGTTCAGTACGGAGGCGCTGGCCTGGCTGATGGAGCAGCCCTGCCCCTCGTAGGAGACGTCGGTGAGCGTCTTCCCGTCGTACTTCACGCGCAGCGTGATCTCGTCACCGCACGTCGGATTGACGTGGTGCACCTCGGCGTCGCCGTCGCGCAGGCCACGCCCGTGCGGGTGCTTGTAGTGGTCCAGGATCAGTTCCTGGTACATCGAATCCAGCTTCACAGCCTCGTCCTCGTCGCCCTCGTCAGCCGAAGAAGTTCCGTACGTGCTCCAGCCCGTCGACCAGTGCGTCGACCTCGGCCGGAGAGGAGTACAGGTAGAACGACGCACGGGTCGTCGCGGGAATTCCGTACCGCAGGCAGACCGGGCGCGCGCAGTGGTGTCCCACGCGGACGGCGATGCCCTGCTCGTCGAGCACCTGGCCGACGTCGTGCGGGTGGATGTCCCCGAGCGTGAAGGAGATCGCGGCGCCGCGGTCCTCGGCCGTCGTCGGGCCGATGATCCGCAGGTCGGGCACCTCCAGGAGGCGCTTGACCGCGTACTCGGTGATCGCGTGCTCGTGCGCGGCGATCTTGTCCATGCCGATCGCGGTCAGGTAGTCCACGGCCGCGCCGAGGCCGACGGCCTGGGCGATCGGGGGCGTGCCCGCCTCGAACTTGTGGGGCGCGGGGGCGTACGTCGACGAGTGCATCGACACGGTCTCGATCATCTCGCCGCCGCCGAGGAACGGAGGCAGGTCCTCCAGCAGCTCCTGGCGGCCCCAGAGGACGCCGATGCCGGTCGGGCCGCACATCTTGTGGCCGGTGAAGGCCACGAAGTCGGCGCCGAGCGCCTGTACGTCCAGCGGCATGTGCGGAGCGGCCTGCGAGGCGTCGACCAGCACCAGCGCGCCGACCTCCTGGGCGCGGCGGACGATCGCCTCGACCGGGTTGATCGTGCCCATGATGTTGGAGACCAGCGTGAAGGAGACGATCTTCGTCTTCTCCGTGATGACCTCGTCGATATTGGACAGGTCGAGCCGGCCGTCGTCGGTGAGGCCGAACCACTTCAGCTTCGCGCCGGTGCGCTGCGAGAGCAGCTGCCACGGGACGATGTTGGAGTGGTGCTCCATCTCCGTGATGGCGATCTCGGTCTCGTGGTCGACCCGGTAGGGCTCGTCCGCCCAGCCGAGCATGTTCGCGACCAGGTTGAGCGACTCCGAGGCGTTCTTGGTGAAGATCACCTCGTTGCGGCTCGGAGCGTTGACGAAGGCGGCGACCTTGTCGCGGGCGCCCTCGTACAGCGCCGTGGCCTCCTCGGCGAGCACGTGCACGCCGCGGTGGACGTTGGCGTTGTGCCGCTCGTAGTACTCGTTCAGCGCGTCGAGCACCTGGCGCGGCTTCTGGGAGGTCGCCGCGTTGTCCAGGTAAACGATCTTCTTCCCGTCGTGGACCACACGATCCAGCAGGGGGAAGTCCTTGCGGATCGCCTCGATGTCGAGGAGGCCAGGCAGCTGTGTCACGCGGTCGCGCCACCCTTCACGTACTTGTCGTAGCCCTCGGCCTCCAGCTGGTCGGCGAGCTCGGCGCCGCCGGACTCGGCGATGCGGCCGTTCGCGAACACGTGGACGAAGTCGGGCTTGATGTAGCGCAGGATGCGCGTGTAGTGCGTGATCAGCAGGGTGCCGACCTCACCGGTCTCGCGGACGCGGTTGACGCCTTCCGAGACGATGCGCAGCGCGTCGACGTCGAGGCCGGAGTCGGTCTCGTCGAGGATCGCGATCTTCGGCTTGAGGAGCTCCAGCTGGAGGATCTCGTGGCGCTTCTTCTCACCGCCGGAGAAGCCCTCGTTGACGTTGCGCTCGGCGAAGGCCGGGTCCATCTGGAGCTGCTCCATGGCGGACTTGACCTCCTTCACCCAGGTGCGCAGCTTCGGGGCCTCGCCGCGCATGGCGGTGGCGGAGGTCCGCAGGAAGTTGGAGACCGAGACGCCGGGGACCTCGACCGGGTACTGCATGGCGAGGAAGACGCCGGCGCGGGCGCGCTCGTCGACGGACATCTCCAGGACGTCTTCGCCGTCGAGGGTCACGGTGCCACCGGTGATGGTGTACTTCGGGTGTCCGGCCAGCGAGTACGCCAGCGTGGACTTGCCGGAGCCGTTCGGACCCATGATGGCGTGCGTCTCACCCTGCTTGACGGTGAGGTCGACGCCCTTGAGGATCTCGCGGGCACCGTTTTCCGCCTCGACGGAGACGTGCAGGTCGTGGATTTCAAGCGTTGCCATGGATACCTCAGGACTCCTGGGTGAGGGAGACGAGCACGTCGTCCCCTTCGATCTTTACGGGGTATACGGGTACGGGGCGCGTCGCGGGCAGACCGGACGGCTTGCCGGTGCGCAGGTCGAAGGCCGAGCCGTGCAGCCAGCACTCGATCATGCAGTCCTCGACCTCGCCCTCCGAGAGCGAGACGTTCGCGTGCGAGCAGATGTCGTTGATCGCGAACACCTCCCCCTCGGTGGAGACGATGGACACCGGCGTGCCGTCGAGTTCCACCCGCTTCGGGGTGTCCTCTTCCAGCTCGCTCAGCGCACAGGCCTTGACGTAATTCATCAGACGGAACCCTGGAGCTCGGTCTCGATCTTGGAGAGGAGGCGCTCCTCGATGTCGTCGACACCGATCTGCTGGACGAGCTCCGCGAAGAAGCCGCGGACGACCAGGCGGCGGGCCTCGTCGGCCGGAATGCCTCGGGCCTGGAGGTAGAACAGCTGCTCGTCGTCGAAGCGGCCGGTCGCGGAGGCGTGGCCGGCGCCGACGATCTCGCCGGTCTCGATCTCCAGGTTCGGGACCGAGTCGACCCGCGCGCCGTCCGTGAGGACCAGGTTGCGGTTCATCTCGTAGGTGTCGGTGCCCTCGGCGGTCTTCTCGATGAGGACGTCACCGATCCAGACCGCGTGGGCGTCCTGGCCCTGGAGCGCGCCCTTGTAGACCACGTTCGACTTGCAGTGCGGGGCGCTGTGGTCGACCAGGAGGCGGTGCTCCTGGTGCTGGCCGGCGTCCGTGAAGTACAGGCCGAAGAGCTCGGCCTCGCCGCCGGGGCCCGCGTAGGTCACGCGGGGGTGCAGGCGTACGAGGTCGCCGCCGAAGGTGACCACGATCGACTTGAAGGTGGCGTCGCGGCCGACCAGCGCGTTGTGCTGGGAGACGTGGACGGCGGTGTCGTCCCAGTCCTGCACGGACACGACGGTGAGCTTGGCGCCGTCGCCGACGAGGAAGTCGACGTTGGCGGCGCGCACGCCGTCACCGGTGTGGTCGATGACGATGACGGCCTCGGCGAAGGCCTGGACGTCGAAGACGGTGTGGCCGAAGGTGGTGCCGCCCTCGCCGTGCAGCGCGACGCGCACGGGCTCGGTCAGCACGGCCTCCTTGGGCACGGTCACGACCGTGGCCTTGGCGAAGGACGAGAACGCCTGCGCCGCGACCCGGTCCACGGGGGTGCCGGCCTTGCCGATGCGGGCGTCGCCGCGCTCGACGGACTCGATCGTCACGCCCTCGGGCGCGTCGATCTGGGCCTTCATGGTGCCGTTGGCGACCGCGGTGCCGTCGTGCAGGCCCTTGAGGCGGGCGAGCGGGGTGAACCGCCACTCCTCCTCGCGTCCGTGCGGGACCGGGAAGTCGGCCACGTCGAAGGACGGGGGCGCGCTCATCCGGGTGGCGACGGTGGACTCGGCGGCCACCGCGATCGCGCCGGCGGTGGTGGAACCCGCCGGAATGTTCTGAGCCTCAGCCATGGCTGTCTTCGTGCTCTCTTCCTACGTCAAAGAATGTCTGCGGGACGGTGGGACGGCCGGGACTATCCGACCGAGCCCTCCATCTGCAGCTCGATCAGCCGGTTCAGCTCCAGCGCGTACTCCATGGGCAGCTCGCGCGCGATCGGCTCGACGAAGCCGCGCACGATCATGGCCATGGCCTCGAACTCGGTCAGACCTCGGCTCATCAGGTAGAAGAGCTGGTCGTCGGAGACCTTGGAGACGGTCGCCTCGTGGCCCATGGACACGTCGTCCTCGCGGACGTCCACGTAGGGGTACGTGTCGGAGCGGGAGATCGTGTCGACCAGGAGCGCGTCGCAGAGCACGTTCGACTTGGAGCCGTGGGCGCCCTCGCCGATCTCGACGAGGCCCCGGTAGGAGGTGCGGCCGCCGCCTCGCGCCACCGACTTGGAGACGATGTTGGAGGAGGTGTACGGCGCCATGTGGACCATCTTGGAGCCGGCGTCCTGGTGCTGGCCCTCGCCCGCGAAGGCGATGGACAGGGTCTCGCCCTTGGCGTGCTCGCCCATCAGGTAGACGGCCGGGTACTTCATGGTGACCTTGGAACCGATGTTGCCGTCGATCCACTCCATGGTCGCGCCCTCGTACGCCACGGCGCGCTTGGTGACCAGGTTGTAGACGTTGTTCGACCAGTTCTGGATCGTCGTGTAGCGGCAGCGGCCGCCCTTCTTCACGATGATCTCGACGACGGCGCTGTGCAGCGAGTCCGAGGAGTAGATCGGGGCGGTGCAGCCCTCGACGTAGTGGACGTAGGCGTCCTCGTCGACGATGATCAGCGTCCGCTCGAACTGGCCCATGTTCTCCGTGTTGATGCGGAAGTAGGCCTGGAGCGGGATGTCGACCTTCACGCCCTTGGGGACGTAGATGAAGGAGCCGCCCGACCACACGGCGGTGTTCAGGGAGGCGAACTTGTTGTCGCCGACCGGGATGACCGTGCCGAAGTACTCCTGGAAGAGCTCCGGGTGCTCCTTGAGCGCGGTGTCCGTGTCGAGGAAGATGACGCCCTGCTCCTCCAGGTCCTCGCGGATCTGGTGGTAGACGACCTCGGACTCGTACTGGGCCGCGACACCGGCGACGAGGCGCTGCTTCTCCGCCTCCGGGATGCCGAGCTTGTCGTACGTGTTCTTGATGTCCTCCGGCAGGTCCTCCCAGGAAGCGGCCTGCTTCTCGGTGGAGCGCACGAAGTACTTGATGTTGTCGAAGTCGATGCCCGAGAGGTCGGAACCCCAGTTGGGCATGGGCTTCTTTCCGAACAGCTTGAGGCCCTTGAGGCGGAGGTTCAGCATCCACTCCGGCTCGGACTTCTTGGCCGAGATGTCGCGGACGACATCCTCGGACAGACCCCGCTTGGCAGCGGCGCCGGCCGCGTCGGAGTCGGCCCAGCCGTATTCGTAGGTGCCCAGGCCATCGAGCTCAGGGTGAGCAGTCTCCGTGGTCATGCGGGGTTCCTCCCGGCCGTACTTGCAGATACTGATGTGTCGGTCTGTGTGGCGCTTCGCGGAATGAACGTGGTGCACACCCCGTCGCCGTGGGCGATCGTGGCGAGGCGCTGCACATGCGTCCCGAGCAGGCGGGAGAAGACCTCGGTCTCCGCCTCGCAGAGCTGCGGGAACTGCTCGGCGACGTGCGCGACCGGGCAGTGGTGCTGACAGAGCTGTTCACCGCTGTGCGGACCGGGAGCGCTCTTCGCCGTAGCAGCGTACCCGTCCGCGGTCAACGCCTTGGCAAGGGCCTCGGCGCGGTCCGCGGGTGCGGCGGCCTCGACGGCTTCCCGGTAGGACTCCGCCTGTGCTTCCATCCGCGCCCTGGCGAAGGCGGCGACGGCCGCCTCCCCCTGCTCCCCACCGCCGACGGACTGCGCGATCCAGCGCAGGGCGTCCACGGCGAGCTTGTCGTAGGACTGGTCGAAGGCGTCCCGGCCGCAGTCGGTGAGCGCGAAGACCTTGGCGGGCCGGCCCCGGGTGCGGGCGCCGTACACCCGCTGCTCGCGGGCTTCGACCACGTCGTCGGCGACGAGCGCGTCGAGGTGGCGGCGGACGGCCGCCTGGGTGAGGCCCAGCCGCTGCGCGAGGTCGGCGACGGTGGACGGACCGTGGTCCAGGATGGAGCGCGCGACCCGGTTGCGGGTTGACCGCTCCCCGGTCACGAGTTCCCCCTGGGGGGTCTCGATCGTCCGTTCGCCGTATTTCACAACGCCATTGTTGCGTAATTAACCGAGCCGCGACAAGCCGTGATGGACGCCACTCCTGGTGGTTTCCATCACTAAGGGTTACCTAATCTATCGACGGAGAGTTATTCGGACCCCATGATTCCGCGCTCTCGGTGAGCCCCTCCGGTGAACCGGTAAACGGCTCCCACCAGCAAGCCTCCGCCCACGGCGTTCCCCGGCACGGTAAACACCGGGTTCCGGAAAAGATCACTGAAACCGACTGGGCCATCCAGGATCGCCAGGCCGAAAAGAGCTGTGTTCGCGACACGGTGTTCGAATCCGACGGCGACGAAAACCGCCACGGGCAGCCACAGGTGACCCCGCCACCCCCAGGACAAAGGCCCCCCTCCGGCGCTCCGTAGACTCGACCCCCATGAGCAACGACCCCGCCGTGGAGATCCGCGGACTGGTGAAGCGGTACGGACCCAAAACAGCGGTGGACGGCCTGGACCTCACCGTCCCCGGCGCCTCGGTCACCGCGGTCCTCGGTCCCAACGGCGCGGGCAAGACGACCACCGTCGAGACCTGCGAGGGCTACGTCCGCCCCGACGCCGGCACCGTCCGCGTCCTCGGCCTCGACCCCGTCGCCCGGGCCGAGGCCCTGCGCCCCCGCGTCGGCGTCATGCTCCAGTCCGGCGGCGTCTACTCCGGCGCCCGCGCCGTCGAGATGCTCCGCCACATGTCCAAGCTGTACGCGAACCCCCTCGACGTGGACGTCCTGGTGGAGCGCCTGGGCCTCGGCGGCTGCGGCCGCACCCCCTACCGGCGCCTCTCCGGCGGCCAGCAGCAGCGCCTCGCCCTCGCCATGGCCGTCGTGGGCCGCCCGGAGCTGGTCTTCCTCGACGAGCCGACCGCCGGCCTCGACCCCCAGGCCCGCCGCGCGACCTGGGACCTCGTACGGGAACTGCGGGCCGACGGGGTCACCGTCGTCCTCACCACCCACCACATGGACGAGGCCGAGCAGCTCGCCGACGAGGTCGCCATCGTGGACGCCGGCCGGGTCATCGCCCACGGCAGCCCCGAGCGGCTGTGCCGGGGCGGCGCCGAGAACACCCTGCGCTTCACCGGCCGCCCCTCCCTCGACCTCGCCTCGCTCCTCAAGGCCCTGCCCGACGGCACCCAGGCCGCCGAGCTCACCCCCGGCGCCTACCGGGTCACCGGCGACGTGGACCCCCAGCTGCTCGCCACCGTCACCTCCTGGTGCGCCCAGCACGGAGTGATGCCGAGCAGCCTCTCGGTGGAACGGCACACCCTCGAAGACGTCTTTCTGGAACTGACCGGCAAGGAGCTGCGCGCATGAGCGTCGGTACGTTCACCCCCCGGCCGGGGGCCGCGCCCGTGTCCCGGATGATCCTGGCGCAGACCGCGCTGGAGACCCGGATACTGCTGCGCAACGGGGAGCAGCTGCTGCTGACCGTGATCATCCCGGCGCTGCTGCTGACCCTGTTCTCCTCCGTCGACATCATCGAGACCGGCGCCGAGGAGTCCGTCGACTTCCTGGCCCCCGGCATCCTCGCCCTCGCCGTGATGTCCACCGCCTTCACCGGCCAGGCCATCGCCACCGGCTTCGACCGCCGCTACGGCATCCTCAAGCGGCTCGGCGCCTCCCCGCTGCCCCGCTGGGCCCTGATGGCCGCCAAGACCCTGTCGGTGCTCGTCACCGAGGTGCTCCAGATCGCCCTGCTCACCGCGATCGCCTTCGCCCTGGGCTGGTCCCCGCACGGCAGCCCGCTCGCGGTCGCCGCCCTGGTCCTGCTCGGCACGGCCGCCTTCTCCGGCCTCGGGCTGCTGATGGCCGGCACCCTCAAGGCGGAGGCGACCCTGGCCGCCGCGAACCTGGTGTTCCTGCTGCTGCTCGTCGGCGGCGGGGTGATCGTCCCGCTGGACAAGTTCCCCGGAGCGGTCCAGTCCGTCCTCGGGCTGCTGCCCATCTCCGCGCTCTCCGACGGGCTGCGCGAGGTGCTCCAGCACGGGGCCGCGCTGCCCTGGGCCGACGCGGCGGTCCTGGCCGGCTGGGCCGTCCTCGGGCTCGGCGCGGCGGCCCGCACCTTCCGCTGGGAGTGAATCCCTTCCGCTGAACGTTGGCCTGGCGGGAGGATGAGCGCCTCCACACACCAGCGCCGCGCGACACGGCGACGCACGACCGGGACGCCGGGGGGCGGGCATGGCGCAGCGGGAAGCCGTTCTGCGGCTGGACGAACAGTGGGCCCGGATCCGGTCGGGAGCCGCCCAGGCGGGCCCCGCCGAGAGCGAGCGGCTGCTGGGCGAGCTGATCGGCGCGCTCCGTGAGCCCGCCCGGACCGACGCCGAGTGCGCCGCCCGGCTCGGGCTGCGCCTGGGCGACCTCGCGGCCCGCCGGTTCGCGGGAGGGGACCGGGCCGGGGCGCTGGCCGCCATCGAGGAGGGCCTGCACCACGCCCAGCAGGCCGCCGGGCACGACCCGGAGTACGCCCGCTGGTACGCCCGGGGCCTGATCAACCAGGGCGTCTGGCTCGCCTGGCCGCTGAGCGACGGGGACCGGCTGCCCCGGCACCCGCTCGGCGCGGCCTCCGAGAACGGCCCCGGCGCCATGGAGCGGGCGGCCGGCGAGCGCGCCCGCGACCTGACCCGGGCCGCCGTCGAGGTGTGGGCGGGCCTGGACCAGCACGACCCGGTCAACCGGCGCGGGCTCGCCCAGGCCAAGGTCTTCCTCGGCGACCGGCTCGCGGAGCTGGGCAACGCTGCGGACGCGGTGGCCTGGGCCGTGGACGCCGAGGCCGGGTTCCGCCGGCTGCTGCGCGCCGCGCCCGGCCCCGAGGAGGCCCAGGAGGCCGAGGATGCCCTGGACCACATCGGCCGGCAGCTGGAACTGCGGCTGCGCTACCTCTCGTTCGACTCCCTCGTCGGGCTGCGCGCCGACGGGCTGCTGCCCGAACGGCTGCTGCCCCAGGCCGTGGTGGCCGCGCGGATCCAGGGCGTGCCGGGTCCCGCGATCGCGGCCCGGCTGGGCCTGGAGGCCGAGCAGGTCGCCACGATGCTGGAGGTCACGCCCTGGCGCGCGGTGTGGCGCGTGGACGTGCGCGGCGCCGACGGACTGTGGAACGTACAGGGACATCCCTGGCATGGCGGGGCAGAGGTGAGGAACCGGACGTCGGAGGACGTAGCGCACGAACTCGTGCGGGGCTTCAGGGAGTCCCCGGACTACCCGGGTGACGGCGGCCTTTGGCGGGTGCGCGTCTGGTGGCACACCGAGGGGGATCCGGCCGGAGCCAGGTTCCGCCTGGTCATCGGCCCCGGCGCACCAGCGGGCACCCCCTCGTGAAACTTTGCACAAGGCGCGGCCTACGATAGGGGCGTGTTTAACCCCTTCGCCTACCTCGCCGCCCGCTGGAGTCCGTCACCCCGGATCGTCCAGCGGGCCGCACTCGCCGCGCTCGTCATGACCGTCGTCATCGTCATCACCGGTGGGGCGGTGCGGCTGACCGGATCCGGTCTCGGCTGCGACACCTGGCCGAAGTGCACCGACGACAGCCTGATCACCACTCAGGCCCAGGGCATCCACGGCGCCATCGAATTCGGCAACCGCATGCTGACGTACGTCGTCAGCGCGGCCGTCGGCTGGTGCATCCTGGCCGCCCGGTGCGCCAAGCCGTGGCGCCGTTCGCTGACGAAGCTCGGCTGGGTGCAGTTCTGGGTCGTGTGCGGCAACGCCGTGCTCGGCGGGATCACCGTGCACACCAAGCTCAACCCGTGGAGCGTGGCCGGGCACTTCCTGCTCGCCACCGCGCTGATCACCGTGACCACCCTCACCTGGCAGCGCGCCCGCGAGGGCGACGGCGCCCCCAAGCCCCGGGTGCCCGGTCCGGTGCGCAAGCTCTCCTGGGCACTGGTCGCCACCACCCTCGTCCTGATCGCGGCGGGCACCGTGGTGACCGGCTCCGGCCCGCACGCCGGCGACAGCAGCGAAGTGCCGCGCATGCCCTTCGACTGGGCGACCACCGCCCACGTCCACGCCATCGCCGCCTGGCTGGTCTGCGCGCTCGGTGTCGCGATGTGGCTGGTGCTGCGCGTCGTCGACGCCCCCGTCGACACCCGGGCCCGCGCCCGCGACCTGCTGGTGGTCCTGCTCGCGCAGGGCGCCATCGGGTACGTGCAGTTCTTCACGGAGCTGCCCGAGGTGCTGGTCGCCGCCCACATGTTCGGCTCCTGCCTGGTGTGGATCGCGGTGCTGCGCGTGGCCCTCAGCCTGCGCGAGCGCTCCGCCGAGCGGGACGAGGTCCCCGCGCCGGCCGACGCGCAGCTGTCCGCCGTCTGACGGTCCGCCGCCTGACGGTCCGCCGCGGGGCGGGCGGCGGCGTTCAGCTCCGCTCGTCCAGCCGGTAGACCCGCCGGGCGTTGCCCGCCGCGAGCATCCCCGCCACCCGGTCCGCGTCCCGCCGGGACCAGGCCCCCTCGGTGACCCAGCCGCCCAGTACCCGGCCCAGCGCCTCGCGGAACACCAGGGCGCCGACCGCGTGGAGTTCGGGCAGCGCCCGGCCTCCGCTGGAGAACAGCAGCTTCCCGAACGGCGCGAGCTCCAGCAGCTCGGCCAGTACGGCGGCCGCCCGGACCCCCGTCCGCGCCGGGTCCGGGCCCAGGTCGGCGTACACGTGCGGGTGGGCCGCCGCCAGCCGGGCCGCCTGCCGTTGGTACGGGTACGTGCCGAGCAGCACGAGGCGCGTCCCGAGGCCCGCGGTGGCCCGTACGAATCCGGTCAGCGGCTCGGGGCCGGCCCCGCCGGTGTGCAGCTGGAGCGGCAGCCCCGAGGCCACCGCGCTCCACAGCAGGTGCCGCAGCAGGACCGGGTCCCGCAGCGCGCCGCCCCTGGCCCGGCCCGCGAGCCACCGCCCGGCCGCCCCGCGCACCTCGCCGGGTCCGGGCGGCTCCGCCTCGCGGGCGGCCCGGGCGGCGGCGGCCCCGCAGCCGAGGGCGACGGCCGCGGCGGCGGCGTGGTGGACGGCCCCGGAGAGGTTGGCCAGGAAGGCGGCGACGGTCCCCGACGTGTCGGCGGCCTGCTCGGCGAGCAGCTCCAGCCGGACCACCTCGAAGGCCCGCGCGTCCCCGGCCCGCGCCAGCTCCTCGGGCCGGGTGAGGTCCTCCGGAACCCCCGTGTCCACGAGGTACGCCCCGACCCCCGCGCCGCGCAGCAGCCTGCGGCCGGTCTCGACGACGCCGAGTTCCCGCCGCCGGGCCAGGTAGCGGGCGGGCGCGCAGTGCGGTTCGAGCCCCAGCAGCGGCGGGCACCAGCGGCGCACGGCGAAACCCGTCTGGGTGTCGAAGAGGGTGGTGCCCGCGGCGGGCGGACCGGCCGAACGGACCAGCTGGGCCTCGAAGGTGCCGAGGCCCAGCTCCGTACGGAGCACTCCGTGGCAGTACTGGTCCACCAGGGGCGGCGTTTCGATCATCCGGGCATCCCGTTGCGGACGTGAGGAAGGGGCTTCCACACGTCCTAACGGGTGAGCGGGGTCCGAGGTGTTGCCCCGGCCGGTATTTCGGGAACCGGTCCGGGGGGTGTCAGGCCTTCGGGTTGGCGGGGCCGCCGAGCTGGATGCCCGCCATGCGGGTCCACTCGTACGGGCCCGTCACGACGCGGGCGGCCATCTCCCCGTCGAACTCGTCCAGGAACGTCAGGCCGGACTTCTCCGCCGCCAGGCGGGCCACGTCGTACGTCGGGGCGACCAGGTCGCCCCAGCCGCCGTCGGTGCCCACGAGGAGGATCCGGGTACCGGCCTGGCCGATGTGCGCGAGCTGGCCCTCGGCGCCGCCGTGCTCCTTGGCGAACGCGCCGATCTGGCGGGCCAGCTTCGCCGCCGTACGGTCCTGCTTCTTGTCTGCGGTGTCTGCGGTCTCTGCCATGTACCACATGCTACCGGCGAGTAATCAACGGAGGAAGGGATCCACGGCCACGGCCACGAACAGCAGCGACACGTAGGTGATCGACCAGTGGAAGAGCCGCATCTCCTTGAGCTTCGCGCCCGTCACCCCGGCCTTGGCCCGGGCGTGCAGCGCGTGCGCCTCCCACAGCCACCAGCCGCCGGCCACCAGCGCGACCGCCGTGTAGAACCAGCCGGTGTAGTGCAGCGGGGTGAGCAGCAGCGAGACGGCGACCATCACCCAGCTGTAGATGACGATCTGGCGGGCGACCACCTTGTTGCCGGCCACGACCGGCAGCATCGGCACGCCGACCCGCGCGTAGTCGTCCTTGACCTTCATCGACAGCGGCCAGTAGTGCGGCGGCGTCCAGAAGAAGATGACCAGGAAGAGGATGACCGCGGCCCACGAGACCTCGTTCTTCACCGCCGACCAGCCGATGAGCACCGGCATGCAGCCGGCGATGCCGCCCCAGACGATGTTCTGCGCGGTGCGCCGCTTCAGCAGCATCGTGTAGACCACGACGTAGAAGAGGAGCGCGCCGAGCGCGAGGGCGGCCGACAGCCAGTTGACGAGCAGACCGAAGAACAAGGTGGAGATCACCGCGAGGGAGATGCCGAAGACCAGGCACTCCCGCGGGCTCACCATGCCGGTCACCAGCGGCCGCTGCGACGTGCGGTCCATCAGCGCGTCGATGTCGCGGTCGATGTACATGTTCAGCGCGTTCGCGCCACCGGCCGACAGGTAGCCGCCGAAGCAGGTCGCGAGGACCAGCCACAACGACGGAACACCCTGTTCCGCGAGGAACATGACCGGCACGGTCGTGATGAGCAGCAGCTCGATGATCCGAGGCTTGGTCAGTGCCACGAATGCCATGACCCGGGCCCCGAACGGCCGGTGACCGGGGCTCGTCCCGAGCACCCCCGCTGGACGGGATTCGACGGCCGTCACGCACACCCCTGAGAGAGAATCCAGCAAGCTCCGACGCGGACCCTTCAGAAGATGAAGGTCCGGTAAAGGCTTGCGCGTACCACGCCACTGTAGACGTTGCCCTTGCGTCGCCCTGCGCGGGGGTCACCTCGTGTTGGGCCGATCGGACCGGGGTCACGGGGATCCCAGATGAGCGGTGGTGAGCCCAGGTGAACACCGGGCAGCGACCCGGCGACGCACTACCGGCACTCGAATAGCCGCACGCCCTGGCGGGGGTAGGCTCGGAATCGCGCCGGTGGCACCGTTCGTCACCGGGAAAACAACATGTGGAGAGGAGCCCTGACCAACGGTGAGCACCAAGCCGACCACCACAGAGCTCGAGTGGACCGAACTGGACCAGCGGGCCGTCGACACCGCCCGCATCCTGGCCGCCGACGCGGTCCAGAAGGTCGGGAACGGCCACCCCGGTACGGCGATGAGCCTGGCCCCCGCCGCTTACACGCTGTTCCAGAAGGTCATGCGGCACGACCCGGCAGACCCCCAGTGGGTCGGCCGTGACCGTTTCGTGCTCTCCGCAGGGCACTCGTCCCTGACCCTCTACACCCAGCTCTACCTCGGCGGCTTCGGCCTGGAGCTGGATGACCTCAAGGCGTTCCGCACGTGGGGTTCCAAGACCCCGGGTCACCCGGAGTACGGCCACACGGCCGCCGTCGAGACCACGACCGGTCCGCTGGGCCAGGGCATCGCGAACGCGGTGGGCATGGCCATGGCCGCCCGCTACGAGCGCGGCCTCTTCGACCCCGAAGCCCCCGCGGGCACGTCCCCGTTCGACCACATGATCTACGCGATCGCGGGCGACGGCTGCCTCCAGGAGGGCATCTCCCACGAGGCGTCCGCGCTGGCCGGCCACCAGAAGCTCGGCAACCTGGTCCTGCTGTGGGACGACAACCACATCTCCATCGAGGGCGACACGGAGACGGCCGTCTCCGAGGACACCCTCAAGCGCTACGAGGCCTACGGCTGGCACGTCCAGCGCGTCGCCGCGCAGGAGAACGGCGACCTCGACCCGAAGGCGCTCTACGCCGCCTTCCAGGCCGCCAAGGCCGAGACGGACCGCCCCTCCTTCATCGCGGCCCGCTCGATCATCGCCTGGCCGGCCCCGCACGCCCAGGGCACCGAGGCCGCGCACGGCTCGGCCCTCGGCAACGACGAGGTCGCCGCGACCAAGCGCGTGCTCGGCTTCGACCCGGAGCAGACCTTCGAGGTCTCCGACGAGGTCATCGCCCACACCCGCAAGGCGCTGGACCGCGGCCGCGAGGCCAAGGCCGCCTGGGAGAAGGACTTCTCCGCCTGGCGCACCGCCAACCCGGAGCGCGCCGCCTCCTTCGACCGCATCGAGGCCAACGAGCTGCCCGCCGGCTGGGAGGACGAGCTCCCCACCTTCGAGCCCGGCAAGGGCGTCGCCACCCGCGCCGCCTCCGGCAAGGTCCTCGAAGCGCTCGGCGCGGTCATCCCGGAGCTGTGGGGCGGCTCGGCCGACCTGGCCGGCTCCAACAACACCACCATCGACAAGAACTCCTCGTTCCTGCCGGTGGGCAACCCGCTGCCGGAGGCCGACCCGTACGGCCGCACCATCCACTTCGGCATCCGCGAGCACGCCATGGCCGCGGCCATGAACGGCATCGCCCTGCACGGCCACACCCGCATCTACGGCGGCACCTTCCTGGTGTTCTCCGACTACATGCGCAACGCCGTCCGCCTGTCGTCGCTGATGCACCTTCCGGTGACGTACGTGTGGACGCACGACTCCATCGGCCTGGGCGAGGACGGCCCGACCCACCAGCCGGTCGAGCACGTCGCCGCGCTGCGCGCCATCCCGGGCCTGAACGTGGTCCGTCCGGCCGACGCGAACGAGACCGCCATCGCCTGGCGCGAGATCCTCAAGCGTCACACCAAGGTGTACGGCAAGGGCGCCCCGCACGGCCTCGCCCTCACCCGACAGGGTGTACCGACGTACCCGGCGCACGAGGACACGGTCAAGGGCGGCTACGTCCTGTTCGAGGCCGAGGGCGGCCCGGCGCAGGTCGTGCTGATCGGCACCGGCTCCGAGGTCCAGCTCGCCGTCGCCGCGCGCGAGGCGCTGCAGGCCGAGGGCGTGCCGACCCGCGTCGTCTCGATGCCGTGCGTCGAGTGGTTCGAGGAGCAGGACCAGGAGTACAAGGACAGCGTCCTGCCCCCGTCCGTCAAGGCGCGAGTCGCAGTCGAGGCGGGCATCGGCCTGACCTGGCACCGTTACGTCGGCGACGCGGGCCGGATCGTGTCGCTGGAGCACTTCGGCGCGTCGGCCGACGGCGCCGTGCTGTTCCGCGAGTTCGGCCTGACCGCCGAGGCCGTGACCGCAGCCGCAAAGGCCTCCCTGAGCGAAACGGGCGGCCTGAACGCCGCTGACGCGCGCTGACACCGGTACAAGAACCAGTAGGAGATGCAATTCCCATGACAGACGCACTCAAGCGCCTCTCCGACGAGGGCGTGGCGATCTGGCTGGACGACCTGTCCCGCAAGCGCATCACGTCCGGCAACCTCGCCGAGCTGATCGACCAGCAGCACGTGGTCGGTGTCACCACCAACCCGTCGATCTTCCAGAAGGCCATCAGCAGCGGTGACGGCTACGAGCAGCAGCTCGCGGACCTCGCCGCCCGCAAGGTCACCGTCGACGAGGCCATCCGCATGATCACCACGGCGGACGTCCGCGACGCCGCCGACATCCTGCGCCCGGTCTACGACACGACCGACGGCCAGGACGGCCGCGTGTCGATCGAGGTCGACCCGCGCCTGGCGCACAACACCACGGCGACCATCGCCGAGGCCAAGCAGCTCGCCTGGCTGGTGGACCGCCCGAACACGCTCATCAAGATCCCGGCGACCGAGGCCGGCCTGCCGGCGATCACCGAGGTCATCGGCAAGGGCATCAGCGTCAACGTGACGCTGATCTTCTCGCTGGAGCGCTACCGCGCGGTCATGGACGCGTACCTGGCGGGCCTGGAGAAGGCGAAGGCCGCCGGCCTGGACCTCTCCAAGATCCACTCGGTCGCCTCGTTCTTCGTGTCCCGCGTGGACAGCGAGATCGACAAGCGCCTCGACGGCGTCGGCACCGACGAGGCGAAGGCCCTGAAGGGCAAGGCGGCCCTCGCGAACGCCCGCCTGGCCTACGAGGCCTTCGAGGAGGTGTTCGCCGGCGAGCGCTGGGCGGCCCTGGACAAGGCCCAGGCCAACAAGCAGCGCCCGCTGTGGGCCTCGACCGGCGTCAAGGACCCGGCGTACAAGGACACCCTGTACGTGGTGGACCTGGTCGCGCCCGGCACCGTGAACACCATGCCCGAGGGCACCCTGGAGGCCACCGCCGACCACGGCGAGGTCTCCGGCGACACCATTCGCGGCACCTACGAGCAGTCCCGCGCCGAGCTCGACGCGGTCGCGAAGCTCGGCATCTCGTACGACGATGTGGTGCAGCTGCTCGAAGACGAAGGCGTCGAGAAGTTCGAGGCGTCCTGGAACGACCTGCTGAAGTCGACCGAGGCGGAGCTCAAGCGCCTCGCCCCCGCGGAGGACTGAGTATTTTGTCAGCAAACGGAGCGAACCCGCTTCGTGACGCACAGGACCGACGGCTCCCGCGCATCGCGGGGCCGTCCGGCCTGGTCATTTTCGGCGTTACGGGTGACCTGTCGCGCAAGAAGCTCATGCCCGCCGTCTACGACCTCGCGAACCGCGGCCTGCTGCCTCCGGGCTTCTCGCTGATCGGATTCGCCCGTCGCGAGTGGCAGGACGAGGACTTCGCCCAGGTGGTGCACGACGCGGTCAAGGAGCACTCGCGCACCCCCTTCCGTGAAGAGGTCTGGCAGCAGCTGGTGCAGGGCTGCCGCTTCGTCCAGGGCGACTTCGACGACGACGCGGCCTTCGAGACGCTCAAGTCGACCATCGAGGAACTGGACAAGGCCCAGGGGACGGGCGGCAACTTCGCCTTCTACCTCTCGGTGCCCCCGAAGTTCTTCCCCAAGGTCGTCCAGCAGCTCAAGGACCACGGTCTGGCGCAGAAGGAGGGTTCCTGGCGGCGTGCCGTCATCGAGAAGCCCTTCGGCCACGACCTCAAGAGCGCGGAAGAACTCAACAAGGTCGTCCACGAGGTCTTCCCCCGTGACGAGGTCTTCCGGATCGACCACTACCTCGGCAAGGAGACCGTCCAGAACATCCTGGCGCTCCGCTTCGCCAACACGATGTTCGAGCCGATCTGGAACCGGTCGTACGTCGACCACGTGCAGATCACGATGGCCGAGGACATCGGCATCGGCGGCCGGGCCGGCTACTACGACGGCATCGGCGCGGCCCGTGACGTCATCCAGAACCACCTGCTCCAGCTGCTGGCGCTGACCGCGATGGAGGAGCCCGGCTCCTTCCACCCCAAGGCGCTGGTGGCCGAGAAGCTCAAGGTCCTGACCGCCGTGGAGCTGCCCGAGGACCTGGGCAAGCACACCGTGCGCGGCCAGTACTCGGCCGCCTGGCAGGGCGGCGAGAAGGTCGTCGGGTACCTCGAAGAGGACGGCATCGACCCCAAGTCGAAGACCGACACCTACGCGGCCATCCGCCTGGAGATCAACAACCGCCGCTGGGCGGGCGTCCCGTTCTACCTGCGGACGGGCAAGCGCCTCGGCCGCCGGGTGACCGAGATCGCGGTCGTCTTCAAGCGGGCCCCCTACCTGCCGTTCGAGTCGGGCGCGACCGAGGAGCTGGGGCAGAACGCCCTGGTCATCCGGGTCCAGCCGGACGAGGGCGTGACGGTCCGCTTCGGCTCCAAGGTGCCGGGCACCTCCATGGAGGTCCGGGACGTCACGATGGACTTCGCGTACGGCGAGTCCTTCACCGAGTCCAGCCCCGAGGCGTACGAGCGGCTGATCCTCGATGTCCTGCTGGGTGACGCGAACCTCTTCCCGCGCCACCAGGAGGTCGAGCTGTCCTGGAACATCCTCGACCCGATCGAGGAGTACTGGGACAAGCACGGCAAGCCCGCGCAGTACCCGGCGGGTACCTGGGGGCCGGTCGAGGCGGACGAGATGCTCGCACGAGACGGACGGAGCTGGCGCCGGCCATGAAGATCGACCTCACGGAGACCACCTCCAGCAGGATCAACGCCGCGTTGGTGCAGGCGCGCCGGGACATCGGCACGCCGGCCATCGGCATGGTCCTCACGCTGGTGATCGTGACCGACGAGGAGAACGCGTACGACGCGCTCAAGTCGGCGAACGACGCTTCCCACGAACACCCCTCGCGGATCATCGTCGTCGTCAAGCGGATCAGCCGATCGCCGCGCAGCCGCCGCGAAGCCCGGCTCGACGCGGAGATCCGCGTCGGGGCGGACTCCGGCACCGGCGAGACGATCGTGCTCCGCCTGCACGGTGAACTGGTCGACCACGCCCAGTCGGTGGTTCTCCCGCTCCTGCTGCCCGACGCCCCCGTGGTCGTCTGGTGGCCGGAGGGCGCTCCGGCGGACCTGGCGGGCGACCCGCTGGGCGCGCTGGGGCAGCGCCGGATCACGGACACGTACTCGTGCGAGGACCCGGTCGCGGCCCTCGGCAGCCGGGCGGCGGCCTACGCCCCCGGTGACACGGACCTGTCCTGGACCCGGATCACCCCGTGGCGTTCGATGCTGGCGGCCGCGCTGGACCAGCAGCAGAACCTGGCGGTCGTCTCGGCGACCGTCGAGGGCGAGAACGACAACCCGAGCTGCGAGCTGCTGGCCATGTGGCTCGCGGACCGCCTCGGGGTCCCGGTCAACCGCACCCTTTCGGGCGGCCCGGGTCTGACCGCCGTCCGCATGGAGACCAAGGACGGCGTGATCGTCCTGGACCGCGCGGACGGCGCCCTGGCGACGCTGTGCATGCCGGGGCAGCCCGACCGCTCCGTGGCGCTCCAGCGCCGCGACACGGCCGAGCTGCTGGCGGAGGAGCTGCGCCGGCTGGACCCGGACAACACCTACGAGGCCTCGCTGAAGTTCGGCGTGGCCCGGCTGGAGGCCACCGCCCCGGCGGCGCCCGCGGCCGGGACGAAGCCGGCCGAGGCGAAGTCCGAGACCCCGCCCTCGAAGCCGGCTCCCAAGCCGGCGAAGAAGGCCGCGGCCAAGTAACCGCAGGGCGGGGCCCTTTCCCGGGCCCCGCCCCGCGGCACCTTCCCCGGAACCACCGCGCCCCGGAACCACCGCACCCCGAACTACCAAGAAGGCGGCAGCACATGGGTATGACGACTCCCCAGGTCGTCGTCCACCGGGACAAGGAGCTGATGGCCCAGGCCGCGGCGGCCCGGCTCATCACGAAGATCGTGGACGCGCAGGCCGCCCGCGGCAGCGCCTCCGTGGTCCTGACCGGCGGCCGCAACGGCAACGGCCTCCTGGCGGCCCTGGCCGCCGCCCCCGCCCGGGACGCGATCGACTGGGCCCGCCTCGACCTGTGGTGGGGGGACGAGCGGTACCTCCCCGCGGACGACCCCGAGCGCAACCACACCCAGGCCCGCGAGGCCCTCCTGGACTCCGTCCCGGTGGACCCGGCCCGCGTGCACGTGATGCCCGCCTCCGACGGCCCGTACGGCGCCGACGTGGACGCGGCCGCCGCCTCGTACGCGGCCGAACTGGCCAAGGCGGCCGGCCCGGAGGACCACGGCCCGGTCCCCCGCTTCGACGTACTGATGCTGGGCGTCGGCCCCGACACCCACGTGGCGTCGCTGTTCCCCGAGCACCCCGCCGCGCGCGAGACGGAGCGTACGGTCGTCGGCGTCCACGGCGCCCCGAAGCCGCCGCCCACCCGGGTCTCCCTCACCCTCCCGGCGATCCGGGCGGCCCGTGAGGTCTGGCTGCTCGCGGCCGGCGAGGACAAGGCCGGCGCGGTCGCCATCGCCCTCGGCGGCGCGGGCGAGGTCCAGGCCCCGGCCGCGGCCGCCTACGGCCGCAGCCGCACCCTGTGGCTCCTGGACCGCGCGGCCGCTGCCGAACTGCCGTCGGACATGTACCCGCCGGCCTCCGCCTGACCGGTCCCGGAAACGTACGGAGGGCCCGGCCCGCACACCGGAAACGGTGCGCGGGACGGGCCCTTCGCCGTGGGTCAGGCCCGGCCGCGCAGCTCGCGGTAGGCGGCCACCAGGGTCCGCGTCGACGGGTCGAGGGACTCGGTGCCCGTGCCCTCCGTCAGGGCCGGCTCCACCCGCTTGGCGAGGACCTTGCCCAGCTCGACGCCCCACTGGTCGAAGGAGTCGATGTTCCACACCGCGCCCTGGACGAACACCTTGTGCTCGTAGAGGGCGATGAGCTGGCCCAGGACCGCCGGGGTCAGGTCGCCGGCGAGGATCGTCGTCGTCGGGTGGTTGCCCTGGAAGGTCTTGTGCGGGACGAGTTCCTCGGCCACGCCCTCGGCCCGTACCTCGTCGGCGGTCTTGCCGAAGGCCAGCGCCTGCGTCTGCGCGAAGAAGTTCGCCATCAGCAGGTCGTGCTGGGCGACCAGCCCGGGCAGCAGGTCGGCCACCGGCCGGGCGAAGCCGATGAAGTCGGCGGGGATCACCCGGGTGCCCTGGTGGATCAGCTGGTAGTACGCGTGCTGGCCGTTGGTTCCGGGCGTGCCCCAGACCACCGGACCCGTCTGCCAGTCCACCCGGTTGCCCTCGCGGTCGACGGACTTGCCGTTGGACTCCATGTCCAGCTGCTGCAAGTAGGCGGTGAAGCGCGACAGGTAGTGGCTGTAGGGCAGTACCGCGTGCGACTGCGCGTCGAAGAAGGCCCCGTACCAGACGCCCAACAGGCCCATCAGGAAGGGGGCGTTCTGCTCGGGCGGCGCCGTGCGGAAGTGCTCGTCCATCGCGTGGAAGCCGCGCAGCATCTCGCGGAAGGCGTCCGGGCCGATGGCGATCATCAGCGAGAGGCCGATGGCCGAGTCGAAGGAGTAGCGCCCGCCGACCCAGTCCCAGAAACCGAACATGTTGGCCGTGTCGATGCCGAACGCGGAGACCTTCTCCTCGTTGGTGGACAGCGCCACGAAGTGCCGGGCCACGGCCTCGTCGCCGGCGCCCAGTTCCGCGAGCAGCCAGTTCCGTGCCGAGGTGGCGTTGGTGATGGTCTCGATGGTCGTGAAGGTCTTCGAGGCGATGATGAACAGCGTCTCGGCCGCGTCCAGGTCCCGGACGGCCTCGTGCAGGTCGGCGCCGTCCACGTTGGACACGAAGCGCACGGTCAGCGAGCGGTCGGTGAAGGCGCGCAGCGCCTCGTACGCCATCGCCGGACCGAGGTCGGAGCCGCCGATGCCGATGTTGACGACGTTCTTGATCGGCTTGCCGGTGTGGCCCTTCCACTCCCCCGACCGCACCCGGTCGGAGAAGGCGGCCATCTTGTCGAGGACCGCGTGCACGCCGGGTACGACGTTCTCGCCGTCCACCTCGACGACGGCGTCCGCGGGGGCGCGCAGGGCGGTGTGCAGGACCGCCCGGTCCTCGGTGGTGTTGATCTTCTCGCCGCGGAACATGGCGTCCCGCAGCGCGGCCACGCCGGTCGCCGACGCGAGTTCGCGGAGCAGCGCGAGCGTCTCGTCCGTCACGAGGTGCTTCGAATAGTCGATGTACAGGTCCCCGACCCGCAGCGTGTAGTTGGTGCCCCGGTCGGGGTCCGTCTCGAACAGCTCCCGCAGATGCGTGTGCCCCAGCTCTTCGCGGTGCTTGCCGAGCGCGTTCCACTCGGGCGTCCGGTCGAGCCTCGTACGGCTGTCTGCGTTCATCTCGGACATCAACCCACTTCTTCCTGTCCTGTTGTGCCCCGCCACCTCCAACCTAAGGGATCCGAAGGGGGACAACGCACACAAAGGGGCCCGGCCCGCGGGATTCCTCATCCCACGGGCCGGGCCCCCGGTCACTCTTGAGTGCGGCTCAGGTCGCCGCCGAGCCTCAGATCTCGCCGCGGAGCTTCGCGAGCGCCTCGGCGAGGATCGCCTCGCCGTCGGCGTCGGTGCGGCGCTCCCGCACGTACGCCAGGTGCGTCTTGTACGGCTCCGTGCGCGGCGGGGCGGGCGGGTTGTCCCGGTCCTGGCCGGCCGGGAATCCGCAGCGCGGGCAGTCCCAGGTGTCCGGCACCTGCGCGTCACTGGCGAAGCTCGGCTGCGTCTCGTGCCCGTTCGAGCACCAGAAGGAGATGCGCAGACGGGGCGCGGACTCACCGCGCTCGGCCTCGCCCATCGGCCCGGCTCCGACCCGACTTCCACGAATCGCGTTGCCACTTGCCACGGTCGTAACTCCCTGCGTGATGGTGCCGCGGAGCGTGAGGGATGTCCGCTGCGGGCGCCCCAGTCTACGTAAGGCCCAACGCACGTCCAGCAACCGGAGTTACTCGCTCCAGGCTGTGGCCGCCGGGTCCCATGATAGGCCGGGGGGCGCCGGCCGGACGGCCGGAACGGCGAGAACGGTCAGCTGCTCGACTTCATGATCAGGCCGAGCGCGACGATGCACGCGAACCACAGGAGGCCGACCACGACGGTGATGCGGTCCAGGTTGCGCTCCGCCACGGAGGAACCGCCGACCGACGACTGCATGCCGCCGCCGAACATGTCGGAGAGGCCGCCGCCCTTGCCCTTGTGCATCAGCACGAGCAGCATCAGCAGGGCGCTGAAAACGACCAGGGCGATCGAGAACCCCATAATCACGGCTGATTCCTACTTTCTGGGCATTCTGGGCTTTCAGGTTTCACCGGACCTGCGACGGGCGCGGGGGCCAGCGGCTGTCTGTGCAGCCCCTGGCCCCCGCAAGGGTACGACGGATCCGCCCTACCGCATACTCACTGGTCGCGGAAGCGGACGATCTTGACGAACTCGTCCACGTCCAGTGCCGCGCCGCCGATCAGGGCCCCGTCGACGTCGGGCTGGGCCATGATCGCGGCGATGTTGCCGGACTTCACCGAGCCGCCGTACTGGATGCGGACCTTGTCGGCCAGCTCCTGCGAGTACAGCTCCGCGAGACGGCCGCGGATCGCCCCGCAGACCTCCTGCGCGTCCTCGGGGGTGGCGACCTCGCCGGTCCCGATCGCCCAGACGGGCTCGTACGCGATCACGATGGACTCGACCTGCTCGGCCGGGACGTCCTTGAGGCCGCCGTCGACCTGCTTCAGCGTGTACGGGACCTGCTCGCCGGCCTTGCGGACGTCGAGGCCCTCGCCGACGCACAGGATCGGGGTGATCCCGTGCTTGTAGGCGGCCTTGACCTTGGCGTTGCAGATCTCGTCGTCCTCGCCGTGGTACTGGCGGCGCTCGCTGTGGCCGACGGCCACGAAGGAGCACTTCAGCTTCGACAGCATCGGGCCGGAGATCTCGCCGGTGTAGGCACCGGAGTCGTACTGCGAGATGTCCTGGGCGCCGTACTTGATCTTCAGCTTGTCGCCGTCGACCAGGGTCTGGACCGAGCGCAGGTCGACGAAGGGCGGCAGGACCGCGACCTCGACGGCGTCGTAGTCCTTGTCGGCCAGGGCGAAGGAGAGCTTCTGGACGTGGGCGATGGCCTCGAGGTGGTTGAGGTTCATCTTCCAGTTGCCCGCCATCAGCGGGGTGCGGCCGTTTTCAACTGCGGTCATGTGGGTTCAGCCCTCCAGGGCAGCGAGGCCGGGGAGCGTCTTGCCTTCGAGGTATTCGAGGCTTGCGCCGCCACCGGTGGAAATGTGGCCGAATGCCTTCTCGTCGAAGCCCAGGATGCGGACCGCGGCGGCGCTGTCGCCGCCGCCGACCACGGTGAAGGCGTCGCTGTCGACGAGGGCCTGCGCGATGGCGGTGGTGCCGCCCGCGTAGTCGGGGTGCTCGAAGACGCCGACCGGGCCGTTCCAGAAGACGGTCTTGGCATCGGCGATCTTCGACGCGTAGAGCTCGCGCGTCTTCGGGCCGATGTCCAGGCCCTCCTTGTCGGCGGGGATCTTGTCCGCGGCGACGGTGTCGAAGACCGCCGGGGCCTTGGTCTTCAGGTCCGGGAACTCGGCCGAGACCAGGACGTCGACCGGGAGGACCAGCTCGACGCCGGTCTTCTTGGCGCGCTCCATGTACTCCGTGACGACCGGGATCTGGTCTTCCTGGAGCAGGGAGATGCCGACCTCGTGGCCCTGGGCCTTGAGGAAGGTGTAGGCCATGCCGCCGCCGATGAGGATGCGGTCGGCCTTGCCGAGCAGCTCGTCGATGACGGCGAGCTTGTCGGAGACCTTGGCGCCGCCGAGGACCACGACGTAGGGGCGCTCGACCTCGTCGGTCAGCTTCTTCAGGACGCCGACCTCGGTGGCGATGAGGTAGCCGGCCGCGTGCGGGAGGCGGGCGGGCAGGTCGAAGACCGAGGCGTGCTTGCGGTGGACGGCGCCGAAGCCGTCGCCGACGTAGACGTCCGCCAGCTCGGCGAGCTGGTCCGCGAAGGCGCCGCGCTCGGCGTCGTCCTTCGAGGTCTCACCGGCGTTGAAGCGCAGGTTCTCGATCACGGCGACCTGGCCGTCGGCGAGGGCGGCGACGGTCTCCTTGGCGGACGCGCCGACGGTGTCGGTGGCGAACGCGACCTCCGTGCCGAGCAGCTCGCCGAGGCGGGCGGCGGCGGGGGCGAGGGAGAACTCCGGCTCGACGCCGGTGCCCTTCGGGCGGCCCAGGTGCGAAGCGACGACCACGCGGGCGCCGGCTTCGGCGAGCTTCGCGACGGTCGGCCGGACGGCGCGGATGCGGCCGTCGTCGGTGATCGTGGTGGTGCCCTTGGCGAACGGGACGTTGAGGTCCGCGCGGACGAATACCCGCTTGCCCTGGACGCCCTCGGCGAGCAGTTCGTCGATCGTCTTCATGCTGTTCCTACTCCTTTGATGCCTTCACCCGAAGGGCGAGGAAGGGAGAACGAGGCAAGCAACAGGGCCCGTGCCGCGCTCCATCGCGCTGCCCGGACCCTGTGCTCACATCGTGGTGCCTTGCCCTGCGTACTTAGAGCTGACCGCCGACGAAGACGGTGAGGTCGACGAGACGGTTGGAGTAGCCCCACTCGTTGTCGTACCAGCCGACGACCTTAACCTGCGTCCCGTCCTGCACCATCGTCAGGGAGGAGTCGAACGTGCAGGAGGCCGGCCAGTTGACGATGTCCGAGGACACGATGGCGTCCTCGGTGTAGTCGAGGATGCCCTTCAGCTGGCCCTCGGAGGCCTTCTGGAACGCGGCGTTGATCTCTTCCACGGTGGTCTCGCGGGAGAGCTCCAGTACGAGGTCGGTGACCGAGCCGGTGGGGACCGGGACGCGCATGGCGATGCCGTCCAGCTTGCCCTTGAGCTGCGGGAGGACCAGCGCGGTGGCCTTGGCGGCACCGGTGGAGGTCGGGATGATGTTCTCGGCGGCGGCGCGGGCGCGGCGCAGGTCCGAGTGCGGGAAGTCCAGGATGCGCTGGTCGTTCGTGTACGCGTGGACCGTCGTCATCATGCCCTTGACGATGCCGAAGTTCTCGTCGAGGACCTTGGCCATCGGCGCCACGCAGTTGGTGGTGCAGGAGGCGTTGGAGATGACGTGGTGGTTGGCCGCGTCGTACTTGTCGTGGTTGACGCCCATCACGATCGTGATGTCCTCGTCCTTGGCCGGAGCCGAGATGAGGACCTTCTTCGCGCCGGCCGCGATGTGCTTGGCGGCGTCGGCCTTCTTCGTGAAGATGCCGGTCGACTCGATGACGATGTCGGCGCCCAGTTCGCCCCAGGGGAGGTTCGCGGGGTCGCGCTCGGCGAACGTCTTGAAGGTGTTGCCACCCACCGTGATGGTGTCCGCGGTGTGGGAGACCTCGGCCTTGAGGCGGCCCAGGATGGTGTCGTACTTGAGCAGGTGCACCAGAGTGGCGTTGTCAGTCAGGTCGTTGACACCGACGATCTCGATGTCCGCTCCCTGCTCCAGGAGCGCACGGAAGTAGTTGCGGCCAATTCGGCCAAAACCGTTGATGCCTACGCGGATCGTCACGAACCGATCTCCTCGTTGGTGCGCCGGTCTGTCCGCCGGCGAGCTGTATGGGATGTCCCCGACCGCTTACGACCCTACCTCTCCGTGAGCTTCCAAGTGACATCGGCCG
Organism: Streptomyces sp. NPDC044704; assembly: GCF_056433525.1. NCBI lineage: Bacteria > Bacillati > Actinomycetota > Actinomycetes > Kitasatosporales > Streptomycetaceae > Streptomyces > Streptomyces sp. NPDC044704. The sequence continues at coordinate 122,094 of NZ_JBWKGY010000011.1, forward strand.
GGGCCTGACACGCCCCGGAGCCCCGTACCACTGGTGCTGGTACGGGGTCCTGGGACTTTGTGCCCCGTCACTCAGGGTGAGTGACGGGAGGGGTGCTGATCAGCGGTTCAGCGCCCGGAGCGCCTTACCGACGAGTACGGCACGATCGGCCGTGGCCGGCACGTGTTCCAGCCCGAAGCCGAGGAGCACGGTGTCACGCGTAGTGACCGCGGCGTAGGACTTGAACAGTTCGCCGGTCCTGGACCAATCGCCCGGAACATCGGGACTTCCGGCCGGGGCGCCCGGGACGGTCCAGCCGCCGAGGGAGGTTTCGAAGCCCTCCGCGGCCTGGTCGGCTCCGGCCACGTTCAAGCGGGCCTCGTCTGCGAACACGCCGCGGCCGCCGGAGCCCGGGTCGGTGATGTAGGCGAGGGAGACCTCGACGGACTTGCCGGCGTAGGCGCTCAGGTCGAAGGAGACCTGCTTCCAGCCGCCGGAGGAGCCGGTGAAGCTGTTCCAGGTTCCGCTGGAGCCCTTCGGCGCGCAGCCGCCCGCCTCCACGGTGAGGTAGCGGCGCAGGAAGGGGTGGCCGTTGACGAAGAACCCGGCCCCGCACTCCGCCGGGACGGCGGCCGAGGTCAGTCCGCCCGCGTCCGGGAGCGTGGTCCAGTCGTCCCCGCCGGCCGTACGGGCCTCCAGCGCGGCGTGGTCGTAGCCCTCCTCGGTGTTCCAGTTGAGGGCCAGCTTGAGCTGCGGCTTGTCGGCGGCGGTGACCTTGGTGAGGTCGATGGTGCGGGTGAGCCGGCGCCAGTCGTCGTCGTCATGGGTGGCCGAGGCCATCCCGGTGCCGGCGTACGGGGCGTACGGGTTCTTCACTCCGGCGTACTGGCCCGCCTGCGCGCTCTTGAACTGCGGGAACTGCGCGGGCGCCAGGGTCTCGGAGGTCACGGTGTAGGCGCCCGGGGCGTTGAGCGGGTTGCCCGCGGCGTCGCCCAGGCCGCCCTTGCCGCCGGTCAGCGCGCCCGCTCCGGTGAAGCCGGTGGGGCCGGTGACGCCGGCCCGGCCGTAGGCGCCGAGCCAGTACTGGCTGAAGTCGTTGGTCACGGCCCGGCCGACCTGGGCGTTGCCGCCCGCCAGTTCACCGGACTCGATGAGCTTGCCGCCCTCGTTGAGGAAGTCGCGGACCGCCAGCTGGGTGTCGCCGCCGGGGGTCTTGGCGCCCGTGTAGTGGACGACGGTGCCGAAGTGCGACAGCACCCCGAGGTGGTGCGGGGCGCCCTGGGTGGCCACGTCCCAGACGGCCGCGGACTTTCCGTTGGCGCGCAGCGCGTCGACGTAGGCCGAGGCGTGCTGGGCCTTGGCGCCCTCCTCGGCCACGACCAGGACGTCCGCGCGGGGCCGCTCGGCGACGGTGTACGTGAAGTGCTCGCTGGAGACCTGCCCGCCGGAGCGGTCGCGGCCGGTGAACCAGACCTCGACCTTGTCACCGGGCCGGGTGCCGTCGACCTCGGCCCGGTACTCGTCGAACCAGTTGTTGTCCTCGCCGCCGTAGGTCTCGCCGCCCTTCCAGGGCTCCAGCTCCTCGTCGTGGGTGCGGCCGCCGTTGACGCGGAAGTTGAGTTCCTTGTCGCGCAGGGACTTGCGGGCGGTGACGGAGACCGTCTGGTCCTCGCCGCGGGCGACGTAGGAGGTCGTGAACGGGTCCGGGGTGAAGTCCGCGGCGCTCAGGCCGACGGCGGAGGCCGGCCGGTCGGGGTGCGCGGCGCTCTCGCCGACGGTCAGCGCGAAGGGGACGTTCTTGGCGAACTCCGCCTGGATGAGCTTCTCGTCGTCCGGGAAGTTGAAGCCGGAGGCGCAGTCCTCGGGCTTCCACCGGTCGTTCGGGTCGATCTCGGAGGCCGTCTGGCAGGTGGTCATCTCGGGCGTGAACATCATGGCGCCGTTGACGTTCGCGGCGTGTCCGTCGGCCTCGCCGTTGGTGGTGTACAGCTCGGAGGAGAGCTGCGGGTAGTAGCCGGGGACGGCCGGGTTCTCCGGGGTGCCGGCGAGCGCCTTGTAGGCGACGTCGTCCGGGGTGGGGGTGGCCACCTGCCAGCCGACGCCGTAGAGGATCAGTTCGGACGCGGAGTGGTAGTTGATGGCGTACTCGAAGCCGATGCGCTTCTGGAAGGCGTCCAGGGCGCGCGTCTCGGGCTCGGAGGCCGCCTTGGGGCCGCGGTAGGTCTCGCTCGCCTCGTTCGGCGAGGAACCCTCGTTGTCATAGCCCCACTTGTAGGAGAAGTTGCGGTTGAGGTCCACGCCGTCGCCGGCGCCGATCTTGCCGTCGCCGTTGTTGTCACGGAGGTTCTTGCGCCACAGGCGGGCGTCGTCGGCGGTGAACGTGTGGTCGTAGCCGTCGGGGTTGGCGGAGAGCAGGAACCAGAGCTCGGTGGAGTCCACCAGCTTCGTGATCCGCGGGTCCTTGCCGTAGTTGTCGAGGGTGTGGTGCATCAGCCGCCGGGTCATCTCGGGGGTGATCCACTCGCGGGCGTGCTGGTTGGACATGTAGAGCACGGAGGGCTTGTCGCCGTCCTTGGCCTTCTTGGCGTTCTTGGTCACCTTGAGGGCGAGGATGTCCTTGCCCTGGACGGTCTTGCCGATGGAGACGACCTTGGTGAGCGCCTGGTGCTGCTGTGCCGTGCGCAGGATCTCCTCCCCCAGGCCGCCGCCGCCGCTGTAGGGGCGGAACACCCCGTCCCCGGCGGCCTTGGCGCGGGCCAGGCCCTGGGCGGGGACCTTGCGTTCGGCGAGTGCGATCCCCTGGGCGGCGAGCTGCTCGGCCTGGTCGCCGGTGAGGAAGAGCTCGACCTTGGCCGTCCCGGTCTCCGGGGCACGCTCGGCGAGTTCGTGGGCGTCCTGGCCGGCTGCCAGGACGAGCGGGACCTGCTCGCGGGTGATGTCGGCGTCGTAGACCCGCACCTCGTCGGCGCCGGATGCGGTGCCGGGCACGGGCTGGGCCTGGGCCGTCGCGGGTAGTGCGGCCAGTGTGGTTCCGAAGACGAGTGCGCTTGCGGCGAGGATCGTTCTCGCGCGGTGCCTCATGTGCCCCCCTGGGCGTCGTCTGCCACGAAAGCGTGCGGACGCCAGGCTCACGACCGGCCCGTGCTCATGTCAATGGGGCATACCGCGAAGGGCCCGCACGGGTGAGCGTGCGGGCCCCTGTCGGCGTACGGGTGCGGCCGGGTCAGCCGGCCATGTTGTCGGCCAGTTCCTCGCTGAGGTCGAGGTTGCACTCGGTGCCCGGGATGCCGAGGTCCTGGGCCCGCTTGTCGGCCATGGCGAGCAGGCGGCGGATCCGGCCCGCGACCGCGTCCTTGGTCAGCGGCGGGTCGGCCAGTGCGCCGAGCTCCTCCAGGGAGGCCTGCTTGTGCTCCATGCGCAGCCGGCCGGCCGCGGCGAGGTGCTCGGGGACCTCCTCGCCGAGGATCTCCAGCGCGCGTTGCACGCGGGCTCCGGCGGCCACCGCGGCCCGCGCCGAGCGGCGCAGGTTGGCGTCGTCGAAGTTGGCGAGGCGGTTCGCGGTGGCGCGGACCTCGCGGCGCATCCGGCGCTCTTCCCAGGCCAGCACCGATTCGTGGGCGCCGAGGCGGGTCAGCAGGGCGCCGATCGCGTCGCCGTCGCGGACCACGACCCGGTCCACGCCGCGCACCTCGCGCGCCTTGGCGGCGATGGAGAGCCGTCGGGCGGCGCCGACCAGGGCCAGGGCGGCCTCCGGTCCGGGGCAGGTGACCTCCAGGGAGGAGGACCGGCCCGGCTCGGTGAGGGAGCCGTGGGCCAGGAAGGCGCCGCGCCAGGCCGCCTCCGCGTCACAGGTGGCCCCCGAGACCACCTGCGGGGGCAGACCCCGGATGGGGCGGCCGCGGCCGTCCACGAGGCCGGTCTGGCGTGCCAGCTGGTCGCCGCCCGCCACGACCCGGACGACGAAGCGGCTGCCCCGGCGCAGACCGCCCGGGGCCATCACGACCAGGTCCGAGGAGTGTCCGAAGATCTCCAGGATGTCCTTGCGCAGCCGGCGGGCGGCGATACCGGTGTCCAGTTCCGCCTCGATGACGATGCGGCCGCTCACCAGGTGCAGCCCGCCCGCGAACCGAAGAATCGCCGAAACCTCCGCCTTCCTGCAGCAGGTCCGGGTGACGGGCAGGCGGGAGATCTCATCCTTCACCGCGGGCGTCATCGCCATGGGCCGATCCTTCCATGCATCCGAAAAATACGGTCGTACGCGGCGGCCAGCAGCTCCGGGTCGTGTTTCGGAGAGCCGTCCTGTCGGGCCACCGGCGCCAGCTCGACCGCGGCACCGAACCGTTTTGCGGCATCGGAGAGGGACTCGCGGTCGGGCACGGCGGCCTCGTCGGCCAGCACCACGTCCAGGGCGAGTTTAGGGGCGTGTCGGGCCAAAACCTCCAAATGACGCTGCGGAGAGAAGCCTTCTGTTTCGCCGGGCTGCGGTGCGAGGTTCAGCGACAGGACGCGCCGCGCCTTCGTCTGGACCAGCGCGTCGAGCAGTTCCGGCACCAGCAGGTGCGGGATGACGGAGGAGAACCAGGACCCCGGACCGAGGACCACCCAGTCGGCGTCGAGCACCGCGGCGACGGCCTCGGGCACCGCCGGCGGGTCCCTCGGCACGACCTGGACGGAGAGCACCTCACCGGGGGTGAGGGCCACCGTGGCCTGTCCCCGGACGGTGTCGACGTCCTCCGGGCGGGCCGGATCGTGCCCCTTGACGAGCGCCTGGAGTTCCAGCGGCACCGCCGACATCGGCAGGACGCGGCCCTGCGCGCCCAGCAGTTTCCCGACCAGGTCGAGGGCCTGGACGGGGTCCCCGAGCTGTTCCCACAGGGCCACGATCAGCAGGTTGCCGACGGCGTGCTCGTGCAGGTCGCCGCGCGACTGGAAGCGGTGCTGGATGACGCGGGACCAGGTCTGGCCCCACTCGTCGTCCCCGCACAGCGCGGCCAGGGCCTTGCGCAGGTCGCCGGGCGGCAGGACGCCGAGCTCCTCCCGGAGCCGGCCGCTGGAGCCGCCGTCGTCGGCGACGGTGACCACCGCGGTGAGCTCACCGGTGATCCGGCGCAGCGCGGCGAGGGAGGCCGACAGCCCCATGCCGCCGCCGAGGGCGACGACCTTGGGGGCGACCACCTTGGGTGCCGCGCCGCGGCGGCCGGTGCGGCCCGCGCCCTCCTCGCCCGTGGGGGCGAGGCGGCGCAGGCGGCGCAGCCGCAGGGTCCGTCCGGTCACTCGCGCCCCATGTCCCGGTGGACGACGACGGTCTCGACTCCCTCGGAGGCGAGGCGGGCGGCGAGCTTCTCGGACATGGCCACGCTGCGGTGCTTGCCGCCCGTGCAGCCGACCGCGATGGTCACGTACCGCTTGCCCTCGCGGCGGTAGCCGGTGGCGATGAGCTGGAGCAGCTCGGTGTAGCGGTCGAGGAACTCCTTGGCGCCGGGCTGGCTGAAGACGTAGCCCGACACCTCCTCGTTGAGCCCGGTGAAGGGGCGCAGCTCCGGGACCCAGTGCGGGTTGGGGATGAAGCGGCAGTCGACGACGAGGTCCGCGTCGACGGGGAGGCCGTACTTGTAGCCGAAGGACATGACGGTGGCCCGCAGCTCGGGCTCCTCGTCGCCGGCGAACTGGGCGTCCATCTTGGCGCGCAGTTCGTGGACGTTCAGGCTGGAGGTGTCGATGACCAGGTCCGCGTCGCCGCGCAGCTCGCGCAGCAGGTCGCGCTCGGCGGCGATGCCGTCGGTGATGCGGCCGTCGCCCTGGAGGGGGTGCGGGCGGCGGACCGACTCGAAGCGGCGGACCAGGGCGTCGTCGGAGGACTCCAGGAAGACGATGCGCCGGGTGACGCCCTTGCTGTCGAGGTCCGAGAGGGACTCGCGCAGCGCGTCAAAGAACTGCCGGCCCCGGACGTCGACGACGACGGCGATGCGCGCCACGTTGCCCTGGGAGCGGGCGCCGAGCTCCACCATGGTGGGGATCAGCGCGGGCGGCAGGTTGTCGACGACGAACCAGCCGAGGTCCTCCAGGCACTTGGCCGCCGTACTGCGGCCGGCTCCGGACATGCCGGAGATGATCACCAGCTCGGGGATGGCCGCCTCGGCGTTGTCGCCGGGCTCCACGGTCGTGCCCGTACTCACCTGTGCTCCGTCTCGGTCGTGCTCGGTCTTGCGTTCGGACTCGTGCTCGGTCATTGCTCGGTCCCCCGTTCGGACGATGCTCCCGCTGGCGCGGGGGTCTCGTCCTCCATGATCTCTCCTGTCGCCGTGTTGACGGCAGGACCAGCGGGAACCGCCTGGGCGAGGGCCGCGGCCACGGTCTCGGCCGTCTTGCGGCCTATGCCCGGGACCTCGCAGATCTGGTCGATTGTCGCCTGTCTCAGCTTCTTCACCGAACCGAAGTGTTTGATCAAGGCCTGCTTGCGGCTCTCGCCGAGGCCGGACACCTCGTCCAGCGGCCCGGACCGCAGCCGCTTGCCGCGCTTGCTGCGCTGGTACTGGATGGCGAACCGGTGGGCTTCGTCACGGACCCGCTGGAGCAGGTACAGGCCCTCGCTGGTGCGGGGCAGGACGACGGGGTCGTCCTCTCCGGGCAGCCAGACCTCTTCCAGGCGCTTGGCCAGGCCGCACACCGCCACGTCGTCGACGCCGAGCTCTTCCAGGGCCCGCTTGGCGGCGGCGACCTGCGGCTGACCGCCGTCGACCACGACCAGCTGCGGCGGGTAGGCGAACCGCTTGGGCCGGCCGTCGTCCTCGGCGGGGACCTCGCCGCCCCGCAGGGCCGCGGTGTCCTCGGCGTGCCCGGTGTGCTCGGCGGTCTCGGCGGTCTCGGCGGTCTCGGCGTTCCGGGCGTCCTCGGGGGACCACTCCCCCGTCTTCAGCTTCTCCTGGAGGTAGCGGCGGAAGCGGCGGGAGACGACCTCGTGCATGGAGCGGACGTCGTCCTGCCCCTCGAAGGACTTGATCTGGAAGCGGCGGTATTCGCTCTTGCGGGCGAGTCCGTCCTCGAAGACGACCATGGAGGCCACGACGTCGTCGCCCTGGAGGTGGGAGATGTCGAAGCACTCGATGCGCAGCGGGGCGCTGTCCAGTTCCAGCGCCTCGGCGATCTCCTCCAGGGCCCGGGAGCGGGTGGTGAGGTCGCCGGCCCGCTTGGTCTTGTGCAGGGCGAGGGACTGCTGGGCGTTGCGGTGGACGGTCTCCATGAGGGCCTTCTTGTCGCCGCGCTGCGGGATGCGCAGGCTGACCAGCGAGCCGCGCCGCTCGGCGAGCCACAGGGCCAGCGCCGGGGTGTCCTCGGGGAGCGCCGGGACGAGCACCTCCTTGGGGACGGCCTCGCCCTGCTCCTCCCCGTAGAGCTGCTGGAGGGCGTGCTCGACGAGTCCGGCGGTGTCCACGGCCTCGACCTTGTCGGTGACCCAGCCGCGCTGGCCGCGGACGCGGCCGCCGCGGACGTGGAAGATCTGCACGGCGGCTTCGAGCTCGTCCTCGGCGACGGCGATCAGGTCGGCGTCGGTGGCGTCGGCGAGGACGACGGCGTTCTTCTCCATGGCCCGGCGCAGGGCCCCCATGTCGTCGCGCAGGCGGGCCGCCTTCTCGTACTCCATCTCCTCGGCCGCCTCGTGCATCTGCTGTTCGAGGCGGGAGAGGTAGGTGCCGGTGCGGCCTGCCATGAAGTCGCAGAAGTCCTCGGCGAGTTCGCGGTGCTCCTCGGGGGTGACCCGGCCGACGCAGGGCGCGGAGCACTTGCCGATGTAGCCGAGCAGGCAGGGCCGGCCGATCTGCGCGGACCGCTTGAACACGCCCGCGGAGCAGGTCCGTACCGGGAACACCCGGAGCATCAGGTCGACGGTCTCGCGGATGGCCCAGGCGTGCCCGTACGGGCCGAAGTAGCGCACGCCCTTCTTCTTGGGGCCGCGCATCACCTGGACGCGGGGGTACTCCTCGTTCATGGTCACGGCGAGGGAGGGGTAGCTCTTGTCGTCCCGGTACTTGACGTTGAACCGGGGGTCGAACTCCTTGATCCAGGAGTATTCGAGCTGGAGCGCCTCGACCTCGGTGGAGACCACGGTCCACTCGACGGAGGCGGCGGTGGTGACCATCGTGGCGGTGCGGGGGTGCAGGCCTGCGACGTCCTGGAAGTAGCTGGCCAGGCGTTGGCGCAGGCTCTTGGCCTTCCCGACGTAGATCACCCGGCGGTGCTCGTCGCGGAACTTGTAGACCCCCGGGGAGTCGGGGACCTGCCCAGGCTTGGGGCGGTAGCTGGAAGGGTCGGCCATGCCGCCCACCCTACTGTCGCGCACCGACAACCGGCCGTACCCGCCGCCTCCGGCACCTCCCCGGGCCCGCCCCGCCGGCGTCCGCCGCCCCGGCCGCGGCGGGACGGGTCGGGGCGGGGCGGGCCCGAGCCGGAGGGCCCGGCCCCTGGAGCGGAGCCGGACCCTGCGGGCGGGGAGGCGGGTGGTCAGGGCCGGCGGGCCGCCGGGCTCCGGCGGCGCAGCACCAGCACCCCCGCTCCGGCCAGCGCGAGCGCCCCCGCTCCGGCCCCGGCCAGCAGGCCGACCGGTGCTCCCGACGCGGGCGGGGCCGGCTCCGCGAAGCCGCCCGCCGCGCCCCGCCGGGCGTACGCGGAGCCGGGGAGCTTGTCCCCGTACGCCTGCGTCACGCGGACCCGGTACGCGGCGAGGCTGGTCCCCCCGGCGCCGACGGCCCGCTCCGCGTCCTCGTCCAGCGGCAGGACACGCCCGCCGGCGGCGACGTACCAGGCGTCGGTCTGGGGTTCGCGGAACACGGTGCCGCCGGGGAGTCTGGCCGCGCCGAGGCCGGCGTAGCGGAATTCGTCGTCGCCGGTGGCGATGTTCACCACCTGCCAGCCGGTCTCCGTCTTCGCGGTCCACAGGGCGGCCTGCTGGCCGTCGGAGGAGACCGCCTTGGTGGCGAGGAACTCCAGGCGGGCGACGTCCGCGCCGGACTTGCCGGCGACGAAGTCCGGGGAGAGGTAGTGGACGGGTACGGTCTCGCCCTCGATCCGGGGCTGCGCCGCGGTGAGCGACACCTTGCCCTCGCGGGAGAAGAACCGGGAGAGGGTGGCCAGGGTTTCGGGCGCGGCGGCCGCCTCCCGGGCCTGCGCCGTGGTCTCGGCGGTGGCGGTCCGCGGCTGCGGGACGGGTGCGGCGGCGGCCTGTCCGCCGAGGGTGAGTACGGCGGTGGCGGCGAGGGCCGCGACGGCGGCGCGGCGCGCGGCCCGGGGTGCGGGGGTCATGGCGGTCACGCCCCGATCCGGTAGAGGGAGTGGGTCCAGGAGAAGGTGCCGTTGTCGACGTACCAGGCGTGGGAGGCCCAGTTGTAGCGGTCGCTGGAGGGCCAGGGGTCGCCCCAGTAGACCCAGCTGCTGGCGGTGTCGTAGCCGTAGATCACGTGCATGTGGCCGCCGCCGTTGGACCACTGGATGCGGGTCTCGACGGGCCTGTTGGCGTTGATCTCGGTCTGGACGGTGGAGTACTGGAGCCAGCCGGTGACGTAGCTGCCGGAGTTGACTCCGGCCCAGCGCAGGCCGGTCTGGACGTTGCCGAGGGTGGCCTGGTTGTTGGGGCACTCGGTGCCCTGCTGGCGGTTGAAGGCGGCGTTGCAGAACTGGTTCTGGCTGTAGCCGCGGCCGAACCAGGTGGCGATGGTGTTGCCGCCCGCGGCCCAGCACCAGTTGGTCTTCTGCTGGGCCTGCATCGTGATGTTCAGGCGCTTGGAGGCGAGGGCGGCATTCGCGGTGTCGGTGCCCGCACCGGCGGCGGCGGCGGTGCCGGAGCCGGTGGGCAGCAGGACGAGGAGCAGGGCGGAGACGAAGGCGGCGAGGGGTAACCGCCTGGTTCTGTTGCGCATCGCGTTCCTCCCGAGGTGGGGACCCGAGGTGGGAAGTGGGGGGATGTGGGGGGGGTGGAGGAGCGCGTCCGGACGCTGTGGAGGAGCATCAGGGTGTTGTCGCGATCAGGTCAACACGCTTCAATACGCGGTGACGTCGCGGTGTGAACGGTGGGGCTGCGGTGTGAACGGTTGACTTCGTTCCACCTGGTCTCCCCGGCCCCGCCGGCCGGCCCCCACGTCGGCTGATGTGAACGTTCACAGAGGAGTCGCCATGCGGCCGACCGGCGACCAGGCGGGCAGGGCGGGCGGGCCGGGAACGGCGGAGATCGGCCAATTGCTGCGCGGCGGTCCCTTCCACCTCGCCCTGCGCGCGGCGCTGGCCGCGCGCGGGCTGCCCCTGCACCGGGTGCAGCACCGGCTCGCCGCCCGCGGCATCAAGGTCGGGGTCACGAGCCTCAGTTACTGGCAGCAGGGCGCCCGCAGGCCCCGGCACCCGGAATCCCTGCGGGCCGTCTCCGCGCTGGAGCAGATCCTGGAGCTGCCGGACGGCGCCCTGCTGCGGCTGCTGGGCACCCCGGAGGGCCCCACCGGGCCGGCCCGGCCGGCGGCCCGCTCGTACCGGGCGCTGGTGAGCGTCGGCGCGGCGGTGGAGCAGCTGCTGGACGGGATGGAACTCCCGGCGGACGGCGGGCTGCACTCGGTCGGGCACCACGAGCGGGTCCGCATCGGGGCGGCGGGCGAGCTGCGCCGCCGCGCCTCGCAGCAGATCGTCCGCGCGCACCGCGACGGGGTGGACCGGTACCTGGCCGTCCACCACGGGGATCCGGGCTGCGACGCCGCCCGCGTGGAGGTCCGGGCCCACGAGAACTGCCGGACGGGCCGGATCCGCTGCCACCCGGAGGCCGGGGTGGTGGTGGCGGAGCTCCTGTTCGACGCCCGGCTGCGGCGCGGGGACACGTACGTCTTCGGCTACGGCATCGAGGACGGCACGGGGGCGCGGAGCACGGAGTACGTGCGCGGGTTCAGCTACGCGGGCGGCCAGTACATGCTCCAGGTCCGCTTCGACGGGGCGGCGCTGCCCGTGCGCTGCCGCCGGTTCGCGCGGACCGGCCCGCTGGCCCCCCGCACCGGGCTGGCCGACCTGACGCCGAGCGGCCGCCACCGGTCCGTCCACCTGGTGGAGCAGGGGGTCCGGCGCGGGATCCTCGGGATCGCCTGGGACTGGGAGTAGCCGACGGGCCCGTACGGCGCGGCCCGGATCGCGAGGGCCGGGAGCCGGGGGACGGGCGGACGGGCGGGGGGCCGGGCGGACGGGCGGGGGTTCGCTCAGCCCGCGATGAGCTTGCCGTTCTCCGCCTTGACCGGGACGGCGGGCAGCGGGGTGGTGGCCGGGCCGCGCAGGACCTCGCCCGTGCCGAGGTCGAAGCGGCTGCCGTGGCAGGGGCAGTTGCCCTGACCTTCGACGATCTTGTCGAGGACGCAGCCGGCGTGCGTGCACTGCGCGCTGAACGCCTTGTACTGGCCCTCCGCCGGGCAGCTGACGACGACCTTGCGCTCCCGGAACAGCTTCGCGCCGCCGACCGGGACGGCGGCCGCATCGCCCAGCTCGACCGGCTCCGTCGGCACGGCGGGGCTGCCGTAGCCGCTGTTGGTTTCGGTGGAGCACGCCGACAGGGCCGCTCCGGCGCCGACGGCCCCGGCGAGCGCGGCGGCGCCCTTGAGGACGGTACGGCGGGCGGCGGGCTGTGACGCGGACATGCGGTTCTCCTGGCGCGAGGGCCGGGCCGCGGGGCGGGCCCGGTGGGGGCGGTGCCCGGCAGGCCCGTCCCGAGGGAGGCCCTGGGCGGGCCCACCCGACGATACCGGGGCCCGATGGGATACCTTCCCCCGCGTGATCGTCGTCGGTGGAGAAGCCCTGATCGACCTCGTGCCCGTCGCGCAGCCGCCGGGCGCCCTGTTGCCGCGGCCCGGCGGGGGGCCGTACAACACCGCGCTGGCGCTCGGCCGGCTCGGTGCGAGCGCCGCCTTCTGCTCCCGGGTGTCCACGGACGGCTTCGGGGAGGGCCTCCTCGCCGGGCTGCGCGCCGCCGGGGTGGACCTCTCGCTCGTGCAGCGCGGGCCGGAGCCCACCACCCTGGCCGTGCCCTCGCTGGCCCCGGACGGCTCGGCCGCGTACCGCTTCTACGTCGAGGGGACCGCCGACCGGCTCTTCACCCTGCCGACCGCGCTGCCGACCGGCGTACGGGCCCTCGCGCTCGGCACCTGCTCGCTCGTGCTGGAGCCCGGCGCGAGCGCGTACGAGGCCCTCCTGCGCCGGGAGTCGCGGCGCGGCCTGCTCACCCTGATGGACCCCAACATCCGCCCGGCGCTGATCTCGGACCCGGCGGCCTACCGCAAGCGCTTCCTCGGCCGGCTGCCGTACGTGTCGGTGCTGAAGCTGTCCGAGGAGGACGCGGCCTGGCTCGGCGGGCGGCCCGCCGACTGGCTCGCGGCGGGCCCGTCGGCCGTGGTGCTCACCCGGGGCTCGGCCGGGCTGACGGTGTGGACGGCCGGGGGCGCCGAGCACAGCGCGGCGGCCAGCCCGGTCACCGTCGCCGACACCATCGGCGCGGGCGACACCGTGAACGCGGCGCTGCTGCACCGGCTCGTGGGGACGGACCCCGCCCGCGCCGACTGGCCGGACCTGCTCGCGTACGCCGCCCGCGCGGCGGCGCTCACCTGCACCCGGGCCGGCGCCGAGCCGCCCTACGCGGCCGAGCTGGACCTCAGCCGATAGCGGCCCACACGGTGCGGGCGACGGCGGGGGCGAACTCCTCGACCGGCTGGACCACTTCGGCGCCGGAGAAGTGCAGGAAGAAGGCCCGCTGGAAGCAGGCGCCGAGGAGCAGCGCGGCGGCGGCGCCGGGGTCGGCGCCGGGCCGCAGGCGGCCTGCGGCGAGGTCGCGGCGCAGCTTCTCGGTCAGGGCCTCCAGCACCAGGTGCGGGCCCGCGCCGATCTTCTGGACGCCCTCGCGGTGGCGGGTGAGCAGGGCCGGCTCGGCGAAGAGCGAGGCCGCCATCGGGATGGCGTCCGCGTAGAAGAGCGAGGCGTTGCGGGCGATGCCGGTCAGGGCCTCTTCGACGGTGTGCTCCCCCGGGTCGGCGGCCAGCGCGGCCATGAGCGGCCCGGCGTTGGGGGTGCGCTCCATCAGCACGCGCACGAAGAGCTCCTCCTTGTTGGCGTAGTGCTTGTAGAGCGCGGCCTCCGAGCAGCCCGCCTCGCGGGCGATGGCCTTGGTGGTGGTGTTGGCGAGGCCGATGGTGCGCATGAGGCTCTCGGCGGCGTCCAGGAGCCGCTCGGGGGTGGGACGGCTTGACGTGGCGGCGGGCATGCGCTCACCCTAGTGGACAGGGGGGTGAGTGAATACTCACCCACCCCTGCTGGGACCATCTACACACACGGGAAGCATCCGTACAGACACAGGGGTCCACGATGAAGCTCACGGTGTTCGGAGCAACGGGCGGCGTCGGCCGCGAGGTCGTCCGTCAGGCGCTCGCCGCAGGCCACGAGGTGACCGCGGTCGTGCGCGACCCCGCCCGGCTGGGCGTGCCCGCGCACGAGCGCCTGCACGTGGCCGTGGTGGCCGATCTGACCGACGAGACGGCCCTGGCGCCCGTCGTGGCGGGCCGGGACGCGGTGGTGTCGGCGCTGGGCGCCGCGAACAACAAGCAGGCACGGCTCACTCCCGTCGCGGGGCCCGCGCTCGCCGCCGTCCTGGCCGTGATGGAGCGGACCGGGGTCAGCCGCCTGTCGGCGATCAGCGCGGCGCCGCTGGGGCCCGACTGCCCCGAGGACGGGGCACTGCTGCGGGTGGCGGTCTACCCGCTGCTGCGGCGGGCCCTGCGCGACCTGTACGCGGACCTCGCGGTCATGGAGGCCGCGATCGGCGCGAGCCGCACCGAGTGGACGGTGATCCGCCCGCCCCGGCTGCTCGACCGGCCCCGCACCGGCACCTACCGGCGCGCCCTCGACGCCAACGTGCCGGGCGGGAAGCACATCGCCCGCGCGGACGTCGCGGACGCCCTCCTGACGACCCTGACCGACCCCTCCACGGTCGGCCACGCGGTGGGCGTGGCCGCCTGACCGGCCGGAGGGGCCGGAGTGGCCGGAGCCATGAGAGCCACCGGGGCACCCTGCGGCCGCCTGCCCTCACGGGCCCGGCCGGGGACCACCCCGCGGCTCCCTGCCGGCCCGGGACCGCCGCGCCGCGCCCGCGCCTCCGCCGGGGAGGGCGGGCGGCCCCGCCCCTGCCCGGCACGCCGCACGGGGCGGGGCCCGGCCATGGATGGCCGGGCCCCGCTCCGTGACGCGTCCTGGCGGCGCGGCGCCCCGCCCTCTCGGCGTGCCCTACGCCTTGCGGGCGCGCGTCGCCTTCTTCGCCGGAGCGGCCTGCTTCGCGGCCGCCGCCGTCTTGGCCGCCGTCGTCTTCTTCGCCGCCGTCTTCTTCGCCGGGGCCGCCTTCTTCGCGGCCGCCGTCGTCTTCTTCGCCGGCCGGGCCGGAGCGGCCGGGGCCGTCGCGTCGGACACCCGGTCCGCGCCCAGGATGTCCCTCAGGAACTTGCCCGTGTGGCTCGTGCTCACCGACGCGACCTGCTCCGGGGTGCCCTCCGCGACGACGAGGCCACCGCCGTAACCACCCTCGGGACCCATGTCCACGACCCAGTCCGCGGTCTTGATGACGTCCAGGTTGTGCTCGATGACGATCACCGAGTTCCCCTTGTCGACCAGACCCGACAGCACCTTGATCAGCTTCGAGATGTCCTCGAAGTGCAGACCGGTCGTCGGCTCGTCCAGGACGTACACCGTCCGGCCCGTCGAGCGCTTCTGGAGCTCGGACGCCAGCTTGACGCGCTGCGCCTCACCGCCCGACAGGGTCGGCGCGGACTGGCCGAGCCGGACGTACCCGAGACCGACCTCGTTGAGCGTCTTGAGGTGGCGCGCGATGGTCGGCACCGCCTCGAAGAAGCCCAGCGCCTCCTCGATCGGCATGTTCAGGACCTCGGCGATGGACTTGCCCTTGTAGTGGACCTCCAGCGTCTCCCGGTTGTACCGGTCGCCGTGGCACACCTCGCACGGGACGTACACGTCCGGCAGGAAGTTCATCTCGATCTTGATCGTGCCGTCGCCGGAGCAGTTCTCGCACCGGCCGCCCTTGACGTTGAAGGAGAAGCGGCCCGGCAGGTAGCCGCGGACCTTCGCCTCCATCGTCTCCGCGAAGAGCTTGCGCACGTGGTCGAAGACACCGGTGTACGTCGCCGGGTTGGACCGCGGGGTCCGGCCGATCGGCGACTGGTCGACGTGGACGACCTTGTCGACCAGGTCGTCGCCCTCGACCCGCGTGTGCCGGCCCGGCACGGACCGGGCGCCGTTCAGCTCGCGGGCCAGGTGCGTGTACAGGATGTCGTTGACCAGGGTGGACTTGCCGGAGCCGGAGACACCGGTGACCGCGGTGAGCACGCCCAGCGGGAAGGACACGTCGATGTCCCGCAGGTTGTTCTCCTTGGCGCCGTGAACGGTCAGCTTGCGCTCCCCGTTCACGGGGCGGCGTACGTCCGGGAGCGGGATGGACCGCTTGCCCGACAGGTACTGCCCGGTCATCGACTCGGGGTTCTTCAGCAGGTCCTTCAGCGAACCGCTGTGGACCACCTTGCCGCCGTGCTCGCCCGCGCCCGGGCCGATGTCGACGACCCAGTCGGCCACCTTGATGGTGTCCTCGTCGTGCTCGACGACGATCAGGGTGTTGCCCATGTCCCGGAGCCGCACCAGCGTCTCGATGAGCCGGTGGTTGTCCCGCTGGTGCAGGCCGATCGACGGCTCGTCCAGCACGTAGAGCACGCCGACCAGGCCGGAGCCGATCTGCGTGGCCAGCCGGATGCGCTGGGCCTCGCCGCCCGACAGGGTGCCGGCGGCACGGTTCAGCGAGAGGTAGTCCAGTCCGACGTCCACGAGGAAGCGCAGCCGCTCGTTGACCTCCTTGAGGACCCGCTCGGCGATCTTCTTGTCGCGGGCGTCGAGCCGCATCTGGCCGAGGAAGTCCGCGCACTCGCTGATCGACATCGCGGCGACCTCGGCGATGGACTTCTCCATCACCGTCACCGCGAGCACGATCGGCTTGAGGCGCGTGCCCTCACAGGTCGGGCAGGGCACCTCGCGCATGTAGCCCTCGAAGCGCTCGCGGCTGGCGTCGCTCTCGGACTCCGCGTGCCGGCGCTTGACGAACGGCACCGCGCCCTCGAAGGCGGTCGTGTACGCGCGCTCCCGCCCGTACCGGTTGCGGTAGCGCACCTCGATCTGCGTCTTGTGCCCGTAGAGCAGGGCCTTCTTCGCGCGCAGCGGCAGCCCGGCCCAGGCGATGTCCGTACGGAAGCCGAGCTCTCCGGCGAGCGCGCCGATCAGCCGCTGGAAGTAGTCCTTGGTGTGGCCGAGCGACCACGGGGAGACCGCGCCCTCGTCGAGCGACTTGTCCTCGTCCGGAACGATCAGCTCCGGGTCCACTTCCATGCGCGTGCCGATGCCGGTGCACTCGGGGCAGGCGCCGAAGGGGGAGTTGAAGGAGAAGGAGCGGGGCTCCAGTTCCTCGAAGGAGAGGTCGTCGTACGGGCAGTAGAGGTGCTCCGAGTACATCCGCTCGCGCTCGGGGTCGTCCTCGGCGAGGTCGACGAAGTCCAGGATCACCATGCCGCCGGAGAGGCCGAGGGCGGTCTCGACGGAGTCCGTCAGCCGGCGCTTGGCGCCGTCCTTGACGGTGAGGCGGTCGATGACCACCTCGATGGTGTGCTTCTCCTGCTTCTTCAGCGTGGGCGGCTCGGAGAGCTGGACGGTCACCCCGTCCACCCTGGCCCGGCTGTAGCCCTTGGTCTGGAGGTCGGAGAACAGGTCGACGAACTCGCCCTTGCGCTCGCGGACCAGCGGGGACAGCACCTGGAAGCGGCTGCCCTCGGGCAGCGCGAGCACCTTGTCGACGATCGCCTGCGGCGACTGCCGCGAGATCGGACGGCGGCACTCGGGGCAGTGGGGCTTGCCGATGCGGGCGAAGAGCAGGCGGAGGTAGTCGTAGACCTCCGTGATGGTGCCGACGGTGGAGCGCGGGTTGCGCGAGGTCGACTTCTGGTCGATCGAGACGGCCGGGGAGAGGCCCTCGATGAAGTCGACGTCGGGCTTGTCCATCTGCCCGAGGAACTGGCGGGCGTACGACGAGAGCGACTCGACGTAGCGGCGCTGCCCCTCGGCGAAGATCGTGTCGAAGGCCAGGGAGGACTTCCCCGACCCGGAGAGGCCGGTGAAGACGATGAGCGAATCGCGGGGGAGGTCGAGCGAGACGTTCTTGAGGTTGTGCTCGCGAGCGCCACGAACGATGAGACGGTCGGTCACGCCGGTCCGCACCTTTCTTGAGAGAGCGGGGGCACGGCCCCCGTCCCAGGGTATGGGGGACGCCGCTGCGATGGACTTGGTCGATGGACTTCCGAGCGTATAGCACGCACATTCGATTTACGGCACTCGGAAGACCGCTTCACCCGATCGTGTGGCGGCGGATCCGGGCCCACTAGGCTCGGTTCCATGACTGATCATGTGCACGACCTGCGATCTGTACGTGAAGCCACGGACCGGCTGCTGACCGCGGTCGCGAAACTGGACAACGCCGCCCTCGCCGAGGAGTCACACCTCCCCGGCTGGACCCGTGGCCACATCCTGGCCCACCTCGCGCGCAACGCGGACGCCCTGGTGAACGTCTTCGAGGCGCGCCCGATGTACGAGAGCGCCGAAGCGCGCGACGCGGACATCGCACGCGACGCCGGCCGGTCCCTGGAAGAACACCTGACGGACCTCCGTGATTCCGGGGCCCGCTTCCTCGCCACCACCGAACCCGACCAGGACTGGTCCCGCACCGTCGAGCTGCGCAACGGCGTCACCGACCTCGCCGCCAACGTGCCCTTCCGCCGCCTCGTCGAGGTCGAGCTGCACCACGTGGACCTGAACGTCGGCTACGAGCTCCACGACCTGCCGGAGGAGTTCACCGACCGCGAGATCGCCTTCCTCGCCGACCGCTGGTCCGGCCGCCCGGACGTCCCACCGGTCACGCTCACGGCGCACGGCGGCCCCGTCTGGCACACCGGCGGCCCGCAGGGCACCCCGGTCACCGTGAGCGGCCCCAAGGACGAGCTCCTGGGCTGGCTGGCCGGCCGCGGCCGCAAGGGCGCCCGCCTCTCCGTCGAGGCCGGCGACGGCCTCCCCGAGCTCCCCGCCCTGTAGGACACCGCCGTCACCGGCACGCACCCCTCTAGGATCGAGACATGACGTACAGCGGAGCGGTCAAAGTCGGCGGTCCGGCCGACGTGCACGAACTCGCGGACCTGATGATCTCCAAGGTCGCGGTGGGTTCGATGAACAACAACGCCTACCTCCTGCGCTGCCGGGCCACCGGCGCGCAGCTGCTGATCGACGCGGCCGCGGAAGCGGACACGCTGCTCAGCCTGATCGGCGACGACGGCATCGAGTCCGTCGTCACCACCCACCGGCACGGCGACCACTGGGGCGCGCTCGCGGACGTGGTCGCCGCGACGGGTGCGCGGACGTACGCCGGCGCCCACGACGCCGAGGGCATCCCGGTCGGCACGGACGTCCTCGTCGAGGACGGCGACACCATCCGGGTCGGCCGCGTCGAGCTGACCGCGCGGCACCTGGTCGGGCACACGCCCGGCTCGATCGCGCTGGTCTACGACGACCCGCACGGGCACCCGCACGTGTTCACCGGCGACTGCCTCTTCCCGGGCGGCGTCGGCAACACGTGGGGGGACGCGCAGGCCTTCGTCCAGCTGCTCGACGACGTCCAGCACAAGCTCTTCGAGCGGCTGCCGGACGAGGCGTGGGTCTACCCGGGCCACGGGAACGACACGACGATCGGTGCCGAGCGGCCGCACCTGGCCGAGTGGCGCGAGCGCGGCTGGTAACGCGCGGCCGCAGCGCGTGGGCGTCGTACGTGGGTTTCGTGCGCGGCCGTAGTGCGCGGCCCGCACGGCCCGGCCGTCAACACCGCGGGGGGCCGTGCACTCCTTCCGGTCGATGATGTCCGAACGCCTGTCCTGGGGGTGTGGGTTGGGGTAGTTGCTGCACCATGCGACAGCACCCCTCCCCGCTCCCCTCCCCCCGTCCCGCTCCCGCACCCGCTCCCGCTCCGCCCTCGATGCTCCGGCTCGCCTCGGCCGCCCTCGCCGGGACCGCCATCGAGTTCTACGACTTCTTCGTCTACGGCACGGCCGCCGCCCTGGTCCTCGGGCCGCTCTTCTTCCCGTCCTTCTCGCCGCTCGCCGGGACCCTCGCCGCGTTCGCCACCTTCGGCGTCGGCTTCCTGGCCCGCCCCCTGGGCTCCGCCGTCTTCGGCCACATCGGCGACCGCTACGGGCGCCGCCCGGTCCTGCTCGGCTCGCTGCTCCTCACCGGCCTCGCCACGGTGGCCGTCGGCTGCGTGCCCTCGTACGCCTCGATCGGCATCGCCGCGCCCCTCCTGCTGGTCCTGCTGCGGTTCCTCCAGGGGTTCGGGCTCGGCGGCGAATGGGGCGGAGCGGTGCTGCTGACCGCCGAGCACGCCCCCGAGCGGCGGCGCGGGCTGTGGTCGAGCTTCCCGCAGATCGGCCCGGCCGTGGGCTTCCTGGCGGCCAACGGCCTGGTGCTGGTCCTGTCGGGCTCCCTGACCGACGCGGAGTTCGCCGCCTGGGGCTGGCGGGTGCCGTTCTGGGCGGCCGGGCTGCTGGCCCTGGCCGGGCTGTGGCTGCGGCGCTCGGTCGAGGAGACCCCGGAGTTCCGTGCGCTCGCCGAGAGCGGCCGGCGGGCCGAGGCCCCGTTCGCCGAGGTCGTACGCGGCCACTGGCGGCTGCTCCTGCTGACCGGCGGGGCGCTCGCGATCGCGTACGCCGTCTTCTACGCGGTCACGACGTGGGCCCTGGCCTACGCGACGGCGGCCCTGGGCGTGGACCGCACGGTGATGCTGGGCTGCGTGATGGCGGCGGTCCTGGTGATGGGGCTGGCGACCCCGCTGCTGGCGGTGCTCGGCGACCGCTGGGGCCGGCGGCCGCTGTGTCTGGCCGGCTGCGCGGCCTGCCTGGTGTGGATGCTGCCGTTCGTGGCCCTGCTGCGGACGGCGGACCCGCTGCTGATGACCCTGGGGTGCACGGTCGCGCTGGTGGGGATGGTGACGATGTTCGCGGTGGTGGGCGCGTACCTGCCCGAGCTGTACGCCCCGCGGATCCGGTGCACGGGCGCCGCCGTCGGCTACAACCTGGGCGGGGTGCTGGGCGGGGCGCTGACGCCCGTCGTGGCGACGGCCCTGGCCGAGGGTTCGGGTCCGCCGTGGGGCGTGGCGGTGTACCTGACCGCGATCGCGGTCGTGAGTCTGGGCTGCTTCGCCCTGCTGCCGGAGACGAACCCGGCGGTGACGGGCGTACGCGCTGACGCCGGGGCGCACGCGGACACGGATGCGGGGGCGGCCGAAGCGGCCGCCCCCGCATAGCCCCGAAGGGCCGTGGTCACGCGTCGACGCTCTCGCTCTCCGGGCCGGCGGCGGCTTCGGCCGCCGCCTGCTTCTTCGAGGCGATCAGGCTGGTGATCGTGGTGATCACCAGGACGCCGCAGATGACGCCCAGGGAGACCGGGATGGAGATCTGCGGGACGTGCACCCCGGACTCGTGCAGGGCGTGCAGCACCAGCTTGACGCCGATGAAGCCCAGGATGACGGACAGGCCGTAGCTGAGGTGGACCAGCTTCTTGAGCAGGCCGCCGATGAGGAAGTACAGCTGGCGCAGACCCATGAGGGCGAAGGCGTTGGCGGTGAAGACGATGTACGGGTCCTGGGTGAGGCCGAAGATCGCGGGGATCGAGTCCAGGGCGAACAGCACGTCGGTGGTGCCGATGGCGAGCATCACGATCATGAGGGGGGTCATGATGCGCTTGCCGTTGTTCAGGATGAAGAGCTTGGTGCCGTGGTACTGGTCCGCGACGCCGAACTTCTTCTCGACGGACTTGAGGAGACGGTTCTCCTCGAACTCCTCGTCCTCCTCGTCCTTGCGGGCTTCCTGGATCAGCTTCCACGCCGTGTAGATCAGGAACGCGCCGAAGATGTAGAAGACCCAGGAGAAGCTGGCGATGATCGCGGCGCCGGCCGCGATGAAGATCGCGCGCAGTACCAGGGCGATCAGGACGCCCACGAGCAGCACGCGCTGCTGGAGGTGGGACGGGACCGCGAACTTCGCCATGATCAGGACGAAGACGAAGAGGTTGTCGACGCTCAGGGACTTCTCGGTGATGAAGCCGGCGAAGAACTCCTGCGAGGCCTGCCCGCTCCCGAAGAACCAGAGGCCGAGGCCGAAGAGCGCGGCGAGGACGATCCAGACGACCGTCCAGATGCCCGCTTCCTTGATCGAAACGTCATGCGGTTTGCGGCCGATGAAGAAATCGGCGCCGATGAGCAGGGAGAGACCCAGAATGGTCGCGACCCAAAGGGCCCAGGAAACTTCCACGGTGAACACGCCTCCGGCGGATGGCTCAGCACTTCGTCAGCGTCATCGCTGCCGGAGGTCTCTTCCACCCGGGCGGCCTGGAGGCCGTGGGCCGACGCCCCGGGACCGGCCGCGTTGGTGAAAACCGCAGTGGTCCGTATTGACGGGCACGCCGTAGCAGGAAAGCAGGAATACTCCCCTCCGCACGCACCAGAGTACCCGTCGACCCCCGAGAAGGTAAAGGGAATCCCAAAGACTGGTCAGCGACTGGTCATCGACCGCTCCGCCGGGCCCGCGCTATGCGCTCCAGTGCCTGGTCCAGGACCCGGCTGCCCTGCGGGGGCAGATCGGGCTCGAAGGTCCAGGCGTGCTGCACCCACGGGTCGGCCAGGTGGTTGTCCGGTACCGGCGACAGCCGCATCAGCGAGCGCCACAGCGGGTCCAGGAGCGGCCCGTACGCCGAGGCCTCGTCACGGTCCGCGACCATCAGCAGGTGCACGCCCACGGCCGGGCCCTCGTCGGCCAGGTAGCGCAGCTGGGTGACGGCACGGTCGTCGAAGCCGTGGGGGAAGTCGTGGACGACGAGCAGCTGCTCGGCCCGGTCCACGTCCGCCGGCAGTTCCTCCGGCGCTCCGGCGCGCAGGGCCATCTGTACGAGGTCCACCCGCCGGGTCAGGTCCGCGAGCGTCCGGGTCACCCCGGCGGCTCCGGCGGCGGGCGGCGAAGCCAGGACACCGGCGCGCACCAGCGGGGCCAGTGCGGCGGCGCCCGCCCCGGCGGCGTCGATGACGTGGACGGACAGGCGGCCCGCCGGCTGGACGGCGAGCAGCCGCACGGCGTGCGCGACGGCCATGTCCATGGCGGCGCGGCGCAGCCGGTCGGTGTCCATCGCCATGGCGGCCTCGGAGCCGGTGCGGCCGTTGTCGATCCACAGTCCGCGCTCCAGCGGGAACCGCATCAGCATGGGGATCCGCAGGTCGGGCCGCTCGGGCAGGCTCAGGTCGCCGAGGCGCAGGGCCAGCGGGGCCTCCTCCGGGGCGACCTGGCCGTGCCAGACCGGGTTGTCCCAGCGGGCGTACGCGGCGGGCAGCGCCGGTTCGACCACCTCGGCCTCGGCGGTCAGCTGGACCAGGTCCCGGTCGAGGACGGCCCGGGCCTGGGCGACGAGCTCCTCGCGGCGGGCCCGGGCGGTGTCGCGGGCGGCGTTGCCGGAGCCGCCGAGGCGGTGGCGGGGGTCGGACAGGGCGTCGTCGAGCTCGCGGTCCAGCCGGGAGTCGGCGAAGTCGACGGCACTGCGGTAGGCGGCGACGGTACGGGCCAGGTCCTCGAACATGCCCCAGACCTGGTTGTAGAGCCGCTCCTCCATGGACCAGCCGCTGGCGTCGCCCGCGACGGGGCGCGGCGGCTGTCCGGGCCCGGCGGCCGGGGCGGGGCGGGGCGCGGGCTCGGGCGGCTCCGTGCTGGTGCGGCGCCTTCGCGGGTGGGCGTAGTCGATGGTGGGCGGGCCGCCGGCGGTGTCCCCGGGGGCGGGGGCGGGGCCGGGCGTTCCCGCGTACGGGACCCCGGAGACGGGGATCGGCTCGGGCGGTTCGGGCGCGGGCGTGACGGACTGCGGGACGGCGTCCTGCGGCCCGGAGTCCGGGCGGGCCGGGTCCTGGTGGCCGGTGTCCCCGAGCGCGTGCGCGTCCCGTACCTGGGTCGGCATGGTGGCGAGCGTGCGGTCGGCGTCGGCGAGCGGCGGGACGGCCCCCAGCGCGGCGGCGGCCAGGGCGGCGGCCTCCGGTCCGGCCAGTCCGCCGTCGGTGAGCAGGGCGGGGAGGCCGGTGGCGTAGCCCTGGCCGACGGCCCGGACCTTCCAGGCGCCCTGGCGCCGGTACAGCTCCACGGCCACGACGGCCGTCTCGGCGTCGAGGTCAGTCAGGGTGAAGCAGGCCAGTTCGGGCCCGCCCTCGGCGGCGACCGCCACGTACGGGGCCGGGACCGCGCCGAAGCGGACCGCTCCGCCGGGCGGGAGCACGAGCACGACGCCGATCCGGTGGACGCCGGCCGCGACCGCGTCGAGGTCGACGGCGAGGGCGTGCCGGTCGGCGACGTCCCCGGGCGCCCGGAGCCCTGGGAGGGCCGGGGAGCCGGCGTGGGCCAGCGCCCCCGGGCCGGTGAACCGGCCCTGCTCGTCGGCGAGCGTGGCCAGGGCCAGTACGGGCGCGCCCGCCGAGACCCTGACCTCCACCCGGCTGTGGGACACGGGGTGGTTCTGCCCCCGGACCAGTTCGGCCGTCATCGTGCAGCCCCTCCCCCGTGCCTTCTTCTCTTCTGCTGTTCCGTGCTGCTCGCGGTACCGCTTCCGGTACCGCTGTCCGTCCTGTTACAGGTGCGGCAGGATCGCCGGCATCAGGTCCTGGAAGGTCCGGCCGTTGGCCGGGTTACCGAGGGCCGTCATCTGCCAGCCGCTGCCGACCCGGGACACCTTCGCCATGATCTGCGCGGTGTACTGGCCGCCGCCGTCGAGGGTGTAACGGGCCAGTTCCTGGCCGTTGGTCTCGTCGACGATGCGGCAGAACGCGTTCTGCACTTCCTGGAAGGTCTGGCCGGTGAACGAGTTCACCGTGAAGACGATCTGGTCGATGTGCACGGGCACGCGCTGGAGGTCGACGAGGATGGCCTCGTCGTCCCCGCCCTGCCCGACGCCGCCGACGAGGTTGTCACCGGTGTGCCGGACCGAGCCGTCGTCGCTCTGAAGGTGCCGGAAGAACACCACGTCGACGGGCTGCTTGTCGGCGAAGAGCACCGCCGACGCGTCCAGGTCGATCTCCCGGGTCCGCGAGCCGAACAGTCCGCGGCGCTTGGCCGCCTGCCAGCCGAGGCCCATGCGGACCGCGGTCAGCGTGCCGCCGTCCGCCTTCTGCAGACTGATGGCCTGACCCTTGGTCATGTTGACCGTCACGCGCTGTCCCCTCTCCATAGCCCGCCCCGATAACGGGTGCGCAGCGTGTACCTGCGGCTGTGACCCAACCCTACTGACCGGCCCCGGGTCAGGCGAGGCCTGCTTCCTTCATCTGGCGAAGCTCCTTCTTCAGCTCCCCGACCTCGTCCCGGATCCGGGCCGCGACCTCGAACTGGAGCTCCGCCGCCGCCGCCCGCATCCGATCGGTCATCTGCTCGATCAGCGAGGCCAGTTCGGCGGCCGGCCGGTCGGTGAGGACCTCGGCCCCCTTGGCGGCCTTGGCGCCCTTGGCTCCCTTCCCGGCCTTGCCCGCGGCCGCCTTGCCGCCCAGCGCGGGGACCGGCGCCTTGGCGCCCTTGCCCTCCTGCCGGTAGCCGGTGCCGAGCAGCTCCTCGGTGTCCAGCTCCTCGCGGGCGATGGTGGCGACGATGTCGTTGATCTTCTTGCGGAGCGGCTGCGGGTCGATGCCGTGCGCGGTGTTGTAGGCGATCTGCTTCTCGCGGCGCCGGTTCGTCTCGTCGATGGCCTTCTCCATCGCCGGGGTCATCTTGTCCGCGTACATGTGGACCTGGCCCGATACGTTGCGGGCGGCGCGGCCGATCGTCTGGATGAGGGAGGTCCCGGAGCGCAGGAAGCCCTCCTTGTCGGCGTCGAGGATCGCCACCAGGGACACCTCGGGCAGGTCGAGGCCCTCGCGGAGCAGGTTGATGCCCACCAGGACGTCGTACTCGCCGGCCCGCAGCTCGCGCAGCAGCTCGATGCGGCGCAGGGTGTCGACGTCGCTGTGGAGGTAGCGGACCTGGATGCCCAGTTCCAGGAAGTAGTCCGTGAGGTCCTCGGACATCTTCTTGGTGAGGGTGGTGACCAGGACGCGCTCGTCCTTCTCGACGCGCGCGCGGATCTCGTGCACCAGGTCGTCGATCTGCCCCTCGGTGGGCTTGACCACGACCTCGGGGTCGACGAGGCCCGTGGGGCGGATGATCTGCTCGACGAAGCCGTCGCCCCGCGAGAGCTCGTACTTGCCGGGGGTGGCCGACAGGTAGACGGTCTGGCCGATCCGCTCCTGGAACTCCTCCCACTTCAGCGGCCGGTTGTCGAGCGCGGACGGCAGCCGGAAGCCGTGGTCGACCAGGGTCCGCTTGCGCGAGGCGTCGCCCTCGTACATCGCGCCGATCTGGGGCACGGTGACGTGGGACTCGTCGATGACGAGGAGGAAGTCCTCGGGGAAGTAGTCGATGAGGGTGTTGGGGGCGGAGCCGCGCTCGCGGTCGTCCATGTGCAGCGAGTAGTTCTCGATGCCGGAGCAGGACCCGATCTGGCGCATCATCTCCAGGTCGTAGGTGGTGCGCATGCGCAGCCGCTGGGCCTCCAGCATCTTGCCCTGCTTCTCCAGCTCCGCGAGGCGCTCGGCCAGCTCGGCCTCGATGCCGCGGACCGCCTTCTCCATGCGCTCGGGGCCGGCGACGTAGTGGCTGGCGGGGAAGACGTAGAGCTCGCGGTCCTCGCTGATGACCTCGCCGGTCAGCGGGTGCAGGGTGGACAGCGCCTCGATCTCGTCGCCGAACATCTCGATGCGGACGGCCAGTTCCTCGTAGACCGGGAAGATCTCGATGGTGTCGCCGCGGACCCGGAAGGTTCCGCGGGTGAAGGCGACGTCGTTGCGCGTGTACTGGATGTCGACGAAGCGGCGGAGCAGCTGGTCCCGGTCGATCTCCTCGCCGATCTTGAGGGAGACCATCCGGTCGACGTACTCCTGCGGGGTGCCGAGACCGTAGATGCAGGACACGGAGGCGACGACGATCACGTCGCGCCGGGTCAGCAGCGAGTTGGTCGCGGAGTGGCGCAGCCGCTCCACCTCCTCGTTGATCGAGGAGTCCTTCTCGATGTAGGTGTCCGACTGCGGTACGTAGGCCTCGGGCTGGTAGTAGTCGTAGTACGAGACGAAGTACTCGACGGCGTTGTTCGGCAGGAGCTCGCGGAACTCGTTCGCCAGCTGGGCGGCGAGGGTTTTGTTCGGCGCCATGACCAGGGTGGGGCGCTGAAGCTTCTCGATCATCCAGGCGGTGGTCGCCGACTTGCCGGTACCCGTCGCACCCAGCAGTACGACGTCCTTCTCACCTGCACGGATGCGCTTCTCCAGCTCGGCGATGGCCGCCGGCTGGTCGCCGCTGGGCTGGTAGGGGCTGACGACCTCGAAAGGCGCCACCGTGCGTTCGATCTTCGATACGGGCCGCATGGGTCAACCGTACGGCCCCCCACTGACAGCAGCGCGGGTCTGGTCCGTTTGTCGTAGTTCGGTGGCGCCGCGGTGATCTTCAACCCATGATCGCCGTGCAACGGCTCTCCGCAGTGCACCGCCGCAACGTCTGCCGCTCCGCACCCGTTTGACGCAGCGGCAGGGCTCACGATCCGAGGAGAACGCACATGTACGTCGTCCGACCCGCCGCCGCGGCCGCGGCCGCCTTCCTGGGACTCACCCTCACCGTGCTGTGCGGCGGGACGACCGCGGCCGCCCCCGGCCCCGGTCCCGCGGCCCCGGCCGCCGGGCCCGGGCCGATGGGGCTCGGCGGCCCCGTCGTGTACGCCCACCGGGGGGCCTCCGCCTACGCCCCGGAGAACACCCTCGACGCGATCGACCTGGCGATGGGGCTCGGCTTCGACTGGGTCGAGAACGACGTCCAGCGCACCAGGGACGGCGAGCTGGTAGTGATCCACGACGACACCCTGGCCCGGACGACCGACGTCGAGGAGGTGTTCCCCGACCGCGGTCCGTGGCGGGTGCGGGACTTCACGGCGGCGGAGATCGCCCGGCTGGACGCGGGGAGCTGGTTCGGGGACGGCCGCTACGCGGGGGCCCGGGTGCCGACGCTGCGGGAGTACCTGGACCGGGTGTCACGGAACCAGCAGCGGCTGCTGCTGGAGATCAAGAAGCCGGAGCTGTACCCGGGGATCGAGGAGGAGACCCTGCGGGTGCTGGAGGAGGCGGGCTGGCTCGACGAGCGCCACGTCAGCGGCCGCCTGGTGGTGCAGAGCTTCAGCGCCGACTCGGTCCGCATCGTGCACGGCCTGCGCCCTGACCTCGTGACCGCCTTCCTGGGCACGCCGACGGTGGCCGACCTGCCCCGGTACGCCGAGTTCACGGACCGGATCAACCCCTGGCACACGACGATCTCCGCGGACTGGGTGGCGGCGGTGCACCGGCTGCGGGGCGCCCACGGCCGGGCCATGGAGGTGGACACCTGGATCGTGGACGACGCGGCCACGGCCCGGAAGGTCCAGGACATGGGCGTCGACGGCATCATCACGAACGCCCCCGACGTGGTGCGCGAGGCGGTGGGCGGCTTCTGACCCCCGGCCCCCGACCCTAGGGCGGCCACTGACCCTCGGGGGCCCCTGACCCCGGCCGCGCTGTCGGTGCGGGGCCGTACCGTGGACGCGTGGACAGCACCGAGCGGCCCCGCGGGCCGCACCTCGAATGGACCGTCGTCCCCAGCGACATCGGTCCCCTGCTCCTGGCCGCGACCCCCGAGGGTCTGGTCCGGGTCGAGTTCCATGCCGGGCCCGACCGGGCCGACCGGATGATCGCCTCGCTGGAATCCCGGCTCGGCGCGGACGCCCGGCGGCCCGAACGGGGCGCGGAGGTCCTGCTGGCCGAGCCGATACGCCAGCTGAAGGCCTACTTCGCCGGCTCCCTGCGGCGCTTCGAGCTGCCGCTGGACTGGCGGCTCAGCTCCGGCTTCAACCGCCAGGTGCTGCTGGAGCTGGACCGGTCCGTGCCGTACGGCTCGGTCGTCGGGTACGGAGAGCTGGCCGCCCGGATCGGGCAGCCGGGGGCGGCGCAGGCCGTGGGCAACGCCATGGGGTCGAACCCGCTGCCGCTGGTGGTGGCCTGCCACCGGGTCGTGGAGAACGACGGCGGCATCGGGGGGTTCGGGGGCGGCGTGGAGACGAAGCGGATCCTGCTCGCGCTGGAGGGAGTGCTCCCGCAACCCCTGTTCTGACCTGGGTGTTCGCGGTCCCGGCGGGTGCGCGCGGCCGTGGCGGAATGCGCCCCGGATACGCGGTTCCCCCGCGCGGTAAGGGGTGGGACACTTCCGCGGTGACTACTCCTGCCGCACCAGGCCTCACCCCGCGCGTCCTGCCCCCGCGACCGCGACGGGGGTGTCCGGCGTGACCGCCTCCCCCGGGACCGCCCCCGGCGCCCCGCCCGTGGCGGGCCGCGAGGGCCCGTCGTTCGACGCGGCGGAGCTGCCGCGGCTGCGGCGCCGGATCTCCGGCGTGCTGATCGCCAGCCAGGCGCTCGGCGGGATGGGCGTGCCGATCAGCATCGCCCTGGCCCCCGTACTGGCCACCGAGATCAGCGGGACCGAGGCGCTGTCCGGCATCGCCTCCACCGCCGCGGTGATCGGCACCGCCCTCGTCTCGCTGCCGCTGGCCGCCCTGATGACCTCCCGGGGGCGGCGGCCCGGGCTGGTCGTCGCGTACGGCGTCGGCACGCTCGGTGCGGGCCTCGTGGTGCTGGCCGCCGCCGTCAAGAGCTTCCCCCTGTTGATGATCGGCATGGCCGCCTTCGGGGCCGCCTCCTCCGCGAACCTCCAGGCCCGGTTCGCCGCGGCCGACCTCGCGGAGCCCGACCGGCGGGCCCGCGCGATCTCCGTGGTCGTCTGGGCCTCCACCGTCGGCGCCGTCCTCGGCCCCAACCTCTCGGCCCCCGCCAGCGACAGCTTCGCCGGCACCTCGATACCCCAGACGGCGGGGCCCTTCGTCTGGGCCGCCGCCGTCTTCGTCCTCACCGGCACCCTGATCGCCGTGTTCCTGCGGCCCGACCCGCTGCTGACGGCCCGGGCGCTGGCCCCGGCCGCGGAACAGGGCCCGCAGGGGCGCTCGCTGCGCGCCGGGCTGGCCGCCGTCAAGGCGTCGCCGCGGGCCCGGCTCGCCCTGCTGACCGTCGCGGTGTCCCACACCACCATGGTCTCGATCATGGTGATGACCCCGGTCGACCTGGGGCACCACGGCGCCGACCTCAGGCTCGTCGGCCTGGTGATCAGCGGCCACATCGCCGGCATGTTCGCCTTCTCCCCCGTCATGGGATGGCTCGCCGACCGCCTCGGCCGGCTCTCCGTGATCGGCCTCGCGGCCGGACTGCTGTCCGTCGCCGCCCTGCTCGCCGGTACCGCGCGGGAGAGCCACACCCAGAGCGCGATCGGCCTCTTCCTGCTCGGTCTCGGCTGGTCCGCCGGCATGGTCTCCGGGTCGGCGCTGCTGACCGACTCGGTGCCGCAGCCCGCGCGGGCCGCCGTACAGGGCCTGAGCGACCTGACGATGAACACGGCGGCCGGCGTCGGCGGCGCCGCGGCCGGGCTGGTCATGTCCCAGGCCGGCTACGGCTGGCTCAACGCGATCGGCGCCGCGCTGCTCCTGCCCATGGCGGCGCTGGCCCTGTTCACGGCGCGGCGCCACCCCGTGGCCGCCAAGGACGGGGGGCGCGCGGACGCGTGAGGGGCCGGCGGCCGCCCGTCGGGCCCGGCAGCGGGCCGGCCGGGCTCAGCAGTTGATGTGGTAGGCCTTGCGCAGCGTCTCGTGGACGGTCCAGGTGGTCCGGTCGCCCTCCCGCAGGACGCAGGCGGACCCGGGCCCGACCTCCAGGGTCGCGCCGCCCTCGACCTCGATGGTCGCGCGCCCGCTGACGACCACGAACAGCTCGTCCGCCTCGGTGTCGGTGACCACCCCGGGGGTGATCTGCCAGATGCCCCGGATCTGCGAGCCGTCCTCGGACTCCCACAGCACCTTGCCGGTCACGACGGGCGTACCGGAGAGGATCTGTCCGGGGTCGAGCTCCTCGGTCTCCAGCTCGGCGTCGGGGACGTCGGCGACGGACACGGCGAAGGAGGCGGGGGCGGCGGGGGCGGGGCTGCGGTCACTGGTGCTCATGGCGCGTCAGCCTAGGGCCGCCGCACCGGCGCCGGGGTGTTCACAGCGTCCAGCGCGGGCTCCGGTGACGCGTCATTCCGTCGAGCGCGTACGGGTCACCGGCCGCCTGGCGCCCAGTACGGGCTGGTGGAACCCGGT
Organism: Streptomyces sp. NPDC044704; assembly: GCF_056433525.1. Lineage (NCBI taxonomy): Bacteria > Bacillati > Actinomycetota > Actinomycetes > Kitasatosporales > Streptomycetaceae > Streptomyces > Streptomyces sp. NPDC044704. The sequence continues at coordinate 152,508 of NZ_JBWKGY010000011.1, forward strand.
GGCGGCCGAGGGGTGCCAGACCGGCTCTCCGAAGCCGGCCTCCCGCACGTACCGCGCCGTCTCCTCCTCGGGCAGGGCCCAGTAGGTCGCCCCCGAGGTGTGCGTGGTCCAGGTCCCGCCGGACGGCAGCAGCTGGAACAGCTCGACGTCGTACCGCTCCCCGTCGGGGTGCCAGTGCCACAGCTGGAAGGTGATGGTCCGCCCGTCGGGGCCGGTGCGCACGTGCGGGGCCTCGCCGCCGGGCCGGGTCCGGCGCAGGGCGCCGTAGGGGCGGGTCGAGAGAAGCAGCAGGCCGCCCGGGCGGAGCACCCGCCGGGTTTCGGCCAGAGCGGCGCGGACGTCCGCCTCGGTCAGCAGGTGCGGGAGGGCGTTGTCGGCGCACACCACCGCGTCGAAGGCCGCGTCGGGGAAGGGCAGGGCCCGCATGTCGGCCGCCGCGACCGGCAGCGCCAGCCCCCGGGCGGTCGCCTCGCGGGCGGCGCGGGCGGCGGCGCGGGCGCTGAGGTCGGTGCCCGTGACGCGGTGGCCCAGGCGGGCCAGGCCCAGCGCCTGGGTGCCGATCCCGCAGGCGTTGTCCAGCACGGTGTGCGGTCCGGGCCCGAGGGAGGCGGTGAGCAGGGCGTCCAGGGCCCGGCCCTGCCGGGTGGTGCTGGCGTCCCAGTCCGCGTACATGAGGTCGTACCGGTCGGCGAGTTCGTCGTAGAAACCGCGGGTGTCCATGGGGGAACGCTAGTGCCGTGGCCGGGAAGGTCTGCCGGGTCGCGGCGTCCGGTGCGGTGCATCTCAAGGCGGAGGGCCGCGGCTCGTACCGGACGTACCTCCGTGGTCCGACAACGCGGAGAGGTGCCGTGCCGGGCGTCGCGACCCGGTGGACCTTTCCGGTCACGGCACTAGTCGGACAGGTTGGTGCGGGAGCGGGGGCAGCGCGTTTGGGGGCGCGCATCATGCGCCATGGATGGGGACATGCCACAGCACAGAGCAACCGAGGTCCCGGTCCTGTCGGAAGAGGTACGCGAGGCGCTCGCCGCCGGGCGGCCCGTCGTCGCCCTGGAGTCGACGATCATCGCGCACGGCCTGCCCCGTCCGCGCAATCTGGAGGTGGGCTTGGAACTGGAGTCCCTGGTCCGGGCGGAGGGTGCGGTTCCGGCGACGATCGCGGTGATCGACGGGGTGGCGTACGCGGGTCTGGACAAGGCCCGGCTGGAGCGGATCGCCTCGGGCGGGGACGTGCGCAAACTCGGGCACCGGGATCTGGCTCCGGCCCTGGCGACGGGCGCGACCGGGGCGACGACGGTCTCCGCGACGGCCCTGCTGGCGGCGCGGGCCGGGCTGCGGGTGTTCGCCACGGGCGGGCTGGGCGGGGTGCACCGGGAGTGGGCGCGGTCGCTGGACGAGTCGGCGGACCTGTCGCTGCTCGCGCGGACCCGGATCACGGTGGTGTGCGCGGGGGTGAAGTCGATCCTGGACGTGCCGGCGACGCTCCAGCGCCTGGAGACGCTCGGGGTGGGGCTGCTCGGGTACGGGACGGCGCGGTTCCCCGGGTTCTACCTCGCCGACTCCGGTGAACCGGTGGACTGGACCGTCCACCGGCCGGAGGAGGTAGCCGAGGTGATGGCCGCCCAGGACGCGGTCGGAGGCCCCGAGTCCGCCCTGGTCGTCGCCCATCCGGTCCCGGAGGCGGACCAGTTGGATCCGCGGCTGCACGACCGGGTGCTGGGCGAGGCCCTCGCCGCATGCCGCGAGCGGGGCATCACGGGCCAGGCGGTGACGCCGTTCCTGCTGGAGTTCCTGGTACGGGCGACGGGCGGCGCCTCACTGGAGGCGAACCTGGCGGCGGTACGGGGCAACGTGCGGCTCGGGGCCCGGATCGCGCGGGCCTGGGCGGCGCGGCCGTGAGCGCGCCCGCGGCTCCGACGGCCCCGCCGGGGGCGCTGCTGGTCGTCGGCGACGTGGTGACGGACGTCGTCGCGGTGCATCCGGAACCCCTGGCCCCGGCCACCGACACCGCCGCCCGGATCCGCACCCTGCCGGGCGGGGCAGGCGCCAACGCCGCCTGCTGGGCAGCGCGTACGGGAACCGCCGAGGTACGCCTCCTCGCCCGGGTGGGCTCCGAATCGGCACGCTGGCACGAGCGGGCCCTGGTCGACGCGGGGGTGCGGCCCCGGCTGGTCGTCGACCGGTCGGAACCGACCGGGACGGTCGTGGCCCTGGTCGGCAAGGACGCCGAGCGGACCTTCCTGACCGACAGCGGGGCCTCCCTGCGCCTGTGCCCCGCCGACTGGGCGCCGGCCCTGCTGGACGGCGCCGCGCACCTGCACCTGTCGGGGTACCTGTTCTTCGCGGACACCAGCCGGGAGCTGGCCCTGGTCGCGCTGCGGGCGGCGCGGACGCGGGGGGTGCCGGTCAGCGTGGACCCCGCTTCGGCGGGGTTCCTGGCCGCGCTGGGCCGCGAGAGGTTCCTGGCCGCCGTCACCGGGGCCGGGGTGCTCCTGCCCAACGAGGACGAGGCCCGGCTGCTGGCCGGCCTGCCCGAACCGGCCGGGGCGACCCGGGCGGCCGAGGAGCTGAGCCGGCGGATACCGCTGGTGGTCGTCACGCGGGGGGCGGGTGGGGCATTGGTGGCCGAGGGCGGCCGGATCACCGCCGAGGTCGCGGCGGAACCCGTCGCTGCGGTGGATTCCACGGGCGCCGGGGACGCCTTCACCGGCGGGTTCCTCGCCGCCCGGCTGGACGGCGCGGACCCGGTGGAGGCTGCCCGCGCCGGCTGCCGGACCGCCGCGCTGGCCGTCGGCCGGCTGGGCGGCCGGCCCTCGTAGGGCGGGCCCGCGGGGTCGCGCCGGACGTGCGGCGTCCGGCACGGCACCGGGGCGGCGGGCGGGCGCTCCTTCCCCGGGCTCAGTCCGGCAGGCCGCTCCAGGCCGGGTGCCCAGGGTCGTCCGCCCTGACCAGGACGTCGGCGGCCTCGGCCGGGCCGGTCTCCCGCGCGTAGCGGGCGAAGGCCGGCAGCGTCCAGCGCGCGGACTCCTCGGTACGGCGGGCAAGGGCCGCCGGGGAGAGGCTGATGTGCACGCCGAGGTCGAAGGGGAACCAGTGCCCCATCAGCAGCGGACCGTGGACGATCACCGCGCTGCCCGGGGCGAGTTCGACGTACGGGCTGCGGGTGGCCCGGTCGGTCACCGGGTCCCACAGGTCGGGCAGGACCCGGCCGCTCCCGCCGGGGTCGGTCGGGCCGAAGACCTCGCGCCACAGGGCGCCGGTGTCGTACCAGCCGCCGAGGTAGGAATCCACGTCCTGGCGCCCGTACTCGAAGCGGAGCGAGGCCGGCCGCAGGAAGCCCTCGGCCGACACCACCAGCACCGAACGGCCGCGCAGGCGCAGCGCGTCGGCGAGGCGGCCGGCGAGCACGCCGGTCCCGGCGGCGGGCGCGCCGTCGATGCCGATGCGCTGCCAAGTCCCCTGCTCCGGGGCCGTGCCGGGGCCGTCGAGGTGGTCGGCCAGGCGTTCGGCCAGCCGCTGCCAGGTGATCGCTTCGAGCTGCACCCGTCCATTGTCAGTGGTGGGGCTTAGTTTTTTCACGAGGGGATCACCGGTGCACAGGAGCCGGCGGCCCGGCTTCGAGGAGGGGTCTGTCATGGCTCGGGAGACGACGTATCTGGAGCTGTCGCAGGAAGACGGCGCCGCGCACAAGTTCTACGAGGTGACGGTGGACGGCACCGCCGTCTCGGTGCGCTACGGACGCATCGGCGCCGACGGCCAGTTGCAGAGTTCCTCGTTCCCGACGGCGGAGAAGGCCCGGGCGGCCGCGGCCAAGAAGATCGGCGAGAAGGTCCGCAAGGGGTACGCGCCGGCCGTGCGCGGGGCGCGCGCCGCCCGTTCGGTGACCCGCCGCCAGGTTGCCTCGGCGCCTTCGACGGCGCGCGCCGTGGCCCCGGTGCTGTGGCGGTTCCGTACCGGCTCCTCGGCGTTCGGCATCCACGTGGACGAGGACCGCTGCTGGGTCGGCAACCAGGCCGGTGACGTCTACACAGTGAGCCACTCCGGTGAGGTACTGGCCCGCTACTCCCTGCCGGACGGGGTGAAGTGCCTGGTCGCGGACGAGTTCTGGATATACGCGGGCTGCGACGACGGCACGGTGTACGACCTGTCGTCGAAGGTGCCGTTCGGGGCCTACGGCATCGCGGCGGACGTGGACATCTACTGGCTCGACATCCACGAGGGCGTCCTGAACGTCTCGGACGCGAACGGCGGCCTCACCGTCATCGACCACGAGGACGAGCACCAGTGGTCGCGGAAGTCCTCCGGGGCCGGTGCCTGGATGGTCCGGGCGGACGAGCGTGCGGTCTACCACGGTCACGGCAACGGCGTGACGGCCTACGCGGCCGACGGCACCGGGGAGTTGTGGCACACGAAGACCCCGGGCGGGGTGCTGTTCGGCTGGCAGGAGGAGCACGCCGTGTACGCGGGCACGGTGCGCAACACCGTGCAGCGCCTGTCGAAGGCGACGGGGGCGGTCGAGGCCGCCTACCCGTGTGACGCGGCGGTGTACTCGTGTGCGACCTCGCCCGACGGGCGGCACGTGTTCGCGGGCGACTCGTCGTCGTCGGTGTACTGCTTCGACGCGGACGGGCGCCGGCTGTGGAAGCTCGGCACCGGGGGTGGCTCCGCGCTGTCGATGCAGTACCTGGACGAGCGGCTGTACCTGGTCACCACGGACGGTTCGCTGGTGTGCGTGGACGCGAGCGAGGCGGCGATCGCGGCCGCCCAGCAGGGTTCCGTGCCCACGGCGGTGGACGTGAAGTCGGCGGCGGCCCTGCCCGTGTTCACCCCGGCGGCCTCGGCCGCCGCGGTGGCGACGGTCTCGCGGGCCTCGGTCCCGGTCGGCGGCATCGTCGTCGAGTGCGTCCAGCAGGGGTCCCGGATGCGGGTGCAGGTGGTCTCGGAGGGCTTCGACTCCGCGTGGAACGTCCAGTTCCCGCGCGGGATCCGGGAGGCCGGGGCGCGGTACGTGGTGGACGGGCTGCACCCGGCCGCCGGTGGCTTCTACCGGGTGCGCGGGGAGATCCGCCGGCTGGTCTGAGCGGGCGCGGGGGGGGCTGGGGCGGCCCGTCCCGCGCGGGTGCGGCCGGGGTCCGTGGTGGACGGGGGTCTCCACGGGCTCCGGCCGTACCCGCGCGGGGCGGGCCGGCTCAGCGGCGGTGTTCGGGGCAGGCGCAGGGGGTGGCGCCGCGCGGGGCCGGGACGGACACCGCGAAGGGGGCGTCCTGCGGGAGGGCGCAGGTCACGTGGAGCACGATCGGCTCGGTGCCGAGGTTGCGGCCGAGGTGGATGTGTCCGGTGCCTTCGGGTTCGACGAAGGTGTCCCCGACCGTGTGCACCTCGACGCTGTCGTCGTCGAGGATCCGCGTCAGGGTTCCGGCCTTGACGACCGCCATCAGCGGCACCTGGTGGTAGTGCCAGCCCGTGCAGCCTCCGGGTTCTATGACGACCTCCCGGCGCATGAGGTCCGAGGGCTCTTTCTCCCTCGGCCGCCTCGCCGTGGCCTGCCGTCCGCCCATGTGCCCTCCCTCATGGGCCCGCCGTGGCCCACTCGACTCACGGTAGGAGGACATCATGACGTCCGAGAAGAGTTGATGAAAGGCTAACAACCTATCTTTACAAGGTGATATACGCACCGGTCAGCGGTATCACCCCCACATGAGTCTCGTCGTTTTCGAGTCACAGAAGCAGATCCACTGCGCGGAGTGCCGGCAGGGCCCGCTGCGTCACCTCGTCCGCGAGGCGGGGGTTCCGCGATGTCTGGAATGTGCCGATCTGGGACACCTGGTCTACCTGCCGCGGGGAGACGCGGCGCTCACCCGGCGCGCCCGGGAGGCCAGTTCGCTGTCGGCCGTCGTCGTACGCCGGCACAAGCGCCGCCGCCGGTACGAACGGCAGGGGCTGTTGGTAGAGGAAGCGGCCCTGGCGCGTGCCGAACGGGCCTGTCTCGCGGACGCCGACGCGCGCGCCCGCCGCCGGGAGCGTGACCGGCAGCGGCGCGCGGCCGAGGACGTCCGCTTCACCGCGGCCTTCACCGCCGAGATCCTGCGGTTGTTCCCCGGGTGCCCGCCGGAGCGCGCGCGGGCCATCGCCGCGCACGCCTCGCTGCGCGGCAGCGGCCGCGTCGGGCGCAGCGCGGCCGGCCGGGCCCTCGACGAACCGGCGGTGTCGGTGGCGGTCCGGGCGGCCGTGCGGCACATCGACACCGAGTACGACGCCCTGCTGATGGCGGGCGTCCCCCGGTTCGCGGCCCGGGCCCGGCTGGCGGCGCGGATCGACGCGATCCTGGACGGCTGGCGGGCGCGGCCCGCTAGTTGAGGCGGAAGCGGCGGTACAGCAGCGCCCCGCCGAGGAGCAGCCCGCCGCCGGCGGGCAGCAGGTAGCCGATGCCCTCGGAACCGGTGTGGGCGAGTGCCGAGGTGTGCCGCGGCGGGACCGGCGGCGCGGGGGGCGCGGGAGGTGCGGGCGGGGTCACCGGCCGCGGGGCGACGGGCGGGGTGACCGGCTGCGGCGGCTTGCCGCCGGTGGGGGTCTCCCCGTTGACGGAGGTGTTCCCGTGGGAGCTGTTGCCGACCCCGACGACGCTCACGGAGTTGCCGCTGAGGTTGATCGGAAGATCGACGGGAAGCTGGATCCCGTTGCCGGACAGCAGTCCTGGCGAATCCTTTCCGCTTCCATGGGCCACCGCTCCTCCGCCGTTGGCCGCAGCGGATCCGCCCCCGCCGGCCCGCTCCGGACCGGAGGGCCTCGGCCCGGGGTTCCCCTCTCCCGGGGAGACGTTCGTACAGCGGTTGCCGGCGGCCGAGTTGAGGACTCCGACCACGCTCACCGTGTTCCCGCACACGTTCAGCGGGGTGTGCACGGGCAGTTGCACCAGGTTCCCCGCGAGCAGCCCGGGGGAGCGTTCCGCCTTCCCGCCCGCTTCCGCATCGGCATGGGCCAGGCCGCCCACCCCCGCGACCGCCAGTCCACCGCCCGCGACCATCGCCGCGATCAAGCCGTTCCGACGACTGTGACGCATCAGTTTTCCTGCCTTCCGGAGGGTTCAGGGGGCATTGCCCCCACACCGGAAACAACGCCGTAAACCCATTCGGGTTATAGCGACGGTAGGCATTTCACTCCATCGTGTACTGGGTACTGCCTACTTCATGACTGAACGCCCGCTGCTCCTCCTCGACGTGGACGGCCCGCTCAACCCGTTCCGGTCCCCCTTCGCCGCCCTGCGCGGGTACACGAGCCACCGGATGCGACCGGACGTCTGGCTCTCCTACCGCGATCCGCAGTCGCGCGCGGCCCGACGCGGTGCCCGGGTCCGCCTCCATCCCTCCCACGGCGCACGGCTGTTGGCCCTGCCCTTCGAGATCGTCTGGGCCACCGCCTGGACGCACCAGGCCAACACGATGATCTCCCCGCACGTCGGTCTCCCCACCGATCTTCCGGTCGTCGAGTGGCCTGAGCTGTTCGCCCGCGACCCCGAGGGCCTCTCGTGGAAGACGCGGCCCCTGCTGGAGTGGGCGGCGGGCCGCCCCTTCGCCTGGGTCGACGACATGATCACTCCCCGCGACCGGGCCTGGATCGCGGCCCGGCACCCGGCCCCCGCCCTGCTCCTGCGGGTCCTCCCCCGGCACGGGCTGCGCGCACGGGACTTCACCACCCTGTCCCGGTGGGCGGGTGAGGTCAGCGGGACAGCGCCGTGACCGGGTCCGGGGAGGGGGCCGCGGCGGGCCACCAGTCCTCGTCGTCCGCGCGGGACTCGTAGGCGTACCAGAGGCCTTCGCGGCCGAGGCGGAGCTGACGGGTGCGGGCGGTGAGGCGGTTGCGCTCCGGACGGAAGCTCCCCAGTCCGGCGGCGAGGAGGGCGGGCCGGGCCCGGTCGAAGGGGCCGGCCGGGGGGTCCCAGGGCTCGTCGAGGACGGTGAGCGCGGGCAGCCCGCCCTGCCGCCAGGCCGCGGCGGCCCGGGCCAGCTCGGTGGTGGAGCGGCCGGTGGCGCGCGCGAGGTCCCGGTACAGGACGCGGGCCGGGCCGGTGAGCCCCGCGGTGTGGTGCGCCGAGGCCAGCCGGACGGCGTCCTGCCACAGGGTGAGGTGTCCGGTCGGGTCGGCTCCGGTGGTGAGCAGCGCGAGGGCGCGGGCGGCCGCGTCGGTCGCGAGCTGGTCCAGGGCCAGCGGGTCCGGCGCGGCGGGGTCGGCCGGGTAGGCGGGCGGCAGACCCGCGGCGGCGGGCGGCGCGAGCGGGGCGGGCAGCGGGGGCAGGCCGGTGCGGGCCACCGCCGCGCGGGCGGGCACGCCGGGGAAGTCCGGTGCGGCGTCGGGCTGTTCGCGCGCGGCGTGGGCGGCGTTGCGCCGGGCGAGTTCGTCGAGGAGTTCCCGCTCGCCGCGGCCCCGCAGCAGGAGCAGCACGAAGGGGTCCTGGTCGAGGAGACGGGCCGCCCGGTAGCAGAGGGCCGCCGCGTGCTTGCAGGGCCGGCCCGCGTCGGGGCAGGAGCAGCGGGGTACGAGCTCGCCGGCTCCGGGCAGGACCGTCTCCGCGAGGGACTGCGGGACCTCCCGCTCCAGGAGGGCCGCGAGGGCGGCGGGATCCGCCGCCACCGCCTCCAGGACCTCCGCCCACTCTGCGTCCGTGAAGGCGCCGAGGGACAGCTCCGTGCGGTACGGGCGGGCATTGCTGCCCCGTACGTAGGCCACGATCCGGCCGGGGGTGACCGTGACGGCTTCGACGTGTCCTTCGGTCGCGTACGTCCGGCCGCGCGCGAGCCGGGCCGCGTCGTGCGCGCGGGCCTCCAGCGCGGCGACCCAGGCCCGCCCCCACCAGGTCTTCGCGTCCAGTCCGGCGGGTACGGTCTCGAAGGTGCGGCGCCGGTCGTCCCGTGCGGTGATCATGCGGGCCTCCGCAGCGAGACGAGGTCGGCGAGTTCCCGGTCGGTGAGTTCGGTCAGCGCCGACTCCCCGGAGCCCAGGACGGCGTCGGCCAGCGCGCGCTTGGACTCCAGGAGTTCGGCGATGCGGTCCTCGACGGTGCCCTCGGCGATGATCCGGTGGACCTGGACGGGCTGGGTCTGGCCGATGCGGTAGGCGCGGTCGGTGGCCTGTTCCTCGACGGCCGGGTTCCACCAGCGGTCGAAGTGGACGACGTGTCCGGCCCGGGTCAGGTTCAGGCCCGTCCCGGCCGCCTTGAGGGACAGCAGGAACACCGGGACCTCCCCGGACTGGAAGCGGTCGACGAGCTCCTCGCGGCGCGGGACCGGCGTCCCGCCGTGCAGGAACTGGTGGGAGATGCCCCGGGCCGCCAGGTGCCGCTCGATGATCCGGCCCATCGTCACGTACTGCGTGAAGACCAGCACCGAGCCGCCCTCGGCCAGGATCGTGTCCAGCAGTTCGTCCAGCAGGGCCAGCTTGCCCGAGCGGTGCGGGATCCGGGGCGGCTCCTCCTTCAGGTACTGGGCGGGGTGGTTGCAGATCTGCTTGAGCGAGGCCAGCAGCTTCATGATCATGCCGCGCCGTTCGATGCCCTCGCTCGCCTCGATCACGGCCATCGCCTCCTCCACCGCCGCCTGGTAGAGGGAGGCCTGTTCGCGGGTGAGGGACACGGGGTGGTCGGTCTCCGTCTTCGGCGGGAGCTCGGGGGCGATGCCCGGGTCGGACTTCTTGCGCCGCAGCAGGAACGGCCGCACCAGCGCCGCCAGCCGGGCCACCGCCGCCTCGTTGCCGCCGTCCTCCTCCTGCTGGTGCTCGACCGGACGGGCGTGGCGGGCGCGGAAGGCGGTGAGGGGACCGAGCAGCCCCGGAGTCGTCCAGTCGAGCAGGGCCCACAGCTCCGACAGGTTGTTCTCCACGGGAGTGCCGGTGAGCGCGACGCGGGCCGGCGCCGGGATGGTGCGCAGCGCCTTCGCCGTCGCCGAATGCGGGTTCTTCACGTGCTGGGCCTCGTCCGCGACGACCATGCCCCAGTCCTGCCCGGCGAGGCGGGCGGCTCCGGCGCGCATGGTGGCGTACGTGGTGAGGACGAAGCCGCCTTCGAGTCCGTCGAGGGTGCGGCTGCCGCCGTGGAAGCGGCGTACCGGCGTGCCGGGCGCGAACCTCTCGATCTCCCGCTGCCAGTTGCCCAGGAGGGAGGCCGGGCAGACGACGAGGGTGGGCTCGGGGCGGTCGCGGTGCAGGTGCAGGGCGATCAGGGTGACGGTCTTGCCGAGGCCCATGTCGTCGGCCAGGCAGCCGCCGAGGCCGAGCGAGGTCATCAGGTCGAGCCACGCCAGCCCGCGCAGCTGATAGTCCCGCAGCGTGGCCTTCAGGGCGGCGGGCGGCGCGACCGGGTCGAGGTCCCCGGTCAGCCGGTCGCGCAGCGCGGCCAGCGCGCCCACGGGGACGGCGGGCACCGGCTCCCCGTCGACCTCGGCCGTCCCGCTCAGGACGGTGGCGAGCGCGTCCACCGGGTCCAGCAGGCCCAGCTCCCGCTTGCGCGCCTTGCGCACCAGCGCCGGATCGACCCGCACCCACTGGTCGCGCAGCCGCACCACGGGCCGGTGCGCCTGCGCGAGGGCGTCCATCTCCCCGGGGGTGAGCCGGTCGCCGCCCAGCGCCAGCTCCCAGGAGAAGGCGAACAGCCCCGCCGCGTCGAAGAAGGCGGTGCCGTCGGTGGCGGAACCCGGAGCGGTGGACCGGACCACGGCGGTCGCGGAGAGCGTACGGGCCAGCTCGCGCGGCCAGTGGACCGGTACTCCCGCCGCCGCGAGCCGGGGTGCGGCCGCGCCCAGCAGGTCCTCCAGCTCCGGGTCGGACAGCGCGAGGGCGTCCGGTACGGGCTGGTCGAGCAGGCGCAGCAGCGGCGGCCAGACCCGGGCGGCGCGGCGCAGCGCGAGCACGGCGTCGATCCGGGCGCGGGGCCCGAACGCGGCGGCGGCCGCACCGGCCCACAGCAGCCCGGCGTCGGTCACCAGCGTCGGGTCGGCGAGGCTGTGGACCTGGACCACCGCGGCGCCCGCCCGGCGCACGTCCTGCGGTTCGGCCTCGTCGAAGAGGCGGAAGGACGACAGGTCGAGCCGCAGCGAGATGCCCACCCCGGCATCGGCTCCGGCCGCGACCTGCGCGGCCCATTCCTGTATCCCCGGTACCCGCTGCGGCTCCTGCGCGGCGAACGGCCGGCCGGCGGCGAAAGGCGCCGCCGCGGTCCTGGGCAGCGTGTCGGCGACGGCGTCGAGGAAGGCCCGCACCAGGGCCTCCGGTTCGGGCAGGGTCAGCGGGCGGCGGCCCGCGAGCGGGCTGGCGTACCCCTCGTACGGCAGGGCGGCGGCGACGGCACGCAGGTGGCCGACGTCCCCGGCGTCGAGCGGGCCCGCGCGCCAGGCGTCGATGCCGTCCGGTGTGACCCCGGGCAGCAGCCGGCCCCGGGCCACGAGGGACAGGGCCTGGGCCGCGGCGGTGCCCCAGGCCCGGGTGACGGGCGAGGCCGCCGGGCTGCGGGCGGCCCGCACGAGGAGGGGGAGGGCTTCGGCGACGGACAGGGACACGCCGGGCACGGTGCGGGTGCGGACCCCGTCGCCGTGCGGGCGGACCACCTGGAGCGGATGGGGGCTCCCGGCCTCGGGCAGCGGATCACCGGCGGGACACCAGAAGACGACCCGCCCCTCACGGGGCACGGCGGCGGGCAGGAACACGGCGGCGCGCCGGAGCAACGACGACGTCGACGCTGCGGGTGATGGCGACTGCGGCATCACGGCGTCCTCCCCCTTCCTGCTCGCCCCGGCTCCGCCCGGTCATGGCGGACCCACTGCCGCCGAGTCTAGGCGGGCCCACCGACAACACCCCCTGACCTGCGGCTACGGCCGCCCCGCCGATGCTGCGCCGCCTACTTCGCCCAGCGGCCCAGCTCGCTCGCGAAGCCGTACTCGGGCCGCCCGGCGGTGGCGCTCGTCCGCCAGGGCCGGCCGTTCTCGTCGAGGCGGAGGGTGCCGGACCCGCCGGGGCCCGTCCAGCGCAGGTCGAGGTACCACTCGCAGTCGCAGCCGGTGGCGGCCGCCACCACCCGCAGCACGGCCGGTTCCCCCGCCGAGACCCGCAGCGGGAACGCCGGTGCCGGGATCCGGTCCCCGCCGTCGTTCCCCGCGACGGGCCGCGCCTGCGGCCTCGGCGCGTCGAGGTTGACGGCGAAGGCGGCCGGGGTGAGGGCGCCGCCACAGCCCTGGGACATCTGGTAGACGTTCCAGGCCGGCGGGGTGCGCCGCGCGGTGACCCGTACGTCCAGGTCCTGGAGGACCACGGCGCCCTCCCCCGTCCCGTGCACGGTGATCTCGACGGTCTGGCTCCCGGCGTGCACCGCCTGCTGCGCCCGCGCCCAGGCGGGGGCGTCCGCCTCCACGGGGGGCGGGGGCATCTGCGCCGGGGTGCGCTCGGAGAGGTAGGCGTGCTCGCAGCCCGCCGCCCACACGTGGGACCGTACGGCCGTCCTGAGCGGCGCCACCGCCGCCGTCGGCGGGGTCGGTGCGGGCGCCGGCGCGGCGGCCGGCGGGGCGGAGGGGGAGGGCGAGGACGCCGGCGGGGTGGCGGCGGGCGGCACCGACGCCGACGGGGAGGGGACGGGCGGGCCCCCGGAGGCCGGCGTACGGGGCTGCGACGGCGAGACGGCGGCCTGGTCCCCCGTCGGCCCCGCCTGTGCGTGACGGCGCTCCGGTCCGGCCGCGGCCAGCACCCCCGCCACCACCGCGGCGGCCGTCACACCGGCGGCGGCCACCGCGACGCCCCGCCGTCGGTACCAGGCCCGCCGCCCTCCCCCAGCGCCCCCGGCCCCGGGAACGGCCCCGGCCCCGACGACCACCACGGCCCCGTTCCCGGAACCGGACGCCGAAGCGGTTGCGCGTACGGCGCCCGGGACCGCCTCCCGGACAGCTGCGGCAGCCGGGCCCGGGAGGGCCTCCGGCCCGGCCCCGGGAGCGGGAGCGGGCACCGCCGCGGACGGCGTCCCGGCGATGGGCTCCGGTCCCGCCCCTGGCGACTCCCCCGGCGCCGGGTCGAGCACCGGCCCGGACGACACCTTCGGCACGGGGCCGGTCTTCGCCCCCGGCTCCCCCACGGGGGCCTCCCCGGGCTCCGCCACAGGCACTGCCCCGGGCGCCGCTCCGGCCCCCACCACGGAGGCCGCCTCCGCCGCCCGGTCCCGTTCGGGCCCCCGTACCGGATCGTGTTCCGCGTGCGCCGCCGACCTGCGCCGGGCGTCGGCCAGCAGCCAGGCCCGGTGCAGTTCCACCGCCTGCTCCCGGCTCGCCCCGCAGGCCCGTGCGAAGCGGTCCAGCACCGCGAACTCCGCGGGCACCGCCTCCCCGTTGCAGTACCGGTGCAGGGTCGACGTACTGGTGTGCAGCCGCCGCGCCAGCGACCCGTAACTCAGCCCCCCGCGTTCCTTCAGCTCCCGCATCAGCCGCGCGAACGTCTCCGTCTCGACCGGCCCCCGCGCCGGCCGTTCCGCCTCGCCCACAGCACTCCCCCGTCCCGTGACGCCGTTCCATGCAGGGGGTGTTCCCCCAGGTGACGGCATGTACGGCCGTTCCAGTGTCCCGGATCGGGCGGGTTCCCTGGCCTGACACCCCGCAGCGGGGGAAGGCTGTGGACGCAGTCGACCTCCACACCGCACCTCTACGGGGAGAACACCGTGTTCCGACGCTCCGCCTCCGGCGCCTCCGCCCTGGCCACCGCGGTCCTCGCGGCCGCCGCCGCCCTGCTCCTGACCACCTCGACCACCGCGACGGCCGCCCCGACCGCGCCCGGGTTCCTGAGCGGAACCGACCTGCCGCCGCACCCCTCCTCCCCCTGGTTCGCCGGGAAGGTCACCAAGGGGCTCCCGGAGACCGCTCCGTTCTGCCTGGACGGGGTGCTCCCGGCGGCCGGCAGCTGGCACCGCACCTTCGGCACCGAGTTCGACACCGGCGCCGCCCAGATCTCCGTGCGGACCGCCTCGGACGCCGCGGCCGCCAAGCTGGTGACGGCCCTGGAGCGCAAGGTCGCGGCCTGCGCCGCCGACTGGCTGCGCGCGACCCCGGGCGGGACGGCTTCCTGGCAGGACTACGGGAAGCTCGCGGTCGAGGAGGGCGCACACGTCTACGGGGTCCACGCCTCCATTCCGGAGTCCGAGCCGGGCGTGCACCTGTACGGGATCGGACGCGACGGTTCCACGGTGACCGTCGTGAACTGGGGCCAGATGGGACACCTGACGGACGCCCCCGTGCCCGCCTTCAAGAAGACGACCACCACGGCCGTCAAGAAGCTCAACCCGTAGCCCGGGCGCCCCGCACCCGCCCCCCGAGTGGGACCATGGAATCCGAGACCCGGCGATCCAGCACGGGACGAGGCGATGGGCATGCGTTCCGGAAACGAGCCGGTGACCGCCCGCAGTCCGCTGCGGCTGCGGTTCTGGCTGAGCTTGTGGGGGCTGGTGTGGGCCGCGGCGGGGACGGCCGCCTTCTCGCTGGCCGGCCGGCCCGGGTGGGCGGCCGCCTGCGGGGTGGTCGCCCTGCTCGCCGCGGTCGACCTGGTCGTCGTGACCCGGCACATCCGCCAGGGCCCGCACTACCAGCCCGGCCGCGACGTCCCGCCGTACGAGCCGCCGCGCGGCTAGGCCGTGTGAAGGCCTCGTGGTGGGAGGCCTCGTGTTCGAAGGCCTCGCCCGGACCGGAACGTCGGGGGGCGTCGTCGAACCGCGAACGTCAGGGGGTGTCGTCGAACCGCGCCGCCGCCAGGTACTCGGGCTGCGGATCGAGGGCGGCGGCCAGCCGGAAGTGCCGGCGGGCCTGCTCGCGCCGGCCGGAGCGTTCGTGGGTGCGGGCCAGCGCGAAGTGGGCGAAGGCGTTGTCCGGCTCGCGCTCCAGCACCAGCTCGAACTCCAGCTCGGCCGGCCGCAGCTGCGCGGCCGCGAAGAAGGCCCGGGCGCGCAGCAGCCGGGCGGCGGTGTTCTCGGGGTGGGCGGCTATGACGGAGTCGAGGAGCTTGACCGCGCCGCGCGGGTCGCGTGCGGCCAGCAGCTGCTCGGCGGCCCGGAAGTCGATGACGTGCGTCTCGGGGCTCGCGGAGCCGGACGACCCCGCTCCGGACGGCGTGGACGGCGGCTGCTGGGGCGGGGGCGTGGTATCGGACACGGTGTCTTTCCTTCCCTCTACGGGCGCGTTCAACGCGCTCCGCAGCACCCGCTATTCCGCGCCGGGCGCTCCCCGCGTGCGCGCCGGACCCGTCAGGCCCCGACGCCGTCCGCGCCGCCGGCGCCCGCGGCGGCCCGCTCGGCCAGCTGTTCCCACACCTTGCGGACCTGGGGCTCCAGCGCCTCCAGCGGTCCGTCGTTGTCGATCACGAGGGTGGCCACCGCCAGCCGCTGCTCGCGAGTGGCCTGCGCGGCCATCCGGGCCCGGGCGTCCTCCTCGGTCATCCCGCGCGGGCCGGTCAGCCGGGCCAGCTGGGTTCCGGGCGAGGCGTCCACGACCACGACCAGGTCGTACAGGGGGGCCAGGCCGTTCTCCGTGAGCAGCGGTACGTCGTGCACGACGATCGCGTCGGGCCCCGCCGCCGCTTCCAGCTCGGCGGAGCGGGCCCCGACCAGGGGGTGCACGATCGCGTTCAGCGTGCGGAGCTTCGCCGGGTCGCCGAAGACGAGGGCTCCGAGTACGGGCCGGTCGAGCGCGCCGTCCGGGGTGAGTACGGACTCCCCGAAGGCCGCCACCACGGCCGCGAGGCCGGGCGTACCGGGCTCCACGACCTCCCGCGCGATCCGGTCGGCGTCGACGACGACCGCCCCGTACCCCGCGAGCAGCCGCGAGACCTCGCTCTTGCCGGCACCGATTCCGCCTGTCAGGCCCACTTTCAGCATGGTCGGCAGCCTAGGGGGTGCCGGTCCGGCCGGACCAGGCCCCCCTGGGCTCCCGTTCCTACTGCTCGCCCTCGCGTTCCGCGAGGAACCGCTCGAACTCGCGGCCGATCTCGTCCGCCGAGGGGATCTCGGCCGGTTCGGCGATCATGTTGCCGCGGGTCTCGGCCCCGGCGGCGGCGTCGTACTGGTGCTCCAGCCCCTGGACCAGGGCGACGAGCTCCTCGTCCCCCTCGCGGATCTGCCGGTCGATCTCGGTCTGCGTACGGTGCGCCTCGGTCCGCAGGGCGTGCGCGACGGCCGGCAGGACCAGCCCGGTCGCGGCGGTGATCGCCTCCAGCGCGGTCAGCGCCGCGTCCGGGTACGGGGAGCGGGCGACGTAGTGCGGTACGTGCGCGGCGACGCCGAGGACGTCGTGCCCGGACTGGCCGAGGCGGAACTCGACGAGCGATTCCGCGCTGCCCGGTACCTGCGCCTCGTCGAAGGGGCTGCGGTGTCCGGGCATCAGGTCGGTCCGGTTGCCGTGCGGGGTGATGCCGACGGGCCGGGTGTGCGGGACTCCCATGGGGATGCCGTGGAAGTTGACCGAGAGCCGGACGCCGAGCCGCTCGACGATCTGCCGGACGGCGACGGCGAACCGCTCCCACTCCACGTCCGGCTCGGGGCCGGAGAGCAGCAGGAAGGGTGCGCCGGTGGCGTCCTGGACGAGCCGGACCTCCAGCCGGGGTTCCTCGAACTCCGTCCAGTGGTCGCGCTGGAAGGTCAGCAGCGGGCGGCGGGCCCGGTAGTCCACGAGCCGGTCCGCGTCGAAGCGGGCCACGACCTGGTGGGGCAGGGTCTCCAGGAGCCGCTCGACGATCTGCTCCCCGGCCTCCCCCGCGTCGATGTACCCCTCGAAGTGGTAGAGCATGACCAGTCCGGCCGAGTCCTGGGCCAGCGCCAGGTCGGCCACCGCCAGGCCCTTGGCGTCCCATTCGTACAAACCCTGTGGATCAAGCACTGTCACCATTCCTCCCTCGCCGCGTTCTCTGGCAAGAACGTCCAAGGGGGCGGCCGCATTCCCCAGTTGACGCCCTGTCCGGTGACGCGGCCCGGTGGCCTCGGGGACGCGGCGGAGCCGGGAACGCGGAAAGGCCCGCCCCCCGGAGGGGACGGGCCTTTCCGTCGGTCTCAGCTCGGCTCACACCGGAGTGTGATGCGCGCTGCGATCAGCTCTGGCCGCCGGCCAGCTTCTCGCGGAGCGCGGCCAGGGCCTCGTCGGACGCCAGGGCGCCCGAGGTCTCGTCCGACTCCGAGGAGTACGAACCACCGGAGAGGCTGGCGCCGCCACCGGCGTTGCCACCGGCGGCCGGGGCGGCAGCGCCCTCGGCAGCGGCGGCCTCGTCGGCCTCGCGGCTCTTGATGACCTGAGCCTGGTGCTGCTCGAAGCGGACCTGCGCCTCGGCGTACTGGCGCTCCCACGTCTCGCGCTGGGTGTCGAAGCCCTCGAGCCAGTCGTTGGTCTCGGGGTCGAAGCCCTCGGGGTAGATGTAGTTGCCCTGGTCGTCGTAGGACGCGGCCATGCCGTACAGGGTCGGGTCGAACTCGACCGACGCCGGGTCGGCACCGAAGGACTCGTTGGCCTGCTTCAGGGACAGCGAGATCCGGCGACGCTCGAGGTCGATGTCGATGACCTTGACGAAGATCTCGTCGTTGACCTGGACGACCTGCTCCGGGATCTCCACGTGGCGCTCGGCCAGCTCGGAGATGTGGACCAGACCCTCGATGCCCTCGTCCACGCGGACGAACGCACCGAACGGAACCAGCTTGGTGACCTTACCCGGGACGACCTGGCCGATCTGGTGGGTCCGGGCGAACTGCTGCCACGGGTCTTCCTGCGTCGCCTTCAGCGACAGGGAGACGCGCTCGCGGTCCATGTCGACGTCGAGGACCTCGACGGTGACTTCCTGACCGACCTCGACAACCTCGGACGGGTGGTCGATGTGCTTCCAGGACAGCTCGGAGACGTGCACGAGACCGTCGACGCCACCCAGGTCCACGAAGGCACCGAAGTTGACGATCGAGGAGACGACGCCGGAGCGGACCTGACCCTTCTGCAGGGTGGTGAGGAACGTCTGGCGAACCTCGGACTGGGTCTGCTCGAGCCAGGCGCGGCGGGACAGGACCACGTTGTTGCGGTTCTTGTCCAGCTCGATGATCTTCGCCTCGAGCTCCTTGCCCACGTAGGGCTGGAGGTCGCGGACGCGACGCATCTCGACGAGAGAGGCCGGCAGGAAGCCGCGGAGGCCGATGTCGAGGATGAGACCACCCTTGACGACCTCGATGACGGTACCGGTGACGATGCCGTCTTCTTCCTTGATCTTCTCGATCGTGCCCCAGGCACGCTCGTACTGAGCGCGCTTCTTGGACAGGATCAGACGGCCTTCCTTGTCCTCCTTCTGGAGAACCAGGGCCTCGATCTCGTCGCCGACCTTGACGACCTCGTTCGGGTCGACGTCGTGCTTGATCGAGAGCTCGCGGCTCGGGATCACGCCTTCGGTCTTGTAACCGATGTCGAGCAGGACCTCGTCCCGGTCGACCTTCACGATGACGCCGTCGACGATGTCGCCGTCGTTGAAGTACTTGATCGTCTCGTCGATCGCGGCCAGGAAGGCTTCCGCGTTACCGATGTCGTTGACCGCTACCTGCGGAGGGGTGGTGGCGGTGGTCTCGGTGCTGCTCGTCATGTGGGAAAGGGCTCCGGTTACGGACAGAAAGTCGTAGGTACTGCTACGCCGGGAGCCCTTATCGGCATCTGCCGAAGAAGCCGGACAGCCAAAGAAGCCCAGAATCCCCAGAGGGGGAGGGCCTCGAAAACCGAGGGGACATTCAACAGATGCAAGCGCAGCCTGCTAGGTCTGAGGAGCACAGGCTCGCAGCGCAACTTGTAGCATACGGGGGCAGCCGGACAGGGTCAATGCGCGAAGGCGCACACCCCGGGCAGATCACCGCACAACCGGCACAAATCGTGGGCGCAGAAGCCCCGATGGGCGATCGGCGACGATTTCCCGAGCCACTCGCAGACTACGACGACGGGCCCCATGAACCAAGAGGACTACGCCCACGAAGACGCGCACGAGGCCGGCTCCGCCGCCGAGGACGACGCGCAGGCCACCCGGCGTGACGCCGGGGAGGCCGAGAGCAGCCGCGCGAGCCGCGGCTGGTGGGACCGCAACGCCGACGACTACCAGAGCGAGCACGGCGCGTTCCTGGGCGACGACCGCTTCGTGTGGGGCCCCGAGGGACTGGACGAGGCGGAGGCGGCCCTGCTCGGCCCGGCGGCCTCCCTCAAGGGCAAGGACGTCCTGGAGATCGGCGCCGGCGCCGCCCAGTGCTCCCGCTGGCTCGCCTCCCGGGGCGCCCGCCCGGTGGCCCTGGACCTCTCGCACCGCCAGCTCCAGCACGCCCTGCGCATCGGCGACGACGTACCCCTGGTCGAGGCCGACGCCGGGAGGCTGCCCTTCCGCGACGCCTCCTTCGACCTGGCCTGCTCCGCCTACGGGGCGGTCCCCTTCGTCGCCGACCCGGTGAACGTCATGCGCGAGGTGCGCCGCGTCCTGCGCCCCGGCGGCCGCTGGGTCTTCTCCGTCACCCATCCGATCCGCTGGGCCTTCCCCGACGAGCCCGGCCCGGAGGGACTGTCCGTCGCCGCGTCCTACTTCGACCGGACCCCGTACGTGGAGCAGGACGAGGACGGCAACGCCGTCTACGTCGAGCACCACCGCACGGTCGGCGACCGGGTCCGGGACGTGGTCGCGGGCGGCTTCCGCCTCGTCGACCTCGTCGAACCGGAGTGGCCGGAGTGGAACGCCCAGGAGTGGGGCGGCTGGTCCCCGCTGCGCGGCAACCTCATCCCCGGTACCGCGATCTTCGTGTGCGAGAGGGACTGACCCCTTGATCCGCCAGGCCGACCTCGACGCCCTTCCCGTACGGGAGGCCGTGCCCGCCCTCGTCTCGGCACTGGACGCCCGCGGCACCGCCGTGCTGTGCGCCCCGCCCGGCACCGGCAAGACCACGCTGGTGCCGCTGGTGCTGGCCGGGCTGGTGGGCGGCGGCCCCCGGCGCCGGGTCGTGGTCGCCGAGCCCCGCCGGATCGCCGCCCGGGCGGCGGCGCGGCGGATGGCCTGGCTGCTGGGCGAGCGGCCCGGCGGGTCGGTGGGCTTCACCGTGCGCGGGGAGCGGGTGGCCGGCGCCGGGACCGTGGTGGAGGTCGTCACGACCGGGGTGCTGCTCCAGCGGCTCCAGCGGGACCAGGAGCTGGCCGGCACGGACGTGGTGGTCCTGGACGAGTGCCACGAGCGGCACCTGGACGCCGACACCGTCGCCGCCTTCCTCCTGGACGTACGCGAAACCCTGCGCCCGGAGCTGCGCCTGGTCGCGGCTTCGGCGACGACGGACGCGGCCGGCTGGGCCCGGCTGCTGGGGGACGCGCCGGTGGTGGAGGCCGCCGGGGTCGCGTACCCGGTGGAGACGGTGTGGGCGCCGCCGCCGCGGCCGGTGCGGCCGCCGCACGGGATGCGGGTGGACCCGGCGCAGCTGACGCACGTGGCGTCGGTGGTGCGGCGGGCGCTGGCGGAACGTTCCGGCGACGTGCTGTGCTTCCTGCCCGGGGTGGGCGAGATCGCCCGGGTCGCGGGGCAGCTGGGCGGGGTGGACGCGGAGGTGCTCCAGGTCCACGGCCGGGCTCCGGCGGCCGTGCAGGACGCGGCGCTGACCCCGGCGGACCACCGCCGGGTGATCCTCTCCACGGCGGTGGCGGAGTCGAGCCTGACCGTGCCGGGCGTACGGGTGGTCGTGGACTCCGGGCTGGCTCGCGAGCCGCGGGTGGACCACGCGCGGGGGCTGGGCGCGCTGGCGACCGTACGGGCGTCCCGCGCGGCGGGCCGCCAGCGGGCGGGCCGGGCCGGGCGGGAGGCGCCGGGGGTGGTGTACCGGTGCTGGGAGCAGGCCGAGGACGCGCGGCTGGCGTCCTTCCCCTCCCCGGAGATCCGGATCGCGGACCTGGCGCAGTTCGCGCTGCAGGCCGCCTGCTGGGGCGATCCGGAGGCGTCCGGGCTGGCCCTGCTGGACCCGCCGCCGGCCGGTGCGATGGCCGCGGCGCGGGAGGTGCTGCTCGCCGTCGGCGCGGTGGACGGCGCCGGCCGGCCGACGCCGCGCGGGCTGCGGATGGCCAGGCTGGGCCTGCACCCGCGGCTGGCGCGGGCCCTGCTGGACGGTTCGGCGGCGCTGGGAGCGCGGCGGGCCGCGGAGGTGGTGGCGCTGCTGAGCGAGGAGCCGCCGCGGGAGTACGGGGACGACCTGGCCGGGGCCTGGCGGGCGGCCCGGCGCGGCGGTGACGGCTACGCGGGCCGATGGCGCGCGGAGGCCGGCCGCCTGGAGCGCGCCGTGCGCGACCCCGCGGGGTCCTCCCCCGCGCCGCCCGTTCCCGGAACCGGCGTGCCCGACGACGGCGCCGCCGGGCTCGTCGCCGCCCTGGCGTTTCCGGAGCGGGTGGCGAAGGCCAAGGGCGCGGGGGCCTTCCTGATGGCCTCCGGGACCGGGGCGGAGCTCGGCGACGGCTCGGGCCTGCGCCAGGCCCCCTGGCTGGCGGTCGCCGTCGCCGACCGGCCGCCGCACTCGGCGTCGGCCCGCGTCCGGATGGCGGCCGTGATCGACGAGGACACCGCGCGGACCGCCGCCGCGCACCTGCTCACCGAGGGCGAGGAGGTCCGCTGGGAGGACGGGGACCTGATCGCCCGCACCGCGCAGCGCCTCGGCGCCGTCGAGCTGGCCGTACGTCCCCTGCGCGCTCCTGATCCGGCGCTCGTGCGGGCCGCCCTGCTCGACGGGCTGCGCGCGGAGGGCCTGGGCCTGCTGCGCTGGTCCGAGGACGCGCGGGCACTGCGGGCCCGGCTGGGTTTCCTGCACCGCGCGCTGGGCGGCGGCTGGCCCGACGTGGCCGGTGACGCCGCCCTGGTGGAGCGGGCCGACGACTGGCTGGAGCCCGAGCTGTCCCGGGCGCGCCGCCGGGCCGACCTGGGCCGGATCGATGCCGGGCAGGCCCTGAACCGGCTGCTGCCGTGGGCCACCGGGGAGGCGGGCCGGCTCGACGAGCTGGCCCCCGAGCGGATCCAGGTGCCGAGCGGTTCCCGGATCCGCGTCGACTACTCCGGTGAGCAGCCGGTGCTCGCGGTGAAGCTCCAGGAGCTGTTCGGGCTGGCCGAGACGCCCCGGGTGGCGGGGGTTCCCGTACTCGTCCACCTGCTGTCGCCGGCGGGCCGCCCCGCCGCGGTGACCGCCGACCTCGCCTCGTTCTGGCAGGGCGGTTACCGCGCGGTGCGGGCGGAGCTGCGGGGCCGGTACCCGAAGCACCCGTGGCCGGAGGACCCGGCGACCGCCGAGCCGACCCGGCACACGAACGCCCGGCTCAGGCGCTGAGCGCTCCGGGCGGCTGCGGGGTCCGCTGCCGTTCGCGGCGGCCGCGGGCCTCCAGCCAGAGGGCGAGGCCGAGGAGGCCGAGGGCGCCGACGGCGAGCCCGGCCGGGGCGTAGGTGTGCAGGGCGAGGACCTTCGTACGGTTGGAGCGGACGAGGTCGAGGGTGTGGTCGGCGTAGTCGGCGCGTATCTTGACGTGTCCGGCGAAGGCGGTGAGCTTGCCGTCGGGGCCGCCGGCCGCGATCCCGCCGCGCATCTCCTGCTGGATGACCTGCTCGGCGTTGACGGGTGCGCCGGTGACCGGGTCGACCCAGAACATCGCCTTGACCGTGTACCAGAGGCTGGTTCCGGTGGTCTGTTCGATCGTCGCCGGGTCGATGCCCTCGATGGGCATCTTCTTCGGCATGGGGACCTTGGTCCAGGGCACGGTCTGCTCGAAGTAGTAGACCTCCATGCCCCGGTAGGTGCGCGGGCCGACGTAGTGGATCGGCGAGGAGGAGCGGGTCTGCGCGTCGAAGTAGAGGTAGTCGCGCGGTTCGGTGAAGAAGGGCCACTTGAACTCGATGCCCTGGCGCGTGACCGGGTCCCCGTCGACCATCTCGCCGGTGGCGTGCACCGGGTCCTGGGTGTGGGCGTCGAAGATGTAGCGCTCGGGGATCTGGGAGACCATCTTCCCGTCCGGGCCGATGATGTACGACAGGGTGTCCCAGACCACGACGTCCTTGCCGGCGTCGGCCTCGATCTCCTTCGAGGCCTCGACGTTGCCCTTGAGGGTCTGGACGATGGTGACCTTGTCCACCTTCTTGGGCTTCATGCCGTCGTTGTAGTCGATGAGGGTCGCGTCCTTCGCCTCCAGCACCATCTCCTGGTACTGGTCGGGCGGGATCTTGGCGAGCCGCGGGTACGCGTACCAGCGCAGCAGTGGTGCGAGGGCCGCGCAGAACACGGCGAGGGCAAGCAGGACGAGGCTCGCTCTGCGTCGCATGGCCGGGCCTCCTCTACTTTCCGGGCGCGGGGGGCGCGGTGGTGAGCAGCGGCTTGGGCGAGGTCTTGCCCTCCGGCACCCCTGCCGCCGTGACGGCGAGGACGAGGGCGAGCGCGGCGGCCAGCCCGATGGCGGCGGCGACGAGTGCGCGCATGCCGGGGCCTCCGAAATCTGATAGGGCGTCAGAGATGGGGCACCGTAGCAACGCGGGGGTGAGATGAGAACCGTCTGGTGCGGGGAGCGCGGGGGGGGGCGGCCGCGGTCCGCGCGGGGGCGGGGACCGCGGCCCGCCCCGTCAGCCGTCCTGGACGTCGGCGCGGCTGACCGCGGGGCCGAGCCCGGGCGGCATGTGCTCCACGACGAGGGCGACGGCCTCCTCGGCGGTGTCGACCAGGGCGATCACGCCGGCGCTGCGCGGGAGGCGGACCCGGAACCGGCCGTCGGGCAGCGGGTCCACGGCCGGGACCTGCACGAGGTACGGGAACTCGGTACAGCTGCTGAGGTTCAGGCTGTGGTGGCTGGTGAAGGGGTGGAGCACGCGCAGGCTCGGCTGCGCGTACGCGGCTTCCAGGAGCGGGACGATCGGCGGGTACGGGCGGTCGGGGCGCCGCTCCAGCTGGTGGTCGCGCATGGCCCGCCAGCTCACCAGGAGCCGCTGCCAGCTCACCTCGACGAACTCCGCCGGTCCCCGCCGGCGCGCGGCCGCCGCATCGGGCAGGACGGGCCGGGGCAGGAGCGGTCTTTCGCCCACGGGGGCGTCAACGTTCTCGTTCATCGCGCCAGTGTGGCGGCGGTCACCGCCCCTGACCAGGGGTGGCGAGCAGGTGAGTACCCGTACTCATGCCCCGGCCGCCCGGGCCGGGCAGGGTGGCGGCATGACCACCGGTGCGCATGACCCACCCGACGGCGCGGAGCGGCCCCGGAGCCTGCCCGCCGACATCGCCACGGCGTTCGGCCTGATCCTCGTCGAACTCCTCGCGCTGGCCCTGCTGTTCGTCGTGTGGGCGCTGTCCGGGTTCGACCTGAACCCCGACAACCCGCCGAGCACCCACCCGGTGTGGGGCTACCTGGTGGGCGCCGGGGTGCTGGTGGTGTTGATGGCGCGGTCGGGGCTGCGCGCCTCCCGTCGGGGGGCGGGGGTGACGGCGACGACGCAGGCGGTCATGGCCATGGGGACCGTGACCCTGATCGTGGCCGCGGCGTACTACCAGGTGCGCGAGGACACCCCGCCCCCGCCGAGCCCCTGCCTCACGTCGCCGTCCGCGCCCTGGTGCAACGGCTGACGCCGGTGCCCGCGCCTACCGGGTACCGCTCGGACTCGCGGAGGGCGCCGGGCCGGGCTTGCCCGAGGAGGTGGGGCCCGGGGCCGAGGGGCTCGGGGCGGGGGTGGTGGGCCGGGCACTGGCGGTCGGACTCGCACTGGGCTTCGGCGTCGGGGTCGGGCTCGGCGCCGGCGTAGGGCTCCCCGTCGGGGTGGGAGTCGGCGTGGGGGTGGGAGTCGGCGTGGGCGTGGGAGTCGGCGTCGGGGTCGGCGTGGGAGTCGGGGCCGGGGTCGACGTCGGCGTCGGGGTCGGCGTGGGCGTCGGCTTCGGACTCGGTGTCGGCTCCGGGGTCGGCTTCGGGTCCGGGGTGGGGCTCGGCTTCGGGCTCGGGGTGGTCACCGGGCCGGGGGCCGGCTTCGTGCCGGGCTGCCCGGCCGGGATACCCGTACCCGTGCCGGGGCCGGTACCGGGGCCCGTGCCGTCGGGGACCTCGTGCGCGCCCGCGAGGTAGTACGAGAACCAGGACCGCACCGTCCGCAGGTACTCCGTGGACTGGTTGTACGAGAGCACGGCCCGGTCCAGGTCGGCCGGGATCCGCAGGTCCCGGGTGCCCGCGCACAGGTAGCGCCCGGCGGCCAGGGCCGCGTCGTGGATGTTGTTCGGGTTGCGCCGTCCGTCGCCGTCGGCGTCCTGGCCCCAGGACGCCCAGGTGGAGGGGATGAACTGCATCGGGCCGACGGCCCGGTCGTAGCGGGAGTCTCCGTCGTAGGCGCCGCCGTCGGTGTCGGAGATGTTCGCGAAGCCGTTGCCGTCGAGGACGGGCCCGAGGATCGGACGCAGCGTGGTCCCGGCGGAGTCCACCCGTCCGCCGCCCGCCTGTCCCGACTCGACCTTGCCGATGGCGGCGAGGAGCTGCCAGCGCAGCCCGCACCCGGGGTCGCTCGCCGCCACCTCCTGCTCGGCCTTCCGGTACGCGGCGAGCACGCTCGCCGGTATCCCCTGCGCGCCCGCGACGGCGGCGACGGGTTCGGTGCGCGGGACCTCGGCCGGGGCCGGGGCCGGTGCGGCGGCGGCCGGGGGCGCGTCGTCCACCGGGAGCACGACGGCGGGGGGCAGGGGGCTCACCAGGGGCGGCAGTTCGGTGAAGTAGGCGGAGTCGCCGCCGGATCCGGCCGCGGACGGCCGGGGCCGTACGCCGTCCTCCCCCGCCGCGGTCATCCGTCCGGTGTCGTCGCCGTTCGGGCCCTGCGAGGCGGTCACCGCGGCGACGACCAGCGCCGAGACCACCGCGGCGAGCCCGCCCCTGCGCAGCCTGCGTCCGAATATTCGAGCCGACATGAGCCGGACCCCTCCCCTAGACGTCCGCGTGACCCTACGTCAACTCCCTTCACAGGGCACGAACAGCGGCCCGGATTTCACCACATCCCCACGTCCTGCGCAGGTCACGCATACTGTCCCGACATCCGGATCCGAGGAGAAGCGCCGTGCCGTTCACTCTCAGCCACGCGGCTGCCGTACTTCCGGCCGTGCGCCGCACCGGGCGGGCGCGGGGGCCCCTGGTGGCTTCGGCACTGGTCCTGGGGTCCTTCGCGCCGGACACCTTCTACTTCATGGACGCGATCGTCGAGGGCGTGATGGGCTACGGCACGTTCACGCATTCCCTGGTGGGCGTGCTCACCGCGGACGCCGCCCTGACCGCCGTCCTCGCCGCGTACTGGCTGCTGCTGCGGGAGCCGCTGACCGCCCTGCTGCCGCGCCGGCGGCAGGGCCGCGTCCACGCCTTCGTCCGCGGTGAACCCTGGCGCGGGCGGCGGCTGCCGTCCCTCGCCCTGTGGTTCTACCTGTCGGCGGTGGCCGGTTCCCTCACCCACGTCGTGTGGGACAGCTTCACGCACCTGGACCGCTGGGGCACGAACGCGCTCCCGGAGCTGGGCGAACCGCTCGCCTTCGGCCTGCCCCTCTACTCCTACCTCCAGTACGGCTCGTCGGCGGCCGCCGCCTGCGCCCTGCTCTGGTTCACGGTGACCGGCCTGCGGCGGCTGCCCGACGGTCCGGCCCCGGCTTCCGTGCCGGTGCTCGGCCGCGCCGAGGTGCTGGGCGCCCTCGCGCTCGTCGCCCTGTGCGTGGCCGCGGGGGTGACGATGCGGGTGGTCCGCTTCTACACGTTCTTCGACCGGATCCGCTCCCCGCTCGACATCATCCCCACCGTCTGCTTCGGCGCCGGCGGCGGTCTCGCCGTGGGCCTCCTCCTCTACGGCGCCCTCGTCCGGCTCCGCCACCGCCACGACCGCCCCCGGAACACCGACGACGAAGCCCGCGCTCGCGTCGCCGCCTGAGCCGTCACCTCCGCACGCACGACCGCCCGCCCCCCTCCGGCACGGGCAGGGGGCGGGCGGTCGTGGCGACGTGCGCGCGTCAGTGCGCGGCGGACTCCCAGTCGGGGCCCACGCCCACGGAGACGTCGAGTGCGGCGCGGAGGTCCACGGCGGCGCCCATCTCCCGGCGGACCAGTTCCTCGACCCGCGCGCGCTCGCCGGGCGCGATCTCCAGGACGATTTCGTCGTGGACCTGGAGCAGCATCCGCGACTTCAGGCCGGCCTCCGAGATGGCCTTGTCGACGCGGAGCATGGCCACCTTGACGATGTCGGCGGCGGTGCCCTGGATCGGGGCGTTCAGCGCCATCCGCTCGGCGGCCTCGCGGCGCTGACGGTTGTCGCTGTTCAGGTCGGGCAGGTAGCGGCGGCGCCCGAACACGGTCGCCGTGTAACCCGTGGCCCGCGCCTCGTCCACCACCCGCTGGAGGTACTCGCGGACCCCGCCGAACCGCTCGAAGAACGTTTCCATCAGGCCGCGGGCCTCGGCGGGCTCGATGTTCAGCTGCTGCGCGAGACCGAACGCGGAGAGCCCGTACGCCAGCCCGTAGGACATGGCCTTGATCTTGCGGCGCATCTCCGCGTCGACCTGGGAACGTTCGACCCCGAACACCTGGGAGGCGACGGTGGTGTGCAGGTCCTCGCCGGTGGCGAACGCCTCGATCAGGCCCTCGTCCTCGGAGAGGTGCGCCATGACCCGCAGCTCGATCTGGCTGTAGTCGGCGGTCATCAGCGACTCGTAGCCCTCGCCGACGACGAAGCCGCGGCGGATCGCCCGGCCCTCGTCGGTGCGCACCGGCACGTTCTGCAGGTTCGGGTCGGTGGAGGACAGCCGGCCGGTCGCGGCGACGGTCTGGCTGAAGCTGGTGTGGACCCGGCCGTCGGCGGCGACCGACTTGACCAGACCCTCGACGGTCACGCGCAGCTTGGCCTGCTCCCGGTGCCGCAGCATGATCACCGGGAGTTCGTGGTCGGTCTGCGTGGCCAGCCAGGCCAGCGCGTCCGCGTCGGTGGTGTAGCCGGTCTTGGTCTTCTTCGTCTTCGGCAGGTCCAGCTCGCCGAAGAACACCTCCTGCAGCTGCTTGGGCGACCCGAGGTTGAACTCGTGCCCGACCGCCGCGTGCGCCTCCTTCACCGCCTGCTGCACGGCTCCGGCGAACTGCTGCTCCATGCCTTCCAGGTGGTCCCGGTCGGCGGCGATGCCCGCCCGCTCCAGCCGGGCCAGCAGCTCGGAGGTCGGCAGCTCCATGCCGTGGAGCAGCTCCGTCGCACCGACCTCCTCCAGCTTGGCCGTGAAGGCGTCGCCGAGGTCCAGGACCGCGCGGGCCTGCGCCATCAGCGCGTCCGCCTCGGCGCTCTCGTCGGCACCGAAGGCCAGCTGGCCGTCCGCGGCGGCGGGCGCCAGCTCCCGGTGCAGGTACTCCATCGACAGGACGTCCAGCGCGAAGGACCGCCGGCCCGGCTTGACGAGGTAGGCGGCGAGCGCGGTGTCCATGGTGACCCCGGCCAGGGTCCAGCCGTGCTCGGGGAAGACCCGCATGAGGCCCTTGGCGTTGTGCACGACCTTGGGCTTCTTCGCGTCGGCCGCCCAGGCCGCGAAGGCCTTCTCGTCGGCCTCGTCCAGGGCGGACGGGTCGAACCAGGCCGCCGCCCCGCCGGCCGCCGCCAGGGCGATCTCGCTGACGTTGCCCTGACCCAGTGCCCAGCTGTCCACGGTGGACACGCCCAGCGGGCCCGCCCCGTGGCTCTTCAGCCACGGCGCCAGCTCACCCGCGCCCAGGACCGAACCGTCCAGTTCCACGGCCGCCACCGGGGCCGGCGCCGCCTCCTCCTCGGCCGCGCCCGGGTCCACGGCCAGCAGCCGCTCGCGCAGCGAGGCGTTGCGGATCTCCAGCACGTCCAGCACCCCGGTCACCGCGGACCGGTCGTACGGCGCACGGGCCAGGTCGGCGGGGCCCTTCGCCAGCTCCACGTCCTTGACCATCTCGGTCAGGACCCGGTTGAGCTTGACGGCCTCCAGGTGGTCCCGGAAGTTCTGCCCGGCCTTGCCCTTGACCTCGTCCGCCCGCTCCACGAGCTCCGCGAACGACCCGAACTGGGTGATCCACTTGGCGGCCGTCTTCTCGCCGACGCCCGGGATACCCGGCAGGTTGTCCGACGGGTCACCGCGCAGCGCCGCGAAGTCCGGGTACTGCTGCGGGGTGAGCCCGTACTTCTCCTCGACCTTCTCCGGGGTGAACCGGGTCAGCTCGGAGACGCCCTTGGTCGGGTACAGCACCGTCGTGTGCGCGGAGACCAGCTGGAAGGAGTCACGGTCACCGGTGACGATCAGGACGTCGAAGCCGGCGGCCTCCGCCTGCGTCGCCAGCGTCGCGATCACGTCGTCGGCCTCGAAGCCGTCCACCGCGAACCGCGGCACCTTCATCGCGTCGAGGAGCTCGCCGATCAGCTCGACCTGCCCCTTGAACTCGTCGGGGGTCTTCGAACGGTTCGCCTTGTACTCGGGGAACTCCGTCGAACGCCACGTCTTGCGCGAGACGTCGAAGGCCACCGCGAAGTGCGTGGGCGCCTCGTCGCGCAGCGTGTTCGCCAGCATCGACGCGAAGCCGTAGATGGCGTTCGTCGGCTGGCCCGTCGCGGTCGTGAAGTTCTCCGCCGGCAGCGCGAAGAACGCCCGGTACGCCAGGGAGTGCCCGTCCATGAGCATCAGGCGGGGGCGGTCCGCTGCGGTCGTCTGGTCGGTCTTCTTCGATGCTGAATCTGCCACGCCCCCGATCCTAGGCGCCCCCGCTGACAAATCCGGCGACGGCGATACCCGGTGCCCGCCCCCGCGCACCGCGCCGGACGGCCCCCGCCCCGGCAGACCGGGCCCCCACCCCGGAAAATCCGGCGCCCACCCCGCCCCCTCAGGCGCATCCGCCCCACCGGCCACCCCCGGCGCACCCCGTCCCGGCCCGGCCGCCCCCGACCGCCCTCCCCCGTTCCCCGAGGCCGTGAAAGGATCGAAAGATGCGGCCACACGCGCTGCACCCGTACGCACGCTCGAAGGGGAGCGCCATGGCGACCAAGCCGCCCAAAGGTGATCCGGTGCAGGACGCGCCGCAGGTCACGCCGCCGAAGCAGGCCGCCGCGGGCCTGCCGGCGATCGGCCACACGCTGAAGGTCGCGCAGGCACAGATGGGCCTCGCCCGCACCGCCCGGACCCTCCTCAAGGTCAACCAGAAGAACGGCTTCGACTGCCCCGGCTGCGCCTGGCCCGAGGGCGACCACCGGCACGCGGCCGAATTCTGCGAGAACGGCGCCAAGGCCGTCGCCGAGGAGGCCACGCTGCGCCGGGTCACCCCCGCGTTCTTCGCCGCGCACCCCCTCGCCGACCTCGCGGAGCGCTCCGGCTACTGGCTGGGCCAGCAGGGCCGGATCACCGAGCCGATGCTCCTGCCGGAAGGCGGCGACCGGTACGAGCCCGTCACCTGGGAACGGGCCTTCGCGATCATCGCGGAGGAGCTGACCGCCCTCGCCTCCCCCGACGAGGCCCTCTTCTACACCTCCGGCCGCACCAGCAACGAGGCCGCGTTCCTCTTCCAGCTCTTCGCCCGCGAGTTCGGCACCAACAACCTGCCCGACTGCTCCAACATGTGCCACGAGTCCTCGGGCTCCGCGCTGAACGAGACCATAGGGATCGGCAAGGGCAGCGTCTCCCTCGAAGACCTCCACCAGGCCGACCTGATCATCGTCGCCGGACAGAACCCGGGCACCAACCACCCGCGCATGCTCTCCGCCCTGGAGAAGGCCAAGTCCGCCGGCGCGAAGATCATTTCGGTGAACCCGCTGCCCGAAGCCGGCCTGGAACGCTTCAAGAACCCCCAGACCCCCCTCGGCATGCTCAAGGGCACCGCCCTCAACGACCTGTTCCTCCAGATCCGCATCGGCGGCGACCAGGCCCTCTTCCGCCTCCTCAACAAACTCGTCATCGAGGCCGAAGGCGCCACCGACGAGGACTTCATCCGCGAACACACCCACGGATACGAGGAGTTCGCGGCCGCCGCCAAGGAAGCCGACTGGGCCGGGACCCTCACCGCGACCGGACTCACCCGCCCCGACATCGAAGCCGCCCTCGCCATGGTCCTCGCCTCCCGGCGGACCATCGTCTGCTGGGCCATGGGCCTCACCCAGCACAAACACGCCGTCGCCACCATCCGCGAGGTCGTCAACCTGCTCCTGCTGCGCGGCGACATCGGCCGCCCCGGCTCCGGCGTCTGCCCCGTACGCGGCCACTCCAACGTCCAGGGCGACCGCACCATGGGCATCTTCGAACGCCCCGCACCCGCCTTCCTCGACGCCCTCGACCGCGAGTTCGGCATCACCTCGCCCCGCGGCCACGGCTTCGACGTCGTCCGCTCCATCCAGGCCCTGCGCGACGGCGAGGCCAAGGTCCTCTTCGCCATGGGCGGCAACTTCGTCGGCGCCACCCCCGACACCGAGGTCACCGAGGCCGCGATCCGCCGCGCCTCCCTGACCGTGCACGTCTCCACCAAACTCAACCGCTCCCACGCGGTCACCGGCCGGCGCGCGCTGATCCTGCCCACCCTCGGCCGCACCGACAAGGACGTCCAGGCGAGCGGCAAGCAGTTCGTCACCGTCGAGGACTCCATGGGCATGGTCCACGCCTCCCGCGGCAACCTCGCCCCCGCCTCCCCGCACCTGCTCTCCGAACCCGCCATCGTGGCCCGCATGGCCCGCGCCGTCCTCGGCGCCGCCTCCGCCACCCCGTGGGAGGAGTTCGAAGCGGACTACGCCGCCGTCCGCGACCGGATCGCCCGCGTCATCCCCGGCTTCGAGGACTTCAACACCCGCATCGCCCACCCCGGCGGCTTCCGGCTCCCCCACGCCCCCCGCGACGAACGCCGCTTCCCCACCAAGACCGGCAAGGCCAACTTCACCGCCGCACCCGTCGAGTACCCGCACCTGCCGCCCGGCCGGCTGCTCCTGCAGACCCTGCGCAGCCACGACCAGTACAACACCACCATCTACGGCCTCGACGACCGCTACCGCGGCATCACCGGCGGCCGCCGCGTCGTCATGGTCAACCCCGACGACGCCGCCGAGCTCGGCCTCGCCGACGGCTCCTACACCGACCTCGTCAGCGAGTGGAAGGACGGCGTGGAACGCCGCGCCCCCGGCTTCCGCGTCGTGCACTACCCCACCGCACGCGGCTGCGCCGCCGCCTACTACCCCGAGACCAACGTGCTGGTCCCCCTCGACTCCACCGCCGACACCAGCAACACCCCCGCGAGCAAGTCCGTCGTCGTGCGCTTCGAACCGGCCTGATAGAACGAGCCACGACACAATGGTTAACGATCGTTGACGAACGGAGCCGGCCCATGGGCGAGCAGCACAGCGTGAAGTTCCCGCAGGAGGTCCTCGACGAGTACGCGGCCCTGGGCATAGACCTGCCCGCGCTGTTCTCGGCGGGCGACCTCGGCCGCCGGATGGAGATCCAGATCCTGGAGGCCTCGGCCGAGCGGGTCGTCGCCACCATGCCCGTCAAGGGCAACACCCAGCCCTACGGACTCCTCCACGGCGGAGCCTCCGCGGTACTCGCCGAGACCCTCGGGTCC
Organism: Streptomyces sp. NPDC044704; assembly: GCF_056433525.1. Lineage (NCBI taxonomy): Bacteria > Bacillati > Actinomycetota > Actinomycetes > Kitasatosporales > Streptomycetaceae > Streptomyces > Streptomyces sp. NPDC044704. Next base: position 185,072 of record NZ_JBWKGY010000011.1, read on the forward strand.
GTCGGCGCGATGATGCACGGCGGCATCACCAAGGTCGCCGTCGGCGTCGACCTGAACTGCACCCACCACCGGGGCGTGCGCTCCGGCACCGTCACCGGCGTCGCCACCCCCGTCCACCGGGGCCGCTCCACCGCCACCTACGAGGTCGTGATCTCCGACGAGCAGGACCGGCGCGTGTGCACCGCCCGCCTGACCTGCCTGCTCCGCGACGCCGACCCGGGCACCGCCGGGGCCTGACCCCGCCGCACGGACCCTCCCGCGGGCCCGGACCCGCCCCTCCCGGCGGCTCCGGGCCCGCGCCGCTTCCGGGAACCGGCGCCCGCCGGGGGCCGCGCGTACGGGCGCACGCGTCCCCGCGCCACGGCCCGCACCCCGCGCCCGCGCCCGGCCCGTCCGCCGGACCGTGCGCCGGATCCGGACCCGCGGATCCCGGCAACCGCCCGGAATCCGCCAGTCCGCACACAGGGGCTCCACCGCTGTTGTGTCACCGATGGTGACCGCTTACCGTCCCCTCATGGGGACCCAGCCAGCCACCGCGGCCCGGTACGGATCCGCCGCCCTCCTCGCGGCACTCACCCTGACCGGATGCACCCGTTCCGCCCCACCCGCACCACCGCCGGTCACGGTCACGAGCCCGGCCCCCCGCCCCTCCTCACCCGCACAGGTCTGCACGAGCCTGGTGTCCTACTGGGCGAAGGAGACCCTCAAGGGCAGCAAATGGTCCGGCCTGGACTGGGAGCAGAAGGGCCTGTCCAACGAGCAGTACGAGATCCACGAGGAAGCCGTCGCCGCAGGTCGCGCCGAGGAGCGAACGGCCGGACAGGACAAGGCACTTGAGCTGATCGACCGGCTCGTGACGCAGCGCTGCGCCGAGCGGGACGGAGCCACGGGCAGCTCCGAGAACTGGCGGCCGCCGACGTGAGCCGGGTCACCGGAATCCGCGCGCGCTGTCCGGCTTCCGGGCAGGTGCCCCCGTACCGCCGAACCGCAGGTCGCGGGTTCGCGGCCGGCCGCAGCAAGATCGAACCACCCGGAGCGGACCACAGCGGATCGTCACGCTCTGTATTACCCACGCCATACGGAATCCACCCTTTCCCCCCAAGGAAAGCGACCCCCCGGATTCTTTCGGACACTCACCGCCACATTCGGCCGAATTTGATCAGAGACAGGAGCATGAGGGCCTCAAGCCCCTTAGGGGAACAGGTATTTCTCAGCATGTGGTCATTCCCCGACGTTGCTTAACGCCCGATCTGTCCACACTCCCACCACGCATTCTTGCCCTTGGCATAACAAGAGCGTCACATCCTCCTTTCCCGGCTCCCCGTGCTCGCCACCTCGGGCCTAGAGTCACGGCCAGTCACCGCGCCGCCGGGCGCGAATCAGCACGGCCGTGTACCTCCCAGTGCGGCCCGGCGACCTAACGGCACCTCGACAAGAGGGCGCCGCGCCAGGGAAAGGAAGAATCGTGCGACACCGTTCTTTGCTCGTCCTCACCACCGTGATCACCACGGGAGCACTGACCCTCACCGCTTGCGGATCGCGCGACGGAGGCTCCACCGACAACAACGCCGACGGCAAGAAGACCGTCGTCGTCATCGGCGTGGACGCACCCCTCACCGGCTCCCTCTCGGCCCTCGGCCAGGGCATCAAGAACTCCGTCGACCTCGCGGCCAAAACGGCCAACAAGAACAACGAGGTCCCGGGCATCGAGTTCAAGGTCGAGGCCCTCGACGACCAGGCCGTCCCCGCCTCCGGCCAGGCCAACGCCACCAAGCTCGTCGGCAACAAGGACGTCCTCGGCGTCGTCGGCCCCCTGAACTCCGGCGTCGCCCAGCAGATGCAGGGCGTCTTCGCCTCCGCCAACCTGGCGCAGGTCTCCCCCGCCAACACCAACCCCGCGCTCAGCCAGGGCGACAACTGGGGCAAGGGCGAGATCAAGCGCCCCTTCAAGACCTACTTCCGCACCGCCGCCACCGACGTGGTCCAGGGCAAGTTCGCCGCCCAGTACCTCTTCAAGGACGCCGGCAAGAAGAAGGTCTTCGTCGTCGACGACAAGCAGACCTACGGCGCCGGCCTCGCCGCGATCTTCTCCGACGAGTTCAAGAAGCTCGGCGGCGAGGTCGTCGGCACCGACCACGTCACCGTGAAGGAGACCGACTTCTCCTCCACCGCCGACAAGGTCAAGTCCTCCGGCGCCGACTCCGTCTACTTCGGCGGCCAGTACCCCGAGGGCGGCCTCCTCGCCGACCAGATCAAGAAGACCGGCGCCAACATCCCCACCATGGGCGGCGACGGCATCCAGGACCCCGCCTTCATCAGCGCCTCCGGTGAGGCCAACGAAGGCGACCTCTCCACCTCCATCGGCTACCCGGTCGAGAAGCTCCCCACCGCCAAGACCTTCATCGCCGACTACCAGGCAGCCGGCTACAAGGACCCCTACGCGGCCTACGGCGGCTACTCCTACGACGCCGGCTGGTCCGTCGTCCAGGCCGTCAAGGCCGTCGTCGCCGCCAACGGCGGCAAGCTCCCCACCGACGCCCGCGCCAAGGTCGTCGAGGCACTCGGCAAGGTCTCCTTCGAAGGCGTGACCGGCAAGGTCGCCTTCGACGAGAACGGCGACACCACCAACAAGCAGCTCACGGTCTACAAGGTCGAGGGCGGCAAGTGGATCGACGTCAAGAGCGACACCTTCAACCAGTAAGCCCCTAGCACCACACACCACCCGCACCACCTGAACCACCCCACCACCGCGCGAGGGCGCAAACAGCGCCCTCGCGCGGAGTCTTATCCGACACGCTCATCGGAGGCCCTGCGGTGCACGAACTGCCGCAACAGCTGGCCAACGGCCTGGCCCTCGGTGCCCTGTATGGCCTCATCGCCATCGGGTACACCATGGTCTACGGCATCGTCCAGCTCATCAACTTCGCCCACGGCGAGATATTCATGATCGGCGGCTTCGGCGCGCTCACCGCCTACGCCATCCTCCCGACCGGCACCTCCCTGCTGATCGCGATACCCGTCATGATCATCGGAGGCTCCCTCGTCTCCGTCCTCGTCGCCATGGGAGCCGAACGCTTCGCATACCGTCCCCTGCGCAGCGCACCCCGGCTCGCACCCCTCATCACCGCAATCGGCCTCTCGATCGCGCTCCAGCAGCTCGTCTGGCAGTTCTACCCGGACGCCAAGAAGGCAGTCAGCTTCCCCGAGTTCAAGGGCGAAGCCTTCAAGATCACCGACAGCCTCGCCATCCAGCGCGCTGACGCCTTCGTCCTCATCCTCGCCCCCCTCTGCATGCTCGCCCTCGGCGTCTTCGTCTCGAAGAGCCGCAGCGGCCGCGCCATGCAGGCCACCGCGCAGGACCCCGACACCGCCAAGCTGATGGGCATCAACACCGACCGCATCATCGTCATGGCCTTCGCCATCGGTGCCGCGTTCGCCGCCATCGCCGCCGTCGCCTACGGCCTCGACAAGGGCCAGATCAACTTCGAAATGGGCTTCATCCTCGGCCTCAAGGCGTTCACCGCAGCCGTCCTCGGCGGCATCGGCAACATCTACGGAGCCATGGTCGGCGGCGTCGTCCTCGGCCTCGCCGAAGCCCTCTCGATCGCCTACATCGAAGAGATCCCCGGCATGCAGCAGCTCGGCGGTGGAGCCTGGTCCAACGTCTGGGCGTTCGTACTCCTCATCGTCGTCCTCCTCGTGCGGCCCCAAGGCCTGCTCGGCGAGCGCGTCGCGGATCGGGCGTGAGAACCATGACCACCCACACCACCCCCCAGACCGACGCGGTCAAGCAGGCACCCAAGCCCACCGCCCTGCTCTACGCGATCATCGGCGGAAGCCTCCTGACCGTAGTCAGCGCCTTCCTCGCCTGGACCTGGACCGCAGAGTTCCCCGGCGACCTCACCTACTACGGCAGCCCGGCACCCATCCAGTTCCTCAGCCTCGCCGGAGCCCTCCTCACCACCGCCCACGCGCTCTCCGCGCTCGGCGTCAAGGGCCTGCGCTGGCTCACCCCCACCGGCGCCCGCAAGCCCGTCTGGATCCTCTCCCTCGGCACCCTCGCCGGCACCTGGTTCACGGTCATCGCCATCACCTGGGTCCTCGGCGGCTTCGCCCACCTGGAACCCGGCGCCTACGTCGCCCTCATCGGCTCGCTCGTCCCGGCCCTCGCCGCGTACAAGCTCCCCGACGACAGCCACAAGGCGGCCCCCGCCAAGAAGCTGCCCTCCTGGGCCGAGATCCTCGTCATCACGGTCGCCTTCGCCCTCGGCCTCTTCGTGATCACCTTCGGCATCGACACCGATGACAAGGAACCGCAGCTCTTCGTCACCTACCTGATCATCGTCGGCTTCGCGGCCATCGCCCTCCTCAAGTCCGGTCTCTTCGACCGACTCGGCCTCATCACCGCGAACAACCGCCAGGTCACCCTCATCGGAACCGCGGCCGCCGCGATCGCCTTCCCCTTCATCCAGCAGAGCGGCGACACCTACACGCTCATCGCGGTCAACATCCTCATCTTCGCGACCGTCGCCCTCGGCCTCAACGTCGTCGTCGGCCTCGCCGGCCTCCTCGACCTCGGCTACGTCGCCTTCCTCGGCGTCGGCGCCTACGCCGCCGCCCTGGTCTCCGGAAGCACCGCCTCCGCCTTCGGCATCCACCTCCCCTTCTGGGCAGCGGTCATCGTCGGCGCCCTCGCCTCCCTCATCTTCGGCGTGGTCATCGGCGCACCCACCCTCCGCCTGCGCGGCGACTACCTCGCCATCGTCACCCTCGGCTTCGGAGAAATCTTCCGCATCGCCATGGGCAACCTCGACGGCACCTCCGGCCCCGACATCACCAACGGCCCCAACGGCATCCCCAACATCCCCCACCTCGAACTCTTCGGGTGGAACTTCGGGGAATCCCACACCGTCGGCGGCATCGTCCTCGGCGCCTACGCCAACTACTACTTCCTGATGCTCCTCGTCATGGCCGTAGTCGTCCTGGTCTTCGCCCGAGCCGGCAACAGCCGCATCGGCCGCGCCTGGGTCGCCATCCGCGAAGACGAAACCGCCGCCGAAGCCATGGGCATCAACGGCTTCAAGGTCAAGCTCATCGCCTTCGCCCTCGGCGCCACCCTCGCCGGCCTCGCCGGCACCGTCCAGGCACACGTCAACAGCACGGTCGTCCCCGAGAACTACGTCTTCGCCGGGCCCGTCCCGCCGAACTCCGCGTTCCTCCTCGCCGCCGTCATCCTCGGCGGCATGGGCACCATCCGCGGCCCCATCCTCGGCGCCGCACTCCTCTTCCTGATCCCGGCGAAGCTGGCCTTCCTCCAGGACTACCAGCTCCTCGCCTTCGGCATCGCCCTCATCCTGCTCATGCGCTTCCGCCCCGAAGGCCTCATCGCCAACAAGCGCGCGCAGCTCGAGTACCACGACGACACCGCTGACCAGGCCCCCACGGACCTGGCCACCGCCAAGGCGGGGGCGTGAACACCATGACCACCACAGACACCACCACCAGCACCAAGGCCACCGTCCTCGAAGCCAGCGGCGTCACCATGCGCTTCGGCGGCCTCACCGCCGTCAAGGGCGTCGACCTCAAGGTCAACGCAGGCGAGATCGTCGGCCTCATCGGCCCCAACGGCGCCGGCAAGACCACCTTCTTCAACTGCCTCACCGGCCTGTACGTCCCCACCGAGGGCAGCGTCACCTACAAGGGCACCGTCCTGCCGCCCACACCCCACAAGGTCACCGCAGCAGGCGTCGCCCGCACCTTCCAGAACATCCGGCTCTTCCACAACATGACCGTGCTGGAAAACGTCCTCGTCGGACGCCACACCCGCACCAAGGAAGGCCTCTGGTCCGCCCTCCTGCGCGGCCCCGGCTTCAAGAAGGCCGAAGCCGCCAGCGAAGCCCGCGCCATGGAACTCCTCGAGTTCATCGGCCTCCAGCACAAGGCCGGCCACCTCGCGAAGAACCTCCCCTACGGCGAACAGCGCAAGCTCGAAATCGCCCGCGCCCTCGCCAGCGACCCCGGACTCATCCTCCTGGACGAGCCCACCGCCGGCATGAACCCCCAGGAAACCCGCGCCGCCGAAGAACTCATCTTCGCCATCCGCGACATGGGCATCGCCGTCCTCGTCATCGAGCACGACATGCGCTTCATCTTCAACCTGTGCGACCGCGTCGCCTGCCTCGTCCAGGGCGAAAAGCTCATCGAAGGCACCGCCGCGGAAGTCCAGGGCGACGAACGCGTCATCGCCGCCTACCTCGGCACCCCCTTCGAAGGCGCCCCCGGCGCCGAAGAAGACGCCGCGGTCCAGGCCGCCGAAGCCCACGCCGAAGCCACGGCCACCGAAGCCGAAGCCCCCGCCGAAGCTCCGGCCGACGCGGAAACGGAAGCGGAAGCTCCCGCCGAAGCCGAAGCCGAAGCCACCCCGGAAACCCAGGCCGACGCAGACACCACCACGGACACGGACGAAGACGCGCCCCCCACCCCGGACGCGGACACGGACGGCACCACCAGCACCACCCGCACGGAGGGAGAGGCCAAGTGACCGCACTGCTCAAGGTCGAAGACCTCAAGGTCGCCTACGGCAAGATCGAAGCCGTCAAGGGAATCTCCTTCGAAGTCAACCAGGGCGAAATCGTCTGCCTCGTCGGCACCAACGGCGCCGGCAAGACCACCACCCTGCGCACCCTCTCCGGGCTCCTCAAGCCCAGCGGCGGCAACATCACCTTCGACGGCCAGCCCCTGGCCAACGTACCCGCCCACAAGATCGTCGCCATGAAGCTGGCCCACTCCCCCGAGGGACGCCACATCTTCCCCCGGCTGACGATCACCGAAAACCTCCAGCTCGGCGCCTTCCTGCGCACCGACAAGGAGGGCATCGAGAAGGACATCCAGCGCGCCTACGACCTCTTCCCCATCCTTGGAGAGCGCCGCAAGCAGGCCGCAGGCACCCTCTCCGGCGGTGAGCAGCAGATGCTCGCCATGGGCCGCGCGCTCATGTGCCAGCCGAAGCTCCTCATGCTGGACGAGCCCTCCATGGGCCTGTCCCCGCTGATGATGCAGAAGATCATGGCGACCATCGCCGAACTCAAGGCCACCGGGACCACCATCCTGCTGGTCGAGCAGAACGCCCAGGCGGCCCTGTCGCTGGCCGACCGGGCGCACGTGATGGAAATCGGCAAGATTGTGCTCTCGGGCACCGGCCAGGAACTCCTCCACAACGAGGACGTCCGCAAGGCCTACCTCGGCGAGGACTGACCCCGCCCACCAAGCCGTGAGGCCCGTCTCCCCTCGGGGGGAGACGGGCCTCACGCGCGTGTTCCGGGCGGCGATCCGCGGGGGTCAGCCCTTGGCGGCGTTCGCCTTCTTCTCCTCGGAGTCCTCGATGACCGCCTCGGCGACCTGCTGCATCGACATGCGGCGGTCCATCGACGTCTTCTGGATCCACCGGAAGGCGGCCGGCTCCGACAGCCCGTACTGGGTCTGCAGGATGCTCTTGGCGCGGTCCACCAGCTTGCGGGTCTCCAGGCGCAGCGAGAGGTCCGCGACCTCCTTCTCCAGCGCCTTCAGCTCCGCGAAGCGGGACACGGCCATCTCGATGGCCGGCACGACGTCGCTCTTGCTGAACGGCTTCACCAGGTACGCCATCGCGCCGGCGTCCCGGGCCCGCTCGACGAGGTCGCGCTGCGAGAACGCGGTGAGCATCAGCACGGGGGCGATGGACTCCTCCGCGATCTTCTCGGCGGCGGAGATCCCGTCCAGGACGGGCATCTTCACGTCCAGGATCACCAGGTCGGGGCGGTGCTCGCGGGCGAGCTCGACGGCCTTCTGGCCGTCCCCGGCCTCACCAACGACGGAGTACCCCTCCTCTTCGAGCATCTCCTTGAGGTCAAGACGGATGAGCGCCTCGTCCTCGGCGATGACGACGCGCGTCGTCAGCGGCGGAACGTGCGACTGGTCGGCGTCGGGCGTGGGCGTCGACTCGTGCTCGGCGGTCACGGGGGCTCCTCTTTGCGGGGCTGTGCTGCTTTAGATGAGCCTACCTAGCAGCGCCGCTGGCTGGTCACCCGGTACACTCCCACCAGCAACCCCTGCCGGGTTGGCGCAATTGGTTGACGCGGAGGTCTCAAACACCTCTGTCCGAGAGGACGTGTGGGTTCGAATCCCATACCCGGCACATCCCCTAAAGCGGACGTTCACCTTCTCGTGAATGTCCGCTTTTTGCTACACAGCGCGATTCAGGGTCACACACAGTGTGGGTATGGAGTTCCACAGCTCAGAAACCCGACAAACGGCCATCTCTCTGCTGCGCGGCGGCACACCCAACGCCCAAGTGGCCCGTCAGCTCGGCGTGCCCGTCGGCACGGTCGGCTACTGGAAGCACGCGGACCGCGCCAAGCGAGGCGAGTGTCCCGGTTCCCACCAGTCAGAGTGCCCTCACTGCTTGGACAGCCCCCTCGACTCCGAGGCGTACGCCTACGTTCTCGGCCTCTATCTCGGCGACGGCCACATATCCCGCTACTCAGAGCACCGCGTACCGAACCTGATGATCACGTGTGATGACAAGTGGCCAGGGCTGATGGAGCTGGCCGAGCGAGCCATCAGGCGCGTATTCCCCACGAACAAGGTCTGCCGGGTCCGGAAGACCGGCTGCCACAACGTCAAGGTCTACTCGCTCCACCTGGAGTGCTTCTTCCCCCAGCACGGCCCAGGCCGCAAACACGAGCGGCGGATCGTCCTCGACGGGTGGCAGCAGGAGATCGTCGATGCGTACCCCTGGGAGTTCATCAGGGGGCTGATCCACTCCGACGGGTGCCGGATCACGAACTGGACCACCCGCATGGTCGGCGGGGAACGCAAGCGGTACGAGTACCCGCGGTACTTCTTCACCAACAAGTCGGACGACATCCGTCGGCTGTGTACGGACACGCTCACCAAGGTGGGGGTCGAGTGGACGGTGCTCGCGCGGGGCAGTGACCCCTTCAACGTGTCGATCGCCCGCAAGGCGTCCGTCGCGCTGATGGACGCCCATGTGGGGCCGAAGCACTGAGCCGCGGCTACGGGAGGTCGCTGTCGCCGCCGAGGTTGTCGATCATGCGGCGCAGGACGTTGACGGCCGCCGTGTACTCGGGGGTGTCGATGCCGGCGTGCATGCGTTCGTGGACGGGGCGGGTGCGGGCCCGGGCGCGGCGGCGGCCTGCTTCGCCGGCTTCGGTGAGGGTGAGGCGGTGGTCGGGGGTTTCCGTGGTCCAGCCGCGGGTTGCGAGGTCGTCGTAGAGGGCTTCGAAGTCGAGGTGCTGGGTGTCGAAGCGGGCGAGTTTGGCGGTGAGGGTGGTGCGTGTCCAGGTGGCGGGGGTGGCGGAGAGGTGGTTGAGGATCCACCAGTGGGGCTGGGTGAGGTCTTCTTGGGCGAGGGCCTTGCGGATGCCGTTGATGATGATCGTGTTGGCCGCGCCGGTCCAGTAGCCGATGGCCTGGGCCGCGAGCTGCTCCTGGGGGTATTCCTTGAGCGTCATGGGAGGAACGTAAGACCTTCAGTTAACTTGAGGTCAAGGTGGCGCGCGGGGGTCGACGTAGGGTGCGTACACGATTCGGCCACCACGGAATGGGGACTTCGGTGATGAGTGAGAAGGCTCGTAAGTTGTTCGACGCGCTGGATCTGGACCAGGACGGTGAGCTGACGCGGGTGGAGGTGATCAGCGCGTTGCGGTCGAAGGGGCCGACGTTGGCGGCTCGTGGGGATCTGCCGTTCTGGGCTGTGCAGGATGCGGAGGCGTCGTCGGCGTTGTTCGATGCGGCGGATGCGAATGGTGATGCGGTGTTGTCGTTCGAGGAGTTCGCGGCGGTGGTGGACCGGCGTTTCGGCTGGTGAGGCCGTGCGGCCGGTGAGGTCGGGGGGTGGGGTGGCGGTGGCCGCGTCGGGCCGGGAGGGTGCCCGACGCTGACCGGGGTGCGGGGTGCGGGGTGCGGGGTGCGGGGGTGGGGGTTAGCGGACGGGGTCGCCGATGTGGTGGATGCGGACGAGGTTGGTCTTGCCGCTGACGCCGGGGGGTGAGCCGGCGGTGATGACGACGATGTCGCCGGGTACGCAGCGTCCGATGCGCAGGAGTTCTTCTTCGACCTGGGCGACCATGGCGTCGGTGGAGTCGACGTGGGGTCCGAGGAAGGTTTCGACGCCCCAGGTGAGGTTGAGCTGGGAGCGGGTGGCTTGGTCGGGGGTGAAGGCGAGGAGGGGGATGGGTGAGCGGTAGCGGGAGAGCCGGCGGACGGTGTCTCCGCTCTGGGTGAAGGCGACGAGGAACTTGGCGCCGAGGAAGTCGCCCATTTCGGCTGCGGCGCGGGCGACGGCTCCGCCTTGGGTGCGGGGTTTGTTGCGTTCGGTGAGGGGCGGGAGTCCCTTGGCGAGGATGTCTTCTTCGGCGGCTTCGACGATGCGGGACATGGTCCGCACGGTTTCGACGGGGTGTTTGCCGACGCTGGTTTCGCCGGAGAGCATGACGGCGTCGGTGCCGTCGATGACGGCGTTGGCGACGTCGGAGGCTTCGGCGCGGGTGGGGCGGGAGTTCTCGATCATCGAGTCGAGCATCTGGGTGGCGACGATGACGGGTTTGGCGTTGCGTTTGGCGAGTTTGACGGCGCGCTTTTGGACGATGGGGACTTGTTCCAGGGGCATTTCGACGCCGAGGTCGCCGCGGGCGACCATGATGCCGTCGAAGGCGGCGACGATGTCGTCGATGTTGTCGACGGCCTGGGGTTTTTCGATTTTGGCGATGACGGGGAGGCGGCGGCCTTCTTCGTCCATGATGCGGTGGACGTCTTCGATGTCGTGGCCGCTGCGGACGAAGGAGAGGGCGATGACGTCGGCGCCGGTGCGCAGGGCCCAGCGGAGGTCTTCGATGTCCTTGTCGGAGAGGGCGGGGACGGAGACGGCGACGCCGGGGAGGTTGAGTCCCTTGTGGTCGGAGACCATGCCGCCTTCGATGACGCGGGTGTGGACGCGGGGTCCGTCGATGGCGGTGACTTCGAGGGTGACGCGGCCGTCGTCGACGAGGATGCGTTCGCCGGTGGTGACGTCGGTGGCGAGTCCGTTGTAGGTGGTGCCGCAGGTGTGGCGGTCGCCGGGGTGGTCTTCGGTGGTGATGGTGAACTCGTCTCCGCGTTCAAGGAGTACGGGTCCTTCGTGGAAGCGGCCGAGGCGGATCTTCGGGCCTTGAAGGTCGGCGAGGATTCCGACGCTGCGGCCGGTTTCGTCGGAGGCTTTGCGGACGCGCTCGTAGCGCTCTTCGTGTTCGGCGTAGGTGCCGTGGCTGAGGTTGAGGCGGGCGATGTCCATTCCGGCTTCGACCAGGGCTTTGATCTGGTCGTATGAGTCGGTGGCGGGGCCCAGGGTGCAGACGATTTTCGCTCGGCGCATGGGTCGAGCGTATGCCCCTACCTGTGAGTAGGAAATTGGTTCCGGGTGTCGTCCCAACAACCTTTGGGCGAAAGCTTGTTGACATTTGTTGAATGTGCGTGGGGGTGCTCATCGGAGCACCCCCACGGTGCGTTTTGGGTGGGTTTCGCAGGGGTGCCGGGGTGGGTGTCAGAGCTGGGGCGGGGTCATGGTGAAGCGGGCGTTCACCTGTGCGTGGACGGTCTGGCGCTGGGGTTCGAGGTCGAGGGGCGGGGCGGTGTCGTCTTCGGTGGCGGTGGCGAAGGCCATGGTGCGCATGCCGCTGCCGCCGGGGCGGGCGAAGGGGGTTTCGTTCTCGGCGCCGAGGTCGGCGAGTTCGACGAGGGCGGCGAGGTCGGTGCCGAGGGCGTGGGCGTATTCGCGGGCGCGTTGGACGGCTTCGAGTACGGCTTGGCGGCGGGCTTCGCCGTGGGCGGGTGAGGTGGGGCGCAGGGCCCACCAGGGGCCGTCGACGCGGGTGAGTTCGAGGTCGGCGAGGCGGGTGGTGAGTTCGCCGAGGGTGGTGAAGTCGTTGAGTTCGGCGGTGATGTTGACGCGGCCGTGGTAGGCGCGGACGCGTTCGCCGCGGCCGTGGCGGGTGAGTTCGGGGGTGATGGAGAAGGCGCCGGTTTCGAGTTTTTCGACGGGTTCGCCGTAGCTCTTGACGAGTTCGAGGACGGTGTTGTTGCGTCGGGTGAGGTCTTCGAGTGCGGTGCGGCGGTCGGTGCCGCGGGCGTTGACGGTGATGGTGATGCGGGCGATTTCGGGTTCGACTTCGAGGGTGGCTTCGCCGCGGACGGCTACGCGGGGTACTTCGGGGGTTCCGTAGGGCTGGTGTGCGGTGTCCTGGGTCATGGTTTCACTGTCGCACCGTGGTTGGTGGGGGTGTGTGGTCATCGGATCGAAACCTGGTGGGGGTGTTGCGTCTTGTTACCCGTGGGTCAGAATCTACGCGCGTTGTTCAGGGCCTCACGAGGGAGATGGCATGACGTTCGACCGTAGGAAGTTCATGGGGGCTTCGGCCGCGACGGGTGCGGCCGTGGCGTTGGCGGGTGCCGCGGGCACGCCGGCCGCCGCCGCGCAGCAGGAGCAGGAGGGGGCGCGGGGGCGGGAGCCGCGGACGTACGCGTTCACGGTGATGGGGACGACGGATCTGCACGGGAACGTCTTCAACTGGGACTACTTCACGGACAAGGAGTTCGACGACAAGGCGCACAACGACGTGGGTCTGGCGAAGATCTCGACGTTGGTGGAGCGGGTGCGGGCGGAGAAGGGGCGGCGGAACACGCTGCTGATCGACGCGGGTGACACGATCCAGGGGACGCAGTTGTCGTACTACTACGCGAAGGTGGATCCGATCACGGCGCGGCGTGGTCCGGTGCATCCGATGGCGCGGGCGATGAACGCGATCGGTTATGACGCGGCGGCGCTGGGGAACCACGAGTTCAATTACGGGATTCCGGTGTTGCGGAAGTTCGAGGAGCAGTGTGATTTTCCGCTGCTGGGGGCGAACGCGCTGGATGCGAAGACGTTGCGGCCGGCGTTCGCGCCGTACAGCATGCACCGGTTGCGGACGCCGTGCGGGCGGGACGTGAAGGTGGCGGTGCTGGGGTTGACGAATCCGGGGATCGCGATCTGGGACAAGGCGAACGTGCAGGGGAAGATGACGTTCCCGGGTCTGGAGGAGCAGGCGGCGAAGTACGTGCCGCGGCTGCGGTCGATGGGTGCGGACGTGGTGATCGTGTCGGCGCATTCGGGGTCGAGCGGTACGTCTTCGTACGGTGATCAGTTGCCGTACGTGGAGAACGCGGCGGCTCTGGTGGCGGAGCAGGTGGCGGGGATCGACGCGATCCTGGTGGGTCACGCGCACACGGAGATCCCGGAGTACCGGGTGCGGAACGGGGCGACGGGCAAGGACGTGGTGCTGTCGGAGCCGTTGAAGTGGGGGCAGCGGTTGACGTTGTTCGACTTCGAGCTGGTGTGGGAGCGGGGTCGCTGGTCGGTGTCGAAGGTGGCGGCTCAGGTGCTGAATTCGAACACGGTGGCGGAGGACCGGAAGATCACGCGGCTGTTGTCGGACGAGCACCGGAAGGTGGTGGCGTACGTCAACCAGGTGATCGGTACGTCGACGCAGGCGATGTCGTCGGCGGAGGGTCCGGTGAAGGACGTGCCGGTCATCGATCTGATCAACCACGTGCAGGCGGAGACGGTGAAGGGGGCGCTGGCCGGTACGGAGTGGGCGGCGCTGCCGGTGTTGTCGCAGGCGTCGTGTTTCTCGCGGACGGCGGCGATACCGGCGGGTCAGGTGACGATCCGGGACGCGGCGGGGCTGTATCCGTTCGAGAACACGCTGGAGGCGCGGCTGTTGACGGGTGCGCAGGTGAAGGACTACCTGGAGTATTCGGCGCGGTACTACGTGCGGACGGCGCCGGGTGCGCCGGTGGATCCGGCGGCGTTGACGAACGCGGAGGGGATTCCGGACTACAACTACGACGCGGTGTACGGGGTGACGTACGACGTGGACGTGGCGCAGCCGGTGGGGTCGCGGATCGTGGGGTTGTCGTTCGAGGGTCGGGCGGTGGATCCGGGGGCGCGGTTCGTGTTGGCGGTGAACAACTACCGGGCCTCGGGTGGGGGGAATTTCCCGCATGTTCCGCAGGCCAGGCAGTTGTGGGCGGATTCGGACGAGATCCGCAACACGATCGTGCAGTGGGTGAAGGCGAAGGGGACGGTGGATCCCGCGGGGTTCGCTTCGGTGGGGTGGCGGCTGACGCGGGCGGGTGTGCCGGTGTTCTAGGTGTGCTGCCCGGCGGTCGCCGTGGGGGGGCCGCCGTTCGGGCCGGCTAGGGGTGTTCGACCAGCGGGAGCAGTTCGCCTGTGGGGTGGGGGCGGGTGTGCTCCCGCTGTTCGAGGCCGAAGGTGGTGAAGGCGGTGCGGTGGGGCTGGGGGTAGGGCTCTTTGTCGGTGAGGGTGTTGAGGATGGCGGCGCTGCGCCAGGCGGCGAGGCCGAGGTCGGGGGCGCCGACGCCGTGGGTGTGGCGTTCGCCGTTCTGGACGTAGAGGCTGCCGGTGACGGAGGGGTCGAGGATCATCCGGTGGCGGTCGTCGATGCGGGGGCGGCCGGAGGAGTCCTTGCGGAGGTAGGGGTCGAGGCCGGCGAGGAGGCTGGTGAGGGGGCGTTCGCGGTAGCCGGTGGCGAGGACGACGGCGTCGGTGGTGAGGCGGGTGCGGGTGCCCTGCTGGGTGTGTTCGAGGTGGAGTTCGATCTTGGTGGTGGCGACGCGGCCGGCGGTGCGGACGGTGACGCCGGGGGTGAGGACGGTGTCGGGCCAGCCGCCGTGGAGGGTGCGGCGGTAGAGCTCTTCGTGGATGGCGGCGATGGTGGCGGCGTCGATGCCCTTGTGGAGTTGCCATTGGGCGGGGACGAGCTGGTCGCGGACGGGTTCGGGGAGGGCGTGGAAGTAGCGGGTGTAGTCGGGGGTGAAGTGTTCGAGGCCGAGCTTGGAGTACTCCATGGGGGCGAAGGCGGGGGTGCGGGCGAGCCAGGTGAGGCCTTCGTGGCCGGTGGGGCGGCTGCGGAGGAGGTCGAGGAAGACTTCGGCTCCGGACTGGCCTGATCCGATGACGGTGACGTGGTCGGCGCCGAGGATGCGCTGCCGGTTGTCGAGGTAGTCGGCGGAGTGGATGACGGGGACGGTGGGGGCGTCGGCGAGGGGGCGCAGGGGTTCGGGGACGTAGGGGGCGGTGCCGATGCCGAGGGCGAGGTTGCGGGTGTAGGTGCGGCCGAGGGCTTCGGCTTCGCCGTCGGGGTCGAGTTGGGTGTAGTCGACTTCGAAGAGGTCGCGTTCGGGGTTCCAGCGGACGGCGTCGACCTGGTGGCCGAAGTGGAGTCCGGGGAGGCGGCCGGCGACCCAGCGGCAGTAGGCGTCGTATTCGGCGCGCTGGATGTGGAACTGCTCGGCGAAGTAGAAGGGGAAGAGGCGCTCCTTGTGCTTGAGGTAGTTGAGGAAGGTCCAGGGGCTGGTGGGGTCGGCGAGGGTGACGAGGTCGGCGAGGAAGGGGACTTGGAGGGTGGCTCCGTCGATGAGGAGTCCGGGGTGCCAGCGGAAGTCGCGGCGTTGGTCGTAGAAGGCGGTGGCGAGGGGGCCGATGCCTTGTTGGGGGAGGCCGTGGGCGAGGGCGGCGAGGGAGAGGTTGAAGGGGCCGATCCCGATTCCGACGAGGTCGTGGGGTGCGTCGAGTTGGGCGGTCATCGGTGGGTTCTGCCTTCCAGGAGGGTGACGAGGGTGTCCAGGTCCCGCGCGGTGGTGTGGGGGTTGAGGAGGGTGGCTTTGAGCCAGAGGCGGCCGTCGGTGGTGGTGCGGCCGAGGACGGCGGTGCCGTCGTGGAGGAGGGTGCGGCGCAGGGTGGCGAGGTGGTCGTCGTCCGTGGGGGTGGGCCGGAAGAGGACGGTGGTGATGGTGGGGGGTGCGTGGAGTTCGAAGCGGGGGTGTGCGTCGAGGAGTTCGGCGAGCCGGTGGGCTGCGGTGCAGGTGAGGTCGATGAGGTGGGCGAGGCCGTCGCGGCCGAGTGAGCGCAGGGTGGCGGCGATTTTGAAGGCGTCGGGGCGGCGGGTGGTGCGCAGGGAGCGGCCGAGGAGGTCGGGGAGGCCGGCTTCGGTGTCGTCGGTGGCGTTGAGGTAGTCGGCCTGGTGGGCGAGGGGGGTGAGGAGGTCCCGGTCGGGGACGAGGAGGAGGCCTGCGGCGACGGGTTGCCAGCCGAGTTTGTGCAGGTCGACGGTGAGGGAGTGGGCGCGGTGGAGTCCGGTGACCTTGTGGCGGTGGCGGGGGCTGAGGGCGAGGGGTCCGCCGTAGGCGGCGTCGATGTGGAGTTCGGCGCCGTGGTGGTGGCAGAGGTCGGCGATGGGGCCGAGGGGGTCGATGAGTCCGGCGTCGGTGGTGCCGGCGGTGGCGGTGACGAGTACGGGGCCGGGGGTGTGGGTGAGGGCTTCGGCGAGGGTGGCGGGGTCGAGCACGCCGGTGGGGGTGGGGAGGGTGGTGGCGGGGGGTAGTCCGAGGAGCCAGGCGGCGCGGGGGATGGAGTGGTGGGCGTTGGCGCCGTGGAGGACGGTGAGGTGGGGGCCGTGGCGTTCGCGGGCGAGGAGGAGGGCGAGTTGGTTGGCTTCGGTGCCGCCGGTGGTGAGGAGGGCGTCGGGGTGGGGGGTGTCGTAGAACGCGGTGGCGAGGGTGTGGGTGAGGCGGGCTTCGATGGCGGAGGCGGCGGGGGCCTGGTCCCAGGAGTCGAGGGAGGGGTTGAGGGCGCTGGCGGCGAGGTCGGCGGCGGCCGCGACGGCGAGGGGTGGGCAGTGCAGGTGGGCGGCGCACAGGGGGTGGGCGGGGTCGGCGGCGCCGGCGGCGAGGGTGTGGACGAGGGTGCGGAGTGCTTCGTGGTCGCCGGTGCCGTGGGTGGGGAACATGTCGCCGAGTGCGGTGTGGACGCGGGCGGTGACGGTTGCGGGGCCGCCGGCGGGGAGGGGGCCGTCGCGTTCGGCGGTTCCGGTGCGGAGGGCGTCGAGGACGGTGTCGATGAGGGGCCGCAGGGCTTCGGCTCCGCCGTGGCCGCCGGCGAGTGGGGGCGGCGGGGGCGGGGTGCGGGGCGGCTCGGTCATCCGGGGTCCTTCGCGGAGGCTGGGCGGGGACAGCCTGGTCCCCGCCCAGCTCAACGATGAGACCCGAATGGGGTAACCGCCGGGGTTTGTCCGCCTCTCCGGTGTCGGCCAGGCGTTCGAGGGGGGCCGTCGGGGCCGGGCGGGCGGGGCGGGGCCCGCGCGGGCCGACCGGGCCGCACAGGCCGCACAGGCCGGACCGCGCCGGACCGCGCCGGGCCGCACCGGGCCGTCGGGCCGGGCCGGACCGGGCCGGAAGGACCGGGCCGCACCGCCGGGCCGGGCGGCCGGGCGGGCGGGCGGGCTGGGGGGTTAGGGGGTGGGGGTGCGGATTTGGAGGGCTCGGGCGAGGTCGTCGAGTTGGTCGACGAGCTTGCGGCGGAGGAGGGGGATGAGGTCGGGGTCGTCGAGGGCGGCGCGGCCGGTGCGGAGGTTGGCTTCGTCGATGGCGTGGGCGGGGAAGGCCCAGCGGCCGGCGGCTTCGGCGATGGCGGGGCCGCGGCGGGCTCCGAGGGCGACGGCTTCGGGGTAGTAGCGGGGTACGTAGTCCTGGACGAGGTGGGCCTGTTCGGGCTGCCAGAAGCCCTGGGCGGTGGCGGTGAAGAGGTAGTTGGAGAGGGTGTCGTCGTGGAAGAGGCGCTGCCAGGCGGCGGCTTTGGCCTCGGCGGTGGGCAGGGCGGCGCGGCAGCGGGCGGCGCCCTGCTGTCCGGTGGCGCTGGGGTCGGCTTCGAGGGCGGCGTCGATGGTGTCCTCGTCGAGGGCGCCGAGTACGGCGAGGCGGGCGAGGATGCGCCAGCGCAGTTCGGGGTCGAGTTCGGGGCCGCCGGTGACGGTGCCGTCGGCGAGCCAGGCCGCGAGGGTGTCGGGGTGGGTGGCGCTGTCGATGAGGACGCGGACGGCGGCGAGGCGCAGGCCGGGGTCGGTGCCGTCCTCGGTGCGGCGCAGGAGGTCGCGGGTGAGGGAGGTGATGAGGGTGAGGGCGGCGGCGCGTTCGGTGGGGGCGAGGTAGCGGTCGGCGATGTGGTGGCGGGCGAAGCCGAGGACGCCCTGGACGACGGCGAGGTCGGTTTCCTCGGGGAGGTGGGCGTCGGCGGTGGTGAGGTAGGCGCCGGGTTCGAGTTCGCCGTCGCGGACCATGTCGCGCAGGGAGCCCCAGACGACGGCGCGGGTGAGGGGGTCGGGGATGCGGGAGAGGGAGCGCAGGGCGGTTTCGAGGGAGAGTTCGTCGAGGCGGATCTTGGCGTAGCCGAGGTCTCCGTCGTTGAGGACGAGGAGGTCGGGGCGGCGGCCGCTGCCGGAGAGGATCTCGTCGGTGGGGACGTCGATGCCGAGGAGTTCGCCCCGTTCGAGGAGGCCGTCGGGGGCGAGGGCGTAGGTGCCGGCGGCGATGTGGTGGGGGCGGCTGCCGGTGCGGTCGACGGTGAGGGTCCAGCCTCCGGGGCTTTCCTCGATGCGGGGGGTGAGGGTGTCGACGCCGGTGGTGCGCAGCCATGCCCGGGCCCAGGTGTGGACGTCGCGGTCGGTGTGGGCGGCGAGGGAGTCGACGAAGTCGGCGAGGGAGGCGTTGGCGAACTTGTGGCGGGCGAAGTGGGTGTTGATGCCGGCGAGGAAGTCCTTCTCGCCGAGCCAGGCGACGAGCTGGCGCAGGGCGGAGGCGCCCTTGGCGTAGGAGATGCCGTCGAAGTTGAGGAGGGCGGAGGCGGTGTCGGGGACGTCGTCGGGGGCGGGGGCCACGGGGTGGGTGGAGGGGCGCTGGTCGGCGTCGTAGCCCCAGGGCTTGCGTTCCATGCCGAATTCGGTCCAGGTGCCGGTGAAGCGGGTGGCTTCGGTGAGGGTCTGGTAGCCCATGTATTCGGCGAAGGATTCGTTGAGCCAGATGTCGTCGAACCAGGTGAGGGTGACGAGGTCGCCGAACCACATGTGGGCCATTTCGTGGGCGATGACCATGGCGCGGCGCTGGCGTTCGGTGTCGGTGACGGCGGAGCGGAAGACGAACTCGTCGCGGAAGGTGACGAGGCCGGGGTTCTCCATGGCGCCGGCGTTGAATTCGGGGACGAAGGCCTGGTCGTAGGAGTCGAAGGGGTAGGGCTCGGCGAACTTCTCGTGGTAGCGGTCGTAGCAGTCGGTGGTGACGGAGAGGATTTCGGCGGCGTCGGCGTCGAGGTGGGGGGCGAGGGACTTGCGGCAGTGGATGCCGAAGGGGAGTCCGGCGTGTTCGGTGGTGATGCTGTGCCAGGGGCCGGCGGCGACGGCGGCGAGGTAGGTGGAGATGACGGGGGTGGGGGCGGACGTCCAGGTGGCGGTGTCGTCTTCGCGGTGGCCGGTGCGGGTGGTGATGCCGTTGGCGAGGACGGTCCAGTGGGCGGGGGCGGTGACGGTGAACTCGAAGACGGCCTTGAGGTCGGGCTGGTCGAAGGCCGGGAAGACGCGCTGGACGTCGTCGAGGAACATCTGGGAGTAGACGTACGTCTCCCCGTCCGCGGGGTCGGTGAAGCGGTGGAGGCCTTCGCCGGTGCGGGAGTAGCGCATGCGGGTGTCGGCGCGCAGCTCGTGGGGGCCGGTGGTGAGGCCGGTGAGGGGGAGGCGGTTGCCGGTGAGGCTGGCGGGGTCGAGGGGGCGGCCGTCGAGCGTGGCGGAGCGCAGTTCGTCCGGTTTCAGTTCCACGAAGGTGTCTCCGGCGGCGCGTGCGCTGAAGCGGATGACGGTGGTGGAGTCGAAGGTGTCGTCGCCTGTGGTGAGGTCGAGGGTGACGGCGTAGTGGTGGACGTCGAGGAGCTCGGCTCGGAGCTGCGCTTCGTTGCGCGTCAGTGCGGACATGGGGTCATGCTGCCTGACGGGCGGGCCGTGCCCCAGGGGGTGTCGGCGGGGTGGCGCCGGTGTTCCCGCGGGGGGTGGCCGGCGCCGGTCCGGGGGGTGGTTATTCTTCGCCGGCCGCGATGGTCTCGTGGTGGCGGATGACCTCGGCGATGATGAAGTTGAGGAGCTTCTCGGCGAAGGCCGGGTCGAGCTTGGCGTTCTCGGCGAGCTGGCGGAGCCGGGCGATCTGGCTGGCTTCGCGGCCGGGGTCGGCGGGGGGCAGCTGGTGGCGGGCCTTGAGGTGGCCGACCTGCTGGGTGCACTTGAAGCGCTCGGCGAGCATGTGGACCACGGCCGCGTCGATGTTGTCGATGCTGTCGCGCAGGCGGGACAGTTCCGCGGCGACGGACTCGTCGATATCGCTGTTGTTCATGGTTCCCGAGAATACGTGGCGTGCGGGAGGGATTTTCGGGGGTGGCCGGTCCGTGAGACGGGGGCGGGCGGGGCGGGGTCACAGGGGCAGGGTGGCGGTGACGAGCCAGCCTCCTTCGGGGGCGGGTCCGGCGGTGAGGGTGCCGCCGAGGGCTTCGGCGCGTTCGGCCATTCCGGCGAGGCCGTAGCCGCCGCCGCGGGCCTTTTCGGAGAGGCGGGCGGGGTGGCCGCCGTCGTCGGCGATGCGGATTTCGAGGCCTTCGGGGACGGTGCGCAGGCTGATGCGCACGGCGGTGGCGGTGGAGGCGTGTTTGCCGATGTTGGTGAGGGCTTCGAGGACGATGCGGTGGGCGGTGGCGGCGACGTCGCCGGGGAGGCGGGTGTCGAGGCCTTCTTCGATGTGGAGGGCGACGGGCGGGCCGGTGACGGTGAAGCGTTCGGTGAGCTCGCGGAGGTCGGCGAGGCCGGCGACGGGGGTGGTGGCGGGGGCGGGTGTGCGGTCGTCGTCGTCGTTGTCGTTGTCGCGGAGGATCTTGACGAGGCGGCGCATGGAGCCGAGGGCTTCGTCGCCGGCGGTTTCGATGCGACCGAAGATTTCGGCGGCGCGTTCGGCGGAGACCTGGGTGAAGCGGGCGGCGCGGGCCTCGACGACGATGCCGGTGACGTGGTGGGCGACGAGGTCGTGGAGCTCGCGGGCGAGTTCGAGGCGTTCGGCGGTGCGGACGGCGCGGAGTTCGCGGACGCGTTGGACGGACTGGAGGCGCAGGAGGAGGGAGTAGGCGGCGACGACGACGGCAAGGACGGAGAAGAGCAGGGTGAAGCGGCCGGGGTCGGTGTCGCGGACGGGTGCGGCCATGCAGCCGAGGCCGAGGAGGGGGCCGAGGGTGGCGGCGGTGCGGGCGGGGGCGCGCAGGAGGACCTGGGAGAGGAGGACGAGCAGGGCGATGGCTTCGCCGCCGCCCCAGACGACGAGGGGGTGGTTGCCGAAGACGAGGAGGAGGAGGGTGACGGTCCAGGTGGTGGCGGCCGCGAACCAGGCGCGGGTCAGGAGGGGGATGCGGGGCCAGGGTGCCGCGCTGAGGCAGACGAGGATGCCGGAGACCCAGACGGCGGCGTGGGGGAGGCTGGGCTGGCGGGCGAGGACGACGCCCTCGAAGGTGACGAGGGCGAGGAGCAGCATGGAGAGGAAGAGCCGGATCCAGTCGGCGGCGTGCGGGTGACGCCGCGCCCAGCTCGCGAGCGGACTCACCGTGGGCCTCCGGCGGGCGGAGCGTGACGGACGCCGTCCGCGGCCGCCGCGGACCACGTACGGATCCCCGGCGGGCGCGGCACGGGCCGTACGCCGCCTCCCGGCGGCGGCGCGGGCGGCGCGGCGGCGCCGCGCGGCGCGGGACGTACCGGAGCTCCCGGGGGCGGGGGTGGTGCGGGCTGGGCTGCGGGCTCAGGCGGCGCGGGAAGCGCGGGGACTCCCAGCCGAGGCGGCACGACGGCTTCGGGGCGCGGCGGGGCGGGCCGGGCGGCGGATGCGGGTGGCGCGGGGGCTTCCGACGGCAGGGGCGGCGCGGGGCGCACCGCGGCCCCGGGCGGCGCGGGACGTACGGCGCCTCCCTGCGGCGGGAACAGCGAGGACGGTCCCGGCGGCGGTGCGGGCCGGGCGGCGGGGGCGGGCTGCGGGGAGGGCGTGGGGGCTTTCGGCCGGGGTGGCGCGAGGGCCTCCGACGGCAGGGGCGGCGGTGCGGGCTGGGTGGTGGGGGTGGGTTGGGGGGAGGGTGTGGGGGGTTTCGGTGGGGGTGCGGGGCGTGCCGGGGCCGGGGGTGGTGTGGGGGGTCGGCGCGGGGGCGGGCCGGGGTGGGGGTGGGTCACGCCGTGGTGGCGGCCAGGCCGCTTTCCCAGGCCCAGGCGGCGATCTCGACGCGGTTGCGGGCGTCGAGTTTGGCCTGGACGTTGGCCAGGTGGGTTTTGACGGTGGACAGCGATACGTACAGTTCGGCGGCGATCTCGGCGTTGGTCATCCCGCGGGCGAGGCAGCGTACGACGTCCCGTTCGCGTTCCGTGAGGGGCTCGGCGGGGCGGCGGGCGGCCTGGGCGGCGGGGATGCGGGGGGCCATTTCGCGCAGCAGTCGTACGGTGATGGCGGGTGAGACGAGGGAGTCGCCGACGGCCGCCGCCCGTACCGCTTCAACCAGCATGGCCGGGCTCGCGTCCTTCAGGAGGAAGCCGGAGGCTCCGCCGTGGAGCGCCGCGTGGACGTACTCGTCGAGGTCGAAGGTGGTGACGATGACGATGCGCGGTTTGTCCTGGCCGGCGAGGCGGCGGGTGACTTCGAGTCCGTCGAGGCGGGGCATGCGGATGTCGAGGAGGAGGACGTCGGGCTGGTGCGCGGCGACGGCGGCCAGTGCGGCTTCGCCGTCGACGACGTCGGCGACGACCTCGATGTCGGGCATGCTTTCGAGGATCATGCGGAAGCCGGTTCTGACCATTTCCTGGTCGTCCGCGATGACCACTCTGATCGCCATGCGCTGCCTGCCCCACTGTCGCCCGCTGCCGCCGATGGACTCTTCCCATCGGACCGGTGCGGGCGCCGGTCCGCAACCGCACAGCGGACCGCCGGGAGGGTGCCGCGGGGCCGGGACAGCGGTGTTCCAGCCTCGCGGTACGTCTCTCGACGGTAGGTGCGTTCGGGGCGGGGCGCTTCGTCCTTCCGGCCGGTTCGTGGCCGGCCGGAAGGACGACGGGGTGCCGTGCGGGGTGCCTCGGGCGGTGCCGGTGCCACGAGCCGTGCCGCTGGCCGTGCCACTAGCCGTGCCGCCAGCCGTGCCGCGGGGCGTACCGCGGGCCGTGCCGCTAGAGGGTCGCCGCGGCGTTCTTGATCTGGCTGGCGAAGGTGGAGACCTCCGTGTACACGCCGGGGTAGTCGGGGCGGGCGCAGCCCTGGCCCCAGCTGACGATGCCGACCTGGATCCAGGCGTTGGCGTTGTCGCGGCGGAACATGGGGCCGCCGGAGTCACCCTGACAGGTGTCGACGCCGCCCTGGGCGAAGCCGGCGCAGATCTCCTCGCCGGGGACGATGTCGCCGCCGTAGGAGCTCTGGCAGGAGGCGTCGGAGACGAAGGGGACGGTGGCCTTCATCAGGTAGCGCTGCTGGCCGCCGCCCTCGCGGGTGGCGCCCCAGCCGGCGACGGTGAAGGTGCCGTTGTCGTAGGCCTTGGTCTCGGCGATCTTCAGGGTGGGCAGGTTGATGGGCTTGGCGAGCTTGATCAGGGCCCAGTCCTTGCCCGTGCCGTTGTAGCCGGGGGCCTGGAGGACCTTGGTGGACTTGACCTTGATGGCGCTGGAGCTGTTGAGGTCGACGACGCCGGCGGTGGCGGTGATGGAGGTGTTGTTGCCGGAGCCGTTCACGCAGTGGGCGGCGGTGAGGACGATCTGCTGGGTGTAGAGGGCTCCGCCGCAGCCCATGGAGAGGCGGACCATGAAGGGGAACTCGCCCTGCGCGGCGCGGGTTCCGCCGACGACGGGGGCCTGGGCGGCGCCGGCGCTGGCGGGCTGGAGGCTGGCGGCCGCGAGGGCGACGGCGCCGACGGCGAGGGTGCGCTTGAGGAATCTGGCAAGGGTGGCCATGGTCGACACGCTGCCTTTCGTGGGGGGTTGGGCCGTGCGCGTCATCGGGTGAATGACGGGTCCATGACACATCCGAACGCCGGATCCCATCAAGAACGCGTTTTCGGACAACTTCCGGCCGGGGAGGCGGCGTGACGCAGAACGGCAGGCACAACAGCCCCGTCGAGCACGGATTTCCGCACCTGGAGACCGTCCGCGCCTCGCTCACGGCCCTGTTCCGCCGCCTGTCCCCCGCGGGCGTCCGGGCCTACGCCACGAGCGTCACCCCGGCCGACGCGGCGTTCGGCGACGCCGATGACCTGCACCTCGGCGCCCACCGGGTGGCCTCCGCGATGGTGCGCGCCCTCCGGCTGCCGGACGCGCGCGTGGTGGTCGCGTTCCGGCCGATGCGGGACGCGGCGTCGGTGGAGCTGACGGCGGGTCCGGAGTACTTCGTCGAGGTGAACGACCGCTTCCGCGGGCACCGGCGGGATCTGGCCGCCGCGCTGGCCCACGAGGTCACCCACGTCCTGCTGCACCGCCTGGACCTGCGCATGCCCACCACCGCGGAGGACGAGATCCTCACCGACACGGCCGCCGCCTACCTCGGGGCCGGCTGGCTGCTCCTCGACGCCTACCGGGAGGACGCGCTGAGCCACCAGAAGCTCGGCTACCTCACCCCCGAGGAGTTCGGCTACGTCCTGGCCAAGCGGGCCCTCCACTTCGGGGAGGACCCCTCCCCCTGGTTCAGCAGCCCGCAGGCTTACGAGGCGTACGCGCGCGGCCGCGCCCTGGCCGTGCGGGACCTCGGCCGGGCGCCCCTGGCGGCCGCGGGCCCGCTGGAGCGGCTGCGCTACGCGCGGGCCCGCCGCGAGGGGAGCGGCCCGCCGCGCGGGGCGGCGTACCACTTCGAACGGTGCGCGGGAGAGCGGCGGGTGAGCTTCCCCTGCCCGGTGTGCGCGCAGCGGCTGCGGGTCGCGGTGCGGGGGCCGTCGAGGGTGCGGTGCGGGGTCTGCCGCACGGTGCTGGATTGCGACACGTAGGCCGTCCTCCCGTCCCCGCGCGAGGGGGATTCACCGGGCGGCTACGAAAAGTTTCCTACCGACCGGTAGACAAGGGGTCCGCGCTCATCGAGCCTGGTCGCGTACATGCCAATCCTGTGACCGAGGAGCGCCCCCACATGCGCAGCACCCGCCGCACCTTCCCCACCCGTACGGTCCTTTCCCGCCACGGCGCCGCCGCCGGCGCGGCCGTCGCGGGCGTCGTCCTGGCCCTCCTGCCCGCCGCCTCCGCCGGGGCGGCCCCGGCCCCCGCGCCGCGGCCCGCCACCGCGCCGGCCGCCGTCACCGCCTCCGCGCCCGGGGGCAACGCGGCGATCCTCGGCATCGACTACGCCACCTGGCAGCGCGACGTCGCCGCCGTCATCGACGCGGCCCGTCCCGCGATCGAGCAGCGCATCGCCGCCTCCCCGGCCGGGGAGAAGCCGGCGATCGTCCTCGACATCGACAACTCCTCGCTGGAGACGGACTTCCACTGGTTCTGGACCTTCCCGACGCCGGCGATCGGCAAGGTCCGCGAGCTGACCCGGTACGCGCACGACCGGGGCGTCGCTATCTTCTTCGTCACCGCCCGCCCGGGGATCATCTACTCCCTGACCGAGCACAACCTCAAGGCGGTCGGCTACCCCGTCTCGGGCCTCTACGTCCGTGACCTGCCCGACCTGTTCGGCGAGGTGAGCGCCTACAAGACCGGCAAGCGCGCCGAGATCGAGGCCCGCGGCTACACGATCATCGCGAACATCGGGAACAAGCAGAGCGACCTGGTCGGCGGCCACGCCGAACGCACCGTCAAGCTCCCGGACTACGACGGCAAGCTGTCCTGACCGACGGCGCGCGCGGGGTGCCGGCGGCCGTCAGGCGCCGCCGCCCCCGCCGCAGCCGCCTCCCCCACCGCCGCAACCCCCGCCGCCGCCACAGGAACCGCCCCCGTCACCGCCGAGCCCGCCGAGTCCGACGCCTTCACCGCCGCCGCCCCGGCTTCCGCCCGGGCCGCCCGGGCCGCCCGAGCCGCCCGAGCCGACGATCAGCACCATGCCCAGGGCGAACGACACGACCACGGGCACGAGGGCGATCGCCGCGGTCCACGCCCCCAGCCCGTCCTGCACGTCCTGGAGTCCGGGATCCACGGCGACCCACACCAGGGCGCCCCAGGTACCGGCGCACAGCACTCCACTGACCAGGGCCCAGACCGCGTCCCGGTTCACTCCCCCGCCGCCTTCGTCTTCACACCGCCGTTGTCCCCGCGCCCCGACCGCGGAACACGGGCGTCCGGCCCACGGGACGGCAAAGGCCGTCAGGTGCCGGAGGGGGCCAGCTCCTCCGCGATCACGTTGACCGCCGCCCAGGCGAAGGCCATCGCGGGGCCGATCGTCGCGCCGGGGCCGGGGTAGGTCTCCCCCATGACCGCCGCCGAGCAGTTGCCGGCCGCGTAGAGGCCCGCGATCGGGGCCGCGTCCTCGCGCAGGACACGGCCGTCCCCGTCCGTGACCAGCCCGCCCTTGGTGCCGATGTCCCCCGGGTGCACGGGGACCGCGTAGAAGGGGCCCTTGTCGAGGGGCGCCAGGTTCGGGTGGGGCAGCGTCGGGTCGCCGTAGTAGCGGTCGTAGACGCTCTCGCCCCGGCCGAAGTCCTCGTCGGCGCCCCGCGCGGCGAAGCCGTTGAAGCGGCGGACCGTGGCGGGCAGGCCCGGCGCCGCCATCAGCCCGGCCAGTTCCTCCACGGTCGCGGCCTTCTTCACGAAGCCGCTCTCCAGCCACCGCGCCGGGAAGGGCTGTCCGGGCAACAGCCCGGCGAACAGGTAGCGGGCCTTCGAGCGGGCGTCGAGGACCAGCCAGGACGGCACCGTGCCCGCCCCGGGCCGGTCGGCGGCGTACATCCGGTCGACGAACGCGTGGTACGGCAGGGCCTCGTTGGCGTACCGCTCCCCGTTCTGGCCGACGATCACCATGCCGGGGATGCCCCGGTCGGCGACCAGGAAGAACGGCCGCTCCCCCGGCGGGCACACCGACGGCGCCCCCCACACCCGGTCCAGCAGGTCGGTGGCCGCGCCGAGTTCCCCGCCGAGCCGCAGGGCGTCACCCGTCTGCCCCTCGGAGGCGTGCGTCCAGGCGGTGGAGGTCGGCGCGGGCAGGTGCTTCTCGCGCAGCTCCGCGTCGTGCGAGAAACCGCCCGAGGCCAGCACCACCCCGCCCGCGGCCCGCACCGTCAGCTCCCGGCCCGCACGCGTGACCCGTACTCCGCTCACCCTGCCGGAGGCGTCCGTGACCAGCCCGGTCAGGGGCGCCGACAGCCACAGCTCCCCGCCGAGCCGGTCCAGCGACAGCCGCATCCGGGCGATCAGCGCCTCCCCCAGGGAGAGCGGCCTGCGGCCGGTGACGAGCGCCTTCACCGCCCGCGCCCCGACCTTCAGGGAGGTCCGCCGGCCGGCCCAGGTGCGGCCCGCCATGTTCAGGAAGCGGAAGTCGTACGAGGTCATCGTCAGCCCGTACGTCGGCAGGCCCGCCCGGCGCATTCCGGCGCCGAGCTCCCCCAGCCGCCGGAAGTCGACGATGCACGGTTCGACGGAGCGGCCCTGGGCCATGCCGCCCTGCGCCTCGGGGAAGTAGTCCGGGTATCCGGGGGTGTACATGAAGCGGACCTCGGTGCGGTCGTGGAACTCCCGCACCATGCGCGGCCCGTGGGCGAGGTAGGCCTCCTTGCGGGCGTCGGGGACCCGGTCGCCGACGGTCGCGTCGAGGTAGGCGCGCGCCTTGTCGTGGGTGTCGGCGAGCCCGGCCCGGTCGAGGTGGAAGTTGCCGGGAACCCAGACGGCGCCTCCGGACAGGGCGGTGGAGCCGCCGTACTTGTCGGTCTTCTCCACGACCAGGACGGTCAGGCCCCGCAGCCGGGCGGTGAGGGCGGCGGCCAGTCCGGCCGCGCCGGAGCCGACCACCACCACGTCGTACGCGTGCGCGAACGCGTCGGTCGTATCGGGGGTGTCGGGGGTGTCGGTCGTGTCGGGGGTGTCGGTCGTGTCGGGGGTGTCGGTCGTGTCGGGGGTGTCGGTCATCCGAATGCTCCGGTGGCGTAGTCGCTGCGGAAGTACAGCAGGGGCGATCCGCCGTCGCGGGCGGCGAGTTCGAGGACCCGGGCCGTGACCAGCCAGTGGTCGCCCGCCTCGTGGACGGTGTCGAGCGCGCACTCCACGGTGGCCAGGGCCCCGGCGACGCGGACGGCTCCGTGCGCGGAACGCTCCCAGCCGATCCCGGCGAACTTCTCCTCCCCCGGGCGCCCGAGGGCCTCGCACACCTCCCGCTGCTCCTCGGCGAGGATGCTCACCCCGAACCGGCCTGCGGCCCGTACCCGGGGCCAGCTCGTGGAGGCCTTGCCGACGCACAGCAGCACCAGCGGCGGGTCCAGGGACAGCGAGGCGAAGGACTGGCAGGCCAGGCCCGCCGGGCGGCCGTCGTCGCCGACGGCGGCGACGACGGTGACCCCCGAGGCGAAGGCCCCGAGCGCCTCGCGGAACGCGGCGGGATCCACCGCGGCCGGGTCCACCGCGGCGCCTTCCGGCGCGGTGGGGGTCAGCCGCTCCACTGGTGGCCCCAGAAGCTGTCGGCGGTGATCTCCTTCGCGGTCCAGGTGGCCGGGTCGACGACGAGGCCGTCCCAGCCGTACTCGACCTGGAAGCCGCCGGGGGCCTGGGCGTAGAAGGACACCATGCGGTCGTTGGAGTGCCGGCCGAGGGTGGAGGCGATGGGGATGCCCGCCGCGTGCATCCGGTCGAGGCAGTAGCCGACGTCGTCGAGGCTCTCCAGTTCGACCATGAAGTGGACGATGCCGGGCGGCAGGGCGCCCGGGTAGAGGCCGAGGCTGTGGTGGCGGCCGTTGGGGCTGAGGAAGTACATCCGGTGGACGTCCTTGCCGGGGGCTCCGGTGGGGACGGCGGCCGGGGGCAGCCTCATCGAGTCGCGCAGCTGGAAGCCGAGCAGGTCCTCGTAGAAGGCGAGGGTGGTCTCGGTGTCGGGGGCGGGCAGGACGACGTGGCCCAGACCCAGGTCGCCGGTGACGAAGCGGTTGCCGTACGGGGCGGCGAGGGGGCCGTGGTCCTGGGCCTGACCCCAGTAGATCTCCAGGGGGTTGCCGCCGGGGTCCTCGCAGTGGATCAGGCCCTGGACGCGCCGGTCGGCGAGGGTGGCGTCGTCACCGTGCTCGACGGCGACGCCGGCGGCCTCCAGTTCCCGCGCGGCCTGTGCCAGGGCCTTGGCGTTGGCGACCTCGAACCCGGCGGCGAGGAGGCGGTCCCGGGTCCCGGCGACGAACTGGAAGCGGTGGACGCGGTCGTCGATCCGGACGAGGAGGCGGCTGTCGGTGCTGCCCCGGCCCTCGGTCATGCCGAGGACGTCGAGGACGTACGTGCGCCAGGCGGCGAGGTCGGCGGTCTCGATGCGGAGGTAGCCGAGTGCGCGGATGTCCATGGGGCTCCTAGTGGAGGAAGAAGTCGGTGGCGAGGCGGTTGAACTCGGCGGCGGCCTCGGTCTGGGCCCAGTGGCCGCAGCGCGGGAAGACGTGGAGGCGGGCGTCGGGAATGGCCTTGAGCGCGAGGAAGGCGCCGTCGACGGGGTTGACCCGGTCCTCGCGGCCCCAGGTGAGCAGCACCGGGCAGGTGATGCGGTGGGCCTCGCGCCAGAGCATGGACTCCTCGGGCCAGCGGGCGAAGGCGGCGGCCATCCGGGCGTTGCCGAGCCGGGCGTCGGGGTCGGTGGCCCCGGCGTGGCGCTCCTCGACGAGGGCGTCGGTGACGAGGGCCGGGTCGTGGACGAGGGTGGTGAGGAAGGTGCGCATCCGCTCGCGGGTGGGCTCGGGGTCGAGGCTGAACTCGAAGAGCCGCTTGATGCCCTCGGTGGGGTCGGCGGAGAACAGGTTCAGGGAGATGCCGCCGGGGCCCATCAGGAGCAGCTTCGCGACGCGGCCGGGGTGGTCGAGGGCGATCCGGGTGGCGGTGCCGCCGCCGAGGGAGTTGCCGATGAAGTGGGCGCGTTCGATGCCGAGTTCGTCCATGAGGGCGACGACGGCGCGGGCGCTGAAGGTGAAGTAGTCGCGGTCGGGTTCGGGTTTGGCGGAGCGGCCGTAGCAGGGCAGGTCGACCAGGAGGGTGCGGAAGCGGGCGGCGAAGTGGGGCAGGTTGGCGCCGAAGTTGGACCAGCCGCAGGCGCCGGGGCCGCCGCCGTGCAGCATGATCACGACGGGTGCGGTGGCGGGGCCCGCCTCGTGGTGGTGGAGGGTGAGGCCGGCGGCCCGCGTGGTCCGGGAGGTGTTCTCGTAGGTGGGGTTCACGGCGTCGGTTCCCGTCACAGCATGGTGTCCTGGATGTCGAGGCCGAGGGCGCCCTGGCCGAAGAGGACCAGTGCCCGCTCGGGGTCGTTGGCGGCGTGGCCGCGGCCGGTGTGGACGTCGCGCCAGGCCCGCTGGAGGGGGTTGGCGCCGGTGCGCAGGGCGCCGCCCCCGGCGTTCTCCATGAGGAGGTCGACGGCGGCGACGCAGCGTTCGGTGGCGAGGACCTGGTCGCGGCGGGCCCTGGTGCGCAGGGTCAGCGGGAGGGGTTCGCCCCGTTCGGCGAGGGCGTACAAGTCGCCGATGTTGCGCTGGAGCTGGAGCCAGGAGGCGTCGATGTCACTGGCGGCGCGGGCGATGCGGACCTGGGCGAAGGGGTCCTCGGCGACGTGCTGGCCGTAGGAGATCCGGAAGCGGTCGCGGGTGGCGGCCACGTGGTCCTCGTAGGCGCCTTCGGCGATGCCGACGATCGGGGCGGAGATGGTGGTGGTGAAGACGGCGGCGTACGGGAGCCGGTAGAGGGGCTCGGGGTTGACGGCGTGGCCGGGGACGTCGAGGGCGGTGACGGGGCCGAAGCTGAGGGCGCGGTGCCCGGGGACGAACACCTCCTCGACGACGATGTCGTTGGAGCCGGATCCGCGCAGGCCGACGGTGTCCCAGACCTCGTCGACGCGGTACTGGGTACGGGGGACGAGGAAGGTCCGCATGTCGACGGGCCGGCCCTCGGCGTCGGTGACGAGCGCGCCGAGCAGGGCCCAGTCGGCGTGGTCGCAGCCGGAGGAGAAGTGCCAGCGGCCGCTGAGGGTGAAGCCTCCGGCGACGGGGGCGACCTTGCCGGTGGGGGCGTACGAGGAGCAGATGCGGGTGTCGCGGTCCTCGCCCCAGACCTCGTCCTGGGCGCGGGGGTCGTAGAGCGCGACGTGCCAGGGGTGGACGCCGGTCACGGAGGCGACCCAGCCGGTGGAGCCGCAGGCTTTGGCGATCTCCTTGACGGCGGCGTAGAAGACGCCGGGGTGTGCGGCGCGGCCACCGTGGGCGCGGGGCTGGAGCAGGCGGAAGAAGCCGGCTTCGGTCAGCTCCTTGACGCTCTCCTCGGGGACCTTGCGCCGCTCCTCCGCCTCGCAGGCGCGGGCGCGCAGGGCCGGGGCGAGGGCGCGGACGGCGTCGAGGACGTCTTCGTCGCTCATGGTGTCCCTTTCTCGGGGCGTTGCCGGGGTGGTCGGGTGCCGGGGTGGTCGGGTGCCGGGGTGCGGTGAACGTACGCCGGGGGGTCCGGGGCGCGGAACGGGGTGTTCCCGCTGAGTGGGAAGCCGCCCGCGGAGCGCCCCGCACCCGCCTTTCCACCGATCAGGAGTATTACTGAATGAAATACATGGTTCCGGGTCCTTCCCCCCGCCCGGGCCCGCGTGGCAGGGTCGCCCCAACGCCTCCCCAACGCCTCCCCAAACGCCTCGCCCAGGGGGTTCCTCGTGCTCGATCAGGCCATGGAGACCGGGCCCGTACCGCTCTCGCTGCTGGAGAAGGCCGCCAAGGTCCTGGGTGCCTTCGAGGGCGCGCAGCCGCGGCTCTCGCTGACGGAAGTGGTGCGCCGCTCCGGGATCCCGCGCTCCTCCGCCCACCGGATCCTCGACCAGCTGGTGCGGTTGCGCTGGCTGGACCGGGACGGCCGGGACTACCGGATGGGCATGCGGATGCTGGAGCTGGGCGCGCTCGCCGCCCACCACAACCGGCTGCGCCGGGCGGCCCTGCCGCTGCTGCACGCGCTGCACGAGCAGACGGGGCAGCTGGTGCACCTCTCGGTGCTGGACGGGGCGGAAGTGGTCTGTCTGGAGCGGATCGGCGGCTCGGAGGCCACCGGCGTGCCCTCCCGGGTCGGCGGCCGGATGCCCGCGTACTCCACGGCCGCGGGCAAGGCGATCCTCGCCTTCGGCGACCAGGAGGGCGTCGAGCGGGTCCTGGCCCGGGGGCTGCGCCCGCGCACAGCCCGGACGCTGGTGCGCCCGGCCGCGCTGCGGGCGGAGCTGGCGGCGACCCGCGAACGCGGGACCGCCTACGACCGGGAGGAGAGCTTCCGCGGGATCTGCTGCGTGGCCGCGCCGCTGCGGGGCGCGGGGCGGGCGGTCGCCGCCGTGTCGGTCTCCTCCTGCCGGGGCGAGCGCGAACTGGCCCGGCTGGCGCCGGCGGTCCTGACGTGCGCGCGGGCCGTGTGGCGGGAACTGTACGGGCCGGGCAGGGCGGGCCGTTCGGCGGCCGCGCCGCCCCCGGAGCAGCGGCCGGCGGTCTCGGCGCGGGCGATGGACAACATGATGGGCTGGCTGCGGTTCAGCGAGTGGATGTAGCGGGTACAGATACCCCATCGCACACGTGCCGGGCCCGACCCCTCGCCAGGGGGCCGGGCCCGGCCCCTTTCGGTCGCGGGCCCGGGCGCGGGTTCGGGGCTCGGGTTCGGGTCCGGTTCGGGTTCGGGTTCGGGTTCGGGTTCGGTTCAGTCGTAGGTGACCCGGACCCGGTCGGTCCGCGGGAGGGCCTGGCAGGCCAGGACGTAGCCGTCGGCGAGGTCCTCGCCGTCCAGGACCTCGTTGCGGGTCATCGTGACCTCGCCCTCGACGACCCGGCAGCAGCAGGCGGCGCAGGCGCCCTCCCGGCAGGAGTACGGGGCTTCGACGCCGGCCGCGAGGAGGGCGTCGAGGAGCGTGGTCCGGCGCGGCCAGGGCGCGGTACGGGTGCTCCCGTCGAGTTCCGCCACGGCGACCGCGTCGTCACCGGCCCCCGGGGAGGGCTTCGCGGGGGCGGACGCGTCGGCGAACACGTCGGCGCCGAGGGAGAAGTAGCGCTCGCGGCGGATGCGGGTTCCGGGGGTCCCGGCCGCCCGCAGGGCGGCCTCGGCGGCGTCCATGAGCGGGCCGGGGCCGCACAGCCAGGCCTCGCGGCCGGAGTACGGGGCGACGAGCTCGCCGAGCCGCCCGGCGGTCGGCAGGCCCCGCAGGCTCTCCAGCCAGTGCACGACGGTGAGCCGCTCCGGGTGCCGTGCGGCCAGCCGCTCCAGCTCGTCCCGGAAGATCACCGACGCGGAGTCGCGGTTGGCGTACAGCAGGGCGGTGCGGCCCCGCCCGGCGGCGAGGGCCGACTTGGCCAGGGAGAGTACGGGGGTGATGCCGCTGCCGCCCGCGACGAGCAGCAGGTCCCGGTCCAGGCCGTCCGGGCCGGGGGTGAAGGTACCGGCGGGCGGCAGGACCTCCAGTTCGTCGCCCGGGGCCACGGTGTCGCAGACCCAGGTGGATCCGGGTCCGCCGGGGACCTTCTTGACGGTGATCCGCATCGGCTCGCCGGTGTGCGGGGAGCTGGCCAGCGAGTAGCAGCGGGCCGCCCCGCCGGGTATCCGGAGGGTGAGGAACTGTCCGGGTTCGTAGGGGAGTTCGGGGTCCAGGAGGAGGGAGACCGCGTCCGGGGTCTCCTGGATCCGCTCCAGCACGCGGACCCGCAGCGGCCCGGCGGCCCCGGGGACGCGGGCGGGAGCGGGAGCAGCGACCGGTGCCGGTGCCGGGTTCTCACGCATCGGCGGGCACCTCCAGCCGGCCCTCCCGGACGGCCTCCTCGATGCCGGCGCGCAGCGCCGGGCAGGAGCGGACGCGGGCGCTGAGTTCCCCCGCGGCGACCCGGGCCGCGATGCGCGGGCACACCTGCGCCGCCCGGCCGGTCCACTGCACCTGGGTGTGGGCGGGGCTGAACTTCTCGCACAGCACCTCGGTGCCGCATTCCCCGCAGGTGACGGGGGTCATCACGCGCCGCCCGGGGAGACGGCGCGGCGGGCGAGGTTCTCGGCCACCTCCGCCTTCCAGGCGGCGGTGGCGCGGGTGGTGTCGATCTCGTACTCGAAGCGGCGGACCATCTCGTCCCTGACGTCGGCGGCGTCGACGTAGAACTGCTCGTACCAGCGGCGGAGCTGGTAGACGGGGCCGTCCTCCTCGGTGAGGAGGGGGTTGTCGATGCGGGTCTTGTTCTTCCAGATCTCCACGTCCTGCTCGAAGCCGACGGCGAGGCCCTCGGCGGTGAGGCGGGCCGCCTCGGCGGCCTGTTCGTCGCTCATGCCGGGAAGCTTCTTCACCGTCGCCCCGTACATGAGGACGAAGCTGTTCTCGTCGACCGGGTAGTGGCAGTTGATCAGTACGGATTCCATCTCCAGGCCGCCGCCGACGTCGCTCCACAGCCGGTCGATCATGTACGAGGGGCCGTGGTAGGAGGCGTCGGAGCGCAGGCCGCCGCCAGTGGAGAGGGTGCCGAGGTCGACGTCGCCGCGCGGGGTGGACTCCATGTACTGGGTGGCCACGTGTCCGTCGAAGACGTTCTTGAAGTAGTGCGGGAAGGCGTAGTGCACGTAGTAGAAGTGCGCCATGTCCACGATGTTGTCGACGATCTCCCGGCAGTTGGCGTTCTCCACGCGCAGGGAGTTCCAGCTCCAGTCGCTCCAGTCGGCGCTGCCGTGGCCCTCGATCTCGGGGATGGTGACGTCCGGGGGCGGCGGGCTGCCCTCCGGGTCGTGCCACACGTAGAGCTGGCCGTTGCGTTCGAGGGT
Organism: Streptomyces sp. NPDC044704; assembly: GCF_056433525.1. Classification (NCBI taxonomy): domain Bacteria; kingdom Bacillati; phylum Actinomycetota; class Actinomycetes; order Kitasatosporales; family Streptomycetaceae; genus Streptomyces; species Streptomyces sp. NPDC044704. The sequence continues at coordinate 219,913 of NZ_JBWKGY010000011.1, forward strand.
GGTCCAGGCGCGGGTCCGGGCGCGCGGCGGGACGCGGCGGGCGTAGGGGACGTCGGCGCAGCGGCCGTTGCCGGACCAGCGCCAGTCGTGGAAGGGGCAGGCGACGGTGTCGCCCTTGACGCTGCCGTGCGCCAGGTTGCCGCCCATGTGGGGGCAGTAGGCGTTCAGGACGCCGAGCTCGCCGTTGTCCGCGCCCCGGAAGACGACGAGGCGGGTCCCGAAGGCCTCGACCTCGTGGGGTCTGCCGTCCTTGAAGGGGGCGGCGAGGCCGAGGCAGTGCCAGCCGCGGGCGAACCGGGTGGGCACGGCCGCCGCCTCGATGACGCGGGGTCCTTCGTCGGTCGGGGCCATGGGGCCCTCCACTTCTTCGTGGTGTGCTGCGGAAGGGCGTACCAGTGCCGGTGGACCTTTTCGGTCACGGCACTAGGCGGGTGGGGCGGAGGCGGCCCGGGCCTCGGCGGCGAGTTCCAGGGCGATGTCGATGAGCTGGTCCTCCTGGCCGCCGACGAGGCGGCGTTCGCCCGCGCGCAGCAGGATCCGCGCGCCGGAGACCCCGTAGCGTTCCGCCTGCCGGTAGGCGTGCACGAGGAAGCTGGAGTAGACGCCGGCGTGGCCCATGAGCAGGGACATGCGGTCGAGGCGGCACTCCTCGTCCATGACGGGCCGCACCACGTCCTCGGCGGCGTCGATGATCGCGAGGACGTCGATGCCGGTGCGGATGCCCATCTTCTGGCAGACGGCGGCGAAGGCCTCGACGGGGGTGTTTCCGGCTCCGGCGCCCAGGCGCCGGGTCGAGCCGTCGATCTGGAGGGCTCCGGCGCGTACGGCGGCGACCGAGTTGCCGACGCCGAGTCCGAGGTTCTCGTGGCCGTGGAAGCCGACCTGGGCGTCGGAGCCCAGCTCGGCGACCAGGGCCGCGACCCGGTCGGTGACCTGGTCCATGACGAGGGCGCCCGCGGAGTCGACGACGTACACGCACTGGCAGCCGGCGTCGGCCATGATCCGGGCCTGGCGGGCGAGGTTCTCGGGGCTGGTGGAGTGGGCCATCATCAGGAAGCCGACGGTCTCCAGGCCCATGGCGCGGGCGAGGCCGAAGTGCTGGACGGAGATGTCGGCCTCGGTGCAGTGGGTGGCGATGCGGCAGATCCGGCCGCCGCTCGCGTGGGCGGCGCGGATGTCGTCCTTCACGCCGAGTCCGGGCAGCATCAGGAAGGCGATCTTCGCGGTGCGGGCGGTGTCGGCGGCGGCCTTGATGAGTTCCTGCTCGGGGGTGCGGGAGAAGCCGTAGTTGAAGGAGGATCCGCCGAGTCCGTCGCCGTGCGCGACCTCGATGACGGGGACTCCCGCGGCGTCGAGCGCGGCGACGACCGAGGTGACGTCCTCGACGGTGAACCGGTGCCGTTTGGCGTGCGAGCCGTCCCGTAGGGAGGAGTCGGTGATCCGGATGTCGAGGGTGTCGGAGTGGGCGGTCACTTCAGCAGCTCCTTGGCGAACTCCTCGCCGACCTTGGTGGCGGCGGCGGTCATGATGTCGAGGTTCCCGGCGTACGGCGGCAGGTAGTCGCCCGCGCCCTCCACCTCCAGGAAGACCGCGACGCGGGCGGCGCCGCCGGTCGCCTCGGAGGGTTCGTCGAACTGCGGCTCGGTGCGCAGCCGGTAGCCGGGGACGTACGAGGCCACCTCGCGCACCACCTGGTGGATCGAGGCGGCGACGGCCGCGCGGTCCGCGTCCGGCGGGATCGCGCAGAAGACGGTGTCGCGCATCGTCACCGGCGGTTCGGCCGGGTTGAGGATGATGACGGCCTTGCCGCGGGCGGCGCCGCCGATGTCCTCGATGCCGCGGGCGGTGGTGCGGGTGAACTCGTCGATGTTGGCGCGGGTTCCGGGGCCGGCGGAGACGGAGGCCACCGAGGCGACGATCTCGGCGTAGGCGACGGGCACCACGCGGGAGACGGCGTACACCATGGGGATGGTGGCCTGTCCGCCGCAGGTGATCATGTTGACGTTGGTCCGGTCGAGGTGGGCGGTCAGGTTGGCGGGCGGGACCACGGCGGGGCCGACGGCCGCGGGGGTGAGGTCGACGGCCTTGATGCCGAGCTCGGCGTAGCGCGGGGCGTTGGCCCGGTGCACGGAGGCGGAGGTGGCCTCGAAGACCAGGTCGGGCAGTTCGCCGCGGGCCAGGAGCCAGTCGACGCCCTCGTGGGAGGTGTCGAGCCCGGCGCGGCGGGCGCGGGCGAGGCCTTCGCTGGCGGGGTCCACGCCGATCATCCAGCGGGGCTCGATGTGCGGGGAGCGGCGCAGCTTGTGGAGCAGGTCGGTCCCGATGTTGCCGGAGCCGACGACGGCTGCGGTGGCTTTCTTCATGCGGTACTCCCGTACGGGCCTCAGGTGAAGGAGAGGGACACCGGGCCGAGCCCGGTGAAGTCGGCGGTGTAGGTCCGTCCGGGGCGCACGTCCACGGCGCGGGTGCACGAACCGGGCAGGATCAGGTGGCCCTTGCGGAGCGGGACGCCGAAGCGGGCGACGGTGCGGGCCAGCCAGGCGACGGCGGTGGCGGGGTCGCCGAGGACGGCGTCGGCGCGGCCCTCGGCGAGGGTTTCGCCGTCGGCGGCGACCCGGACTTCGACGGTCTTCGGGTCGAGCGAGCGGGGGTCGCGGCCCTCGCCGATGACGTAGCCGGCGGAGGAGGCGTTGTCGGCGATGGTGTCGGCGATGGTGATGCGCCAGTCGGCGATGCGGCTGTCGATCAGTTCCAGCGCGGGGACGACGCGTTCGGTGGCGGCCAGGACGTCGGCCTCGGTGCAGCCCTCGCCCGGCAGGTCGGCGCCGAGGACGAAGCCGACCTCGGCCTCGATCCGGGGCGCGCAGTACGCGGCGGCCCGGACGGGGGTGCCGGGGCGCAGTTCCATCGTGTCGAGCAGGTGGCCGTAGTCGGGTTCGCCGACGCCCATCATGGCCTGCATGACGGGCGAGGAGAGCCCGACCTTGTGTCCGGTGACGCGGGCGCCCGCGGTGCCGGTGCGGTGGCGGACGTTGATCAGCTGGATCTCGTACGCGTCCTGTGCGTCGATCCCCTCGAAGAGCTCGGTCAGCGGCCGTACGGGGGCCCGGTGGCGTTCCGCCGCGCGCAGCAGCCGGGCGGCCTCGCGCCGGCGCCGGTCGTCGATCATGGGGCCTCCCGGCCGCGGTGGTGTGTGGTGCGGCAGACGGTAGGCGGGCGGCGGGCCCGGGCGGGAGGTCACGTTCCCGCTGAGCGGGAAAACAGGTGGGGTCCCGCTGAGCGGGAAAAGGGGCGGGGTGCCGCCGAGCGGGAAAGGGGTGGGTCCTGCCGGGCGGGACCGGCCGGGGCGCCGGGGGCAGTGCGCGGCGGGGGGCGGGGCCGCCCCGGCCCCGCCCCCCGCCTCACCTCGCTCCGGCCGTGACGGCGGGCCCTATCGGGGAGGGCACACCGCCCAGGCGAGGTGGTAGAGGGTGTTGACGCTGGCGTCGGTGGAGTCCATCGCCATGAAGCTGGTCGCGGTCTGCGGGTTGGACGTGCCCGCATTCACGCGCAGTTCGGTATTGATGTTGAAATTGCGTTTTTCCCCGCAGGGGGCCCATACCAGGTCGGCGTATTCCGTTTTGTCGGTCGCCTGCCAGTTGTCGTTGAACGGCCCGTTGAACTGATGGGTCCGCTGGGATGTCTGGGGCATTCCCTGGAAGTAGTAGTTCGCCCTTTCCTGGCCCCACGCGCCGGGCTGGAGGAATGCGAATCCGCGGTAGTCCGCCTGGACGATCGCGTAGGTGAAGCCGTTGGGCACGTGGACGCGCAGGTTCAGCTGACAGTTCTTGCGGAAGGCCGTCGGCGGGGCGCCGGGGCCGACCTGGGCGAGGTACTCGCTGTACGTGACGGTGAAGGCGGTGTTGTCCGGGGCGACGGCGACTTCGGCCGTGCCCTCGCGGCAGCCGGATCCGTTCACGGTGGCGAGTTCGATGACGATCTTGTCGGGCGGTGCCGTGATCGGGCCGGGTACGGGGCCGGCGGCGCCGGCCGGTGTCGCCGTGGCGATCAGGGCGGCGACCGCGCCGCCGGCGAGCAGGGTGCGGGACAGCGAGGGGGTCATCGTTGTCACTCCTGACCTTGAGTCGGGGGTTTGCCGTTCTCGCGCCGGGTCAGGCCGCGGTGCATTCCTTCCACTCGAAGTGGTAGACCGTGCTGACGCTGCCGTCGGTGGAGTCCATGCTCATGAAGCTCAGGGCCTGCGGGTTCGACGTCCCGGGGTAGACGCGCAGTTCGGTGTTGACGTTGAGGTTGCGTTCCTCGCCGCAGGGCGCCCAGACCAGGTCGGCGTACTCGGTGCGGTCGCTCGCCTGCCAGTTGTCGCTGAAGGGGCCGTTGAACTGGTGGGTGGTGCGGGCGGTCTGGGCCTGGCCCTGGAAGTAGTAGTTCGCGCGCTCCTGGCCGTAGGCGCCGCGCTGGAGGTGCGCGAAGCCGCGGTAGTCGGCGCGGGCGATGGCGTACGTGAACCCCTGGGGCACGTGGATCCGCAGGGCGAGCTGACAGTTCTTGCGGAACTCGGTGCCGCCGGAGCCGGCGCCCGACTGGGCGAGGTAGTTGCTGTACGTGACGGTGAAGGCGGTGTTGTCGGAGGCGGCGGCGACGTCCGCGGTGCCCTGCGGGCAGCCCGAGCCGTTCACTCCGACGACGTCGACGGTGATTCTGCCGGGCGGCGGTGTCTCCGGGGAGTCGGCTTGAACGGGTACGGCCACGGCCGCGAGGGCCAGGGCCGCCGCGCCGACGCTGAGTCTGCGGAGCTGCATTCTCTTTTCTCCATCCGGTCGGACTTCCACGGGAATTCGGCGTGGACATGCCACCACAACGGTGAGGGGACTGGGAAGGACCCGATATGGCCAACGGTCCGCGTCCGCATTTCCTGGCCGGATTCCGCGAGGGCCGAAAGGCCCGCCGCACCCCGCCCATCAGCCCCGCCGCCCCGCACCGGCGGAACAGGGAGGGGCGGGCCCGGCGCCGAAGATGTCCAGAAGCACGCAGCGGGGGCACGGCCCCCACCGGACCGTGCCCCCGCCGCTCGCCGCCGCTCTCGCCGCCGGCCCCGCTACGACGCCCCGTACACCGGCTGCGGCGGCTCGGAGGCGGCCAGGAGTTTCGCCGCCGCCTCCCCCGCCTCGGCCGGGGTCCAGCGGGCGCCGCGGTCCGCCGTGGGGCCGGGGCGCCAGCCCTCCATCACCGTGATCCGGCCGCCCTCGGTCTCGAAGACCCGGCCCGTGACCCCGGCCGAGGCGTCGGAGCCCAGCCACACCACCAGCGGGGACACGTTCTCGGGGGCCATCGCGTCGAAGGCCCCGGCGGCGGGGGCGGCCATCTCCCGGGCGAAGGTCCGCTCGGTCATCCGGGTCCGGGCGGCGGGCGCGATCGCGTTGACCTGGACCCCGTACCGGCCCATCTCGGCCGCCGCGACCAGGGTCATGCCGAGGATGCCCGCCTTGGCCGCGCTGTAGTTGCCCTGACCCACCGAGCCGAGCAGTCCGGCGCCGGACGAGGTGTTGACCACCCGCGCCGCGACCGGCCGGCCGGCTTTCGCCTCCGCCCGCCACCAGGCGGCGGCGTGCCTGAGCGGCAGGAAGTGGCCCTTGAGGTGGACCCGTACGACCGCGTCCCAGTCGTCCTCGCCGAGGTTCACGAGCATCCGGTCGCGCAGGAACCCGGCGTTGTTGACGAGGGTGTCCAGCCGGCCGAAGGCGGACACCGCGCACTCCACCAGGGCGGCCGCGCCCTCGCCCGTCGCGATGTCCCCGCCGTGCGCCACCGCCTCCCCGCCGCGCTCGCGGATCTCCGCCACGACCCGTGCGGCGGGCCCGTCCGCCTCCGGCCTGCCGTCGAGCCCGACGCCCAGGTCGTTGACCACGACCCGCGCCCCTTCCGCCGCGAAGGCCAGCGCGTGGGCCCGGCCCAGCCCCCGCCCCGCGCCCGTCACGATGACCACGCGTCCGTCCGCCATGCCCATTTCAGGCCTCCTTGTTGACAGTTGCCGCATCCAAAAAAGCCGGGCGCTCCCCGCCGCCGTGCACCAGCAGGCTCGCCCCGCTCACGTACGCCGCCCGGTCCGAGGCCAGGAACACCGCCGCCTCCCCCACGTCCGAGGGCTCCGCCAGCCGCCCCAGGGGCACCGTCGCGCCGACCGCGGCGACGCCCGCCTCGTCCCCGTAGTGCAGGTGCGACAGCTCGGTCCGCACCATGCCCAGGACCAGCGAGTTGACCCGCACCTCGGGCGCCCACTCCACGGCCATCGACCGGGCCAGGTTCTCCAGGCCCGCCTTCGCCGCCCCGTAGGCCGCCGTCCCGGGCGAGGGCCGGGTGCCGCTGACGCTGCCGATCATCACGACCGAGCCGCGCGCCGCGCGCAGCCACGGGTGCGCGGCCAGCGAGGCCGTCAGCGGGGCCACCAGGTTGAGCTCGACGACCCGCGCGTGCCGTTCGGCCTCCCCCTCGCCCAGCAGCCGGTACGGGGTCCCGCCCGCGTTGTTCACCAGGCAGTCGAGCCGCCCGTACCGGTCGGCGACGGCCGCGAAGGCCTCCCGTACGGCGTCCGGGTCGCGCAGGTCGAGGGCGGTGAAGGCGGCCTGCCGGCCGCCCGCCCGCACCGGCCGCTCGGGCGGGCGCCGCGCGCAGAGCACCACCTCGGCGCCCGCCGCGAGGAACGAGCGGGCGATCCCGGCGCCGACGCCGCGGGTTCCGCCCGTGACGACCGCGACCCTCCCCTTGAGCTCCATCGGCTGCTACCTTCCTCACCTAACAAATGTTTGGTGGAAAGGTAGCTGATCCGCTCATGGGTGTCTCCACCTCCAGCCCGGACAAGGGCATCGCACTCGTCACAGTCGACTTCCCGCCCGTCAACGCGCTGCCCGTACGGGGCTGGTACGACCTCGCCGACGCCCTGCGCGCCGCCGGCCGCGACCCGGAGGTGCGCTGCGTCGTCCTGGCCGCCGGGGGGCGCGGCTTCAACGCCGGGGTCGACATCAAGGAGATGCAGCGCGACGCCGGGCACGCCTCCCTCATCGGGGCCAACCGCGGCTGCGCCGAGGCCTTCGCCGCCGTCTACGAATGCGAGGTCCCGGTCGTCGCGGCCGTGCACGGCTTCTGCCTCGGCGGCGGCATCGGCCTGGCGGGCAACGCCGACGCGATCGTCGCCTCCGACGACGCCACCTTCGGCCTGCCCGAACTGGACCGGGGCGCCCTCGGCGCCGCCACCCACCTGGCCCGCCTCGTCCCCCAGCACCTGATGCGCGCCCTCTACTACACCTCCCGCACCGCGACCGCCGCCGAACTGCACGCGCACGGCTCGGTCTGGAAGGTGGTGCCCCGGGCGGAGCTGCGGGCCGCCGCCCTGGAACTGGCGGCCGAGATCGCGAAGAAGGACGGCTACCTGATCCGGCTGGCCAAGGCCGCCATCAACGGCATCGACCCCGTGGACGTGCGCCGCAGCTACCGCTTCGAGCAGGGCTTCACCTTCGAGGCCAACCTCAGCGGCGTCGCCGACCGGGTCCGCGACACCTTCGGGAAGGAAGGGACCCCGTGACCGACAAGACGATGACCCCCGAGGAGGTGGTCGGCCGGCTGAGCAGCGGCATGACCCTCGGCATCGGCGGCTGGGGCTCCCGGCGCAAGCCGATGGCCCTGGTGAGAGCACTGCTCCGGTCCGAGGTCACCGATCTCACCGTGGTCTCCTACGGGGGCCCTGACGTGGGCCTGCTCGCCGCCGCCGGCCGGATCCGCCGGCTGGTCGCCCCCTTCGCCACCCTCGACTCCATCCCGCTGGAACCGCACTTCCGGGCCGCCCGCGAGAGCGGCGCCCTCGCCCTCACCGAGTACGACGAGGCCATGTTCATGTGGGGCCTGCACGCCGCCGCGAACCGGCTGCCCTTCCTGCCCGTCCGGGCCGGCCTCGGCTCCGACGTGATGCGGGTCAACCCCGAGCTGCGCACGGTGACCTCGCCCTACGCCGACGGCGAGGAGTTCGTCGCCGTCCCCGCCCTGCGCCTGGACGCCGCCCTGGTCCACCTCAACCGCGCGGACCGCCTCGGCAACGCCCAGTACCTGGGCCCGGACCCGTACTTCGACGACCTGTTCTGCGAGGCGGCGGACGCCGCGTACGTCTCCTGCGAACAGCTCGTGGAGACCGCCGAGCTCGCCAAGTCCGGCCCGCCGCAGTCCCTCCTCGTCAGCCGGCACGCGGTCACCGGCGTCGTGGAGACCCCGAACGGCGCGCACTTCACCTCCTGCGCCCCCGACTACGACCGCGACGAGGCCTTCCAGAAGCTCTACGCGTCCACCCCCTGGCCCGAGTTCGCCGCCCGCTTCCTCTCCGGCGCGGGCGAGCACGACTACCAGTCCGCCGTCCGGACCTGGCACGAGGAGCAGAGTTGAGCAGCGAGAGCACCCCGGCCGTCAGCCGGGCCGAGTACTGCGTGATCGCCTGCGCCGAGGCCTGGCGCGACAACGGCGAGGTCCTCGCGAGCCCGATGGGCCTGATCCCCTCGTTCGGGGCCCGGCTCGCCAAGCGGACCTTCTCCCCCGACCTGCTGCTGACCGACGGGGAGGCGATGCTGGTCGGCCTCGACGGCACGCCGGAGGGCTGGCTCCCCTACCGCCGCCACCTGACGATGGTCACGGGCGGCAAGCGGCACGTGATGATGGGCGCGAGCCAGATCGACCGGTTCGGCAACCAGAACATCTCCTGCATCGGCGACTGGGAGCGGCCGGCCCGCCAGCTCCTGGGGGTGCGGGGGGCGCCCGTCAACACCCTCAACAACCCGGTGAGCTACTGGATCCCCCGGCATTCGACCCGGGTGTTCGTCGAGCGCGTGGACATGGTGAGCGGGGTCGGCCACGACCGGGCCGAGGCGGCCGGGGTGACCCGTTTCCACCGCCTGCCCCGCGTCGTCAGCGACCTCGGCGTCTTCGACTTCGCCGGCCCGGACCGCTCGATGCGCCTGGCCTCCGTCCATCCGGGGGTGACCCTCGACCAGGTCCGCGGGGCGACCGGCTTCGAGCTCGCGGTGGACGGCGAGGTCCCGTACACGCGGGAGCCGTCGCCGCGGGAGCTGCGGCTGATCCGCGAGGTGATCGACCCCAAGGGGCTGCGCGAGCGCGAAGTGCGGGGCTGACCCGGTGGAGACGGCATTCACGAAGCTGGTCGGGGTCCGCCACCCGATCGTGCAGACGGGCATGGGCTGGGTGGCCGGGCCGCGTCTGGTGTCGGGGGCGGCGAACGCGGGGGCCCTCGGGATCCTGGCCTCGGCGACGATGACGGTGGAGCAGCTGCGGGCGGCGGTCCGGGAGGTCAGGTCCCGTACGCGGGCTCCGTTCGGGGTCAACCTGCGGGCGGACGCCGGGGACGCCGCCGAGCGGGTGGAACTGATCGTCGAAGAGGGCGTCCGGGTGGCCTCCTTCGCCCTCGCCCCTTCCCGGGAGCTGATCGCCCGGCTGAAGGACGCGGGAGTGGTCGTGATCCCCTCGGTCGGTGCGCGCCGGCACGCCGAGAAGGTCGCCGCCTGGGGCGCGGACGCTGTGATCGTGCAGGGCGGGGAGGGCGGCGGGCACACCGGGGACGTGGCGACGACGGTGCTGCTGCCACAGGTGGTCGACGCGGTGGACGTACCGGTGGTCGCGGCGGGCGGCTTCCACGACGGGCGGGGGCTGGTCGCGGCGCTCGCCTACGGGGCGGCGGGCATCGCCATGGGCACCCGGTTCCTGCTGACCTCCGACTCCACCGTCCCCGACGCCGTGAAGGCCGAGTACCTGAAGGCCACCGTCAAGGACGTCACCGTCACGACGGCCGTCGACGGGATGCCGCACCGGATGCTGCGGACGGAACTGGTCGACGCCCTGGAGCGGTCGGGCCGCGCGAGGGCGCTGGCGCGGGCGGTCCGGCACGCGGCGGGCTTCCGGAAGCTGTCGGGGCTGTCGTGGCGGGCGATGGTGCGCGACGGCCTGGCGATGAAACACGGCAAGGACCTGTCCTGGAGCCAGGTCCTGCTCGCCGCGAACACCCCCATGCTCCTCAAGGCGTCCATGGTCGAGGGCCGTACGGACCTCGGAGTCATGGCATCCGGCCAGGTCGCGGGGGTGATCGAGGATCTGCCGTCCTGCGCGGAACTCGTCGACCGCGTCATGGCCGAGGCACACACCGTGCTGGACCGCCTGTACGGACACGGCGGTCCGCACGCGCTCGGCACCCTGCCACCACCAGGGTGATCCCCCTTCTCCGTCACAGGAGTCGTCCACATGAGCCGTGCCCGAATCCGTCTGGCGATCGCGGCGGCCGCCGCCGCGCTCGCCGTCGGAACCCTGCCCGCCTCCGCGAACGCGCAGGCGGCGCCCGGTGCCGGGGTCAGCGCCCGGCACCACCAGCCGTCGTACGGGCAGCAAGCTGAAACAATTCGCCAGATCCCTCTCCAGGGCGCCGTCAACGTCCGGGACCTCGGCGGCTACCTCACCTACACCGGCGGCCGGGTCCGCCAGGGGCTGGTCTACCGCTCCGACGCCCTGAGCAAGCTGACCGCGGCGGACATCACCACCGTCGCCGGTCTCGGCCTCACGAAGGCCGTCGACTTCCGCATCCCGATGGAGGTCCAGTACGACGGCGCCGACAAGCTGCCGCCCGGCCTCTCCCCCACCGCCCGCCCGGTCAGCGACCTCGGTCTCTACGGAACCCTCGTCGGCGCGATCGGCAGCGGCGATCCGGTCAAGCAGGAACAGATGCTCGGCGGCGGCCGCGCCGAGGCCTACATGCGCGACATCTACCGCACGTTCGTGACGAGCCCCGAGAACCGGGCGCAGTTCGCGACCACCCTGCGCGAGATCGCGAACGGCGGCCAGGGCCCGCTGCTGTACCACTGCACGTCCGGCAAGGACCGTACGGGCTGGATGAGTTACGTGCTGCTGCGCGCCCTGGCCGTTCCGGAGGGGACGGCCGAGCGCGACTACCTGGCGTCGAACACCTTCCGGGGTGCCTACGACGCCCAGGTCCGCGCGGGTCTCAAGCAGTCCGGCCGGATGCAGAACCCCGACCTGCTGATCCCGCTCCAGGAGGTCCGCCAGGACTACCTGGACTCCGCGACCGCACAGATGGAGGCCGACTACGGCGACTTCTACGGCTACCTGACGCGGGGCCTCGGCCTGGACCTGCGGACGCTGGCGAAGCTCCAGAGCAAGATGGTCCGGTAGGGGCCGCGGCGGAAAACGCCACCGGGCCGGGCGGCGCGTGATGCGCTGCCCGGCCCGGTGGTACGTCGTACGCCGTCGGCGGGTCAGACCGCCCGGCGGCGGCCCTGGCCGGCGGAACCGACCCGGCTGCGCGCGGACGCCGCGGCCGCGCCACCGGAGGCGCCGCCCCCGCTGCGCCGGCCCTGACCGGCGGAGCCGGCGGCTGCGCCGCCCTGACCGCCCTGGCCGCGGCGGGCCTGGCCCGACCCGGCCGCGGGGGCCTGGCCGGACGCGCCCGAACCGGCGCCGGAGCGGCGGCCACGGCCGCCGGCCGCCGGTGCGCCGCCCGTGGCGGCACCGGTGCGCGAACCGCCGGAGCGGCGGCGCGAGCCCGAACCGGAGCCCGAACCGGAGCCGTTGCGGGGCTTCGGCGGGGTCGCCTGCGGCACCTCCAGCACCACGGGGATGCCCGAGGGCTCCTTGGCGCCGGTGAGGCGGGACAGTTCCTCGTCGGAGGACTTGATCTGCGCGGTGCGCGGGGAGATCCCGGCGTCCGACATCAGGCGGGTCATGTCCCGCTTCTGGTCGGGGAGCACGAGGGTGACCACGCTGCCGGACTCGCCGGCACGGGCGGTACGGCCGCCGCGGTGCAGGTAGTCCTTGTGGTCGGTGGGCGGGTCCACGTTGACGACGAGGTCGAGGTCGTCGATGTGGATGCCGCGCGCGGCCACGTTGGTGGCGACCAGCGCGGTGACCTCGCCCGTCTTGAACCAGTCCAGGGTGCGGTTGCGCTGCGGCTGGGAACGGCCGCCGTGCAGGCCGGAGGCGCGGACGCCGTCCGCGAGGAGCTTCTTGACCATGCGGTCGACCCCGCGCTTGGTGTCGACGAACATGATCACCCGGCCGTCGCGAGCGGCTATGCGGGTGGCCACGGCCTTCTTGTCGGTCTCGTCCATGACGTACAGGACGTGGTGCTCCATCGTGCTGACCGCGCCGGCGGACGGGTCGACGGAGAAGGCGACCGGGTCGTGCAGGAACATCTTGACGAGCTTGTCGATGTTCTTGTCGAGCGTCGCCGAGAACAGCATGGTCTGGCCCTCGGGCTCGACCTGCTTGAGCAGCGCGGTGACCTGCGGCATGAAGCCCATGTCGGTCATCTGGTCGGCCTCGTCGAGGACCGTGATGGCGACCTGCGAGAGGTCGGCGTCACCGCGGTCGATGAGGTCCTTCAGACGGCCGGGGGTGGCGACGAGGACCTCGGCGCCGCGGCGCAGGGCGCCGGACTGCCGGTTGATCGACATGCCGCCGACGACGGTGGCGATGCGCAGGTTGACGGACGTGGCGTACGGCGCGAGGGCGTCGGTGACCTGCTGCGCGAGCTCACGGGTCGGTACGAGGACCAGGGCGAGCGGCTGCTTCGGCTGCGCGCGGCGGCCGGCGGTGCGGGACAGCAGGGCCAGGCCGAAGGCCAGCGTCTTGCCGGAGCCGGTGCGGCCGCGGCCGAGCAGGTCACGGCCGACGAGGGAGTTCGGCAGCGTCGCGGCCTGGATGGGGAAGGGTTCGGTCACGCCCTGGGCGGCGAGGGTCTTCAGCAGCGCCTCGGGCATGTCCATGTCCTCGAACGCGGCGACCGGCGGCAGGGCCGGGGTCAGCGGTTCGGGCATGGTGAACTCTTGGGGCCGGGCTACGGGGGCGGACTTCTGCCGTCCCGCGCCAGCCTTCGGACGCCCCTGGGCCGCACCTCGACCCCGGGTGGGGCGGCGGCTGGGTCGTGCGGAGCTGGTGCTGGTCATGCGGAAAATGCCCTCCTGATACCGGCAGGTAAAACGCGGTCGTGCGTCGTGCCAAACACTGTCGTGCCGAACGCTGCCGTGCCGAACGCCGTCGAGACAGCAGACAAGCCGGGGCCCGCACCTCGCGGCGCGGACCCCGGCATGCTGAAGGAATTAGGCGGGAACGATGTTCTCCGCCTGGGGGCCCTTCTGGCCCTGGGTGACGTCGAAGGACACGCGCTGGCCCTCCTGGAGCTCACGGAAGCCCTGGGTGGCGATGTTCGAGTAGTGGGCGAACACGTCCGGACCGCCACCGTCCTGCTCGATGAAGCCGAAGCCCTTTTCCGAGTTGAACCACTTCACGGTGCCAAGTGCCATTTTGAATCTCCTGAATAGGCGGCAAGGGCCCCATCCGGAGACTCCGGTAAAAACAATTAAAGCGCCTGTCGGAGCATTCCCGTCAGGCGCACATAAAGTTCATGGGTACCACAACTGCAACGAGCTCTAAGCTAGCACACGTCCATCCGGGAGCGCTGCCCCGAGGGTGTGACCTGCTCCGCATCGCCTCCGGAGCAGGTCAGGAGCAGGTCAAGAGCGGGGCACGGCCCGCTACAGCCGCTCGATGATCGTCACGTTCGCCTGGCCGCCGCCCTCGCACATGGTCTGGAGGCCGTAGCGGCCCCCGGTGCGTTCCAGCTCGTGCAGGAGGGTGGTCATCAGCTTGACGCCGGTGGCGCCCAGCGGGTGGCCGAGCGCGATCGCGCCGCCGTTGACGTTGACCCGTGCGGGATCGGCTCCCGTCTCCTTGAGCCAGGCCAGGACCACGGGGGCGAAGGCCTCGTTGATCTCGACCAGGTCGATGTCGGCCAGGGACAGACCGGTCTTCTTCAGGGCGTGCGCGGTGGCCGGGATGGGGGCCGACAGCATGCGGATCGGGTCCTCACCGCGCACGGACAGGTGGTGGATGCGGGCGCGCGGCCGCAGGCCGTGTTCGCGGACCGCCCGTTCGGAGGCGATCAGCATCGCCGCCGCGCCGTCGGAGACCTGGGAGGAGACGGCCGCCGTGATGGTGCCGCCCTCGACGACGGGCTTGAGTCCGGCCATCTTCTCCAGGGTGGTGTCGCGGCGCGGGCCCTCGTCGGTGCGCACGTCCCGGTACGGGACGGTCTCCCGCTCGAAGCGGCCCTCGTCGATCGCCCGCAGGGCCCGCTGGTGGGAGCGCAGGGCGAACTCCTCCATGTCCCGGCGCGTGATGCCCCATTTCGCGGCGATGAGCTGGGCGCCGTGGAACTGGTTGACGGGGGCGTCGCCGTAGCGGGCGCGCCAGCCGGCCGAGCCGGCGTAGGGGCCCTCGGTGAGTCCGAGCGGCTCGGCCGCCTGCCGGGAGGCGAAGGCGATCGGGATCATCGACATGTTCTGGGTGCCGCCCGCGACCACCAGGTCCTGGGTGCCGGACAGGACGCCCTGGGCCGCGAAGTGCACGGCCTGCTGCGAGGAGCCGCACTGGCGGTCGACGGTCACCCCGGGGACCTCCTCGGGCAGACCGGCCGCCAGCCACGCCGTACGGGCGATGTCCCCGGCCTGCGGTCCGACCGTGTCGAGGCAGCCGAACACGACGTCCTCCACGGCGGCCGGGTCGATCCCGGAGCGTTCGACCAGCGCCTTCAGCACGTGGGCGCCGAGGTCGGCCGGGTGGACCGCGGACAGGCCGCCGCCGCGCCGCCCCACGGGGGTGCGCACGGCTTCGACTACGTAGGCCTCGGGCATCGGAACTCCTCTGTTGGGGTCAGGTACGCAGGGCGATCCCGTCGAGCACCATCGACAGGTACTGGCGGGCGATCTCCTCGGGGCTGTGCTGTCCTCCGGGCCGGTACCAGGACGCCGCGACCCACACCGTGTCGCGGACGAAGCGGTAGGTGAGGCGGATGTCGAGGTCGGCGCGGAAGACCCGGTCCGCGACCCCGCGCTCCAGCGTCCCGAGCCAGGCCTTCTCGAACTTCTGCTGCGAGTCGGAGAGGTAGTGGAAGCGGGGCTGGGCGGAGAGGGTGCGCGATTCCTTCTGGTAGATGGCGACGGCGGCGCGGTGCCGGTCGATCTCGCGGAAGGACTCGGTGACGAGGGCCTCGATGGTCTCCCTGGGGCCGAGGCCCGCGGCGAGGACGGTGTCGTAGCCCTGCCACAGTTCGTTCAGGAAGGCCGAGAGGATCTCGTCGAGCATCGATTCCTTGGAATCGAAGTGGTAGTAGAGGCTGCCGGCGAGCATGCCGGCGGCGTCGGCGATCTTCCGGACGGTGGTGGCGTTGTAGCCCTGCGCGGCGAAGACCTCGGCGGCGGTGTCGAGGAGTTCGCGGCGGCGTTCGGGGGACGCCGTCACCTGCGTCTTCTTCTTGTTCGTTGGCACGGGCCCATTCTCGGCCTACGCGTGCTGGCTGCTGACCGACACCGTCTCGCCCGTCATGTACGACGAGTAGCCGCTGGCCAGGAAGACGATGACGTTGGCGATCTCCCAGGGCTCGGCGTACCGGCCGAAGGCCTCGCGGGCGGTGAGCTCGGTGAGCAGTTCCTCACTGGTGACCTTCACCAGGTGCGGGTGCATGGCCAGGCTGGGGGCGACCGCGTTGATCCGTACGCCGTACTCGGCGGCCTCCAGGGCGGCGCAGCGGGTCAGGGCCATCACCCCGGCCTTGGCGGCGGCGTAGTGGGCCTGGCCGCGCTGGGCGCGCCAGCCGATGACGGAGGCGTTGTTGACGACGACGCCGCCGCGGCCGGCGGCCCTGAAGGAGCGCAGGGCGGCGCGGGTGCAGCGGAAGGTGCCGTTCAGGGTGACGTCGAGGACGCGGCCCCACTGGTCGTCGGTCATGTCGACGAGGTCGGCGGTGCCGCCGAGGCCGGCGTTGTTGACGACGACGTCGAGGCCGCCGTGGGTCTCCTCGGCGAGGGCGAACAGGGCGCGGACCTGGTCCTCGTCGGTGACGTCGCAGGGGAGGGAGGTGACGCGTCCGGGTCCGAACTCGGCGGCGAGCGCGTCCTCGGTCTCCTTCAGGCGGCGGGCGTGGGCGTCGCTGACGAGGACGCGGGCGCCCTCCTCCAGGAAGCGGCGGGCGGTGGCGCCGCCGATGCCGGCTCCGGCGGCGGCGGTGATGACGGCGGTGCGCTCTCGCAGCAGCGCGTGGGGGGCCTCGTACCGGGGAGCGGTCATGCCCGTACCTCCTTGGGAAGGCCGAGGATCCGCTCGGCGATGAGGTTGCGCTGGATCTCGTCGGAGCCGGCGTAGATGGTGTCGGCGCGGGAGAAGAGGAAGAGCCGCTGGTGGTCGTCGAGGTCGTACGGGTCCCCGTGCACGCCGGCGGCGACGAGCGAGGCGGCTCCGCAGACGTCCATGGCGAGCTCGCCGAGGTCGCGGTGCCAGCGGGCCCGGAACAGCTTGGCGGTGGAGGGGGCGGTGCCGGGCCGCAGGGCGGTGGCGCGCATGGTTTCCAGTCCGATCCAGGCCTGGACGAGGCGGTCGCGGATCAGCGGGTCGGTGAGGGCTCCGTTGCGCCGGGCGAGGTCGGCGAGGGCTTCGAGTTCGCGGCGGAAGCCGACCTGCTGGCCGAGGGTGGAGACGCCGCGTTCGTAGCCGAGGGTGGCCATGGCGACCGCCCAGCCCTCGCCGGGGGCGCCGACGACGTGGGAGGCGTCGGTGCGGGCGCCGTCGAAGAAGACCTCGTTGAACTCGGAGGTGCCGGTGAGCTGGGTGATGGGCCGCACCTCGACGCCGGGCTGGTCCATGGGGACCAGGAGGTAGGACAGGCCGGCGTGGCGGCGGGAGCCCGGTTCGGTGCGGGCGAGGACGAAGCACCACTGGGCCTGGTGGGCGAGGGAGGTCCAGGTCTTCTGCCCGTCCACGACCCACGAGCCGTCCCGGAGCGCGGCGCGGGTGCGGACGCCCGCGAGGTCGGAGCCGGCGCCGGGTTCGCTGTAGCCCTGGCACCACAGTTCCTCCACGGCGCGGATCGGCGGCAGGAAGCGGCGGCGCTGCTCGTCGGTGCCGTGGGCGATGAGGGTCGGGCCGAGGAGCTGTTCGCCGATGTGGTTGACGCGGGCGGGGGCGTCGGCGAGGGCGTACTCCTCGTGGAAGGCGAGCTGCTCCCCGGTGCTCGCGCCGCGGCCGCCGTGGGCGGTGGGCCAGCCGAGGCAGGTCCAGCCGTGGGCGGCCATGTGCCGTTCCCAGGCGAGGCGTTCGGCGAAGGCCTCGTGCTCGCGGCCGGGTCCGCCGCGCCCCTTGAGGGCGGCGAACTCCCCGGTGAGGTGGGTGCGGAGCCAACTCCGCACCTCGGTGCGGAACTCCTCGACGCTGCTCATGGCCGTACGTTAACCTACCAAACACTTGTTAGGGAAGGATGCCGGTATGCCCGCTGACGACTCCGGAACGCCGGTGCTCTACGAGCGCCGCGGCCCGGTCGCGTACGTGACCATGAACCGCCCCCGCTACCGCAACGCCCAGAACAGCGCGATGACCTACGCCCTGGACGACGCCTTCTACCGGGCCGCCGACGACCCCGCCGTCAAGACGGTCGTCCTGGCCGGGGCGGGCGGGCACTTCTCCGCGGGCCACGACATCGGCACCCCCGGCCGCGACGCCCACCTGCCCTTCGAGCGGCGGGCCGGACTGTGGTGGGACCACAGCACCCGGCCCGGCGCGGAGTCCCGCTTCGCCCGGGAGTCGGAGGTGTACCTGGGGATGTGCCGGCGCTGGCGGGAACTGCCCAAGCCGGTGATCGCCTCCGTCCAGGGGGCCTGCGTGGCGGGCGGGCTGATGCTGGCCTGGGTGTGCGACCTGATCGTGGCGAGCGAGGACGCCTTCTTCGCGGACCCGGTGGTGCGCATGGGCATCCCCGGCGTCGAGTACTTCGCGCACCCGTGGGCGATGCCGCCGCGGATCGCGAAGGAGTTCCTGTACACCGGCGACCGGATGCCCGCCCGGCGCGCGTACGAGATCGGCATGGTCAACCGGGTCGTCGACCGGACGGAGCTGGAGGCCGAGACCGGCCGGCTGGCCCTGCGGATCGCGCAGATGCCCGCCTTCGGACTGGCCCTGACGAAACGGGCCGTCAACCAGGCCGAGGACCTCCAGGGCCTGCACGCCGGCATGGACTCGGTGTTCGGGCTGCACCACCTGGCGCACTCCCACAACGCCGAGACGGCGGCGGACTCGCTCGGCGGCATGAACGTGGCCGCCATGAAGGAGGCGAACGGCTGATGGACCTCGACCACTCGGCGGACGTGGCGGCCTTCCGGGCCGGGGCCCGCTCCTGGCTCCGCGCGCACGTGCCCGCCCGGCCCCTGCCCTCCCTGGAGACGGAGGAGGGCTTCGCGGCGCACCGGGAATGGGAGGCGCTCCTGCACGCGGACCGCTGGTCGGTGGTGTCCTGGCCCGAGGAGTACGGGGGCCGGGGCGCGGACATCGAGCGGTGGCTGGTCTTCGAGGAGGAGTACTGGGCGGCCGGCGCGCCCGGCCGGGTCTCGCAGAACGGCATCAGCCTGCTGGCCCCGACCCTCTTCGACCACGCGAGCCCCGCGCAGCGGGCCCGGGTGCTGCCGTCCATGGCGAGCGGCGAGGTGATCTGGGCGCAGGCCTGGTCGGAGCCGGAGTCCGGTTCCGACCTGGCCTCGCTGCGCTCGCGCGCCGAGCGCACGGAGGGCGGCTGGCTGCTGTCCGGGCAGAAGACCTGGTCCTCGCGGGCCGCGTTCGCGGACCGGGCCTTCGGGATCTTCCGTACGGACCCGGACGCCCCGAAGCCGCACCAGGGGCTGACGTACCTGATGTTCGACCTGCGGGCGCCGGGCGTGACGGTGCGGCCCATCGGACGGCTCGACGGGAAGCCCGCCTTCGCGGAGCTCTTCCTCGACCGGGTCTTCGTACCGGACGAGGACGTCATCGGGGAGCCGGGGCAGGGCTGGCGGATCGCGATGTCGACCACCGGCAACGAGCGCGGGCTGACCCTGCGCTCCCCCGGCCGGTTCCTCGCGGCGGCCGGACGGCTGGTGGCCCTGTGGGAGGAGGCGGGAAACCCCGCCGACACGGCGCTGCGCGACCGGGTCGCGGACGCGGTGGTCGGGGCGCGCGCCTACGAGCTGTTCACCTGGACCCACGCCTCCCGGTTCGCGCAGGGCCACGCGATCGGCGCCGAGTCCAGCCTGAACAAGGTGTTCTGGTCCCAGTACGACATCGCCCTGCACGAGTGCGCCCTGGACCTGCTGGGGGCGGACGCGGAGCTGGCGGACGGCGCGTGGGCCGAGCCGTGGCTGTTCTCGCTGGCCGGGCCGATCTACGCGGGCTCGAACGAGATCCAGCGCGACATCATCGCCGAGCGGCTGCTCGGCCTCCCGAAGGGCCGCCGCTGATGCGCTTCCTGCCGACCGACGAGCAGTCGGACTTCGCCCGTACGCTGCGTTCCCTGCTCGGCGCCGCCGCCGTCCCGGGGACGGTACGGGCCTGGGCGGCCGGGGACCACGCGCCGGGCCGGGCCCTGTGGTCGCGGCTCGCGGACACCGGCCTGTTCGCGCTGGCCGCGGGGGAGGCGTACGAGGGGCTGGGCCCACTGCCGGTGGAACTGGCCCTGGGTTTCGTCGAGCTGGGGCGGGCCGGGGTGGCGGGGCCGGTCGTGGAGACGGCCGCCGCGTCGGTGCTGCTCGCGCACCTGGGCGACGAAGGCCCGGCGAAGCGCTTCCTGCCGGGGCTGCTCTCGGGCGGGGACCTGGCCACGCTGACCCTGCCGGGCGGGTCCCCGTACGCCCTGGACGCGGACGCGGCCGCCCACCGCTTCACCGTGTCCGAGGGCGGCGAACTGCGCCTCGCGGAGGGCCCCGGCGAGCCGCTGGCCTCCCTCGATCCGGCCCGCCGGCTCTCGGCACCGGCGGGCGGGGGCGAACTCCTCGCGGCGGGCCCGGCCGTGACCGCGGCGGCCGGGGAGGCGCTGCGCTGGGCGCGGCTGCTGACGGCCGCCCAGTGCCTGGGCCTCGGCGAGGCCCTGCTGGCGAGCACGGTGGAGTACGCGAAGCGGCGCAGCCAGTTCGGGACGCCGATCGGCGGCTTCCAGGCGGTGAAGCACCGGCTGGCGGACACCCTGCTGGCACTGGAGTTCGCCCGGCCGCTGCTGTGGGCGGCGGCGCTGTCCCTGGCGCCGGGCGAGGTCGCGGCGGCGAAGCTGACGGCCGGGGAGGCGGCGTACGGGGCGGCGCTGACGGCGCTCCAGGTGCACGGCGCGGTCGGCTACACGCAGGAGCTGGACCTGTCGCTGTGGCTGCGCAAGGCCCGCCCGCTGCGCGACGCGTGGGGAACCCCGGCGGCGTGCCGGGCGGAGGTGCTCCGGGCGGGGGCGCGGTAGCTCCGAACAACGGTGCCGCCGGCGGGGCCGGCGGCGTCCGGGGCCGCGGCCCGCGCGGCGGACAGGGCCCGCGTACGGGAGCCTGCGCGGTCCCGCCGCGGTCCCGGCTCCGCGTCAGAGGAGGGCCACGTGGAGGGAGACCACGTAGGGCTCCTCGACCGTGCCGTCCGGGAAGAGGCGCTCCAGCCGGGCGCGTTCGGCGTCCATGAAGGCGCGCGTGCCCTCCTCGCCGAGGAGGAGGAAGGCGGAGTGGCTGGAGAGGTTGGCGAGGTGCGCGTCGAGGGGGATGCGCCGCGACCAGGCGACCGTCCGGGTGGCGAACCCGGACGCGATGCCCTGCGGGAGGGTGCGGAAGTGGGTGGCGCCGTCGGCGGCGAAGAACGCGTGGATGCGGGCGCCCTGTTCGGCGACCCAGGGGACGGCCGCGTCGCTGTCGTTCCACCAGATCGCGAGCGCGCCGCCGGGGCGCAGCACGCGCCGGGCCTCGGGGACGGCGCGGGCGGGGTCGGTCCAGTGCCAGGCCTGCGCGTAGGTGACGAGGTCGAAGGCGCCGGTGGCCAGGGGCAGCCGGTCGCCGTCCCCGCGGACGACCGGGACCGCCGGATGGGCCCGCCGGAACTCGGCGGCCATCCCGTCGCCGGGCTCCACGGCGACCACCCGCGCCCCGCGCGCCCGCATCGGCCCGGTCCCCAGGCCGGTCCCCGCGCCCACGTCGGCCACGCGGGCCCCGGCGAGCGGTCTGCCGGACAGCTCCTCGACTGCGTCGTACAGCGCGTCGGGGTAGCCGGGGCGGTGCGCCGCGTACAGGGCGGCGGCGCTGTCGAACGAGCGGGCGCGTGTGGTCATGCGCCCATGGTGGGCGATGCCCCGCCCCCCGACCAGCCCATTTCGCCCGGGCGGCCGGTCCGGCGGGCGGCGGTTCAGCGGAACTCGCCGACGACCTCGATGCGGCCGACGATGTGCGCGTTGAACTCGGGGAGTTCCCCGGCCGGGACCCACAGTTCCAGGATCGTCTCGCCGCCCGCCTGCCGGACCGGGTAGCGCTCCAGGAAGGCGGAGTCCACCTCGAAGCGGGTCACGTAGCCGACGCCGCTGTGCTTGACGTTCCAGTCGCGGGCGATGCGGTTCGCGTAGTCCTCGTTCAGCACCGGGTAGAAGATCGGCTGCTCCGGCAGCCGGGGCGGCCAGGCGCGCCAGTCGAGGGCGCGGACCAGGTCGAGCTCGGTCGGGCCGGTGGGGCGCCAGAGGGTGGTGGTGGGTGCGGTGGGGACGGACATGCCGGCGAACCTACGCGGTCACGGGCGCGGGCCGCGAGCGGGTTTCGGCGGCGGGGACGGCGGCCGGGGCGGGCTCGTCGTGGCGGGGGCGCCGGTCCGCGCGGGCCCTCAGCGGCGCGGTCGGCGGTCCGCCCGGGCCGTGAGCCGCAGCAGGGTCACGGTCTGGAGCAGCAGCAGCGCCCCGAGCCCGGCCCAGGCGGCCACCGGTTCGCCCGGGCCGCCGTGGCCCTCCCACGCGTCGGCGCCGAGGCGGGCCGCCCCCACCGCGACGAGGGCGACCAGGAAGCGGGCGGTGAACTCCCCCCGGGTTCCGTGCGGTACGGCGGACCCGGCGACGAACACCGCCAGCAGGACGGGGATCCAGGGCGCCCCGGCTTCGGCCAGCAGCAGGGCGGCCCCGGTCTCCACGGCGAGGAGCAGGCAGGTGCGCAGGAGGAAACCAGGCATGGACACATCATGCCGGAGCCCTCCCGCCGCAGCTCCGCCGGCCCGCGCCCGCCCCCGCCCGGCCGTCCCCGCTACGGTGTCGCCGCGAGCCAGGCCGCCGCCCCCGTCCGCGCCGCCGCGCCGGCCGGCAGCGGCAGGCCCAGGAAGCCGTGGAAGACCCCCGGGTAGAGCCGGACCTCGCAGTCCACGCCCGCCTCCCCCAGCCGGCGCCCGTACGCCAGCCCCTCGTCCCGCAGCAGGTCGCAGTCGGCGAGGACGATCAGCGTGCGCGGCAGCCCGGACAGGTCGGGGGCGCGCAGCGGGGACACGTGCGGGTGGGCGGGGTCGCCGCCGTACTGGTCCCAGTACCAGGCCATGTGCGCGGCGGTGTGGAAGTGGCCGCGCCCGTACGCGGTCACGGACTCGGAGCCCATCGAGGCGTCCAGCGGCGGGTACACCAGCAGCTGTCCGGCGACGAGTTCCGGTGCCCGCAGCGCGGTGACGGCCGCGAGGTTGGCGCCGCTGGAGTCCCCCGCGACCACCACCCGTCCCGGGTCGCAGCCGAGGGACGCCGCCCGGGCGCGCGCCCAGAGCAGCACGTTCAGCGCGTCGTCGGGGGCCGCCGGCCAGGGGTGTTCCGGGGCCAGCCGGTAGCCGGCGGAGACGATCACCGCCCCGGAGGCGGCGGCCAGTTCGCGGCAGAGCCGGTCGTGGGTGTCCAGCCCGCACATCACCCAGCCGCCGCCGTGGAGGTACACGGCCAGCGGCCGGCCCGCGGCTCCGGGCGCGGGGTCGTAGACCCTGACCGGGACGCCCCCGGCGAGGGTGTCCCGTACGGAGGCCACGTCCGGGCCCGGCGGGCCGGGTACGGCCGCCGCCCGCAGGGCCGCCACGTCCCCGGGGCCGGGGAAGCCGGCCGTCATCGCGTCGCACAGCAGCCGGGCGGCGGGCGACAGGGAGTCCCGGGTCATCCGGCCGTCATCCCCCCGTCGACCGCGAACTCGGTGCCGGTCACGTAGGAGGAGGCGTCCGAGCACAGGAACACCACCAGCTCGCCGACCTCCCGCGGCCGGCCCATGCGTCCCAGCGGTACGTGCGACCAGTCCCGGCCGGCGACGGCCTCGGCCACCATCGGGGTGTCGATGGCGCCCGGGTGCACGGAATTGACCCGGATCCCGTCCCCGGCGAGGTCGAGCGCCGCCGAGCGGGTCAGCCCGCGCAGGGCGAACTTGGTGGATCCGTAGGCGGCGTGACCGCGGATCCCGACGAGCCCGGCCGTGGAGGAGATGTTGACGACCGAGCCGCCGCCGGCGGCCCGCAGCAGCGGGGCCACCGCCTGGATGCCGAGGAAGGGGCCCAGCAGGTTGACCCGCAGCAGGGCCTCGAAGCCCTCCGCGCTCTGCTGCTCGACGTGCGCGGTGCGCCACAGGGCGGCGTTGTTGACCAGTGCCGAGACGGTGCCGAAGGCCGCGACGGCCGCCTCGGTCACCCGGGCCCAGCCGGCGGCCTCGGTCACGTCGTGGTGGACGTAGAGGCCCTGCGCGCCGAGCTCGGCGGCGACCGCGCGGCCCTCCTCCTCCCGGACGTCGGTGACGACGACCCGTGCCCCCGCCTCCGCGCACAGCCGGGCTTCCGCCGCGCCCTGGCCGCGCCCGGCCCCGGTGATGACGACGACCTTCCCGTCGAGGGTGATCACGGCTCAGCCCTCCAGTTCCAGGGTGCGGAAGTGCGGGATGACCTTCTCGCCCCACTGCCGGATGGTCTCCATGCAGGCCTCCTGCGGCACGGTGCCCATCTGGATCAGGCACATCACCTCGTCGACGCCGATCTGGCGGAGCTGTTCCACGTAGGCGATGGCCGTGTCGGCGCTGCCGTACGCGTGCTCCGCGTTGTAGGTACCGGTGTCGACGGGACGGGCCGGGATGTTCGCCTCGTGCAGCCGGGCGACCAGTTCCTCGCGGCCCTGGGCGAGGGCGGCGACGTGGGAGGCGGCGTCCTCGTCCTCGGAGTATCCGGTCGGCGCGGGCGCGTTGCCGTACCAGTGCGCGATGGACTCGGCGAAGAAGCGCTGCCCCCGGGTGCCCAGGCGCAGGGCCCGTTCGGCGTCGTCCAGGACGATGGTCGGGCAGAGGGCGGAGAGGTGGTCGTTGACCTCGCTCGACACGAGGCGCTCGCCGCTGCGGCCGGCGACGGCCTCGTCGTAGACCTTGCGCATGGCCCGTACGTCGTCGGCGCCGGCGAAGCCCATCACCAGGGCTCCGATGCCCAGTTCGGCGGCCAGCTTGAGGGTGTCGTGCTTGGAGCAGGCCATGAACAGGGGCGGGTGCGGGTCCTGCACGGGCCGGGGCAGGACCGCCCCGGGACCGATGTCAAGGGAGCCGTGCCACTCGAACTCCGGCTCCCGCCAGGCGGCGGAGAAGATCCGCAGCGCCTCCTCCATCTGCGGGTAGGTGTCCTCGGGGCGCACCCCGTACATGGACATCTCCTGGCGGGTGGCCCCGCGCCCGGCGCCGATGTCGACGCGGCCCCCGGAGAGGACGTCGAGCATGGCGGCCCGC
This sequence comes from Streptomyces sp. NPDC044704, assembly GCF_056433525.1. Lineage (NCBI taxonomy): Bacteria > Bacillati > Actinomycetota > Actinomycetes > Kitasatosporales > Streptomycetaceae > Streptomyces > Streptomyces sp. NPDC044704. Next base: position 244,521 of record NZ_JBWKGY010000011.1, read on the forward strand.
TCGGCGACGCGCACGGGGTGCTGGTAGCCGAACGGCATGGTGACCACGCCGTGGCCGATGCGGATCTTGTGCGTGCGGGCGGCGACCCAGGTCAGGAAGATCTCGGAGGCGCTCATGTGCGCGTACTGGGTCAGCGCGTGGTGCTCGACGGCCCAGATCCGGTCGAAGCCCATCTCCTCGGCGAAGACGGCCTGTTCGACGCAGTCGTGGATGACCTGGCGTTCGCGTGCGGGGGTGGGGTCGACGAGCTGCGCCTCGAAGATCATCGAGAACTTCACGGTGAGGTTCCTCCGTCCGGTGGCCCGCGCGCGTGCTTCCCGCGGCAGGCGTTCCCAGGATGTATTTCTAATAGGAATACTTCTAGCAGTCATACACCTTGGAGGGAAGGGCGCCGGCGGGAGCGGTCGTAGACTGCGCTGCGTGGCAGACGAGACGAACAAGCGAGCGCTCCCCGCGACCAGCTGGGCGGTGCTCGGCCTGCTCTCCTTCGGCGAGGAACTGTCCGGCTACGACCTGAAGAAGTGGTCGGACTGGTCCCTGCGCTTCTTCTACTGGAGCCCGTCCTTCAGCCAGATCTACAGCGAGCTCAAGCGCCTGGAGAAGGCCGGCTACGCCACCTCGCGGATGATCGCCCAGGACACCGGGACCCGCGACAAGCGCGTCTACCGGATCACCGACGAGGGCACGGCGGCCGTACGGGAATGGGCGCGCGAGGCGCCGGTCGACCCGCCGGTGCTCAAGCACGGGCCGATGCTGCGACTGTGGCTGGGCCACCTGCTGGAGCCGGAGCAGATGCGCGAAGTGCTGGCCGGGCACCAGGAGTTCGCGGAGAAGATGCGCCGCCGGGCGGTGGCCGACACCGAGGGCGCGAAGGACGAGGCGGCGTGGGCGTACCCCGCGCTCACCCTCAAGTGGGCCGAGCGGTACTACGCCTCCGAGCGCGACCTCGCGGCGGCCATGCTGGAGGACATCGAGGCCCTGTCGGCGGAGCGCGGCAAGCAGCCGTAGGAGCGCCGGAAGTAGAGCAGCGGCGCGCCGTCGCGGCGCGCCGCCGGCGCGGTGACCCGGCCGAGGGCGATGAGGTGGTCGCCGCCGTCCAGTACGTCCTCCAGGGCGCATTCCACGGTCGCGAGGACCCCGTCGAGCAGGGGTGCGCCGCCCGCGCCCGGCCGCCAGGGCACGCCGGCGAACTTGTCGCCGCCCGTGACCGCGAACCGGCGGCACAGCTCCTCCTGGTCCGCCGCCAGGATGTTGACGGCGAAGGCGCCCGCGGCGCGGATCCGCGGCCAGGTGGCCGAGGTGCGGGCCGGGCAGAAGCAGACCAGCGGCGGATCGAGGGACACCGAGGAGAAGGACTGCACGGCCATCCCGGCGGGACGGCCGTCGCTTCCGCACGCCGTGATGACGGCGACGCCCGTGCAGAAGCTGGACAGCACCGCCTTCAGGTCCGCCCCGGGCGGGACGGGCGCGGCAGGCGGGATGGAAGGGGTGGCGGGGGTCGACACGAGGGGCCTCCGGAGAAGGTTATTCCTACTAGGTATATGCCTAACCGAAACACCTGTGATTGGATACCGCCCACGCTCGCTCGTCAAGTAGGGAGGGTTCGTGACCAGCCCCCGCCAGACCCCGCAAGTGCCCCCGCCCGCACCGTGGTTGACGCCCAAGGCGCCCCCGCTGCCCGCCACCCTCGCCCTGCTCCCCGCGTACGCCGCCGCCGCGTTCGGGGACCGCGAGGCACTGGCCGACGGGGAGGTCCGCTGGAGCTTCGCCCGGCTGGCCGCCGAGATCGCCGCCGCCTCCCGGGCCGCCCTCGCCCACGGCATCCGCCCCGGCGACCGGGTCGCCGTCTGGGCCCCCAACAGCCGCCAGTGGATCACCGCCGCCCTCGGCGCGGTCGGCGTCGGCGCCGTCCTCGTACCGGTCAACACCCGCTACAAGCCCGCCGAGGCCGCCGACGTCATCCGCCGCAGCGGCGCCCGCGTGCTGTTCACCGAACGCGGCTTCCTCGGCACCGACTACGCCCGCGACCTGCACGCCTCCGGCGAGGACCTCGGCGCGCTCGCCTCCACCGTGCTCCTGCGCGGCGGCAGCGGACCCGAGTCCTACGAGGCCTACCTCGCCGCCGGGGAGGCCGTCCCCGAAACCGAACGGGCCGCCCGCGCCTCTCTCGTACGCCCCGAAGACCTCAGCGACCTCCTGTACACCTCCGGCACCACCGGCCGCCCCAAGGGCGTGATGGCCACCCACGGCCAGGGCGTCCGCCTCTACGCCTCCTGGTCGGAGCTGGTCACGCTGCGCCCCGGCGACCGCTGCCTGCTGGTCAACCCCTTCTTCCACACCTTCGGATACAAAGCCGGGGTCCTCGCCTGCCTGCTGCGCGGGGCCACCATGCTCCCCGAGGCCCGTTACGACACCGACCGCGTCCTGGCCCGCATGGCCGCCGAGCGGGTCACCTGCCTGATGGGCCCGCCGACCGTCTTCCACGGCCTGGTCCGCCACCCCGCCCGGGCCGCCCACGACCTCTCCGCGCTGCGCCTCGCCGGTACCGGCGCCGCCTCCGTGCCCGCCTCCCTCGTCGAGGAGATCCGCGGCGAACTGGGCGCGCCCGAGGTGTTCACCGCGTACGGGCTGACCGAGTCCGGCGGCGTCGTCTCCGTCTGCCCCACCGACGCCGACGCCCTGACCGTCGCGCACACCGTCGGCCGGCCCCTGCCCGGCACCGAGGTCCGCATCGCGGGCCCCCTCGGCGAGGTGCTGCCCGCCGGGGAGCCCGGCGAGGTGCAGGTCCGCGGCTACCACGTCACCCCGGGCTACCTGGACGACCCGGCGGCCACCGCCGAGGCGATCCTGCCCGGCGGCTGGCTGCGCACCGGGGACGTCGGGGTCCTGGACGGGCGCGGCTACCTCGCCATCACCGACCGGCTGAAGGACATGTACGTGGTCGGCGGCTTCAACGCCTATCCGGCCGAGGTGGAGAACGTGCTCCTGACCCATCCCGCCGTCGCCGACGCCGCCGTCGTCGGCGCCCCGGACGAACGCCTCGGCGAGGTCGGGGTCGCCTTCCTCGTCACCACCGCCCCGGTCACGGCCGAGGAGCTGACCGCCTGGGCCCGGGAGCGGCTGGCCAACTTCAAGGTCCCCCGGCGGTTCACGGTGCTGGCGGAGCTGCCGCGCAACGCCGGCGGCAAGCTCCTGAAGAACGGGCTGCGCCGCGCGGCGCGAGGGGAGTCGGCGTGATCACCCTGGAGCCCACCGCCGAGCAGCGGGAACTGCGGGACGCCGTACGGGCGGTCCTCGCGCGGCACCCCGGCCACGCGGCCTGGGTCCCGCTGACGGCTCAGGTCGGCGCGGCCGCGCTGGCGGTGCCGCAGGAGTACGGCGGACTGGGCTGCGGGGCCGCCGAGGTCGCCGTGGTGATGGCGGAGCTGGGCCGCGCGCTGAGCCCCGTACCGTACCTGGGTTCGGCGGTGCTGACCGTGGGGGCCCTCCTCGCGGCCGGGGACCGGCGGGCCTGCGCGGAGCACCTGCCGGGGCTGGCGGAGGGGTCCGCGGTGGGGGCGCTGGCGTGGGCCGAGGAACCGGCCGGGGGCGGCGGGCGCGGCAGCTGGGAGGCGGCCGCCCTGCACGCCCGGGCCGAGCCGGACGGCGGCCACTGGCTGCTCACGGGGACCAAGCGGTACGTCCTGGCCGGCCCGGTGGAGCCCTCCCTGCTGCTGGCGTTCGCCCGGGACCGGGACACCGGGCGACTCGGCCTGTACGAACTCACCGCCCCGCCGGACGGGTTCACCGTACGGTCCACCATGGATCCGAGCCGCCCCCTCGCGGAGGTGCTCCTGGACCGCACCCCGGCCCGGCTGCTCGCCGCCCACGGCGACGCGGTGCTCGCCCGGGTCCGCGACGTGGCGTGCACCGCGCTGGCCGCCGAACAGGCGGGCGCCGCCGGGCGGGCGCTGGAGGTCACGGTCCGCCACGCGAAGGACCGCTGCCAGTTCGGCCGCCCCATCGGCTCCTTCCAGGCGGTCAAGCACCGCCTCGCCGACATGCACACCGCCGTCGAGACCTCCCGTTCCCTCGCCCTCGCGGCGGCCTCCGCCGGAGCCCCGCCGGAACTCGCCGCGGCCGCCCGGTCGGCCTGCTCGCAGGCGTACGCGTACGTCGCGGGCGAGATGATCCAGCTGCACGGCGGCATCGGCATCACCTGGGAGCACGAGGCCCACGCCTTCTTCAAGCGTTCCCACGGCTCCGCCCAACTGTTCGGCGCCCCCTCCACCCACCGCTCCCGCCTTGCCGCAACCCTGGGATTCACCCCGGCCCCCTGACGTACGCTCGGCACATGACGGGCAGCGCGATGGACCTCCGCACGGTCGAAAGGACCGCTCCGGCACTCGTGAACCTGTACAAGAGCGCCGGGATCTCGCTCCGCAAGCACGGCCTGGAAGGCGGGCGGGCCGCGGTCTACCTGGTCCTGGACTACTCCGGCTCCATGCGCCCGTACTACCGGGACGGCAGCGTCCAGGCCCTCGCGGACCGGGTGCTGGGCCTCTCCGCGCACCTGGACGACGACGGTCGGGTGCCGGTGGTGTTCTTCTCCACCGAGGTCGACGCGGTCGAGGAGATCACCCTCAGCGCGCACGAGGGGCGGGTCACCGCGATCGCCGAAGGCCTCGGCCACATGGGGAAGACGGCCTACCACGCGGCGATGGAGGCGGTCATCGACCACTACCTGGACTCGGGGGCGACGGATCCGGCCCTGGTCGTCTTCCAGACCGACGGCGGACCGACCAGCAAGCCGGCGGCGGAGGAGTACCTGTGCAAGGCGGCCCGCCTCCCGCTGTTCTGGCAGTTCGTCGGCTTCGGCAACACCCGCAGCACCCAGTTCGACTTCCTGCGCCGGCTCGACGAACTGCCCGTGCCGGCCCGGCGGGTCGTGGACAACGCGGGCTACTTCCACGCCGGAGCCGACCCCCGCGCGGTGGCCGACGACGACCTGTACGACCGGCTCCTCGGGGAGTTCCCCTCCTGGCTGGCGGCGGCCCGGTCCGCGGGCGTCGTGCGCGCCTGACCGGCGGGTGTCGGGGGCGGCGCTTTGATGGAGGGATGACGACGAACAACTGGGCCGCCTTCGAAAAGGCCCAACCGGAGTTCGCGGCGGCCGTCCGGGCCCGCTTCGCGCAGTTCCCGCACCACGTGCTCGCCACCCTGCGCAAGGACGGCTCCCCCCGGGTGGCCGGGCTCAACGTCGACTTCCGCGGCGGCGAGCTGTGGCTCGGCATGATGCCCGGCTCCCTGAAGGCCAAGGACCTCCAGCGCGACCCGCGTTTCGCCCTGCACACGAACCCGGGCGAGGGGGAGACGATGCCGGACGGGGACGTACGGATCTCCGGGCGGGCGGTGGAGGTGGTCGACCCGCCCGAACTGCACCGGTACGCGGAGGAGACCGAGAGCCCCCACCCCTTCCACCTCTTCCACGCCGACCTGACCGAGGTCGTCCACATCGGCGTGGAGGGCGACGACCTGGTCGTCCGGTCCTGGACCCCGGCGCGCGGCGTCCGCACCCTGCGCCGGGGCAACGACGACGAGCCTCCGCGCGAGGACCCGCCGGGCGGCGGCGGCCCCTCCGGCGAACAGCCCGGCGGGCAGCCCGGCGGGCAGCCCGCTAGCTGAGCGGCGGGAGACCGCCGGCCGGGCCGAGGGCGGCGGGGTCGACGTCCAGCCAGTTCCGGTCGATGTTGAGGGTCACCCCGCCGTACGAGGCGTCGTGGTCGCCCCGGAACTGGTGGGCGCGGCGCGGCCCGGCCCACTGCGCGGTGCGCGCGGGCAGGCCCAGGTCCTTGTCGGCGACGGAGGCCGCGCCGTTCCACTGGGCGCCCCACAGCACGTCGGGCATGGCCTGCGGGGCCTGGTGGTAGTGGGCGCTGAGCGCCTTCACCCCGGAGCTGGCCGCCACGTACGCCCCCGAGCGGAAGCCCCGCTCGTGCAGCCGCACCGTCCAGGCGGTGAGGTAGGCGACGGCCGGCGCGTCCCAGGTCGCGCGGTCCGAGTAGTTCTCCAGGTCGTTGTACAGGATCGTGCCGGGAGCCAGCCCGAGGGAGCGCGCCGCGTCCGCCGCCCCGTCGGCGGCGGCCTTGCCCTGCTCGTTCGCCTCGGAGGGGTCGGGCGACAGTCCGGTGCTCGGGCTGTGCCAGGGCTGGGGACCCACCCAGATCGGCATCAGGTGCCAGCCCGCCGCGGTCTGCCGCCGGATCCAGCCGGCCGTCAGCTGCGGCTGGGCGCAGGCCCGGGCCTTGCCCCCGATGTAGATGCCGACCGCGCCGAAGGGGGATCCGGACCGCCAGCTGTCCATCGCACGCTGGGTCGGGGCGGTGCAGGCGTCGAAGCCCAGCCCGGTGAAGGCCTCCTGGGCGGAGCGGGGCGCCGCCGCCACCGCGGGTACGGCGGGGGCGGCGGGGCCCGGCCGGGCGGGAGCGCCCTCGCCCCCGCCCGGGGCCCGGCCGGCTTCGACGGCCCGCGCCAGGAGGCCGCGTACGGTGTCCGGCGCGGCCCCGTACGAGAGCGTGGCCATCACCCCGGAGCGGCGCAGGGCGTACCGCACCTCGTTGCTGTCGCCCTCGGCCGGTGGCAGGGCCCGGCCGCCGGCCACCGCGAGGGTGGGGATGTCGGCGCGCGGCGGGGCGCCGTCGATCGGCTCCAGGTGCAGGGTGTCGGCGCGGGGGGCGACGGCCCGGCCGCCGCACTCGCTCTGGGTGCCGGCGTGCCCGAGGTAGAGCGTGGGCAGGTCCAGGCGCAGACAGGTCTCGGGGTGGCGGTCGAGGTCGAGGATCCGCCAGTCCGCGGGGACGGTCAGGCGCAGCCCCTGGTAGTCGACGGTCCGCCCGTCGGCGGCGACGGCGGGCGACAGGGACGCGACGGGCAGCAGCAGGGCGGCGCCCAACAGGCAGCGCAGCAGCGTTCGGGAGGCCATGGGGCCAGTGTCCAGAGTCCGCGGGCCCGCTTCCGGGGCCCTCGGATCCGACGGCTGGTCCGTCCGGCCCAGCGGGTCCCGCCGCTTCTGACGGGGCGTCGGTCAAGGGTCCGCGCCACTTCACCCGCACGAGCGAACCGGTCCCGGCCGCGTCGGAGTCGGGCTGACGACGGGCGGCGCGCACCCCCGTGGCACGCCGCCCGCCGGCCCCGGTCAGCAGGATTCCGGGTGACGGAGGGCCCCACCACCCCGGCCTTCGCGCACCGTCGGCACCCACCTGCCGCACATCTACCGCAAGACGGGCGTCACGACGCGGTCCGGCCGATGGCGCGCCCGAACCCCGGGGCGCTGTCGGTGGGTTGGAGTAGCGTGACGGAGATCGAACGGATCTGCGAACCAACGGGGGAACCATGAAGCGCACGCGCACGCGCACGAACAAGGGCCGCAAGGCCGTCACCCTGGCAGCCGTGGGCGCGGCGCTGGCGATGACGGTGGGGGCGGGCCAGTCCGCCGCGGACGAGGAACTCATCGGCTACCCGGGGCCGGACGGCCTGATCTGGGTACAGGAGCAGACCGGCAACGGCGGCTTCGTCTCGGGCGGGCTGGCGCCCTGGCTGGACAGCTTCACCACCTTCGCCTGCGAGGGCGGCGGCAGCATCGAGGTGGTCTTCCACCTGGAGAACCACCCGGACCGGGACCCCGCGCCCTTCACCCTGGACTGCCCGTCCGGCACCCCGGCGCGCATCACCGTCCCCCTCGGCACCGGCCTGAAGGGCGGCTTCGTCGCCACGGTGACGGCCTCGTCCCCATCCACCCGCTGGGCCGCCACGGTCGTCCAGCCGGAGTAGCCGACCCGGAAGGTGCCCGCCCCCTCGATGCGCGGAGGCGGCGGGCAACCGGGCCACTCGACTCAGGCTTCCGCCGACTTGAACCCGGCCCAGGCCGACTTACCGACCCGATCGTCACGGATCTCGAATTCGTCCGCGAGGGCGGTCACCAGCCAGAGTCCCCGGCCACGCTCGGCGTCGGGTTCCGCGTGTTGCACAGTCGGGCGACCCGGCCCACTGTCGCGCACTTCGAGCCACAGAATCCCCGCCTCTCGGGCGACGCGGACGGAGAACTCACGCCCCCACGGAACTCCGTGCACCACGGCGTTCGAAGCAAGCTCCGAAACGCAGAGCCGCATGTCGTCCCGCCGCTCGGACACACCCCACTCGGCGAGCGTGTCACCGACGAACTGCCGGGCCGCACGCACCGAGGTGCGCGCACGAGGGAAACGCTGCTGCCGGGACAAGGACACAGCCCCCACCACTTTCACTCTGTGCGTCCAGTGCCACACCGAACGTATCGGTATTCGCGAAAAGCAGCAAGGTTTGCAAGGGTGGGTTCACTCCATCCCGTCGCATACCGTGGGGGGTTGGAGTACGCACCACATCCAGGAGGCATCGTGAGCGGCAATGAGTGGACCAGCACATCGATGCCGTACCTGACTCCGCGAGCGTCCGGCACCACCGACGCGTGGTCCGAAGAGGCCAGGGCTGCGGGCCGTTCCGGGAGTCAGCGCATCGTCCACGCCGGCAAGGTTCCGGCGCCCGCAGCCGTAGCGCTCCTCCTCCGCCTGCCCGAGGGCGACCCCGTCGTGGTGCGTCGCCGGATCATCGAACTCGACGATGAGCCGAACGAGTTGACGGACACGTACTATCCGGCGGACATCGCGTCGGACACTCCTCTGGCTGCCAAGGAAAAGATCCGTGGCGGCGCCGTGACCCTCCTCGCCACCCTCGGACATGTAGGCGTACGGGTCGTGGAGGACGTGACGGCGAGGATGCCGCGCGCCGAGGAGCGTGAGCAGCTCCGCCTCGGGTCCGGCGAACCGGTGCTGCAACTCACGCGCACCACCTATGACACGGCGGACCGACCTGTCCAAGCGGACGTGATGGTCATGCCGGCCTCCCGTCAACAGCTGCGGTACGAGATCAGGATCGGTTGACCTGTGCCCCACTCCGAAGCCGAAGCACTCGATCCACGGCCGCTCCACGCCCGCATCGCCGCCGATCTTCGCGACGAGATCATGAGCGGCAGTATCGCGCCAGGCGCCAAACTGCCCTCGACCGCACAATTGAAGGCCCGGTTCGACGCTTCCAACGCCACGATCCAAAAGGCCGTTCACCTGCTGAAGGACGAAGGACTCGCGATCGGCCGCGCGGGAGCCGCCGTGACGGTACGGGAGAACCGCCAGCGAACACTCCGCCCCGCGAAATCCCTCACGCCGGCGGCGGACGGAGAAACGTACCCGTGGCTCGCCGAGCTCTCCGAGCAACCTTCGGCCGCGCGCAGCACACTGCTCGCCGTCGAAGAGGTGCGCACCACTGGTGACGTCGCCGCCGCACTCGGATGCGCTGAGGGGAGTCCGGCCGTGTGTCGCCACCAGCTGATCCGCATCGACGGCGAACCTGCGGAGCTGGTGAGCTCGTACTATCCGCCGGACATCGCCCACGGCACTCCGCTGGCCGAACCGCGCAGGATCCGAGGAGGCACGCCGACGCTCCTCGCAGAACTGGGGTTCCCACCCCGTCACAGCGTCGACCGGATCTCCGCCAGGGTCGCCACGCAGGAGCAGTACACCGCCCTCCGGCTGCCCGGTGATCTCCCGGTCCTCCGCACCCTTCGTACGGTGTACGGGGACGGCCAGCGAACCATCGAGGTCACGGTGATGGTCAAAGCCGGGCACCTCTACGAGCTGCGGTACGAGTTCGGTCCCGAATGACCGCCCCCGCACGCCACGGCGCCCGTCATCCCTGGTCGGGGACATGACGGGCGCCGTGTCGGAGTTCCGCACTTCGTTGTACGGACCGTATGAGGGGTCCCGCCCCGAGGGGCGGGGGGTGACGGTGGTTACACCATCAGGGAGCGGTCCGTCGGCTTGACCGGGTACGGGAGGGCGCTGGCGCCGGTCAGGAAGCGGTCCACGCCGCGGGCGGCCGAGCGGCCTTCCGCGATGGCCCAGACGATGAGCGACTGGCCGCGGCCCGCGTCACCGGCGACGAAGACGCCGTCGACGTTGGTCTTGTAGGAGGCGTCGCGCTCGATGTTGCCGCGCGCGTCCATCGCCAGGCCGAACTGCTGGACCAGGCCGTTCTCCTGGTCGGTGCCCGTGAAGCCCATCGCCAGGGTGACCAGCTGCGCGGGGAGGACGCGCTCGGTGCCGGGCTTCTGGGTGAGCTTGCCGTCGACGAACTCGACCTCGACCAGGTGCAGGGCCTTGACGTTGCCGTCCTCGTCGCCCTCGAAGTGGGTGGTGGAGACGGAGTAGACCCGCTCGCCGCCCTCCTCGTGCGCCGAGGTGACCTTGTACAGCATGGGGAACGTCGGCCAGGGCTGGTTCGCGGTGCGGTCCTCGCCCGGCTTCGGCATGATCTCCAGCTGCGTGACCGAGGCCGCGCCCTGGCGGTGGGCGGTGCCCACGCAGTCCGCGCCGGTGTCACCGCCGCCGATGACGACGACGTGCTTGCCCTCGGCCGTGATGGGGGGCGCCATGAAGTCGCCCTCCTGGACCTTGTTCGCGAGCGGCAGGTACTCCATCGCGAAGTGGATGCCGTTCAGCTCGCGGCCGGGGACGGGCAGGTCGCGGGAGACCGTGGCGCCCGCCGCGATGACCACCGCGTCGAACCGCTTGCGCAGGTCGGTTGCCGTGATGTCCCGGCCGACCTCGATGCCCGTACGGAACTTGGTGCCCTCCGCGCGCATCTGCTCGATGCGGCGGTTGATGTGCACCTTCTCCATCTTGAACTCGGGGATGCCGTAGCGCAGCAGCCCGCCGACGCGGTCGGCGCGCTCGTACACGACCACCGTGTGCCCGGCCCGGGTCAGCTGCTGGGCCGCGGCGAGACCCGCCGGGCCGGAGCCGATGACGGCGGCCGTCTTGCCGGACAGGCGCTCCGGCGGCTGCGGGGTGACGTCGCCGTTGTCCCAGGCCTTGTCGATGATCGAGACTTCGACGTTCTTGATCGTGACGGCGGGCTGGTTGATCCCGAGGACGCACGCCGACTCGCACGGAGCGGGGCACAGGCGGCCCGTGAACTCCGGGAAGTTGTTCGTGGCGTGCAGGCGCTCGGAGGCCGCGCTCCAGTCGTCGCGGTACGCGAAGTCGTTCCACTCGGGGATCAGGTTCCCGAGCGGGCAGCCGTTGTGGCAGAACGGGATGCCGCAGTCCATGCAGCGGCCGGCCTGCTTGCTGATGATCGGGAGCAGCGAGCCCGGGACGTAGACCTCGTTCCAGTCCTTGAGGCGGTCAGCCACGGGACGGGAACAGGCGGTCTCGCGCCCGGTGGTGAGGAAGCCCTTCGGGTCAGCCATGGGTCGCCGCCTCCATCATCTTCTCCGTGGTCTCGGATTCCGAGAGTCCGGCCAGCTCAGCGGCGTCCTTGGCGGCGAGCACTGCCTTGTACGTGGTCGGGATGATCTTGCTGAAGCGGTCCACGGAGGTGGACCAGTCAGCGAGGAGCTTCGCGGCCACGGTCGAGCCGGTCTCCTCCTCGTGGCGGCGCACCACATCGTGCAGCCACTGCTTGTCGGCGTCGGAGAGGACGGTCTCGACCGCCTCCGCGTTGCCGGTGTTGACGTTGTGCGGGTCGAGGTCGATGACGTACGCGACGCCGCCCGACATGCCCGCCGCGAAGTTGCGGCCGGTCTCGCCGAGGACCACGGCCTGGCCGCCCGTCATGTACTCGCAGCCGTGGTCGCCCACGCCCTCCGAGACGACCAGGGCGCCGGAGTTGCGGACGCAGAAGCGTTCGCCGGTGCGGCCGCGCAGGAACATCTCGCCGCCGGTGGCTCCGTAGCCGATGGTGTTGCCGGCGATGGTGGAGTACTCGGCGAGGTGGTCGGCGCCGCGGTCCGGGCGGACGACGACGCGGCCGCCGGAGAGGCCCTTGCCGACGTAGTCGTTGGCGTCGCCCTCCAGGCGGAGGGTGACCCCCTTCGGCAGGAAGGCGCCGAAGGACTGGCCGGCGGAGCCGGTGAAGGTCAGGTCGACGGTGTTGTCGGGCAGGCCCGCACCGCCGAACTTCTTGGTGACCTCGTGGCCGAGCATGGTGCCGACGGTCCGGTTGATGTTGCGGATCGCGACCTGGGCGCGGACCGGCTGGGCTTCCTCGGCCGTCGCGGCGTTCAGCGCGTCGGCGGCGAGCTTGATCAGCTCGTTGTCGAGGGCCTTCTCCAGCCCGTGGTCCTGCTCGATCAGAGCGTGGCGGACCGCGCCCTCGGGCAGCTCGGGCACGTAGAAGAGGGGCTCCAGGTCGAGGCCCTGCGCCTTCCAGTGCGTGACGGCCTTGCTGGTGTCGAGGAGCTCGGCGTGGCCGACGGCCTCCTCGATGGAGCGGAAGCCGAGCTCGGCGAGGAGCTCGCGCACCTCCTGCGCGATGAACTCGAAGAAGTTCACGACGAACTCGGGCTTGCCGGAGAAGCGGTCGCGCAGGACCGGGTTCTGGGTGGCGATGCCGACCGGGCAGGTGTCCAGGTGGCAGACGCGCATCATGACGCAGCCGGAGACGACGAGCGGCGCGGTCGCGAAACCGAACTCCTCGGCGCCGAGCAGCGCGGCGATGACCACGTCGCGGCCGGTCTTGAGCTGGCCGTCCGTCTGGACCACGATGCGGTCGCGCAGCCCGTTGAGCAGCAGCGTCTGCTGGGTCTCGGCGAGGCCGAGCTCCCAGGGGCCGCCCGCGTGCTTGAGCGAGGTGAGCGGGGAGGCGCCCGTACCGCCGTCGTGGCCGGAGATGAGGACGACGTCCGCGTGGGCCTTGGAGACGCCCGCGGCGACCGTTCCGACGCCGACCTCGGAGACCAGCTTCACGTGGATGCGGGCGGCCGGGTTGGCGTTCTTGAGGTCGTGGATCAGCTGGGCGAGGTCTTCGATGGAGTAGATGTCGTGGTGCGGCGGCGGGGAGATCAGGCCGACGCCCGGGGTGGAGTGCCGGGTCTTGGCGACCCACGGGTAGACCTTGTGGCCGGGCAGCTGGCCGCCCTCGCCGGGCTTGGCGCCCTGCGCCATCTTGATCTGGATGTCGTCCGCGTTGACCAGGTACTCGGAGGTCACGCCGAAGCGGCCGGAGGCGACCTGCTTGATGGACGAGCGGCGCGCCGGGTCGTACAGGCGGTCCGGGTCCTCGCCGCCCTCACCGGTGTTGGACTTGCCGCCCAGCTGGTTCATGGCGATGGCGAGGGTTTCGTGCGCCTCCTTGGAGATGGAGCCGTACGACATGGCGCCGGTGGAGAAGCGCTTGACGATCTCGGAGACCGACTCGACCTCGTCGACGGAGATCGACGGGCGGTCGCTCTTGAAGCCGAACAGGCCGCGGAGCGTCATCAGGCGCTCCGACTGCTCGTTCACGCGGTCCGTGTACTGCCGGAAGATGTCGTACCGGCGGTTGCGGGTGGCGTGCTGGAGGCGGAAGACCGTCTCCGGGTCGAACAGGTGCGGCTCGCCCTCGCGGCGCCACTGGTACTCGCCGCCGATCTCCAGCGCGCGGTGCGTGGCCGCGATGCCGGAGACGGGGTAGGCCTTGGCGTGGCGCGCGGCCACCTCCTTGGCGATGACGTCCAGGCCGGCGCCGCCGATCTTCGTGGCGGTGCCCGCGAAGTAGGTGCCGACGAACTCCTCGTTCAGGCCGACGGCCTCGAAGACCTGGGCGCCGCGGTAGGAGGCGACGGTGGAGATGCCCATCTTCGACATGACCTTGAGGACGCCCTTGCCGAGCGCGTAGATCAGGTTCTTGATGGCCTGCTCCGGCTCCAGGCCGGACAGGAAGGTACCGGCGCGCAGGAGGTCCTCGACGGACTCCATGGCGAGGTACGGGTTGACGGCGGCCGCGCCGTAGCCGATCAGCAGCGCGACGTGGTGGACCTCGCGGACGTCACCGGCCTCGACCAGCAGGCCCACCTGGGTGCGCTGCTTGGTGGCGATGAGGTGGTGGTGCACGGCGGAGGTGAGCAGCAGCGACGGGATCGGCGCGTGCTCGGCGTCCGAGTGGCGGTCGGAGAGGACGATCAGGTGCGCGCCGTTGGCGATGGCCGCGTCGACCTCGCCCCGGATCTCCTCCAGGCGGGCGGCCAGCGCGTCGCCGCCGCCGGAGACCCGGTAGAGGCCGGACAGCGTGGCGGCCTTCATGCCCGGCATGTCGCCGTCGGCGTTGACGTGTATGAGCTTGGCCAGCTCGTCGTTGTCGATCACCGGGAAGGGCAGGGTGACGCTGCGACAGGACGCGGCGGTCGGCTCCAGGAGGTTGCCCTGGGGGCCCAGCGAGGACAGCAGCGAGGTGACGAGCTCCTCGCGGATGGCGTCCAGCGGCGGGTTGGTGACCTGCGCGAAGAGCTGCGTGAAGTAGTCGAAGAGCAGCCGGGGGCGCTCGGACAGGGCCGCGATCGGGGAGTCCGTGCCCATCGAGCCGAGGGGCTCGCCGGCGGTGCGGGCCATCGGCGCGAGGATGACGCGGAGCTCTTCCTCGGTGTAGCCGAAGGTCTGCTGGCGGCGGGTGACCGAGGCGTGGGTGTGGACGATGTGCTCGCGCTCGGGCAGGTCCGTCAGCTCGATCTCGCCGGTTTCCAGCCATTCGGCGTAGGGCGCGGCGGAGGCCAGCTCGTCCTTGATCTCGTCGTCCTCGATGATCCGCTTCTGGGCGGTGTCGACGAGGAACATCTTGCCGGGCTGGAGGCGGCCCTTGCGGACGACCTTGGCCGGGTCGATGTCGAGGACGCCGACCTCGGAGCCGAGGACGACGAGGCCGTCGTCGGTGACCCAGTAGCGGCCGGGGCGCAGGCCGTTGCGGTCGAGGACCGCGCCGACCTGGGTGCCGTCGGTGAAGGTGACGCAGGCCGGGCCGTCCCAGGGCTCCATCATCGTGGAGTGGTACTGGTAGAACGCGCGGCGGGCCGGGGCCATGGAGGTGTGGTTCTCCCACGCCTCCGGGATCATCATCAGCACGCTGTGAGGCAGCGACCGGCCGCCGAGGTGGAGGAGCTCCAGGACCTCGTCGAAGGAGGCCGAGTCGGAGGCGTCCGGGGTGCAGATCGGGAAGATCCGGTCGAGGGCGCCCTCGCCGAAGACTCCGGAGGCCAGCTGGGACTCGCGGGCCTTCATCCAGTTCCGGTTGCCCTTGACCGTGTTGATCTCGCCGTTGTGCGCGACGAAGCGGTACGGGTGGGCGAGCGGCCAGGACGGGAAGGTGTTCGTCGAGAACCGGGAGTGGACCAGCGCGAGCGTCGACGCGAAGCGGCGGTCGGAGAGGTCCGGGAAGAAGGGCTCCAGCTGGCCGGTGGTCAGCATGCCCTTGTAGACGATGGTGCGGGCGGACAGCGACGGGAAGTAGACGCCGGCCTCGCGCTCGGCGCGCTTGCGCAGCACGAAGGCCTTGCGGTCCAGCTCGATGCCGGTGCTGCCGTTGCTCACGAAGAGCTGGGAGAAGGCCGGCATCGTGGCGCGGGCGCCGTTGCCGAGGAGGTCCGGGGAAACCGGAACCTCGCGCCAGCCGAGGACGGTCAGCTTCTCCTGGGCGGCGATGGCCTCGATCTGCTCCACGGCGACGGCCTGTGCGGTGCCGTCGGCGGGGAGGAAGGCGATGCCGACGGCGTAGGCGCCGGCCTCGGGAAGGTCGAAACCGGCCACCTCGCGCAGGAACGCGTCGGGGACCTGGGAGAGGATTCCGGCGCCGTCGCCCGAGTCCGGCTCGGAGCCGGTCGCGCCACGGTGCTCAAGGTTCCGCAGTACGGTCAGCGCCTGCTCGACGAGGGTGTGGGTCGCCTCGCCGGTGAGGTTCGCCACGAATCCGACGCCGCAGGCGTCCTTCTCGTTGCGCGGGTCGTACATGCCCTGCTGGGCGGGGCGACCGTCCATGGGCGACCAGGCGTTGGTGCTGAAGCCGGTCGCGGAGTGCGTGGATGCGGAACGCATCGGCTCTCCCGTCGTCGTCGTGGCATATGTGCATAGCCGAGGGACGACGTTGGCCCTCTGCGAAATTTCGTGCAGGTTACATGATGGCGGCAATCCCGAGAAGCGGATATTGCGTTCCAGCATGCGGACACGGCACGAAGCCAGAAAGAAAGGGACCCACGCGGAGACTGCGGCCGTTCCACAGGGTTTGCTGCGGACACGGCCCGGGGCGGAGGTCCCGGCGCGAGGCGGGCATCATTGCCCGCGCGCCCTGGTGTGATGCCCGGTGGACACGGAATCGAAACCGCCGGGTAACGGACTACTTATGTTGCGTACTGCATAGTGTCTCACTCCTGCGACGGTCAGCCTACGACGCCACCGATCCAGGTTCCCAGGATGTACGTCACACCGGCGGCCGCGCCACCCAGGACGAGCTGGCGCAGCCCGCTGTACCACCAGGAGCGGGCCGTGACCCGGGAGACGACGGCGCCGCAGGCGAAGAGCCCGACGAGGGCCAGCAGCACCGCGGGCCACAGGGCGGTCGCCCCGAGCAGGTAGGGCAGTACGGGGAGCAGCGCGCCCAGGGCGAACGAGCCGAACGACGAGACCGCGGCGACGGCCGGCGAGGGCAGGTCGTCGGGGTCGATGCCGAGCTCCTCGCGGGCGTGTATCTCCAGCGCCTGCTCCGGGTCGCGCGACAGCTGCATGGCGACCTCGCGGGCGAGGGACGGCTCGACCCCGCGCGAGACGTACAGCTCGGCCAGCTCCTCCATCTCGTCGACGGGGTGCTTGCGCAGCTGCTGGCGTTCGACGTCGAGCTCCGCCAGGACGAGCTCGCGCTGCGAGGCCACCGAGGTGTATTCACCGGCGGCCATCGAGAAGGCACCGGCCGCGAGACCGGCCAGTCCGGTGATCACGACGGTCTGCGGGGCGACCGCACCGCCGGCCACGCCGGTCATCAGGGCGAGGTTGGAGACCAGCCCGTCCATGGCACCGAACACGGCCGGCCGCAGCCATCCGCCGTTGACGTCCCGGTGGGTGTGGTTGTCACGGTGGGCGGTGTGCAGCGGTGCTTCGATGTCGATGATGGACATGCGTGGTTCCTCCCCATTACGTGTGAGTGGGTACGCGAAAGCAACGCGAGCCCTGCCCACGCGGGGCCACTCCCCCTGAACACCTCGAAACTACGCACGATTTTTGCCGCCCGCCAGCAAGGAAGGCCGTACTTACCTGGGGTTTCGTCCCTCGGCGACCGGGTGACGGGGGCGTTCGGGGGGTGTTTCGCGGCGACCGACAAACCACATGCCGTGGCACAAATCCCCCAAGGGCTCATCATGAGTCCCATCAAGTGGAGAGGCGCGCCATGGAGCTGATTGCATGCAATCCGCAGGTCCTCCTCGAACGGGCCAGGGGCGCACTTCTCGGCCTCGCCGTGGGTGACGCGCTGGGCGCCCCCGCCGAGAACATGAAGCCGTCGGAGATCCGGGCGAAGTGGGGCCGGATCGAGGGGTTCGTCTCGGACGACCCGGCCGGCACGGACGACACCGAGTACGCCATCTTCTCGGGCCTGCTGCTGGCCCGGCACGGCTCCGCCCTCACCGTCGCGCACGTCGAACGGGCCTGGCACCACTGGATCGCCGACCTCGACGAGGGGCCGTTCCGCGGCGCGGGCTTCTCCGAGCGGGGCACCCTGGAGAACCTCCGCCGGGGCCTGGCCGCGCCGATCTCGGCGCAGCACCGCCACGCCTGGTCGGACGGTCTCGCCATGCGGGCGGCCCCGTTCGGGGTGTTCGCGGCGGGCCGGCCGGCCGAAGCGGCCCGGCTGGTCGCGATCGACGGCACCGTCAGTCACGACGGCGAGGGCATCTACGGCGGCCAGGCCGTGGCGGCGGGCGTCGCCGCGGCGATGGCGGGCGGCTCCCCCGCCTCCGTGGTCTCGGCGGCCCTGTCGGTGATCCCGTCCGACTCCTGGACGGCCCGCTCCCTGCGCCGCGCCGTGACCGCCGCCCCGCGCGGGGAACGGGCGGTCCGCTCGGCCGTCGTGATCGGCGGGTACCCGTGGACGGACCTGGCGCCGGAGGCGGTGGGACTGGCGTTCGGCGCGTTCGCGGCGTGCCGGGGGGACTTCACGGACTCCGTCCTGACCGCCGTCAACATGGGCCGCGACGCCGACACCACGGCCGCGGTGGCGGGCGCCCTCTCCGGCGCCCTGTCCGGCGCCGCGGCGATCCCCGCCGACTGGGCGGCGGTCATCGGCCCGGTGCGCGGCAGCTGCCTCCCCTCGATGCGGGGCTACCACGTCCTCGACATCGCGGACCTCCTCACCCCCGAATACGAGACCCCCCGATGACCCCGCCCCCGTACGCCCCGGACGACTCGCCCGCTCCGGCCGCAGGGGCCGTCCCCCCGATCCCCACCGCACCGGAAGCGGCCGCCCCGGCCCGGCCCGGCGGCCCCTCCACCGCCCCGGGCCCGGTGGCAGTGCTCTCCGCCGGGGTGGCCGCGGATCCCCCGCCGCCGCCCGGCTCCACCGCACCCGCCGGCGCGTGCGCACCCGCCCCGGCCCCGGCCCCGGCCCCGGCGGAGCCGTACCGGCCGACGGGGCCCGGAGTCCCGGAGGGGCCGGGGCCCCGGGCGCTGCCGCCGTCCCGGGGCGCGGCCGTGGACGCCGGCCCCCCGGGCCCCGCGCCGCACCCGGTGCGGGCCCGCCCCGCCCCTGCCGGAGCCGCGCTCCTCACCTCCGACGCCGCCGGTACGGCCCCGCCCGGGGGCCGGGTCGCCGAACGCCTCCGCCCCGCCGCCGAGCCGCCCGCCCGGGAGGCCGGACCCGGTGGCGGAGGGACGCGTACGGCCGGGGTCCGGGTCGTCGGACGACCGGCCGCCGCCGATCCGCCCGACGGGGACCCGCCCGACGGGGACCCGCGCCCCGGGACCGCCGGACCCCGCACCCCGCCGGAGGCGCCCCGGCGGATCGAGGGGCTGCTCCTCGGGCTCGCCGCCGGCGACGCGGCCGGCTGGCCCGCCGCCCGGCACCGGGCCAGCCGGATGCCCGAGTGGACCCGCCGCCTCACCCGCGAGCTCGACACCTTCGCCGAGCACAACGCCACCACCACCCTCCCCGTCCCCATCGCCCTGAACCAGCCCCCCGAGCCGTTGCGCCTCGGCCCGTCCGACGACGCCGAATGGGCGGCCTTCGCCGCCGAGTCCGTGCTCACCGCCGCCGGGGTGCTGCTCAGCGACCTCTCCCGGTCCCGCCGCATGCGCGCCGCCATCGACCTGGCCTGGAACGCCCTGGCCTCCGAGGTCGCCGCGGCGGCCGAACGCGCGCCCGAGGTCGAGTCGGCCGTCCTGCCGCTGCGCGCCCGGATCTCCGTCCGCGCCGGCCTCGGCAACCTCGCCGCAGGACTGCGCCCGCCCGCCACCGGCCACGACAACCCGCACTACTTCGACGACGCCGCCTGCGTCCGCGCCTGCGTCCTCGCCGTCGTCCACCCCGGCGACCCCCGGGCCGCCGCCGACCTCGCCGAGTTCGACGCCCGCTACACCCAGGACGGCGACGGAGTCCACGGCGCCCGCGCCATGGCGGCCGCCCTCGCCACCGCGCTCGGCGGCGCGGACACGGACGCCGCCGTCGACGCCGCCCTGCACCAGCTCCCCGGGTCCACCGAGATCGGCCGCAACGCCCGGCACGCCGTCGCCCTCGCCCGCGCCGAACCGGACGGCGGCGCCTTCGCCCTCGTACCGCTCCTGGAACACCAGATCGTCGACCACGTCTACAGCTACGGCATCGCCGCCGCCGAGACCGTCCCCGTCGCCCTCGCCCTGGCCACCGCCGCCCGCGGCCGGGTCTCCGAGGCCGTACCCGCCGCCGCCTGCCTCTCCCGCGTCGCGGACTCCGCCCCCGCCCTCGCGGGCGCCCTCACCGGGGCCCTCGGAGGCGGGGACTCCCTCCCCCCGTCCTGGCGCGAGGCCTGCCGCGTCCTGTCCGGCTGCGCCCTGCCCCGGCTCGCCGGAACGGACCTCGTCGAACTCGCCGCGCTCCTCACCCGCACGGAACTCACCTCACCCAAGGGATGATTCGGACATGACCCACACCCCCCTCACGCTCGACGACCGGGTGGCCGGCTGCCTGGTCGGGGCCGCCGTGGGAGACGCGCTCGGCGGCCCCGTGGAGGGCTGGTCCCCGGAGCAGATCGCCGAACGGCACGGCGGCCGCGTGCACGGCATCGTCGGCCCCTGGTACGAGGACTGGCGCACCGCCCGGCCCATCGCGCCGTACCACAAGGGCGACGGACACGTCACGGACGACACCCTCATGACGCACGCGCTGGTACGGGTCTACGCGGCCGTGCGCGACCACCTCGACGCCTACGCGATCGCCGAGCACCTCGTCCCCGACCTCATGTCCACCCCCCGCTGGATCCCCGAACTCGAAGCCGAGGCCCTCCCCCTCCAGCGGGTCTTCCTCGCCGAGAAGTGGATCGTGACCCGGATCCACTACGCCCACGCCGACCCGCGCGAAGCCGGCACCGGCAACATCGTCAACTGCGGCGCCGCGATGTACACGGCGCCGGTCGGGCTGGTCAACGCGGGCAACCCGGCGGCCGCGTACGCGGAGGCACTGGACGTCACCGGCGCGCACCAGTCCTCGTACGGACGGGAGGCCGCGGGCGTCTTCGCGGCGGCCGTCGCGGCCGCCTGCACCCCGGGCGCGACGGCGGCCTCGGTCGTGGAGACGGCCCTGTCCCTGGCCAAGGACGGCACCCGGTCCGCGATCGCCGCCGTCTGCGAAGTCGCCTCGCGGCACCGGGACTTCGAGTCGTCCCTCGTCCCGCTGCGCGCGGCGGTGGCCCCGTACGACTCGGTCGGCCCGGACTACCGCAACCCCTCCCTCGGCGCCCGCCGCCCGTCCCGCCTGCACTCGATCGAGGAACTCCCGGTCGCCCTCGGCATGCTGCTGATCGGGAACGGCTCCTACGAGGCCTCCGTGCTCGGCGCGGTCAACTACGGCCGGGACTGCGACTCGACCGCGACGATGGCCGGGGCGCTCGCCGGCGCGCTGGGCGGGGAGGGCGCGGTGCCGGCCGGCTGGGCGAAGCAGGTCGCCGAGGCCAGCCGCCTGGACCTGCACGCCCCGGCCGCGGAACTGGCCGCCGTGGCGCGGGAGGTGTTCGCGCGGGACCGGGACCGGCGCCGCGCCCACGAGAGCGCCTTCACGGCGATGGCGTCCCCCCGGTGACGGGATCCCCCGCCGGGGATCCGGCGCCGCCGGCCGGCACCCGGCCCGCCCCCGGTGCGCCGGGTGGCCCGCCGGACGGGCCGGCCCCCGCCCACCTGGTACGGCTCACCTGGGCCCAGCCGGAGGACCTCCTCGGGCACGAGCTCCGCCAGGCCGCGGAGGACGGCCGCGATCCCGGCCCCGTCCTGCGCGCCTGGCTCGCGGCGGGCGGCCGCCCGGCCCCCACCCGCGCCGGGGCCTCCCCCGCCCCGGCCCCGCCGGAACTGCGCGCCCTCGCCGCCCGCCTCCTGACGGACCTCGACGCCCTCCCCCTCCCCGCCCCCCACGACGAACCCGACACCTGGCCCGCCATCCAAGCCACCTGGCCCCCGGCCACGTCCCCGGCCGCCACCCCGCCCGGACGCGCGGCCTTCCCCGGCGGCACGCCCGCCGCCCACCGCCCCGCACCCGCCCCGGGCCCGGTCGGGGCGCCCCCACCACCCGGGCCCGCCGACACGAACCGCACGCCCGGCCCCGGGCCCGGGACCGGCCCGGGCGGCCGCGGCGTGGAGGGCGGGCTGCGGCGCAGGCTGGAGGCGGCGTGGGTCGGCCGCGCCGTCGGCTGCGTGCTCGGGAAGCCCGTCGAGAAGCTGCCGCTCGACGGGATCCGGGCCCTGGCCCGCGCCACCGGCAACTGGCCGCTGGACGACTGGTTCACCGCCCGCGGCGTCCCGGCGGAGCTCCTCGCCGCCCACCCGTGGAACCGCCGCTCCGCCGCCACCTCCCTCGCCGAGAACATCGACGGCGCGCCCGAGGACGACGACCTCAACTACCCCCTGCTCGGCCTGCTGCTGCTCCAACGGCACGGCAAGGGCTTCACCACCGCCGACGTCGGCCGGCTCTGGCTCGACGAACTCCCGGCGGGCCGGACCTTCACCGCCGAGCGGATCGCCTACCGCAACCTCCTCCAGGGCCTCGAACCCCCGCTCACGGCCCGCCACCACAACCCGTTCCGCGAGTGGATCGGCGCCCTCATCCGTGCCGACGTCCACGGCTGGACCAACCCCGGCGACCCGGCCGCCGCCGCCGCGCAGGCCCACCGTGACGCCGTCCTCACCCACACCGCCAACGGTGTCTACGCCGCCCTGTTCGTGGCCGCCGCGATCGCCGAGGCCGCCGGCGGCCGGGCCGACGTCCACGGGGCGCTCCGGGCCGGGCTGGCCGTCGTACCGCCCCGCTCGCGGCTCGCCGCGGCCGTGCGCTTCGGGATCCGTACCGCCCGCGACGAGGCGGACTTCGACCGGGTCGTGGACCGGCTCCACACCTGTTACGGCCACTACCACTGGGTACACGCCCTGCCGAACACCGCGCTGCTCGCGGCCGCCCTCACCCACGCGGACGGCGACTTCACCCACTCCGTGTGCCGGGCGGTGTCCGGCGGCTGGGACACCGACTCCAACGGCGCCACAGCCGGTTCGATCGCCGGGATCCTGGCGGGGTCCCCCGACCGGATCCCGGACCGGTGGACCGCCCCGCTGAAGAACCGGCTCGCCACGACCGTCCCCGGCTTCGACGGCATCGGCTTCGACACCCTCGCCCACCTCACCGCCCAGGAGGCAGCCCGCTCATGACGGCCATCGCCGTGCTCGGCAGTACGAACATGGACCTCGTCGCCTACGTGCCCAAGGCCCCCCGCCTCGGGGAGACCGTGACCGGCCGCGAGTTCCGCACCGTCCCCGGCGGAAAGGGCGCCAACCAGGCGGTCGCCGCCGCCCTCCTCGGCGGGGAGGTGGTGATGATCGGCGCGGTCGGGGCCGACGCGTTCGGGGTGCGGCTGCGCGCCGCGCTCTCCGCCTCCGGCGTCGACACGACCGCCCTGCGCACCGTCGAGGGCGCCAGCGGCACCGCCCACATCACCGTCGACGACGAGGGCGCGAACAGCATCATCGTCATCCCGGCCGCCAACGCCCTCGTCACCGGCCTGGAGGCGGGCGACGAGGCGCGGATCGGTTCCGCCGACTCCCTGCTCCTCCAGCTCGAACTCCCGCTGGAGGCCGTGGCCGCGGGCGCCCGGGCCGCCCGCGCCCACGGGGTCCGTACGGTCCTCACCCCGGCCCCCGCCCGCCCGCTGCCGCGCGACCTGCTGGAACTGGTCGACGTCCTGGTGCCCAACGAGCACGAGGCCGCCACCCTCACCGGTTTCACCGATCCCCTCGGGGCCGCCGAGGCGCTGCTGCGCGAGGTGCCGGAGGTGGTGGTCACGCTGGGCGCGGCCGGGGCCCTGTACGCGGCCCGGGGGCGGGAGCCGCTGACGGTGGCCGCGCCCCGGGTGCGGGCCGTGGACACCACCGCCGCCGGGGACACGTTCGTCGGCGCGCTCGCGGTGGCCCTGGGCGAAGGCCGTCCGATGCCGGAGGCCCTCGCCTGGGCCGCGTGCGGCGCCGCGCTGTCCGTGCAGCGGCCCGGCGCCCAGGACTCGATGCCCTCCCGTGCCGACCTCGTGGCGTTCGCCGCCGGACAGGGCATCCGCTGATGACCGCCCCCCTCGCGGCCGCCCGGCCCGGCTCCGGTCCCGGTCCCCTCGCCGGGCTCCGCGTCCTCGACCTGGCCACCCTCTTCGCCGGGCCGCTGGCCGCCACCCTGCTCGGCGACTTCGGTGCCGAGGTGGTCAAGGTGGAGCACCCCGGCCGCCCCGACCCGTCCCGCGGCCACGGTCCCGCCAAGGACGGGATCGGCCTGTGGTGGAAGCTGCTGGGCCGGAACAAGCGGACGATGACCCTCGACCTGTCCACGTCCGGCGGCCGGGACACCCTGCTGCGGCTCGCCGCCACCGCCGACGTCGTCATCGAGAACTTCCGCCCCGGCACCCTGGAGAAGTGGGGTCTGGGCTGGCCGGAGCTGTCGGCCGCCAACCCGCGCCTGGTCCTGGCCCGTGTCACGGCCTTCGGCCAGCACGGCCCGTACGCCCACCGTCCCGGGTTCGGGACCCTGGCCGAGGCCATGAGCGGCTTCGCGGCGATCACCGGGGAGCCTGACGGCCCGCCGACGCTGCCGCCCTTCGGGCTCGCGGACTCCATCGCCGCGCTGACCACCGCGTACGCGGTGATGACGGCCCTCGCCGGCCGCGACCGCACCGGGCACGGGCAGGTCGTGGACCTGGCCATCATCGAGCCGATGCTGGCCGTCCTCGGCCCGCACCCGCTCTGGTACGACCAGCTCGGCTACGTCCAGCCGCGCACCGGCAACCGGTCCACGAACAACGCCCCCCGCAACACCTACCGCAGCGCGGACGGCCGCTGGCTGGCGGTGTCCGCCTCCGCCCAGTCGGTCGCCGAGCGCGTCGTACGGCTGGTCGGGCGGCCCGAGCTGGCCGGCGAGCCCTGGTTCGCGACCGGCTCCGGCCGCGCCGCGCACGCGGACGTACTGGACGACGCGGTCGGCGGCTGGATCGCCCGGCACAAGGCGGACGAGGCGGTCGCGGCCTTCGAGGACGCCGAAGCGGCCGTCGCCCGGGTCTACGACGTACGGGACGTCATGGACGATCCGCAGTTCGCGGCCCTCGACACGGTCACCGAGGTCGAGGATCCCGAACTCGGTCCGATCCGCATGCAGAACGTCCTCTTCCGGCTTTCCGGGACCCCCGGCGGGATCCGCTGGGCGGGCCGCCCGCACGGAGCGGACACCGACGAGGTCCTCACCGGACTCGGCCTGACCGGGGACGAGATCGCCGCACTGCGCACCGAGGGGGCACTGTGATCCTGACCTGGCTCTACGCACCGGGCGACCGCCCGGAGGTGGTCGCGAAGGCGCTGCGCTGCGGTGCCGACGCCGTCATCGTGGACCTGGAGGACTCGGTGTCGGTCTCCCGCAAGGAGTACGCGCGCGCCGCCACCGCCGAGCTGCTCACCGAGCGGCCGCCGGTGCCCGTCCACGTCCGCGTCAACGCGCTGGGCTCGCCCTGGGCGGGCGCCGACATGACGGCGCTGGCCCGGCTGCACGGGCTCGCCGGGCTGCGCCTGCCCAAGATCGACGCCCCGGAGCAGATCACCCGCGTCGCCGACCGCACGGGCGGAGTGGCCCTGTACGCGCTGCTGGAGTCGGCGCTGGGCGTGGAGAGGGCGTACGAGATCGCCCGGGCCCACCCGTCGCTGCACGGGCTGACCCTCGGTGAGGCGGACCTGCGGGCCGACCTGGGGGTGAGCGCGGAGGCGGGGCTGGACTGGCCGCGGTCCCGGGTGGTGGTCGCCGCCCGCGCGGCCGGGCTCGCGCCGCCGGCCCAGTCGGTGTTCCCCGACATCCGGGACCTGGAGGCGCTGGCCGCGTCCTGCGTGCGCGGCCGGTCGCTGGGTTTCCTGGGCCGGGCGGCGATCCATCCGCGCCAGCTCCCGGTCATCGAGCGGTCCTACCTGCCGGGGCCCGAGGAGGTCACCGCCGCCGAGGAGATCGTGTCGGCGGCCCGGGCGATGCCGGGGGCGCTGGCGCTGCCCGACGGCCGGTTCGTGGACCCGGCGGTGGTGGCGGCAGCGCACCGGACGCTGACCCTGTCGCGGCGGTCCGGGTAGCCGGAAGGGGGCGCCGCGACCCGCGACGCCCCCTTCCGGAGGAAACCCCTGGCGAAGACCCCGGCAAGAACCCCCCGAGGAACCGGTTCAGCTCTTGCCCGCCCCCGCGGCCTCGTCCTCGCCGCCCTTGGCGAGGTCGGTCTTGGCGAGGTCGGTCTTGACGCCGCCCGCGGGCTTCGGGGCCCCGGCACCCGGCGTGCCCGGCTTGGCGGGCTCGGCCGGCTTGCGCGGTGCGTCCTTGACGGCCTTGGCACCGGCCACGGCGGCCTTCGGCGCGTCCTTCCCGCCCTCGGCCGGGGTGTCGCCCGCGGCCGCCTGGGGCTCCACGACCTCCTCGCGGCCGGGCCGCAGCCTCGCCGACAGGACGAAGTAGGTCACGGCCAGGACGAAGACCACGATCGCGGTCCACACGTTCAGGCGCAGGCCCAGGATGTGGTGGGCCTCGTCGACGCGCATGTACTCGATCCAGGCGCGGCCCGCGCAGTACGAGGCGACGTACAGGGCGAAGGCGCGCCCGTGGCCGAGCTTGAAGCGCCGGTCGGCCCAGATCACCAGAAGGGCGACGCCGACGCACCACAGCGACTCGTACAGGAAGGTCGGGTGGTAGGTTCCGGCCTCCCGGTTCGGGCCCTCGGTGATCTTCACCGCCCACGGCAGGTCGGTGGCCCGGCCGTACAGCTCCTGGTTGAACCAGTTGCCCCAGCGGCCGAAGGCCTGGGCCAGGGCGATGCCGGGGGCCAGGGCGTCGGCCCAGGCCGGCAGCGGGATGCCGCGCAGCCGGCAGCCGATCCAGGCACCGACCGCACCGAGCGCGATCGCGCCCCAGATGCCGAGGCCGCCCTCCCAGATCTTGAAGGCGTCGACCCAGTTGCGGCCGGCGCCGAAGTACAGCTGGTAGTCGGTGATCACGTGGTAGAGGCGACCGCCGACAAGGCCGAAGGGCACCGCCCACACGGCGATGTCCGCGACCGTGCCCGGCTTTCCGCCGCGCGCGATCCAGCGCTTGTTGCCGAGCCAGACGGCGACGAAGACGCCGATGATGATGCAGAACGCGTAGCCGCGGAGCGGGATCGGTCCGAGATGGATCACGCCGGTCGACGGACTGGGGATATAGGCAAGGGTCATGGCAGACCTGACGCTACCCTGCCGGGCGGTACCGACCGCAACCCGCCCGGCAAGCTGACATCAAAACCACACACGGCCCGCACCCGCTCCGGGCCGCCTTCCCTCCCGCGGTCACCCGCCGCGGCCCCTCTCCGCGGCCCGTCTCCGCTCAGTCCCGCGCGGTGCCCCCGTCCACCGCCTTCGCCCCGGTCGCGGGGGACGTCTTCCCGGAGCCCGACGGGGACGCGGAGGCCGAGGGGGAACCCTTGCCGGAGGTCTTCGGGGCCCCGGACGCGCCGCCGGGGGCCTTCGCCGCCGCCTCGACCTTCGCCTTGAGCTTCTGCGGGGTCAGCGGGTCGGCCTGGTCGGCGAAGATGTCCTTGCCGTCGAGCAGCACGGTGGGGGTGCCCCGGAAGTTCCCGGCCCGGAAGGCCTCCTGTGACTTCCCGACCCAGCTGTTGTGCGTGCCGTCCTCCACGCAGCTGCGGAAGGCGGGGGTGTCGAGCCCGTCGACCTTCCCGGCCAGCTCCAGCAGCTTGGCGTTCTTGCCGTAGGCGTCGTCGACCTCCTCGGGCTGGTTCGCGAAGAGGACGTCGTGGTACTCGGCGAACTTGCCGGCGTCCTGCGCGCAGGCCGCGGCGTTCGCGGCCTTCAGCGAACCGCTGCCGCCCATGTTTCCGTCGATGAGGGTGACGATGTGGTAGTCGGTCTTGAGGAGCCCCTTGGCTTCGAGCTCGTGGATGGTGTCCTTGTAGTTGGTCTCGAAGGACTTGCAGGCGGGGCAGCGGAAGTCCTCCCAGACGGTCAGCTGCGAGGGGGCCTCGCCCTTGCCCGTCTGGATGGCGAGCGCGTCCTTGCCGGTGGCCCCCGACGGCGCGACCACCGGGCCGGCCTTCGCGGACTTGTCGCCGGATCCGGCATTGGCGGCGATCAGGCCGACGACGGCCGCCAGGCCGAGTACGCCGACCACCGCCGCCGACACGACGAGGGTCCGCCGGCGCTTGTCCCGGGTCTTCTGCCGCTCGCGCTCCACTTGGAGTCGCTCCCGGGCCGATCGTTTCGTCGCATCGCGGTTCGCACCGTCGTTCTTCTCGCTCACGTTCGGCCAAACGAAGCGGGGAGGCACTCGCGTGCCTCCCCGCTCCCACTTCCACCCGATCGGGCTACAGAACCCCCGATGGGGCCCGCCCGGCGTCAGGACCTGCGTACGCCTTCCGCAAGTTCGCCCGCCAGGGCCCGCACGGCGGTCAGGCCGGACGGCAGGTCCGGGGCGTCCAGCAGCAGCTTCACGAAGGCCGAGCCGACGATGACCCCGTCGGCGAAGCCCGCGACCTGCTTGGCCTGTACGGCGTTCGAGACGCCCAGGCCGACGCAGACGGGGAGCTCGGTCGTGGCGCGGGTGCGGCGCACCAGCTCCTGGGCCTCGTTGCCGACCGACTCGCGGGTGCCGGTGACGCCCATGAGGGAGGCGGCGTAGACGAAGCCGGAACCGGCGGCGGTGATGGTGGCCAGCCGCGCGTCCTGGCTGCTGGGGGCCACGACGAAGACGGTCGCCAGACCGTGCTTCTGCGCGTGCTCGCGCCACAGCGCGGACTCCTGGACCGGCAGGTCGGGCAGGATGCAGCCCGCGCCGCCGGCCGCCGCGAGCTCGGCGGTGAACCGCTCGACGCCGTAGCGGTCGATGGGGTTCCAGTACGTCATGACCAGGATCGGGACCCCGGTCGCCTCGAAGGCCTCGCGGACGGTGCGCATGACGTCGGCGATCTTCACGCCGCCGCGCAGGGCGATGTCGTCGGCGGTCTGGATGATCGCGCCGTCCAGGACCGGGTCGCTGTGCGGCAGGCCGATCTCGACGACGTCGGCGCCGCCCTCGATGACGGCCTTGACGGCCTCGATGGCGCCGTCGACGGTCGGGAAGCCGGCCGGGAGGTAGGCGACGAGGGCCGCCCGGTCCTCGGACTTGGCCTTCGCGAGGGTGCTGCTCAGCAGTTCGATGTTGCCGTTGCTCACTTCGACTCCCCCTCGGTGCCTTCGCCGTCGTACAGCCCGAAGTAGCGGGCCGCCGTGTCCATGTCCTTGTCGCCGCGGCCGGACAGGTTGACCACGATCAGGCCGTCCTCGCCCAGCTCCTTGCCCAGGTCGAGGGCGCCGGCGAGGGCGTGCGCCGACTCGATGGCCGGGATGATGCCCTCGGTGCGGGAGAGCAGGCGCAGGGCCTGCATGGCGGCGTCGTCGGTGACGGCGCGGTACTCGCCGCGGCCGGTGTCCTTGAGGTAGGAGTGCTCGGGGCCGATGCCCGGGTAGTCCAGACCGGCGGAGATCGAGTAGGGCTCGGTGATCTGGCCCTCCTCGTCCTGGAGGACGTAGGAGCGGGAGCCGTGCAGGATGCCGGGTTCGCCCGCGGTCAGCGTGGCGGCGTGCTCGCCCGAGTCCACGCCGTGTCCGGCGGGCTCGAAGCCGACCAGGCGGACGCCGGCGTCCGGGATGAAGGCGTGGAAGAGGCCGATGGCGTTGGAGCCGCCGCCGACACAGGCCGCGACGGCGTCGGGGAGCCGGCCGGTGCGCTCCAGGATCTGGCGGCGGGCCTCGACGCCGATGACGCGGTGGAAGTCGCGGACCATCGCGGGGAAGGGGTGCGGGCCGGCGACGGTGCCGAAGAGGTAGTGGGTCTCGTCCACGTTGGCGACCCAGTCGCGGAACGCCTCGTTGATGGCGTCCTTGAGGGTCCGGGAGCCGGACTTCACGGCGATGACCTCGGCGCCGAGCATCCGCATGCGGGCCACGTTGAGGGCCTGGCGCTGGGTGTCGATCTCGCCCATGTAGATGGTGCAGTCGAGGCCGAAGAGGGCGCAGGCGGTGGCGGTGGCCACGCCGTGCTGGCCGGCTCCGGTCTCGGCGATGACGCGGGTCTTGCCCATGCGCTTGGTGAGCAGCGCCTGGCCCAGCACGTTGTTGATCTTGTGCGAGCCGGTGTGGTTCAGGTCCTCGCGCTTGAGGAAGATCCGCGCGCCGCCCGCGTGCCCGGCGAAGCGGGGCACCTCGGTGAGGGAGCTGGGCCGGCCCGTGTAGTTGACCATGAGCTCGTCGAGCTCGGCCGCGAAGGCCGGGTCGTTCTTGGCCTTCTCGTACTCGACGGCGACCTCGTCCACGGCGGCGACGAGGGCCTCCGGGATGAACTTGCCGCCGAAGTCGCCGAAGTAGCCCTCGGCGTTGGGGACGTGACCCTCGGGGTCCGGGATGAAGAACGAGCTGGTGGGCATGGCCACTACTCCTACGTGATGCGGAAGCGGTACCGACGGCTGGCTGGCGAGCACCGTATTGCGCCCCCGGTCCACGGCCCGTGCGCCCCGCCGGGGGCTCTGGGCGTACGGACGGGCCGGTCCGCGCCGGGAGCCTGGGGCTGCGGGCGAGGGACCGTGCGCGGCCGCCGGCCGGTCACCCCTCGGGGGGTACCGGGCCGGGAACGGCCGTCGTCAGGGCGCGGTTCCGCCGCGCCATCGCATGCCGTTGACCTGACCGGGCTCGGAGCCGATCACGTAGCGCACCCGCCGGCCGTGCACGCGCCGGGCCGGGGCGCGGCAGCCGCGGGGGCGGCAGCCGCGCGCCAGGGGCGCGTGCGTCGTCGGCACACCGGCCGGGCCGTTGCCGGGCCGGGTGCGGACGCAGGAGCGGGGGGCGGCCACGGAGGGGTCAGCTCCGGCCGTGGCGCAGGGCGGGGTGGGCGCCGGCGGCGACGAGGTCGGCCACGGCCGCCTTCGGGTCGCGGCCGGTGACCAGGGATTCGCCGACGAGCACGGCGTCCGCACCCTCGTTGGCGTAGGCGATCAGGTCGTGCGGTCCGCGGATGCCGGACTCGGCGATCTTCACGATGTGGTCGGGGATCTCCGGGGCGACGCGCTCGAAGGTGGAGCGGTCGACCTTGAGGTCCTTCAGGTTGCGCGCGTTGACGCCGATGATCTTGGCGCCCGCGGCCACCGCGCGTTCGACCTCGTCCTCGTCGTGGACCTCGACGAGCGGGGTCAGGCCGATGGATTCGGCCCGCTCGATGAGGGAGACCAGGGCCTCCTGCTCCAGGGCCGCGACGATCAGCAGCGCGAGGTCGGCGCCGTAGGCGCGGGCCTCCCACAGCTGGTAGGCCGTGACGATGAAGTCCTTGCGCAGGATCGGGATGTCCACGCGGGCGCGGACGGCCTCCAGGTCGGCCAGCGAACCGCCGAAACGACGCTGCTCGGTGAGGACGGAGATGACCGCCGCACCGCCCGCCTCGTAGTCGGCGGCGAGCCCGGCCGGATCTGCGATCGCGGCCAGCGCGCCCTTGGACGGGCTGGACCGCTTGACCTCGCAGATCACCTTGACGCTGTCGCCACGCAGCGCGGCGACACCGTCCTTGGCCTGGGGCGCCTTGGCGGCACGCTCCTTGAGCTCGTCGAGGCTCACGCGGGCCTGCCGTTCGGCAAGGTCTTCGCGGACCCCTTCGATGATCTCGTCGAGCACACTCACGCGAGCGGCCCCCTTCCGGGTTGATGACGGTCGGCCGCCTTGCGGAACAGGTATCACTGCAAGGTCGACACTCAAATGGTATCCGCAGGTCGCCGCGGCCTCCGCACGGACTTCGTCGTTTCCCATTGACTGGACAGTCGGAATATGGCCTTCCCCTAGGCCACGCCTAGGCCCCGCCCGGGTTCAGGGCGCCAGAGCGGAGCCGAACGGGAAATTCCGGACAACGGCGAAAGCCGTCGTCAGCGCGGCGACCGTCCACCAGGCGACCGGACCCAGCGCGAGCCGGGGCGCCGGCCGGCCCCGGAAGGCCCGGACGAGCCACAGGGCCGCGAAAGCGGCGAAGACGAGGTAGCCGGCCACCGCGAGGGCGTTCGCCCCGAGGGCGGTCACCAGGTCGCCGTGGGCGAAGGCGTGCGCACTGCGCAGGCCGCCGCAGCCGGGACACAGGACGCCGGTCAGGCGGAACAGCGGGCAGACCGGATAGTGCCCGGGCTCGTTGGGATCCACGGCGCCCACGTACGCGAAGGCGGCCGCGGCCCCGGCCACGGCGAGCACGGGCGCGGCCAGCCGCCGGGCCCGGGAGGCCGGTACGGGCCCGGCCGGCGGCCGGGGCGCCGCGGGCACCGGGGGCGGCGGAGCGGAGGGGGTGCGAGGGGCGTCCACCCGCAGATTCTCTCCGCTCATGACAAAAGGCGCAGCCCGACGGGCCGCGCCTTCCGCGTCTGCGGGCCCTGCCGGACCACGGTCCGCGCTCAGACCTTGGCGGGAACCCGGTTCGCGGCGATGACCTCGGCGAGGTCGCGGTGGGTGGCCTTCGGCGCGCCCATGCCCGCGGCCCGCATCGCGAGACCGACGACGCCGCCGAGCGCGACGACGACGAGGCCCGCCCAGAACCCGAGCGGGTTCGCCAGCACCATGAAGGCGCCGGAGACGCAGAAACCGATGAAGGCGATGATGACACCGGTCCAGGCGGCCGGGGTGTGTCCGTGGCTCGTGCCCGCCATGAGTTGCTCCTCGTTGCTCTGTCTCACGTGCTGTGCCGCACGCTCGCTGTCATTGTCCCGCACGGGACGGGGTGATCCTTCAGCGGGTCGGGTCCTCGCCGCGGTCCAGAGCCTTCCACAAGTCCTCCGGCCGGTCCGGGTCCACCACCGCCGGTTTGCGCGGGCGCGGGCTGCCGTCCCGCTCGTAGCGGCCCCCCATGGCGGGCCAGCTCCGGCCGAAGCGCAGCGCGAGCAGCCCCGCGAGGAGGATCAGCACCGCTCCGCCGGCCGTGATGTACGGCCACGCCGTATGGGTCACCTCCGCCACCCGCGCGGCCGTGTCCGCCGTCGCGGTGGCGGCCCGGTCGTCCAGCGTGCGGCGGTCGTCGGCGGCGGCCAGCGCGGACAGCGCGGCGCCGAGGCCGCTCAGCGCGAGCAGCCCGGACACCAGCAGCCGGCTCCGGCCGCGCACGGCGAACACCGCGACCAGGGCCGCGAGGCCGACGATGGCCAGCGCCGCCGGCAGGCCGGTCACGGCCCGCCCGTCCGCGCTCAGCGGGAGCAGGCCACCGCCGACGGCGGCACTGCCCCGCGCCCAGACGCGGCCGGAGGCGAGCAGGACGACGGTGGCACCGAGCGCGCCGAGCAGCAGGGCGACGGCCACACTGCGGCGGCCTGCGGAGCTCTCGGGGGCCTCGGCTTCGTTCCGGGGGTGGGGTACGGCACTCACGTACCCCACTATCCCCTACGGCCTCAGGCCCGGTGGAGGCGGTTCGCCGCTCCCACCGCGCGGAGCACGGCCGCCGCCTTGTTGCGGCACTCGTTGTCCTCCAGCTCGGGCACCGAATCCGCGACGACACCCGCGCCGGCCTGCACGTACGCCGTCCCGTCGCGCAGCAGCGCGGTACGGATGGCGATGGCCGTGTCGGAGTCCCCGGCGAAGTCCAGGTAGCCGACGCAGCCGCCGTACAGGCCGCGGCGGGAGGGCTCCAGCTCCTCGATGATCTGCATCGCGCGCGGCTTGGGCGCGCCCGAGAGGGTGCCGGCCGGGAAGCAGGCGGTGAGCACGTCGAAGGCCGTCCGGCCCTCGGCGACCCGCCCGGTGACCGTGGACACGATGTGCATGACGTGCGAGTACCGCTCGATGCTCATGAAGTCGACGACCTCGACGGAGCCCGGCTCGCACACCCGGCCCAGGTCGTTGCGCCCCAGGTCGACGAGCATCAGGTGCTCGGCGCGCTCCTTGGGGTCGGCCAGCAGCTCCTCGGCGAGGTCGTTGTCCTCCTGCGGGGTCGCGCCGCGGTGGCGGGTGCCGGCGATCGGGTGGACCATCGCCCGCCCGTCCTCGACCTTGACCAGCGCCTCGGGGCTGGACCCGACCACGTCGAAGCCGTTCTCGAAGCGGAAGAGGTACATGTACGGCGACGGGTTCGTGGCCCGCAGCACCCGGTACACGTCCAGCGCGGACGCCTCGCAGGGGGTCTCGAACCGCTGCGAGGGCACCACCTGGAAGGCCTCGCCGGCCCGGATCCGCTCCTTGACGTCCTCGACGGCCGCCTGGTACTGCTCGCCGCCCCACAGGGCGGAGAACTCGGGCAGCTCGGAGGCCGGCAGCGGGGTCGGGACGTACGGGGCGGGCCGCGCGAGGTCCGCCTCCATGGCGTCGAGGCGGGCCACGGCGTCCGCGTACGCCTCGTCCACGCCCGTGTCCAGGTCGTTGTGGTTGATCGCGTTGGCGATCAGCTGGACCGTCCCGTCCCAGTGGTCCAGGACCGCCAGGTCGGAGGTCAGCAGCATGGTGAGCTCGGGCAGCTCCAGGTCGTCGCGGGTGTGCTCCCCGATGCGCTCCAGGCGGCGCACGATGTCGTAGCCGAGGTAGCCGACCATCCCTCCCGTGAAGGGGGGCGTGCCGCCCGCGAGGTCGCGGGGGGTGTGCAGGGCCTCGACGGTGGCGCGCAGCGCGTCGAGGGGGTCGCCGTCCGTGGGGACGCCGACGGGCGGGGTGCCGATCCAGTGCGCCTGCCCGTCCCGGACGGTCAGGGTGGAGTCGCTGCGCACGCCGATGAAGGAGTACCGGGACCAGGAGCGGCCGTTCTCGGCGGACTCCAGCAGGAACGTCCCGGGGCGCTCCCCGGCCAGCTTGCGGTAGAGCCCCACCGGGGTGTCCCCGTCGGCGAGCAGCTTGCGGCTGACGGGGATGACGCGGCGGTCCACCGCGAGTTTGCGGAACGTCTCGAGATCCATGGCGTGGGAACCTACCTATTCGGCGTCGGCGAGCAGGACATCGGCGTCGAAGCACGTGCGGGCGCCGGTGTGGCAGGCGGCCCCTACCTGGTCGACCTTGACGAGCACGGTGTCCGCGTCGCAGTCCAGGGCGACGGACTTCACGTGCTGGAAGTGGCCGGAAGTATCCCCCTTGACCCAGTACTCGCCGCGGCTGCGGGACCAGTAGGTGCAGCGGCCCGTGGTCAGGGTGCGGTGCAGGGCCTCGTCGTCCATCCAGCCGAGCATGAGCACCTCACCGGTGTCGTACTGCTGGGCGATGGCCGGTACCAGGCCGTCCGCGGAGCGCTTGAGGCGCGCGGCGATGGCGGGGTCGAGGGAGGACGTACTCATGTGGGACATTGTGCCGGGTCACCGGGGCCGCGATGGATCACTGTCCACGTGATGGGCGGGCGGGGGGCTGCTTCCGGCCGTAGGCTTGCCGCCATGTCTACCCATGCGAAGCGTGAACGACTGCTGCTGGCCGACCTGTTGGAAGCGGCGGGCCCGGAGGCGCCGACGCTGTGCGAAGGCTGGCGGGCGCGGGAACTGGCCGCGCACGTGGTGGTGCGGGAGCGGCGGCCGGACGCGGCGGGGGGTCTGCTGCTGAACGTGCTCAAGGCGCGGCTGGACAAGGCCATGGAGGAGTACACCGCCAAGCCGTACGAGGAGCTGCTTCAGCTGATCCGGACCGGGCCGCCGAAGATGTCGCTGTACGCGCTGAAGCAGATCGACGAGGCGGCGAACGCGGTGGAGTTCTACGTCCACGCCGAGGACGTGCGGCGGGCCCAGCCGGACTGGTCGCCGCGGGAGCTGGACCCGGTGTTCTCGGACGTCCTGTGGTCCCGCCTGGACCGGCTGGCCCGCCTCACGGGGCGCCGCTCGCCGGTGGGCCTCGTCCTGCGGCGGCCGAACGGCCAGACCACGGTCGCCCACAAGGGCACCCCGGTGGTGACGGTCACCGGGGAACCGGGGGAACTGACGCTGTTCTGCTTCGGCCGCCAGGCCGCTGCCGCGGTGGAACTGGACGGCCCGAAGGAAGCAGTGGCGACCCTGACGACTACCCGCCTGGGCCTCTGACCTGGCCGGTCGGAGGTCACGGGGCAGCTGCTGCGGGGCACTCCCCCTGGCCGGGGGCTGCGGGTGGGTCGGGGCCGGGGGCTGCGGGTGGGTCGGGGCCGGGGGCTGCGGGTGGGTCGGGGCCGGGGGCTGCGGGTGGGTCGGGGCCGGGGGCGGGGGGGGGGGGGGGGGGGGGGGGGGGGGGGTTTTGGGGGGGGGGGGGGGGGCCCCCGTGCGCGGGGGGCCGGGGCGCCCAAAAC
>NZ_JBWKGY010000012.1:0-269569 GCF_056433525.1 Streptomyces sp. NPDC044704
GACCAGGTACGACAAGACCGCCCAGTCCTACCAAGCAGCCGTCACCCTCGCGTCGCTCCTGATGTGGGCGTGACACTTTGACGACAACTCCTAGGCCCGAGGCCGCGTCCAGGCCCGAGGCCGGAGCCGGGCCGGGCCCCGGCGGGGGGGCGGGTTCCGCGCAGGGCTCCTCGCCCCCCGGCCCGCCCCAGGGCCGGAGCGGGGACGCGCCCGAGGCCGAGGCCCGAAGCCGAGGCCGGGCCCGAGGCCCGAGGGCACAGCCCCCGCAGTGGGTCGGGCTCTGGCGGAATATCGCCCGCCCCGGCGGAGGTGGGGTGTCGGTTACGCCTCGTTCTCCTCCGGGTGTTCGTCCTCGTAGGGGCGCTTGCGGAGCAGGAGGACGACCAGGCCGCCCAGGACCACCAGGCCCACGGCCAGGGAGGCGATGACCGGCGTCGCGGCCGAGCTGCCGCTGGAGGCCAGCCGTTCCTCCTCCGGGGATTCGGAGGTCGCCGGGTCCGGCTCCCCGGCGACGGCGAGCTCGGTGGCTCCGGCCAGCGTGCCCACCGTGCCCGTCGGGGCCTGTGCCGGCTCGGGCCACACCGCGGTGGCCCCGGCCGAGGCCGCGGACTCGCTGGAGCCGGCCACGATCTGTGCCTCGGCCGGGATCCCGCTGGTGAAGACCCGCCCGACGGGCACCTTCGTGGAGCCCTGCACGATGACGGAGGCCGTGCCGTCGGGGGTGCCCGCAGGCACCTCGAAGTACAGCCGGCTGCCGTCGGCCGCGGTGTCGAGGGGTTTCCCCTCGGCGTCCACGACCCTTACGCCCATGGCGGCCGCGGCCGCGTCGGGGGTGACGGTCACGCTCTGGGCGCGGGTCCGGACCGTGACCGGGCCGATGCGGCTGCCGACCGGCCCGGCGACGGGTCCGGTCACCCGGCCGGGGTCGAGCCCCAGCGAGGCCGGCGGCTCCGGCAGCCGGCCCGCCTCCCGCTGGAGGTAGTCGGCGAGCTGTTCCGCCGCCGGGTCCGCGGCCTCCACCTGCGCCCCGTCGGCGAGCCTCCAGATCGCCACCTGGGTGCCGGCGGCGGCGCTCTCCGCGGTCAGCGCACCGGCTCCGGCGGCCTTCGCGAGCCCGGCCAGGTCGTTGAGCTGCGGGTAGGAGTGCTCCAGCACCCAGCGGATGCGTCCGGCCTCGGCGTTCCCGGCGAGGGGGCTGCCGCCCCAGCCGGTCTCGGTGAAGCGGGCCTGGGGCTGCGCGTATCCCGCGACGCCCACTCCGTACGTCTGGAGCATGCCGCCGCCGTCGACCCGCATCTCATGGAGCCCGGCCGGGATCTCCCGGACCGAGCCGTCCCCGGAGCGCAGGACGGCCTGCCCGTACGTCTTGAGCCCGTCGAGGACGGCGCTGGCTCCCTCGGACGCCCGGCCTGCGGCCGGACCGGAATCCGCCGAGGCCCGGGCCCCCGGCGCGGCGGAGAGGGCGGCTGCCGCCAGGAGGGCCACCGCGAGGGGTCTGCGTACGGAGCCGCGCCCCCCGGACCCCGGAGCCACCGGAGCCACAACCGGAGCCGGAGTCGGAGCCAGGACCGGCTCAGCGGGGGCGCCGGCCGCGGGAACAGCGGCCGGGCCGGGAACAGCGGCCGGGCTGGGAAGCGGAACCGCGGCGGCGGCTCCGGAGGACGGTCCGGCGGCGGCCGGAGCCACCCGCGCGGACGCGGTTGAGGACGCGGGTTCGGGCGAGGGCGCGGACGCCGGTCTGCCCGTGGAGGCGGAGGAAACGCGGTACGTGAAGGATTCGGAGGATGCGGAGGACGCGGGAACAGCAATCGACACAGTCTTCCCCTTCGGGCCAAAAGCCCAGGTGCCCGTGAGTACCGGGGAATCCTAGCCGTCTCGAACACTCAGACCACCGCCGCCTTCTGAGGGCCCATCAGTGGGGTGTCCGTCTTGACGACCCTGCGGAAGGCCGCGGTCCCGCGGTTGAGGTCGTGTCCGATGGCGATCGCGTCGATGTCGGCGGAGAACCAGCGGACGCCCTCGCCGTCGGGCGGGTCCTCCCGGACCCGGAGCCTCCCGTGCACCACGAGCGGTTCCCCGACGGACACGGAACTGGCCAGGTTCAGTGCCAGGACCCGCCGCGCCCACACGGTGTAGAAGCTGGTGGCCGAGTCCGTCCAGGTGTCCGTACGCCGGTCGAAGTACCTCGGCGTCACGGCGAAGCGGAACCTCGCCGACTGGCCGGTCGGCGTCTCCTTGAAGTCGATCTGCGTCGCCACGTACCCGACCAGCGTCACCAGGGTGTCGTTCATCCCGGTCGCCCTCCCCACGGTGCCGTACCCGCGCGGACCGTCCGCGCGGAGTGCCCCTGCGGACCAGCCGCACGAGGTACGACCATGCTGGGCCCGGCCCCCCGGATCCCGCTCCGCCCTGTGGACTACTGGCGGGTTGTGGACAACTTGCTCCCCCCTGCGGCGACGGTCGCGTACTGCTCCCGCACCTCCCGGTAGCGCAGCAGCTCGGCCGCCACCGGTTCGAGCACGCGGGCCCGCCCGCAGCCCGCGGCGGCCTGCCGCAGCCGGCGTTCCGCGTCCTGCCCGTAGCGCCGGGCCGGGCCGCGAGCCGCGATGGAGCAGGCCCACTCCACGAGCGGTCCGCCGATGATGCCGGCCACCATGAACAGCACCGGGGTCAGGAGCCGCGGCTCCAGGACGCCCACGATCTGTCCCACGAGCCAGAGCCCGCCGAAGATCTGAACCAGCGTCATGGCCGCCTGCGCCAGGACGGCGGCGGGCCACCAGGTGGGCCGCGGCGGTTTGGCGCCGGGCACGGCGACCGCCGCGCCCAGGGTGACGGCCAGCTCGTCCAGCGCCTCGGGCAGCTGTTCGCCGCCGCGCACGGCGGTTTCCCGTACGGCCTGTGCCCAGGGGTCGGGCAGCCCGATGACCGCCTCGTCCGCGACCGTCCGTACGGCCTGCTCCACCCGCTGCCGGGCGGTCACCTCCTCCTCGGCAGGTGCCTGCGCGGTGGGCGCGGTGGAGCGCCCGATCGCCGCCAGGGCGGCCAGCCCGGCCAGGGAACGCGGGGCGCGCCGGTTCTCGTACCACCGCCACAGCCGCAGCCAGGGCGTCCCGCAGGCCTTGCCGGCGTTGCGCCGCCAGGCCCGTTCGGCGGCGAGGCCGGCGGCGTACGCGCCGACCGCTTCCGCGAGCCGGTCCTCGAACTCGGCGCGCGCCGCCTCCCCGATCTCGGGCCCGGCGTGCCCGTCGGCGACGTACAGCGGGCGCAGGCGCGTCGCGGCCCGGTCGACATCGGCGGAGATCCGGCGGGTCGCGGCGCCCTTCTCCTGGGTGAACGTGCCGAGGAGTTCGCGCAGTTCCCCGACGCCTTCGCCCGTGAGGGCGGACAGTCCGAGGACGGTGGCTCCGGGTTCGCCGTGCTCGCCGAGCGCGATCCCGTCGTCGTCGAGGAGCCTGCGCAGGTCGTCGAGGACGAGGTCGGCGGATTCGCCGGGGAGCCGGTCCACCTGGTTGAGGACGACGAAGGTCACCTCGGCGTGCCCGGCCAGCGGTCTCAGGTACCGCTCGTGCAGGACGGCGTCGGCGTACTTCTCCGGGTCCACCACCCACACGACCGCGTCGACCAGCGCCAGCACCCGGTCCACGTGGTCGCGGTGCACGCCGAGCGCCGAGTCCAGGTCGGGCAGGTCGACGAGGACCATCCCGCGCAGCGCCTCGGCCTCCGAGGTCTCGCGGGGACGGCGGCGCAGCCGTCCGGGGATCTCCAGCCGGTCGAGGAGCCCGGCGGCTCCGTCCGACCAGCTGCACGCGATGGGCGCGGCCGTGGTCGGGCGGCGCAGTCCGGTCTCGGAGATCTGCACTCCGGCGAGTGAATTGAAGAGCGTGGACTTGCCGCTTCCGGTGGCTCCCGCGATGGCTACGACGGTGTGCTGCGGGGACAGTCCGCGGCGCGCCGCGGCTTCGTCGAGGACCCGGCCGGCTTCGGCGAGGGTCTTGCCGTCGAGCCGGGTCCGGGACAGTCCGACGAGCTGGCGCAGGGCGTCGAGGCGCGTCCGCAGGGCCTGGGCCTCGGGGCTGAGCGGCGGGGCGGTGACCTTGCCGCCGTCGCTGCCGGCCCCGGACACGGCCCGTACGAGGGCTTCGTCGCCCGCTTCCCGTTCCTCGTCGAGCTCCTCGTCGTGCTCGCCGTCGCACAGGCCCTCGTCGCAGAGGCCTTCGCCGCACAGGTCGCCGTCGCCCAGGGCGCCGAGGCCCCTGCGGCCGGCGGGCCGGGGGCGCGAGCGTGCGATGAGTCCGTCGTCCCAGCGGTCGTCGGTGCGGTCGCGGTCGGTCAGGGCGGTCACCGCGTCACCTCTCCTTCTGCAGTACGGACAGCGCGGCGATCAGCTCGGCCTGGGGTTCCGGGGTCACTTCGAGCGCTTCGATGGGGGCGAGGCGGCGGTCGCGTTCGGCGCGCAGCACCTCGTCGAGGTGGTCGCCGACCAGTTCGCCGCCGCGGTCGCGCAGCCGGACGGCGGCCTGTACGCCGATCCGTTCGGCGAGCTTCTCCCCCGCCGGGCGGGCCCGCTTGCCGCCGAGGAGGGCGGCGACGAGGAGGGCCGCGACGCCGTCGGGGTCGGGCGAGGGCTGCCGGTCGAGCCGGGCGACCTCTTCCTCGGCGAGTTCCTCCAGCACGCGGCGCCAGCGCCGTACGGCCATGCCGATACGTTCCGCCGCCTCCCGGTCGGGGGCGGGCAGGGACACCGCGCCGGCGGCCGGTTCGCGCCGCCAGGCTTCGGCGATCCGCTCGTCGGCGGCGGCGACGGCGCACTGGAGCAGTGCGGCGAGGGATTCGGCGAGGGAGTCCAGCAGTTCGTCGGCGCTGGTGTCGAGGGGGTAGCCGCGCCACCGGGTGAGGGCGTCCCCGGCGAGGACGGCGCCCCGGTCGAGGCGGGTGCGGACCCGCTTGCCCTCCCGCTTGTACGCGTCTTCGACGGCCGATGTCAGCCGTACGGCGGCGGCGTGCTGGGCGGCGACGGCCGAGGCGAGCTCCGGCATCCGC
Organism: Streptomyces sp. NPDC044704; assembly: GCF_056433525.1. Taxonomy (NCBI): domain Bacteria; kingdom Bacillati; phylum Actinomycetota; class Actinomycetes; order Kitasatosporales; family Streptomycetaceae; genus Streptomyces; species Streptomyces sp. NPDC044704. Next base: position 5,041 of record NZ_JBWKGY010000012.1, read on the forward strand.
CGCCCGAGGGAGTCGAGCGCGCCCAGCGCGGTGCGTCCGACGGCGTACTGGCGGGCGGCCGGGTCCTGGGCGTGGTGGCTGAGCCACGCGAGGAGCGGCGCTACGGCGCTGGCCGGCAGCAGCCCGCCCCCGCCGGCCGACTCGGGCAGTTCGGGCACCGTGAACCGCGGTACGTCGCCCAGCCCGGCCCGGGTGAGCAGTGCCCCGTACTGGCGCGAGACCTCGGCGAGGACCTGGTGCGGGACCCGGTCGAGGACGGTGACGAGGGTGGCCTTGTACTGCTTGGCGGTGCGCAGGAGGTGCCAGGGCACGGCGTCGGCGTACCGCGAGGCGGTGGTGACCATGACCCAGACGTCGGCGGCGCAGATGAGCTCGGCGGCGAGGGTCCGGTTCTCGACGACGAGGGAGTCGATGTCGGGGGCGTCGAGGATGGCGAGTCCGCGCGGGAGGGTGGTGACGGTCTCGATCCGCAGCTCGCGGGCGGAGACGCGGCGGTTCGGGGCGCGGAGGGCGTTGCGCTTCGGGGGCGGGGCGAGGTCGTCGTCCTCCTCCGGCGCCCACACGCGCATGAGGTCGGGGAGGATCCGCATCCCGGCGAACCAGTGATGATCATCCGGATGGCAGACGAGCACGGGTGTGCGCGTCGTGGGGCGCAGTACGCCGGCTTCGCTGACCTGCCGGCCGACGAGGGAGTTGACGAGGGTGGACTTGCCGGCCCCGGTCGACCCGCCGATGACGGCGAGCATGGGCGCCTCGGGCGCCTTCAGCCGGGGGACGAGGTAGTCGTCGAGCTGCGCGAGCAGCTCGGCTCTGGTCTGGCGGGCGCGCGGGGCGCCGGGCAGGGGCAGCGGCAGACGCACGGACGCGACCCGGTCGCGCAGGGCGGACAGGGCATCGAGCAGCTGAGGCCGTACATCCAAGGTCACCACATGCGAAGAATGCCCAATTTAGGACCATTTTTGAAGCTTATACGCCCTCTGCGCGCCGACCGCGACTCCAGCGGGACATCATGGACACCGCGGACGAGTGGGACGCAGGCATAACGAGTGCACAACACCCAGGCCGACGCGGCGCAAAAGCGATGCGAGAATCGCGCCTGCCTGCGAGTATCGGGACCGCTTCACCGAACCTCCACATCGTGGCACGCGAGTGAAGCAACCGGGACAAGGCAACCGGAGCCCTATCCTTGACCCGGCACGGCCCGCAGTCCCACCCCCACCACGGGGCTCCAGGCCACCACGGCCACCTACCGGCCCCCGTAGCTCAGTGGATAGAGCAGGTGCCTTCTAAGCACTTGGCCGCAGGTTCGAGTCCTGCCGGGGGCACTCACCTGAAGACCCTCCTGCGGGAGGGTCTTTCTGCTGGTCAGGGATGTTTTCCGGCGGCGGGGCGATCTCAGGATTCACCCTCTCGGCGGACCGAGAGGGTCCGGCGGTGTCCGGCTGACACCGAGTTCCTGCGGGGCGCTGCGGAGAATACGCGGTGAAAAATCAAGCCCCTGGCACAGCCGGACCCGGCAGCTCCCCCGCGCTTTCGATCCGCTGCTTGAGCTCGTCCATCTGCCCGTTGCTGCCTCGTGCGTACGTGGCCAGGAGCACGGGAACGCTGTTGCCCGCCCACTCGGCCACGTCCGCACCAGGCAGCCGTACGTCCGCGACCTTGAGCGCCGCGACCTTGAGCGCCGCGATCTCCTCCGGCCGAGCTCCGGCGGAGTACATCGTGGCGAAGAAGGCGTGCAGCCGCCGGCGCCGCCCGCGACCGCGCGTAAGTCCAGGCGAGCAGCCTTCATGTGGGGCCGGTCTCCGCACGCCGAGTTGGTGCAGGCTCGGCGGTTCCCGAAGGGGAACTTGCCCTCGCGTAGGGGCAGGACGGGCAGCCCGATTCCGGCGAGCCAGAGTGCGGTCTGAAGGTTCGGCGGTGAAGCCGCGCGGCGGGAGCCTCGCGGGTAGTCAGTGGTGTGGGTCATGATTGGGGTCTCCAGTCCGCTTTCTCCGGGCTGGATGTGGGCGGTCCCGGCTTGTCCCCGGGGCCGCCCTTTTGTTGGCGGGTGGGGTCAGAGGCCGTTGTGGGCGGCGGGGCCGGGGCACTCGGGATTCCGGATCCGACCGCATCCGCTGATGCGCGTCGCAGCCCGCCGATGAAGACGATCATCAGGTTGGGGTGGGCGTCGCCCCCCCAGGGCCCGGTACGGCGCCTCGGGGCGGGGCGGATGATCTGCGCCACCGGCCCTTCGGGGCAGGGGCGTTGCTTCCGTGCGGTCGCCGGGGGCCGGGCGGCCCGGGGGCGTTTTCCCGGACGGCCGGGCGGAGTTCGACGGCCTCGGGTGTCAGACCGGCGTGGCCGTGTCAGCGGATACGGTACCGATCGTGACCATCCGCATACTTCTCGCCGACGACCAGGAATCCGTTCGCGCGGGATTCCGCCTGATCCTGGATTCCCAGCCGGACATGGAGGTCGTCGGCGAAGCCCCGGACGGTGTGAAGGCCCTCGAACTCGCCGCGAGGCTGAGGCCGGACGTCGTGCTCGCCGACATCCGCATGCCGCGCCTGGACGGTCTGGAAGTCACCCGCAGACTCGCCGGGCCCGAGGTCGCCGATCCGCTGCGGGTGGTCGTGGTGACCACCTTCGACCTCGACGAGTACGTGCACACCGCGCTCCGCAACGGGGCCTGCGGCTTCCTGCTGAAGCGTTCGGGCCCGGCCCTGCTCGTCGAGGCGGTACGCGCCGCCGTTGCGGGTGAGGCCATGATCAGCCCCTCGGTCACCGTCCGGCTGCTGAAGCACCTGCGCGGTCCGGCGGGGCCCGACCCGGCTTCCGTGACGGTGCCGTTGACGGACCGCGAGACGGAGATCGCGCGCCTGGTGGCGAAGGGCCTGACGAACGCGGAGATCGGCACCGAACTCTTCATCTCCGCCGGCACCGCCAAGACCCACATCGCCAACATCCAGCGCAAGCTGGACGTGCGCAACCGGGTCGGGATCGCGGCCTGGGTGTGGGACAACGGCCTGGCGGCCTGAAGACGCGGCGGGATGCGGCCGGCGCCTGCGGGACTCGGGGTCCGCTACCTCGCCTCGGGGACCCCGAAGGCCCTGACCGCCTGGTAGTAGGTCCAGGCCGTGCCTTCGCAGGAGGCCTTCCGCGCGGACGCGTAGGGGGCGCAGACCCGCTTCATGTCCGCGTGGAAGGCGTCGTCGAGCCGGCGCTTCACCGTGGGGAAGCTGCCCGCCGCCTTGTGGTTGCGATAGCCGAAGTCGTGGCGGGCGCACGCCGTCGCGAAGGGGAAGCCGAACGGGTTGTCGGGGGAGCTCGTGCACTGGTCCGTCGACCAGTCGAAGCCGTACGCCTCCCAGGCCGACCGGTGGGCGCGCGCGGTGACCCAGGCGTCCTGGCTCGCCGCGCTGGTCCGCGTCCAGTTGTCCAGGACCAGCGGTTTGTCCGCCGGGACGGTGGCGGCCCGGGCGGGGGCTCCCGCGGCCAGCAGGCAAGCGGCCAGCGCGCACGCGAGACGGGCGGTGGGGCGATGACGACGCACGGCGGTCCTCCGGACGGGCAGCGGGGTACGGCCCTGTAACGCGGAACGACGGGCCGGGGTCGCGGGGAACCGGGGAACCGGGGAACCGGGGAGGGGCACGGCTGATCTGCGGGGACCGGCGGGCCGTTCGACCAGCGGGGCCGGCGGGCCGGGTGGGACTCGGGTACTGGTGGGGCTCGGCGCGCCCCTCTTGGGTATGACCGCGTGTACGACTTGCGGCAGAGCCGGAGTTCGTACCGTGGAGGGACGCGCGAAACGCCTCCGACCCGAACACTGGTGGGTATGAACCGCCGCCCGCTCGTGATCGCCGTCGCTGCCGTGGGAGTCCTGGCCACGGCCGCCTTCGCCCTGCCGAACCTGCCGCCCAACCCGCTCACCAACGCCCTCGACGACCAGGTCTTCCACGAGAAGGGCCGACGCTTCGCCACCGCCGCCGACGCGCCCGCGGGCGGCGACCGCGCGTTCGCCCTGCCCGCCTGGATACCGGCGGACGCCAAGGACATACGCATACGGGCCCGTACGACCGGGGAGGCCCGCCTGATCCGGTTCACCCTCGGCCGGACCCCGCTCGACGGACCCCAGTGCACCGCCGGCGGCGCGAAGCCGGCGGGTGGGCCCCGGCTGGACGCCCGGTGGTGGCCGGGTGACACCAGGGCGGAGGAGCGGCCCGAATGCCGGGGCCGTCACCAGTACCAGGTGGCCGTGCGCGGCAAGCGGGTCTACGCCTGGACCGACGGCACCCCGTCCCCGGGCATACGGACCGAGGGCGCCGCCGGCGGCGTCAACGCCACGCCCGCCGTGCGGCGGTAGCCGGGAAGCCTCAGGCGGTGTCGCCCCGCAGGACGGCGGCCGTGGCGTGGGCGAAGCCGTCGGGGTTGTCCAGCATGATGTTGTGCCCGCAGTCCGGTACGGCCGTGACCGTGACTCCCGCGGCCTCCAGGGCCTCCGTCCCGGCGGGGGAGCCGTCCGCCTCCGGGTGGAGGAAACCGCGCGGGACCTTCAGCTCCAGCAGCAGCTCACGCATGGTGGGGGTCGTGCCGGTCACGAGGTGTACGGCGCTGCGGTGCAGGGCGGTCCGGCCCGCCAGCCGCATGGTCGACCACCAGTGGGCACCGGCCCGGTCGCGCACCTCGGCCCAGCCTCCGGACAGGAACTCCTCCTCCGTGTAGGAGGCGATGCCGCTGCTTCCCGCGGCGCCCGGCACCCGGGGCAGCGGGTCCAGGTTGGCGTCGACCAGGACGAGGCGGGAGACCAGGTGGGGATGACGGGCGGCCAGCACGATGGCCACCGATCCGCCCATGCTGTGCGCGATCACCTCGGCCTTGCCGGCGCGGGCTTCGGTGAGTGCCTCCGCCAGCGCGTCGGCGTGGGCCTCCAGCGAGTAGGAGAACGTCTCGGGCCGGTCGCTGTGCCCGTGCCCCAGGAGGTCGACCAGCAGCGACCGCCGGCCCGCGAGCAGCGGATGGGCGGCGGTGGCGGCGAAGTAGGCGGGCGAGGTGGCGCCCAGTCCGTGCACGAAGACGCGGACCGGCTCCTCCCCGGGCAGTTCGGCCCAACGGATCCGGTCGCCTTCCGGCGTCACGACGGCACTGCGCACGGTGTGTCCCCCTGGAGTCGGTCACGGTGAAACCGGGACGAGGGTAACCGGGCCGCCGATCGGCGATCTCCTCGTCTACCCTGCTCAGATGACCGAGTACGTGAACCAGCTCGGCGACGGCATACCGCGGACCGGCACGCTGCCCGCGGGGCCGGACGCCGTCGTGTGGTCCCTGGACACCACGCGTGCGGTGATCGGCGGCCACCGGACCGACGAGGCCGCCGCGCTGCTGGACGCGGCCGAACGGGACCGGCTGGCCCGGCTGCTGCGGCCGCACGACCGGCGCAGCTACCTCGCCTCCCACATCGGGCTGCGGGTGCTGCTCGGCGGCTACCTGGGCCTGGCGCCCGAGAAGGTCACGCTGGTCCGTGAGGACTGCCCGTGCTGCGGGGGGCCGCACGGCCGGCCCGCCGTGGCGGGGGGCGCGGTGCACTTCTCGCTGTCGCACAGCGCGGACATGGCCTACCTCGCCTTCGCCGGCGTGCCGGTCGGCGTCGATGTGGAGGGTCTGCCGAGCGCCGGCGCGGTCGGTGACGTGATGGGCACCGTGCATCCGGCGGAGACGGCCGAACTGACGGCGCTCCCGGCGGCGGACCGGCAGGTGGCGCTGGCCCGGCTGTGGTCCCGCAAGGAGGCCTACCTCAAGGCCACCGGTACGGGCCTCGCCCTCGGACTGGCCGAACCGTACGTGGGCACCGCGCTCACCCCCGCCCCCGTCCCGGGCTGGTCCCTCCGCGACCTCCCGGCCCCGCCCGCGTACGCGGCAGCCCTGGCCGTCCGCACTCCCTGACGCACCCGCCGGGCCGCCCCGAACTCCCCGCCCGTGTCCGTCATGTCCGCAGGGTCACACGGGTCCCCGCCCGTATCGTGACCGGCATGGACATCCGCCCCGCCACCACCGCCGCCGAACTGCGAGCCGCCGAGGGGCTCTTCGACGGGCCCGCCCGCGAGGAGTGGTCCGAGGACTTCCTGCGCTCCCCCGGGCACCTGATGCTGATCGCGTACGTGGACGGGGTGCCCGCCGGCATGGTGTCCGGCGTCGAGATGACCCACCCGGACAAGGGCACCGAGATGTGCCTGTACGAGCTCTCCGTCGACGAGGGCTACCGGCGGCGCGGCATCGGCCGCGCCCTCACCGAGGCCCTCGCGGCGGAAGCCAGGAGGCGCGGCTGCTACGGCATGTGGGTGGGGGTCGACACGGACAACGAGCCCGCGCTGGCCACCTACGCCGCGGCCGGCTCCGAGGACGAGGGCACCTTCACCATGCGCGGCTGGCCCCTCGCCCAGCAGGGCTGACACCCCGCCCGACCCGGCCCATACCGCCCCGACCGACCCTTCCTGACCCAACCGGACCCCTCCCGCCCCGAGCCGACCCGCCCCGCCCCGACCCGCCCCGCCCCGGGCCCGCGAGGGCCGGCCGCGGGCCCGGCGAGGGCGACCCCCGGACCCTTGCGGCGGCGTGTCGTGCGGCCACTCGGCGCACCCTCCGCGCGCCGCGCCCCCACCGGCGGGAGCGTCGGAGGCATGACCGCACTGACCGCGCTCCTCCCGGCCGCCGCCCTCCTCGCGGCGGCCGCCGCGCTCCCGCCGCCCGCCGCCTCCGATGCCGAAGCCCCCACCGCCTCCTACGTGGTGCTCCTCAAGGACGCCACCCGCCGCGCCCCGACCCGCGCCCTGGCCGCCGAGGCGGCCGAGGCCGGCGACCGGGTGGGGTCCGTCTACGACACCGCCCTCAACGGCTTCGCCGTCCGTACGACGGCCGCCCGCGCGGCCGCCCTCGCCGCCGACCCCCGGGTGGCCTCCGTGGAACCGGACGCGGACTTCCGCATCACCGACACCCCCACCGACACCCCCGCCGACACGCCAGCCGACACCCCGGCCGACACGCCAGGCGGCGCCCCGGCCGGGCCCCCCGCCGGCCTCCCGGCGACCGGCGCCGCGACCGCCGTCACCGCCCAGGCCTCCGCCCCCTGGCCCCTCGACCGGATCGACCAGCGCGAGCTCCCGCTCGACGGTTCGTACGCGTACGCCGGCAAGGCGGAGGGCGTCACGGTGTACGTCGTCGACACCGGGATCAACACCGCCCACCAGGAGTTCGGGGGCCGTGCCCGGGCCGGTTACAACGCGGTGTTCTTCGGCGGCGCCGGCGACTGCAACGGACACGGCACGCACGTCGCGGCGACCGTGGGCGGGGCGACGTACGGGGTCGCGAAGGGGGTCTCCCTCGTGGGCGTGAAGGTCGCCGACTGCCAGGGCGACGGCAAGCTGTCGGGGATCCTGCGCGGTCTCGACTGGCTGCTCAAGGACGCCGCCCGGAACGCCGCCAAGGGCCCCTCCGTCGCCAACATGAGCATGGGCGGCAGCCGCAGCCGCGCCATGGACGCGGCGGTCGTCCGGGCCGTGGCCTCCGGGATCACCTTCACCGTGGCGGCCGGCAACTCCGGCAAGGACGCCTGCTCCGGCTCGCCCGCCGGCGTGGCCCAGGCCCTCACCGTCGGTGCCACGGACTCCGCCGACCGGCGGCCCGCGTTCTCCAACCACGGCCGCTGCGTGGACCTCTCGGCGCCCGGCGTGTCCGTCACCTCGGCGTGGAAGGGCTCCCCGACGGCCCTCGCGCGGGCCTCCGGCACCTCCATGGCCGCCCCGCACGTGGCGGGCGCGGCCGCGCTGCTCCTGGCGGGCGGCACGGCCCGCACCCCCGAGCAGGTGGGACGGGCCCTGCTGGCCGACGCCGTCCCGGACCGGATCACGGGTCTCCCCGCCGGGACCGCGAACCTGCTCCTGCACACCCCGACGAGCCGCTGACGCCGCTCGGACCCGCCACCGACCAGTCGGTATCCGATGTCCCATCAGACCGGGTCTGATGGGACATCAATGTGTGGGTGCTTCGGGCGAAAGCAATGCATTGACTTCTCATCACCGCGACGCGTCAATGACGGCCTCCGCACCGGCTCAACCTCCCCCACACAGCGGGTGGGGGGAGGGGTTCGTCTGACGAAGGAGTCGCGACCCAGTGAGTACAACGTTCCGACGAAGAGTTCTGGCCGGGGCGGGCGCCCTTTCCCTCGCCCTGACGGGCGGCGTCGTGGCCCTGACGGGGACGGCGCAGGCCGCGACCAAGACCACTCCCGTTCCCGTGAAGTGCGTCGCCCCCGCCCCCCAGCCGGGCGCCAACGGCACCCAGGACTTCACGGTCACGGTGCCCGACACCGCCAAGGCCGGTCAGTCCGTGCCGATCACGATCGATCCGGGCGAGACCCCCGTCGTCCCGATGTTCACCATCGACACGGTCAACACCATCAAGATGAAGCTGCTCGTCGGCGGGGTCCCCCAGACGGTGACCAGCCCGGCCGTCCCGAGCCACCAGGAAGCCGGCAAGAAGGCGGACCCGCCGGCGTTCAGCGGGAACATCACCGTCCCCGAGGGCACCGAGGGCTCGACGCTCCAGATCACCATCGACCAGGTGATCACGGACGCCGATCTGGGCGGCACGATCTACACGACGACGTGTACGCCGGACCCGCGCCCCAGCGCTTCGGTCGGTTCGGTCGCCGTCGAGGCCCTGCCCAAGGACCCGGTCACGACGAAGGTGACACCCAACAGCGGACCGGCGGGCACCGCCGTGACCGTCACCGGCGCCAACTTCCCGGCCGGAGCGGTCGCCTGTTCCGCGCTGCTGGGCGGCGCGGTGACCGGTGACACCGGTTCCGGGACGGCGGACGCGTCCGGTGCCGCCACCTGCAACCTCACGGTCACCAAGAAGGCCGACGCGATCAGGATCGACGGTGCGGTGACCCCGTACAAGCCGTTCGTGTTCGTCGAGGAGCAGGCGGGCGTGAAGAACCCGGTGGACGTCGAGGTACTGCCCGGGCCGCTGGCCCTCGGCCCGAAGGACGGCCAGCCGGCCGTCAGCTTCGGCGCGGTGACCATCAACGGAAAGTCCCAGTCGGTGTTCGGCGCGTTCAACGCCGCGACCGTCCAGGACTTCCGCGGCGGCAGCCTCGGCTGGGACGTGACGGCGACCCGTACGCCGTTCCTGAACCAGACGACCGGCCACTCGATGGCGAAGGCGCAGCTCGGCATCCAGCCGTCCTGCACCGTCACCAACCCGGACAGCCCGAGCACCTGCACCGCGGGCGCCCCGGGCGCGATCACCGACACCCCGATGAAGGTCGCCTCGCAGGCGGCCGGCGGTGACGAGCTGACCGGCGGCGAGTTCGCCGTGGGCGGCGCGGCGATGCTCCAGCTGCCGCCGTTCATGTTCGCCGACACCTACCAGTCGGTCGTGACGTTCTCGATCGCCTGACCGGGCCCCGGCCCCGGGGTGGTGCGGTGCTCCGGCGCCGCACCACCCCTTTCCCGCTCTCCGCTCTCCGCCGTGACTGGAGAAATCCGCCCATGCGCATCCGCACCCCCCGCAGCCCCTGGCTGCCCCTCCTGCTCACCGGCCTGTGCGCGCTGCTGCTCCCCGGGGCGACCGCGACGGCCGCGGACAACGGCACCTGGGGCGTCTTCCCCACGCCCGCGGCCGGTGCGGCGATGACCGACCGCGCCTACTTCTTCCACCAGGGCGCCGCGGGGACCACCGTCAGCGACAGTGCGACGATCCTGAACTCCTCCGACAAGGAGCTGACCTTCCAGGTCTTCGCCACCGACGCGATGAACACCCCGTCGGGCGGCGCCTTCGCGCTGCTGCCCGTCGACGCGAAGCCGAAGGACGTGGGCGCGTGGACCGTACTGGCTCCCGAGGCGGCGACGACCGTCACCGTCCCGCCGAAGGGCCGCAAGGACGTCCCGTTCACCGTGAAGGTGCCGGCGGACGCGACGCCGGGCGACCACGTCGGCGGGATCGTCGCCCTGAACACGGCCGTCGAGGGCGTGCAGCGGGAGGGCAAGGTCCAGGTCGGGGTGAAGCGGTCGGTGGGCGCGCGCCTGTACTTCCGGGTGCCGGGGCCGGTGGCCGCGGGCCTGAGCGTGGAGGACGTACGGGTCAGCCGCAGCGCCCCGGTGCTGCCCTGGTTCGACGACGCCCGCGCCACCGTGACGTACACGCTGGTCAACCGGGGCAACGTGGTGGTCGAGCCGCGGGTGACGGTGTCGGCGCGGGGCCTGTTCGGGCGGGAGGTGCTGGACCGGCCGGCGCGGGACACCCGGCTGGTCCTGCTGCCCGGCCGGCGGGTGGAGCTGACCGAGGTGTGGAAGGACGCACCGCAGCTGGACTGGGTGGACGTGAAGGTCTCGGCGGACGCGGCCGCGCATCCGGACCTGCGGTCCGAGGCCGGTACGGACTTCCTGGCCGTCCCCTGGTCGGCGGCGGGCGGGGTCCTGGTGCTGGCGGGGGCGGGCGCCGCCTTCTGGCTGCTGCGCCGTCGGCGCCGCGACGAGGAGGACCCGGGACAGCCGAGCCCCGCCCCCGACCTGGCGACGGCCGGCTGACCGGTACGCGGACGGGTCCGGGCGGGCCCGGGACAGCAGGACCCCCCGGCCGGTGAGGGTTGGCCGGGGGGCTGCGGTACGGGTGGGGCTGCGGTACGGGGTGGAACTGCGGTACGGGCCGGCCAGGGGTACGGGCCGGCCAGGGCTCAGTGGTTGCGGGGGAAGCCGAGGTCGACGCCGGCCGGGGCGTCGGCCGGGTCGGGCCAGCGGGTCGTGACGACCTTGCCGCGGGTGTAGAAGTGGATGCCGTCGTTGCCGTAGATGTGGTGGTCCCCGAAGAGGGAGTCCTTCCAGCCGCCGAAGGAGTGGTAGCCCACCGGCACCGGGATCGGCACGTTCACGCCGACCATGCCCGCCTGGATCTCCAGCTGGAAGCGGCGGGCGGCGCCGCCGTCGCGGGTGAAGATCGCGGTGCCGTTGCCGAACGGCGAGGCGTTGATGAGGGCGACGCCCTCCTCGTAGGTCTCGGTGCGCAGGACGCACAGCACCGGGCCGAAGATCTCGTCGCGGTAGGCGTCGGAGTCGGTCTTGACGTTGTCGAGGAGGGAGAGGCCGATCCAGTGGCCGTTCTCGTTGCCCTCGACGGTGTAGCCGGTGCCGTCCAGGACCACGTCCGCGCCCTGGGCGGCGGCGCCCTTCACGTACGAGGCGACCTTGTCGCGGTGGGCGGCGGTGATCAGCGGACCCATCTCGGAGGTCGGGTCGTTGCCGGGGCCGACCTTGATCTTCTCGGCGCGCTCGCGGATCTTCTCGACGAGCTCGTCGGCGATGGCCCCGACGGCGACGACGGCGGAGATCGCCATGCAGCGCTCGCCGGCCGAGCCGTACGCGGCGGAGACGGCCGCGTCGGCGGCGGCGTCCAGGTCGGCGTCGGGGAGCACCAGCATGTGGTTCTTGGCGCCGCCCAGGGCCTGGACGCGCTTGCCGTTGGCGGAGGCGGTGGTGTGGATGTGGCGGGCGATCGGGGTCGAGCCGACGAAGGAGACCGCCGCGACGTCGGGGTGCGCGAGCAGCGCGTCGACGGCGGTCTTGTCGCCGTGGACGACGTTCAGGACGCCCGCGGGCAGACCGGCCTCGGTCATCAGCTCGGCGAGCTTGTTGGAGGCCGAGGGGTCCTTCTCGCTCGGCTTGAGGATGAAGGTGTTTCCGCAGGCCACGGCCAGCGGGAACATCCACATCGGCACCATCGCCGGGAAGTTGAAGGGGGTGATGCCCGCGACGACGCCGACGGGCTGGCGGATCGAGGAGACGTCCACCCGGTTGGAGACGGAGGTGGAGAGCTCGCCCTTGAGCTGCGTGGTGATCCCGCAGGCCAGTTCGACGATCTCCAGGCCGCGGGCGACCTCGCCCAGCGCGTCCGAGTGGACCTTGCCGTGCTCGGCGGTGATCAGTTCGGCGATGGCGTCGCGGTTGGCGTCCAGCAGGGCGCGGTACGCGAACAGCACCTTGGTGCGGGCGGCCAGCGAGGACTGGCCCCAGCTGAGGAAGGCCTCCTTGGCGACCTGTACGGCCGCGTCGACCTCGTCGGCCGAGGCGAGGGCGACCTGCGTGGTGACCTCGCCCGTCGCCGGGTCGGTGACCGGGCCGTAGTTGCCCGACGCGCCCTCGACGGTCTTGCCACCGATCCAGTGGTTGACGGTCTTCATGCCTTGCTCCTTCACAGATGGCGACGTCGCTGCGCGGCTTGCCGGTCGTACTCTTCACGGGCCAGGGCCGCCGGCGTACGGGTCGCGGTCTCGGCCACAGGAACATCCCACCACGCCTGTGCCGGGGGTGGGCCCGACACAGTGTCGGGTGTTCGGGTCTGTGCGTAGACACATGTGGGACGGTCCGCTTCCCGTGCCTCGGCCAGGGCTTTTCGCAGGTCACCGATGGTGTGGGTGCGGATGACGGCCATCCCGAGGGAGGCGGCGTTCGCCGCGAGGTCCACCGGGAGGGGGGCGCCGTCGTACGCGCCGTCGGGCCCGCGGAAGCGGTACGCGGTACCGAAGCCCTCGCCGCCCACGGCCCCGGACAGGCCGCCGATGGAGGCGTAGCCGTGGTTGTCGAGGATCACCAGCCGCAGCGGGATCCGTTCCTGGACGGCGGTGACGATCTCGGTGGGGTTCATCAGGTACGTCCCGTCCCCGACGAGCGCCCACACCGGGCGGCCGGGCGCGGCCAGCGCCACGCCGATCGCGGCGGGGATCTCGTAGCCCATGCAGGAGTAGCCGTACTCGACGTGGTACTGGTCCCCGGAGCGGGTCCGCCACAGCTTGTGGAGGTCTCCGGGGAGCGATCCGGCGGCGTTGACGAGGATGTCGGTGCCGTCCACGAGGGCGTCGAGGAGGCCGAGTACCTGGGTCTGGGTGGGCGGCCGGTCCTCGTCGGCGGCGGGCACGGCGTAGGCGGCGTCGACGCGGGCCTCCCAGTCCGCCTTCGCGGCGGTGTACGCCGCCTCGTACGCGGGGTCCACGCGGTGGCCGTGGAGGCCCTCGGCGAGCGCCCGCAGTCCGGCCCGGGCGTCGGCGAGCAACGGCGAGCCGGCCATCTTGTGCGCGTCGAACCCGGCGACGTTCAGGTTCAGGAACCGGACCTCGGGGTTCTGGAACAGGGTGGCCGAGGCGGTGGTGAAGTCGGTGTACCGGGTGCCGACGCCGAGGACGAGGTCGGCGGTGCGGGCGAGGCCGTTGGCGGTGGCGGTGCCGGTGTGTCCGACGCCGCCGACGTCCGCCGGGTGGTCGAAGGGCAGGGAGCCCTTGCCCGCCTGGGTGGAGGCGACGGGGATGCCCGTCGCCCCGGCGAGGGCCCGCAGGGCGTCCCGGGCTCCGCTGTGGCGCACGCCGCCCCCGGCGATGATCAGCGGCCGCCGGGCCGCGCGCACGGCGGCCCGGGCCTCGTCCAGTTCCGCGGGGTCCGGGTGGGGCGCCCCGATCCGCCACACCCGCTCGGCGAAGAACTCCTCGGGCCAGTCGTGGGCCTCCGCCTGTACGTCCTGCGGCAGCGCGAGGGTGACGGCGCCGGTCTGCGCGGGGTCGGTGAGCACCCGCATCGCCTGGAGGGCGGCGGGGACCAGCGCCTCGGGGCGGGTGATCCGGTCGAAGTAGCGGGAGACGGGCCGCAGGGTGTCGTTCACGGAGACGTCGCCCGCGTAGGGGACTTCGAGCTGCTGGAGCACCGGATCGGCGGGCCGGGTCGCGAAGGCGTCCCCGGGGAGCAGGAGGACCGGGAGGTGGTTGACCGTGGCGAGGGCGGCGCCGGTGACGAGGTTGGTGGCGCCGGGCCCGATGGAGGTGGTCACGGCGTGCGCGGACAGCCGCCCGCTCTGGCGGGCGTACCCGACGGCGGCGTGCACCATGGCCTGCTCGTTGCGGCCCTGGAGGAACGGCATGGCCCGCGGACCGCTCTCCAGCAGGGCCTGGCCGATCCCGGCGACGTTGCCGTGCCCGAAGATCCCCCAGGTGGCGGCGATCAACCGTCGGCGCCGGCCGTCGCGTTCGGTGTACTGGCGGCCCAGGAAGCGTACGAGTGCCTGGGCGACGGTGAGCCTCATGCGTCCTCCGCGCGGTAGAAGGGCAGCCGGGGGTCGGTCTCCTGCCCGGCCCAGGTGTCCCGGATCCAGCCGTGGTCGGGGTGGTCCCGGATCAGCCACGCGCGGGGTCCGGGCGGGCCCGCCATGACGTTCAGGTAGTACATGTCGTGCCCGGGCGCGGCGATGGAGGGACCGTGCCAGCCGTCCGGGATGAGGACGGTGTCGCCCGTCCGCACCTCCGTGAGGATGTCGGTCTTCCCCGCCGGGGAGGGGCTGACACGCTGGTAGCCGAGCCCGGGGACGCCCTCGTGGGGGGCGATCTCGAACCAGTAGATCTCCTCCAGCCGGGATTCCTCGCCGGGGTGGTGCTCGTCGTGCTTGTGGGGCGGGTACGAGGACCAGTTCCCGCCGGGGGTGAGCACCTCGACGGCGATGAGCCGGTCGCAGGGGAAGACGTCGGCGGCGGCGAAGTTGTTGACCTGCCGGGAGCACGTCCCGGCGCCGCGCAGCTCGACGGGAACCCCGGCGGCCGGCCCGTAGCGCGCGGGGAGGCGTCGTTCGCACCGCGCCCCGGCGAGCGCGAAGCGTCCGCCGGCGGCCGACCGTACTTCCGCGTGCGCGTCGCGGGGCAGGTACGCGAAGTCGGTGGCCGCGGCGAACACCCCCGGCCGCCCGCGCAGTTCGAAGACCTCCGGCTCCGCTTCGGGGCCGCCGCCCCGGCCCTGGGGTTCGCCCGCCGGCCGGGGCGCGGATCCCGGCAGGGACCGGCAGCGGACCTCGCACGCGCCCGCGAGCGGCAGCACGATCCACTCGGACTCCCCGCAGTCGTGCGCGTACACCTCCCCCGGCGCCAGGTCGAGGACGGTCAGCCTCGTCCAGGACATCTCCCGCTCAGACACCACCGGCACGTCCCAGCACCTCCTCCACCTCGTGCGGGAACGGCATCGCCGTCGAACACGCCAGCCGCGAGGCGACGATCGCCCCGGCCGCGTTGGCGTAGCGCAGGATCCGTTCCAGGTCCCAGCCCGCCAGCAGCCCGTGGACCAGGGCGCCTCCGAAGGCGTCCCCGGCGCCCAGCCCGTTCACCACCTCCACCGGGACGGGCGGCACTTCCACCACCGCGCCGCTCCGGTCGGCGGCCAGCACGCCGAGCGGCCCCCGCTTGACGACCGCGAGCTCGACCCCGGCGGCGAGCAGGGCGCGGGCTGCCGCGTACGGGTCGCTCTCCCCGGTGGCGATCTCGCACTCCTCCGCGTTGCCGACGGCCACGGTCGCCAGCGCGAGCGCCCGCCCGTACCAGGGCTGCGGCGGCCCCTCCCAGAGCATCGGCCGCCAGTCCAGGTCGAAGACCGTGATCCGGCCGGGGGCGCGCTCCGAGCGGGCCTCCAGCGCGGCGAGGGTGGCGCTGCGGCTCGGCTCCGCGCTGAGGCCCGTACCCGTCATCCAGAAGACCCGCGCGGCCCGCACCGCGTCCCGGTCCACCTCGTCGGGCCCGATCTCCAGGTCGGGGGCCTTCGGGAGCCGGTAGAAGTACAGCGGGAAGTGGTCCGGCGGGAAGATCTCGCAGAAGGTGACGGGCGTCGGGTACCGGTCCACCTCTCCCGCCCACCGGTCGTCGACGCCGAAGCCGCGCAGCTCGGACCGCAGGTAGGCCCCGAAGGGGTCCGCCCCGGTCCGGGTGATCAGTGCCGTGCGCCTGCCCAGCCGGGAGGCGGCGACGGTGACGTTCGCCGGGGAGCCGCCGAGGAACTTGCCGAAGGTGTCCGCCTCGGCGAGCGGTACACCGGTCTTCAGCGGGTAGAGATCCACCCCGATCCGCCCCATCGCGATCAGGTCGTACGCCCCGTCGTCCGCCCCGCGGGTCCCGTCGTCCGCGCCGTCGTCCGCGCGGCCTCGCGCCGTGGTCACAGCAGGCCCTCCTCCCACTCGTCTTCCCCGTCCCCTCGAGCCTCGCACCCTAAGGTGGCCGTCATGACGTCCTCCCCGCCCGCGTTGACCCGTATCCGCATCGGTTCGGCTCCGGACTCCTGGGGTGTCTGGTTCCCGGACGACCCCCTCCAGACCCCCTGGGACCGCTTCCTCGACGAGGTCGCGGACGCCGGGTACGAGTGGATCGAGCTCGGCCCCTACGGCTATCTGCCCACCGATCCGGCCCGGCTCCGCGACGAGACGGCCCGGCGGGGCCTGCGGGTGTCCGCCGGCACCGTCTTCACCGGACTCCATCACGGGCCCGCGGTGTGGGAGGAGACCTGGGAGCACGTGTCGCGGATCGCGGAGCTCACCGCGGCCACGGGTGCCGACCGGCTCGTCGTCATCCCCTCCTTCTGGCGTGACGACAAGACCGGGAAGGTGCTGGAGGACCGGGTGCTGACCGCGGGTCAATGGCGTGATCTGGCGGGGCAGACGGAGCGCCTGGGCCGGGAGGTCCTGGACCGGTACGGGCTGCGGATCGTCGTCCACCCGCACGCCGACACCCACGTCGACACCCCGGAGAACGTGGCCCGTTTCCTGGACGCCACGGATCCCGCGCTGGTCTCCCTGTGCCTGGACACCGGGCACTACGCGTACTGCGGCGGGGACAGCGTCGAGGCGGTGGAGACCTTCGGGGAGCGGATCGGCTACCTCCACCTCAAGCAGGTCGACCCGCGGATCCTCGCCGAAGTGGTGGCGGAGCAGCTCCCGTTCGGGCCGGCCGTGGCGCGCGGGGTGATGTGCGAGCCGCCGTCGGGGGTGCCCGCGCTGGAGCCCGTACTGGCGGCGGCGCAGCGGCTCGGGGTGGACCTGTTCGCGATCGTGGAGCAGGACATGTACCCGTGTCCGCCGGACCGGCCGCTCCCGATCGCCCGGCGCACCCGCGCCTACCTGCGCTCCTGCGGCGCCCGCTGACCGGCCGACTTCGAAGGGACATCCGTACATGAGCACGCTCGGCATCGCCGTCATCGGCACGGGCAAGATGGGCGCCGATCACGTCCGGCGGATCGGCGGCACGGTCGGCGGGGCGCGGGTCGTGTCGCTGGCCGATCCGGACGGGGACCGGGTCAAGGAGGTCGCGGCCGGCCTGGACGGCGCGGCCGCGTTCACGGACCCGGCGGCCGCGATGGCCGCGCCGGGGGTGGACGCCGTACTGATCGCCTCGCCCGGGCCCGCCCATGAGGAAGCGATTCTGCTGGCCCTGGAGCGGGAGTTGCCGGTGCTCTGCGAGAAGCCGCTGACCCCGGATCCGGAGGGCGCCCTGCGGGTGATGGAGGCGGAGGCCCGCCTCGGCCGGCGGCTGGTGCAGGTGGGGTTCATGCGGCGGTACGACGCCGAGTACGAGCGCCTCAAGGAGCTGCTCGACGCGGGCGGGATCGGGCGGCCGCTCTTCCTGCACTGCCGCCACCGCAACGCCTCCTCGCCGTCCTTCTTCACCAGCGACATGCTGATCACCGATTCCGTGGTGCACGAGGTGGACGCGGCCCGCTGGCTGCTGGACCAGGAGGTCACGGCCGTGACGGTGCTGTCCCCGACGCCGTCCTCGGCCGCTCCCGAGGGGCTGCGCGATCCGCGCCTGGTGCTGCTGGAGACCTCGGGCGGGGTGATCGTGGACGTCGAGATCTTCGTCAACTGCGGTTTCGGCTACCAGGTCCGGTGCGAGGCGGTCGGGGAGTCGGGCAGCGCCCGGATCGGCGACGGCCACGCGATGGTCGTCCAGTCGGGCGGCCGCTGGGGCGGGGAGATCACCCAGGACTTCACCACCCGGTTCGCCGACGCCTACGACCGCCAGGTGCGGCGGTGGGTGGCCGCGGCCGCCCGGGGCCGGGTGGAGGGGCCGGACGCCTGGGACGGCTACGCGGCCGCCGCGGTCTCCGAGGCGGGGCTCGCGGCGTCGCGCAGCGGCATACGGACGGAGGTCCGGCTGGCGGAGCGGCCGGAGCTGTACCGGCGCTGACGGGCGGTGACGGGGGCCGGCCCGGGGCGAGGGGCTGGCGGGCGGTCATACGAGCATTCCGCACGGCTCTTCCGGCGGGCATTTCACACGAGGATTCCTGTGCCGCATCCGTCACAGGAGTCGCCTCCATGTCACACATATCCGCATTACGCGGGTCTTACGTCACAGGCGGTCGACAGCCGCTCCCCTGCCTTCACCCAGCGTCGTTCTCCGGGCACAACCTGAGTGATCGTCTGTGTCCACACCCCGGCTCCCCCGACGGCCTCCCGGCCGGCCCCGCGGCGTGGACAAGGAGGTGTCGTGCATGAGCGACCGACAGCTGTGGTCGTACAAGGAGATCGCCGCCCACATCCGGGTGCAGCCGGACACGGTCCGCTCCTACCGCAAGCACGGGCTGCTTCCCCAGCCCGACCACGTGGAGGGCGGCAAGCCCTACTGGTACGCCGACACCATCCGGACCTGGGTGGCCCGCCGCCCGGGCAACCGGGGCCGCCGCGAGGACTGACTCCCGCCGCCCGCCCGTCCGGCGCGGGGCCCTGGGGCCCCGCGCTTCCCGTCCGACCCGCCGAACAGTCGCCGTAATACCCCCTAGGGGTATAATCTACGAGAAAGACCCCCCGAAAGAGGAGAACGAGATGACCTCCGAGACGGACACCCCGCAGTCGAGCGGATCCTGCTGCTCCCCCGCCGGCTCCTGCCACGACGGCACCGTCGAGGTCCAGAGCGGCGCCGTCACCGCCGTGTACAAGGTCACCGGCATGACCTGCGGGCACTGCGAGGGCGCCGTGACCGCCGAGCTCACCGCCCTGCCGGGCGTGACCTCCGTCAAGGCCGTCGCCGCGACGGGCGAGGTCACCGTGATCTCCGCCGCCCCGCTCACCGAGGAGGACGTGCGCGCCGCCGTGGACGAGGCCGGGTACGAGCTCGCCGGCCGGGCCTGAGGCCCGAAGCGATCCCGACGCGGTACTCCGCCGGGTCGTACCGGCCGGCTCATACTGGTTCCGTACGACCCGGCCCTCCCCCCTGGAGCCGGACATGAGCAGCAGCACCGTGCACGACGGGCCCATAGCGGTGACCGACGCGGCCGAGGTCGAGCTGACGATCGGCGGGATGACCTGCGCCTCCTGCGCGGCCCGCATCGAGAAGAAGCTGAACCGGATGGACGGGGTCACCGCCACGGTGAACTACGCCACCGAGAAGGCCCGGGTCTCGTACGCGGGTGACGTACGGGTCGCCGACCTGATCGCCACCGTCGTGAAGACCGGGTACACCGCCGAGGAGCCCCCGCCGCCGGCGCCCGAGCCCGAAGCACCGGTGCCCGGCGCCGCGCCCGCCGTACGCGACCCCGAACTGGCCGCGCTGCGCGAGCGGCTGCTGGTGTCCGCCGTCCTGGCCCTGCCCGTCGTCCTGCTCTCCATGGTCCCGGCCCTCCAGTTCGACAACTGGCAGTGGCTCTCGCTCACCCTCGCCTCCCCCGTGGTCGTCTGGGGCGGCCTCCCCTTCCACCGGGCCGCCTGGACCAACGCCCGGCACGGCGCCGCCACCATGGACACCCTGGTCTCGGTCGGCACCCTCGCCGCCTACGCCTGGTCGCTGTGGGCCCTGTTCTTCGGACACGCGGGCATGCCCGGCATGCGGCACGGATTCGACTTCACCGTCAGCCGCTCCGACGGCTCCTCCGCCCTCTACCTGGAGGTCGCGGCGGGCGTCGTCACCTTCATCCTGCTCGGCCGCTACCTGGAGGCCCGCTCCAAGCGCAAGGCGGGCGCGGCCCTGAAGGCGCTGCTGGAGCTGGGCGCCAAGGAGGTCAGCGTGCTGCGCGGGGGCCGGGAGGTCCTGGTCCCGGTGGGCTCGCTCGCCGCCGGCGACCGGTTCGTGGTCCGCCCCGGCGAGAAGATCGCCACCGACGGCACGGTCGTCGAGGGCGGCTCCGCCGTGGACGCCTCGATGCTGACCGGCGAGTCCGTGCCCGTCGAGGTCTCCGTCGGCGACCCCGTCACCGGCGCCACCGTCAACGCCTCCGGCCGCATCGTCGTGGAGGCCACCCGGGTCGGCGCCGACACCCAGCTCGCCCGGATGGCCAAGATGGTCGAGGACGCGCAGAACGGCAAGGCCGAGGTACAGCGCCTCGCCGACCGGATCTCCGCCGTCTTCGTGCCCGTCGTCCTGGTCCTCGCGCTGGGCACGTGGGTGGCCTGGCTGCTCGTCACCGACGACGCCACGGCCGCCTTCACCGCCGCCGTCGCCGTACTGATCATCGCCTGCCCCTGCGCCCTGGGCCTGGCCACGCCGACCGCCCTGATGGTCGGCACCGGCCGGGGCGCGCAGCTCGGCATCCTGATCAAGGGCCCGGAGGTGCTGGAATCCACCCGCCGGGTCGACACGGTCGTCCTGGACAAGACCGGAACCGTCACCACCGGCCGGATGACCCTCACCGGCGTCCACCCCGCCGAGGGCGTCGACGTGCGCGAACTGCTGCGCCTGGCGGGCTCCCTGGAGCACGCCTCCGAGCACCCGGTCGCCCGGGCCGTCGCGGCGGGCGCCGCGGAACGCGCCGGGGGCCTGACGGACCCGGAGGGCTTCCGCAACCACGGCGGCCTCGGCGTGGAGGGCACCGTCGAGGGGCACGCCGTCCTCGTGGGGCGCGAACGGCTGCTGGCCGACCGGTCGGTCACCCTGCCCGGCGCGCTCGCCGACGCGCGGGCGGCCGCCGAGGCCGCGGGCGGCACGGCCGTGCTGGTGGCCTGGGACGGGCGGGCCCGCGGGGTGCTGACCGTGACCGACGCGGTCAAGGACGGCAGCGCCGAGGCCGTGACCCGGCTGCGGGCCCTCGGCCTCAACCCGGTACTGCTGACGGGCGACAACCGGGCCGTCGCGGAGTCCGTCGCGGCGGAGGTAGGCATCGACGAGGTGATCGCCGAGGTGCTCCCGCAGGACAAGGTGGACGTCGTGCGCCGCCTCCAGGAGGAGGGCCGTACGGTCGCCATGGTCGGCGACGGGGTCAACGACGCGGCCGCGCTGGCCCGGGCGGACCTGGGCCTGGCCATGGGCACGGGCACCGACGCGGCCATCGAGGCCGCGGACCTGACCCTCGTACGGGGTGACCTGCGGGTGGCCGCGGACGCGATCCGGCTCTCCCGCCGGACCCTGGCCACCATCAAGGGCAACCTGTTCTGGGCCTTCGGCTACAACGTGGCGGCACTGCCGCTGGCGGCAGCGGGCCTGCTCAACCCCATGATCGCGGGGGCGGCCATGGCCTTCTCCTCGGTCTTCGTGGTGACCAACAGCCTGCGGCTGCGGTCCTTCCGCTAGTGGATCTCCTACCCCGGTCCTCCACATCTCCTTCACTGGAGACGCAGATCACAGTGATGACAACGTAACCATCCGGGGTCGGCGCGGGTCTAATGGGGCGATGCCGAAACGTCTTGGGGGACGTTTGACGGAGGTCTTGGGGGACGTCCGGGCATCAGCCGGCCGGGGCCACGTGCCCGCGGGAGCCTTGAGCGGCCCTCCCGACCCGAACGGGTCCCGGCACACCGACGCCCCGGCGCGGGTCCCGTGGGGGGAGTCCGCAGCCGGGGAAAGGGAAGCGCCCCGACCGTCGACCCGTGGGGGGATCGACGGCGGGGCGCTTTTCGCAGAGCGCGCGGCCGGAGGACCGCTGTCAGCGGGCCTCGACCGGGACGAAGTCGCGCAGGACCTCGCCGGTGTAGATCTGGCGCGGGCGGCCGATGCGGGAACCCGGCTCCTTGATCATCTCGTGCCACTGGGCGATCCAGCCGGGGAGCCGGCCGAGCGCGAAGAGCACGGTGAACATCTCGGTCGGGAAGCCCATGGCCCGGTAGATGAGACCGGTGTAGAAGTCCACGTTCGGGTAGAGGTTGCGCTCGACGAAGTACTCGTCGGCCAGCGCGTGCTCTTCCAGCTTGAGCGCGATGTCCAGCAGCTCGTCGCTCTTGCCGAGCGCCGACAGGACGTCGTGGGCCGCCGCCTTGATGATCTTCGCCCGGGGGTCGAAGCTCTTGTAGACGCGGTGTCCGAAGCCCATGAGGCGGACGCCGTCTTCCTTGTTCTTCACCTTGCGGATGAAGGCGTCGACGTCGCCGCCGTCGTTCTTGATGCCTTCCAGCATCTCGAGGACGGACTGGTTGGCGCCGCCGTGCAGCGGGCCCCACAGGGCGGAGATGCCGGCGGAGATCGAGGCGAACATGTTCGCCTGCGAGGAGCCGACCAGACGCACGGTGGAGGTCGAGCAGTTCTGCTCGTGGTCCGCGTGCAGGATCAGCAGCTTGTCGAGCGCCGAGACCACGACCGGGTCCAGGTCGTACTCCTGGGCCGGTACGGAGAAGGTCATGCGCAGGAAGTTCTCGACGTAGCCGAGGTCGTTGCGCGGGTAGACCACCGGGTGGCCGACCGACTTCTTGTACGCGTAGGCCGCGATCGTCGGGAGCTTGGCCAGCAGCCGGATCGTCGAGAGGTGGCGCTGCTTCTCGTCGAAGGGGTTGTGGCTGTCCTGGTAGAACGTGGACAGCGCGCTGACCACGGAGGACAGCATCGCCATCGGGTGCGCGTCCCGCGGGAAGCCGTCGTAGAAGCGCTTCACGTCCTCGTGCAGCAGCGTGTGCTGGGTGATCTCGTTGCGGAACGACGCGAGCTGGTCGACGGTCGGCAGCTCCCCGTTGATCAGCAGGTAGGCGACCTCGATGAAGGTCGACCGCTCGGCCAGCTGCTCGATCGGGTAGCCGCGGTAACGCAGGATCCCCTGCTCACCGTCGAGGTAGGTAATCGCGGACTTGTACGCCGCGGTGTTGCCGTAGCCGCTGTCCAGAGTGACGAGCCCGGTCTGGGCCCTCAGCTTCGAGATGTCGAAGCCCTGGTCACCGACGGTGCTCTCGACCACCGGGTAGGTGTATTCACCGTCCGCGTACCGGAGTACTACAGAGTTGTCGCTCACGTCATCCCTCACCGACGTAGTGCCTCTTCTTCGAGGTGCCCTGACTGCCTCTACCTTCCCCCATTTGGCGCAGGAGAGTGCACTCGGGGTCGGCCTTTGGTGCTTTTGACGGCACTGAGTGCCGCCAAGCTGCTCATCCTGCCCCCTCCACACCGGTCGGGGAACCCCAAATGATCGATCATTTAGGTGATGTTTCCCACCGGTATCCGGCCGGACAGTCTGGATGCCACCGCCGTGTACCTCCTGCCTGCGGAAACGGTACGCACCGCCTGGGCGAGGGCCTTGCGGGACCCGACCAGGACGACCAGTTTCTTCGCCCTGGTCACCGCCGTGTAGAGCAGGTTGCGCTGGAGCATCATCCAGGCCCCGGTGGTGACGGGGATCACGACGGCCGGATATTCACTCCCCTGGGAACGGTGGATGGTGACGGCGTAGGCGTGGGCGAGCTCGTCGAGTTCGGCGAACTCGTATACGACCTCCTCGTCCTCTTCCGTGCGCACCGTCAGGCGCTGTTCGTCCAGGTCGAGCCCGGTGACCACGCCGACGGTGCCGTTGAAGACGCCGTTGGCGCCCTTCTCGTAGTTGTTCCGGATCTGGGTCACCTTGTCGCCCACCCGGAAGACCCGGCCGCCGAACCGCTTCTCGGGCAGGTTCGGCCGGGCCGGGGTGATGGCCTGCTGGAGCAGGCCGTTGAGGTTCCCGGCTCCGGCGGGGCCGCGGTGCATGGGGGCGAGGACCTGGATGTCCCGGCGCGGGTCCAGCCCGAATCTGGCCGGAATTCGACGGGCGGCCACGTCCACCGTGAGGATTCCGGCCGCCTCGGTGTCCTCCTCCGGGAAGAGGAAGAAGTCCGGGAGGCCGTCCGTGAGGGGCGGCACCCCCGTGTTGATGCGGTGCGCGTTGGTGACCACCCCGGACTGCTGGGCCTGCCGGAAGATCCGGGTCAGCCGGACGGCCGGCACCGGTCCGCCCTCGGCCAGCAGGTCCCGCAGCACCTCGCCGGCGCCGACCGAGGGGAGCTGGTCCACGTCGCCGACCAGCAGCAGGTGCGCACCCGGGGCCACGGCCTTGACCAGTTTGTTGGCCAGCAGGAGATCGAGCATCGAGGCTTCGTCGACCACGACGAGATCGGCTTCCAAGGGCCGGTCCCGGTCGTAGGCGGCGTCACCCCCGGGCTTCAGCTCCAGCAGCCGGTGCACGGTGGAGGCCTCGGCCCCGGTGAGCTCGGACAGCCGCTTCGCCGCCCGGCCGGTGGGGGCGGCGAGCACCACCTTGGCCTTCTTGGCCCGGGCCAGCTCGACGATGGAGCGCACCGTGAAGGACTTGCCGCAGCCGGGCCCGCCGGTGAGGACGGCGACCCGGCGGGTGAGGGCGAGGCGGACCGCGTCCCGTTGTTCGGGGGCGAGGGCCGCCCCCGTGCGGCCGGCCAGCCAGCCGAGGGCCTTCTCCCAGTCCACGTCCTGGAAGGCCGGCATCCGGTCGTCCTCGGCGTTCAGGAGCCGGCGGAGCTGGCCGACCAGGGAGAGTTCGGCCCGGTGGAAGGGGACCAGGTACACCGCGGTCAGCGGCGGCCCGCCCTGCGGGTCGGGCACGGCCTCCCGTACGACCCCTTCGGGATCGGCGGCCAGTTCGGCGAGGCACTCGATGACCAGGCCGGTGTCGACCTGGAGGAGCTTGACGCCGTCGGCGATGAGGCGTTCCTCGGGCAGGAAGCAGTGGCCCTGGTCGGTGGACTGGGACAGGGCGTACTGGAGTCCGGCCTTGACCCGTTCGGGGCTGTCGTGCGGGATGCCGACGGCCTGGGCGATGCGGTCGGCGGTGAGGAAGCCGATGCCCCACACGTCGGCGGCGAGCCGGTAGGGCTGGTTCCTCACGACGGAGATGGAGGCGTCGCCGTACTTCTTGTAGATGCGGACGGCGATGGAGGTGGAGACCCCGACTCCCTGGAGGAAGACCATGACCTCCTTGATGGCCTTCTGCTCCTCCCAGGCGGCGCCGATCAGCTTCGTCCGCTTCGGGCCGAGGCCGGGTACCTCGATCAGGCGCTTGGGCTCCTCCTCGATGACGTCGAGGGTGTCGGTGCCGAAGTGCTCCACGATCCGGTCGGCGATCTTCGGGCCGATGCCCTTGATGAGGCCGGACCCGAGGTAGCGGCGGATGCCCTGGATGGTGGCGGGCAGGACCGTCGTGTAGTTCTCGACGGTGAACTGCTTGCCGTACTGGGGGTGCGAGCCCCAGCGGCCCTCCATGCGCAGGGATTCGCCGGGCTGCGCCCCGAGGAGGGAGCCGACGACGGTCAGCAGGTCTCCGGAGCCGCGGCCGGTGTCCACCCGGGCGACCGTGTACCCGCTCTCCTCGTTGGCGTAGGTGATGCGCTCCAACACCCCCTCCAGCACCGCCAACTGCACCGCCGCATTGGTTGTCATGGCACGAAGCTACCGTCCGGCGCCGACAGCCCGCCGGGGGGTGTGGACGAGCCGGCGCGGGGGGAAACGGAAGGGGGTCCGGCCTCGCGGCCGGACCCCCTCACGGTTACCCCTCCCTCGTCGGACTTCCCGATCCCCCCAGATCCCCTCCCGGAAGTGCCGACGTACCGTACGACCCGCCATCCGCGCGGAGGGTTGCACCCGGAAGCGGAGCTTTACCTTTCTGTTACTTCCCGCCCTCCCCCGACTGCTCCGAGGTGCCACCAAATCGGCACGCAAGTAGCGTTTCCGGCATGAGCGAATCTTCATTCCAGGACGACGTGCTGGTCGAGCTCGGCGACGACAAGCTGACGGAGATCGCCGGGCTGCTCGGCACCGACGTCGGCGGCGCGCGCGAGACCGTCGCCGAGACCGTCGGCGCCATGACGGGCGACCTCCGGCAGAAGGCAGCGGCGGACGACGACGACGGGGTGGAGGTGCGCCAGGCCTTCGCGGAGGTGGCCGAACCTCCGCTCCAGGGCGTGTCCACGCTCGGCGGCGGGCTGGGCGGGCTGCTGAGCGGCGGCATGATGGCCGGGGTGCTCGCCAAGGTGAGCAAGCCCGTGGCCAACGCCGTGTCGAAGAAGACCGGCATCCCCGCGCCCACCATCAGCCGGGTCATCGAAATGCTGATCCCGGTCCTGCTGGCCGTCCTCGCCAAGCGCGCGACCGCCGGCAAGGGAGCGGGCCCGGCGACGGCCGGCGGTGCTCCGGCCGGCGGCGCCCCGGCCCCTGGTGCGGCGCCCGCGGGAGCCCCCGCCGAGGGCGGCGGCCTCGGCGACCTGCTGGGCCAGATCCTGGGCGGCGGCAAGAAGTAACCCGTGCGGAGCAGTGGTGCCCGGCCTCGCGGGGCCGGGCGCCGCCGCGTCGCGGGCCGTCCGCCCGCCCGGCCCCCGCGCTATCCTCGGGCGCCATGGAGACCTCCGGCGCACAAGTACGGCTCAGGGATCCGGAGCCCGGGGAACTGGGCTGGATCGTGCAGCGGCACGGCGCGCTCTACGCGGCCGAGTACGGCTGGAACCAGGAGTTCGAGGGCCTGGTGGCCCGGATCGTCGCGGACTTCGCCGAGGACCACGACCCCTACGTGGAGCGGGTCTGGATCGCGGAGCACGAGGGCCGGCCGGTCGGCTCGGTGATGTGCGTGCGCGAGGAGGGCTCGCCCGGCACCGCCCGGCTGCGGCTGCTCCTGGTGGAGCCCGCCGGGCGCGGGCTCGGCATCGGCGGGCTGCTGGTGGACACCGTCGTCGCCTTCGCCCGTTCGGTCGGCTACCGCGAGCTGGTGCTGTGGACCAACGACGTCCTGCGCGAGGCCCGCACCCTGTACGAGCGGGCGGGCTTCAGCCTCGTCTCCGAGCACCCGCACCGCTCGTACGGCGTCACCCTCACCGGGCAGGACTGGCGGCTGCCGTTGCGGGAGGGCTGACCTCGCTGACGCCCGAACCGACCCCCGTACGGTCCGGGCGCCGCGCGGGGGCCAGCGAGGTGAGGCCCACGCCGCCGACGAGCAGCACCGCGGCGGCCCAGCGGGTCCCCGAGATGCCCTCGCCGAGGACCAGGGCCGCCGAGGACATCCCGAACACCGGGACCAGCAGCGAGAACGGCGCCACGGACGAGGCCGGGTAGCGGCGCAGCAGGTATCCCCAGGCGCCGAAGCCGAACACCGTGGACACCCAGGCGACGTAGACGATGACGCCGGCCCCCGACCAGTCGAGGGCGCGCAGGGCGGCGAGGTCCCGTTCGGGCCCCTCCAGCAGCAGCGAGAGGGCGATCAGCGGCAGGACGGGGACGGTGCACACCCACACCATGAAGTTCAGGGCGTCGGTCGGGGCGGCCTTGCGGGTGAGCACGTTGGACACGCCCCAGCAGGCGGCGGCCGCGACGACCAGCACGAAACCGAGGACGGGCCCGGACAGGCCCCGGTCCACGGCGGCGACGGCGATCCCGGCCAGCGCCACGGCCATGCCCAGCAGCCGTACCCGGCCGGGCCGTTCGCGCAGGAGGAGGGCGGCGAGGGCGGCGGTGAAGACGGCCTGGACCTGGAGCACGAGGGAGGACAGTCCGGCGGGCATCCCGGCGTCCATGCCCGTGAACAGCAGGCCGAACTTGGCGATCCCGAGGGTGGCGCCGACGCCGATGATCCACTTCCAGGCGACCTTGGGCCGGCCGACGAAGAACACGGCGGGCAGCGCCGCCACCAGGAAGCGCAGGGCGGACAGGAGCAGGGGCGGGAAGTGGCCGAGGCCGATCTCGATGACGACGAAGTTGAACCCCCAGACGGCGGCGACGATCACGGCGAGTGCGGTGTGTACGGGACGCATGCTCCGAGCATCGGCGACCCGACCGTGTAGCACCAGCGCGGATCTCTTCCGGGATGGATGAAGCAATGCTTACGATTGGGGCATGCTCGACCTGTCCCGGCTGCGCGCCCTGCACGCCGTCTCCGTCCACGGTTCGGTCGCGGGCGCGGCGGCCGCACTCGGCTACACCCCGTCCGCGGTCTCGCAGCAGATCGCCAAACTGGAGCGGGAGACCCGGACGACGCTGCTGGAGCGGCGCGGGCGCGGGATCGCGCTCACCGAGGAGGCCCGGCACCTCGCGGACACGGCGCGGGAGTTGCTGTCGATCGTGGAGCGGGCCGAGACCACGCTGGAGGAGCGGCGCGGGCAGCCGAGCGGGCTGCTGACGGTGGCCGCCTTCGCCTCGGCGGCGCGCGGGCTGATGCCGGGGGTACTGGCCGATCTGGCCCGCCGGCATCCGGCGCTGGACGTCCGCCTGACGGAGGTCGACCCCCACCTGTCGGTGGACCTGGTGGCGCGGGGCGTCACCGATCTGGCGGTGGCGCACGACTGGGACATCGCCCCGCTGCCCGCGCCCGAGGGCGTGGAGCACGCGGTGATCGGGGACGACCACTGCGACCTGGTGGTCCCGGCCGGGCATCCCTTCACCACCCGGGACGTGGTGCGGCGCACGGACCTCGGCGGGCTGCGCTGGGTGTGCCAGCCGCCGGGGCGGGTGTGCCACGACTGGCTGGTACGGACCCTGCGCACCGCCGGGCTGGAGCCGGAGATCGCCCACGTGGCGGAGGAGAACCACACCATCGTCGCCCTGGTCGCGGCGGGCCTCGGGGTGGCGGTGGTGCCCCGGCTCGGTACGGGCGCGCTGCCCCCGGGCGCGGTGGCCGTCCCGCTGCGGCCGGGCCCCGTACGCAGGCTGTACGCCCTGTGGCGGACGGGGGCGGCCCGCCGGCCCGCGATCACCGAGGCGGTCCGCACCCTCCGGGAGCACTGGCCGGCCGTGGGCGAGTCCTAGGGCCTGTCGTCAAACTCCCGTCTGCCCCGCGACGCCTGGCACGCGCTCTCGCCGCACCGGGCGAAAGCCAAGTACGTCCAGTACGCGGGCTTCCGCCCGGCGCACCGAGAGCACGCACCAGACGCCGCAGGGCCGCCCTCCGGGCGACGACGGGAGTTTGACGACAGGCCCTAGGCCGGCCGGGGTCGGGCGGCTCCCGGGACGTGCCGGGCGCCGCACGGGCGGCCCCACTTCCGGGGGACCCCCCGAGTGTCCCCCGGGCCGGGGGCGCGGCCCGGCAGTAGGGTCCGGCGCGTGCCCTACCACGCCTCCCGCCGGGCCCTGCTCGCCGCCGCCCTGGCCGCCGTCACCACCGGCGGGGCCGTCTCCGCCTCCGCCGGGGGGTCCCACGCCGTCCCCGACGACTCCCGCTCCCCCGAGGGGCCGCCCGGCCGCCACCCCGACCGGGCGCGGCTGCGGACCCTGGTGGCCGGGATGAGCCTGGCCGAGCAGGTCGGGCAGCTGTTCGTGTCCCGGGTGTACGGGCACTCGGCGACCGATCCCGATCCGGCGGACGCCGAGAAGAACCTGGCGCAGTTCGGGGTGCGCAGCGCCGCGGAACTGGTGGCGCGGTACCACCTGGGCGGGGTGATCTACTTCGCGTGGGCCGCGAACACCCGTTCCCCGCAGCAGATCTCCGAGCTGTCCGCCGGCCTCCAGCGGGCGGCGGCCGGCTCGGGTGCCGGGATCCCGCTGCTGCTCTCCGTGGACCAGGAGCACGGGGCGGTGGCCCGGATCGGCAAGCCGGCGACGCTGTTCCCGGGGGCGATGGCGCTGGGCGCGGGAGGCTCCGCGGCGGACGCCCGCCGGGCCGCGCGGATCGCGGGCGCCGAGCTGGCCGCGCTGGGGATCCGGCAGGACTACGCGCCGGTGGCCGACGTGAACGTGAACCCGGCCAATCCGGTGATCGGCGTACGGTCCTTCGGTTCCGATCCGCTCGTGGTGGCGGAGCTGGCCGCGGCCCAGGTCCGGGGCTACCAGAGCGCGGGGGTGGCGGCCACGGCGAAGCACTTCCCGGGCCACGGCGACACCGAGACCGACAGTCACGTCGGGCTGCCGGTGATGCGGCACTCCCGCGCCGAGTGGGAGGAGCTGGACGAGCCGCCGTTCCGGGCGGTGGTGGAGGCGGGCGTGGACGCGGTGATGACGGCGCACATCGTCTTCCCCGCGCTGGATCCCTCGGGGGACCCGGCGACCCTCTCGCGGCCCATCGTGACCGGCATCCTGCGCGAACGCCTGGGCTTCCGGGGGGTGGTGGTCACCGACGCGCTCGACATGGCCGGGGTCCGGCAGAAGTACGGGGAGGACCGGGTCCCGGTGCTGGCCCTCAAGGCGGGCTGCGACCAGCTGCTGAACGCACCGGACCTCGGGCTCGCCCAGCGGAGCGTGCTGGCGGCGGTGGAGTCGGGGGAGCTGTCGCGGGAGCGGATCGCGGAGTCGGTGCTGCGGATCCTGGAACTGAAGGCCCGCCGGGGCCTGTTCCCGGATCCGGCGGATCCGGCGCCGCCGCCGCTGGACGAGGTGGTGGGCACGGCCGCGAACCTGGCGGCGGCCGACGAGATCGCGGCCGCGACCACGACCCTGCTGGCGAACCCGCGGGGGCTGCTGCCGCTGGCCGCGGCCGCCGGGCCCCGGCTGCTGGTGACCGGGACCGACCCGGTCTCCCCCAGCGGTACCACGGGACCCCCCACGACGGTCCTGGCACGGGAGCTCGCCGCCCTGGGGTGCCGGGCGACGGCGGTGCCCCCGGCCCGCGCGGTGGCGGCGGCCAAGGGGCACGCGGCGGTGCTGGTGTGCACGTACAACGTCCCGGAGGGGGAGAGTCCGCAGCGGACGCTGGTGACGGACCTGATCGCCACGGGGGTTCCGGTGGTGCTGGTGGCGATCCGCAACCCCTACGACGCGGCGCGGCTGCCGGCCTGCGCGGCGGAGTTGGCGACGTACTCCTGGACGGACGTGGAGCTGCGGGCGGCGGCCCGGGTGATCACCGGGGAACGGCGGCCGGCCGGCCGCCTCCCGGTCCCGGTGCCGGGCCGCTACCCGCTGGGCCACGGACTGTCCTACCCGCCCGTGGCCCCCTGAGCCCGCGTTACGGCCGCAGCTGCGGCTCGCGCTCCAGGTCGCGCCGGTCGAGCTCCGCGTCCGGTGCGGCCAGCGGGGCCGCCTTCGCGGAGTCGGTGAGCGCGGCGGCGGGTGCCACCCCGGCCCACTGGAGGATCTTCGCCGTGGCGAGGGCCTTCTCGCCCTCCTGGAGCTGGGCCACGTTGGCCCCGTGGTTGGCGCCCGGCGCGGTCATGACGTGGCTGTCGCGCGCCTTGTAACCGAGGTGGAAGGGCTCGGCTCCCCACGGGTCGTTCTGCCCGTACACGAACAGCATCTGGTGGGCGTTGTCGCGCACCCAGCCGTCCACGTCGGCCATGGCGCCCGGCTGGAACGTCATGGGGATGTCACGCGGGACGAAGTTGCGCGGCGGCTGGTAGCCGTAGCGGCTCAGTCCCTTGAGGTGGGGCTGCTTGATGTCGGGCGAGCCGAGCTGCGTGCCCGCCTGGTAGTAGTACGGCGTGTACGTCTCCAGTCCCTGGTCGGCGTAGGCCGAGAAGCCGGAGATCGCGTCGATGGTGTCCCAGATCTCCTGGTCGCTGGCGGTGGCCGCGGTGGGGATGGCGGAGCAGTCGGCGAGCAGGCTGTACTGCCAGAACGCCCACACGTAGTCGAGGACGACGGCCTCGTAGGCCTTGTCGAGGTTGCCGACGGTGTGGAAGGTCCAGCCGTTCTCGGCGGCGGCGGTGGCGTACTTGGCCTCCAGCGGGACGCGGCGGACGAGGGCCTCGCGCTGGACGGCGTTCAGCCGGTCGCGGCACTCCTTGGTGCCGACCTTGGCGAAGAACCGGTCGTAGGCCGAGTCCTCCTTGTTGACCACGTCGTTGGGGGCCACGTAGGCGACGACGCCGTCCATGTCACGCGGGTAGAAGCGCTCGTAGTACGTCGCCGTCATGCCGCCCTTGCTGCCGCCGGTGGACAGCCAGTTCTTGCCGTAGATCTTCTTCAGGGCGGTGAAGACGCGGTGCTGGTCGCTGGCGGCCTGCCAGATGTCCAGCTTCGCCCAGTTGGCCGGGTCGGGCCGGGACGGCGTGAAGAATCGATACTCCAGGGAGACCTGGTTGCCGTCGACGATCGTCGTCGGCTCGCTCCGGCGCGGGTTGGTGTTGACGTTGTAGCCCGAGGTGAAGAACACCGTCGGGCGGGAGACGTCCTTGTGCAGAAGGGTCAGGCGCTGCTTGAAGGTGCCCTTCCACGGCTGCCGGTGGTCGACCGGCTGCTCGTAGTTCAGTACGAAGAAGCGGTACCCGGGGTACGGCTTCTCCTCGATCAGGCTCATCCCCGGAATCCCGAGGATCCGGTCCTTGATGTCCGTGGCGGCAGCAGGCCCCGCGGCGGTGGCCGCTTGAGCCGTGGCCCCGGCCGCACCCATGGTGCCGATGAGCACCACGAGCGACAGCAGCCATCCGAGCGTCTTGCGCATTCACCCTCCCCTTGAGTTCACACTGGTCGCCGTGAACCTAGCGGGGTCAACACGCCCGTGAACAGTACCGGTTGGGCCTGAGCCTCAGCACAGGATCCAGCCGGAGGAAACGGATCCGGCCGCCACGCCGCCCTTCACATAGACACACCGCTTGACCGCTCCGACGACGACGGGGCCCGCGAACCGGGTGAATTGCCCCGCATCGCGGACGGGGACGCCGCCACGTGGCTGAACGTCCACGACCATCCGGCGGCGCTCGCCGGGCTTCGCGGCGACCGTCATCGCACAGGCCTGGGTCCGGCTCTTGTACACGCGCACCTCCCCCGTGGAGAACGGCAGCGTCTTGACCAGCCGGCCGGGACAGCCGCCGGTCGCGGCCTGCGCGGGAGGCGCCGCGAACAGGCCCCCGGCGCCGAGCCAGAGCGCCGCCCCGAACACCCCGGCCGACACGACCCGCCGCCCGCCCCGCCCCTTCCACCGCTGCAACACCCTGGCCCCCCGATCGGTCGTACGTAACACGTACGCACGTACGACGCCTGGGCCCCGGAGATGGTTGCACGGCACAAGTGAGTCCCGGCCGGGCCGCCGGAGCCCCTCGGGACCCGCCGGGTCCTGCGCTACCTCGTAAGAGTGCATCCACAACTTCCCAGGGGGAGAGCGGGAGTTCACGATCAGCGAGGACACTACGCTAGGCGACCGAGCGACCGCCCACCGTAGCCGTGAAAGGCATCCGACATGACGAACGACCTGCTCGACCGCAAGCTGGAGCGCGCCTTCGCGCACTTCGACGACAACGGCAACGGTGTGATCGACGCGGAGGACGTGATCGCGCTCGGGACCCGGCTGATGGCCGCTATGGAAGAGCCCGCCGACTCCCCGAAGGCCGCGGAGGTGTTCCGCGGGCTCACCGACTTCTGGGTGGACCTGTTCGCGGAGCTCGACCTCGACCGGGACGGAAAGCTCACCCCCCAGGAGTACGCGGAGGGCATGACCCGCCTCTACAAGAACGGCGGGCCCGCCTACGACAAGTCCTTCCGCCCGCTGGCCCGGGCGATCCTCGCGGTCGTCGACACCAACGGCGACGGGCACATCAGCCCCGAGGAGTTCCACAAGGCGCAGCTGGCCTTCGACACGAAGCTGGAGATCGCCGACGCCGACGCGCTCTTCGCGAAGATCGACAAGAACCACGACGGGTACCTGTCCGTGGACGAGCTCCTCGACGCCGTACGCGAGTACTACACCGGTGACGACGAGGACGCCCCGGGGAACCTGCTCTTCGGCGAGCTCTGATCCCCGGGGCGCCCTGAAGGGCCAGGACGGCTACGCGGCCGCCGCCGGCTCGTCCTCTCCGACGAAGGTCCGCCACAGCTCGGCGTACCGGCCGCCGCGGGCCAGCAGTTCGCCGTGGCTGCCGTCCTCGACGACCCTGCCGCGGTCCATGACCACGACCCGGTCGGCGCGGGCGGCGGTCGTCAGCCGGTGGGCGACGACCAGGGTGGTGCGCTTGCCCGCGAGCCGGTCGGTGGCCTGGTTGACCTGGGCCTCGGTGGCCAGGTCGAGGGCCGCGGTGGCCTCGTCGAGCAGCAGCACGTCCGGGTCGACGAGTTCCGCCCGGGCCAGGGCGATCAGCTGGCGCTGGCCCGCCGACAGGTTGCGGCCGCGTTCGGAGACGGTGTGCAGGTAGCCGCCGTCGAGGGTGGCGATCATCTCGTGGGCGCCGACCGCGCGGGCCGCCGCCTCCACCTCGGCGTCGGAGGCCTCGGGCCGCCCGTAGGCGATGGCGTCACGGACCGTCCCCGGGAAGAGGTAGGACTCCTGGGGGACGACCCCGAGCCGGTGGCGGTACTCCGTCAGGTCCAGCTCCTTCAGGTCCGCGCCGTCGGCGGTGACCCGGCCGGAGGTCGGGTCGTAGAACCGGGCCACCATCTTGACCAGGGTGGACTTCCCGGCGCCGGTCTCGCCGACGAAGGCGACGGTCTGCCCCGCGGGTATCCGCAGGGTGATGCCGGCCAGCGCCTCGCCCTTCTCCCCGCGCTCCTCGGCGGTGCCGTACTGGAAGCGCACGTCCTCGAAGGCGATGTCCCCGCGCAGCCGGCGCACCTCGCGCGGGTCCGCGGGGCGGGGGGTGGTGGTGGGCTCGCGCAGCAGGTCCTGGATCCGGCCGAGGGAGACGGTGGCCTGCTGGTAGCCGTCGAAGACCTGGGAGAGCTGCTGGACCGGGGCGAAGAACAGGTCGATGTAGAGCAGGTAGGCGACGAGCGCGCCGGTGGTGAGCGTGGCCGCCTCGACCCGGCCCGCGCCGACGATCAGGACGGCCGCCGCCGCGCCCGAGGACAGCAGCTGCACGAACGGGAAGTACACGGAGATCAGCCACTGGCCGCGCACCCGCGCCTCGCGGTACGCGTTGCTGCGCTCGGCGAAGCGGGCGGCGCCGGCCCCCTCCCGGCGGAACGCCTGGAGCAGGCGCAGCCCGGCGACGGACTCCTGGAGGTCGGCGTTGACCGTGCTGACCCGGTCCCGGGCGAGCTCGTAGGCGGCGACCGACTTCCGGCGGAACACGATCGTGCCGATGACCAGCAGGGGCAGCGTCGCGAAGACGATCAGCGCGAGCCCGACGTCGAGGACGAGCAGGGCGACGAGGATCCCGAAGAAGGTCAGGACGGAGACCACCGCGGTGACGAGGCCGGTCTGCAGGAAGGTCGACAGGGCGTCCACGTCGGTGGTCATCCGCGTCATGATCTTGCCGGTCAGCTCGCGCTCGTAGTAGTCGAGGCCGAGCCGCTGGAGCTGCGCGAAGATCTTGACGCGCAGCGCGTACAGCACGCGCTCGCCGGTGCGCCCGGTCATCCGGGTCTCGGCGAACTGGGCCGCCCACTGGCCGATGACCAGGGCGAGGGCGAGCCCGGAGGCCACCCAGACGGCCCCGAGGGCGGCCTGTTCGACGCCCTGGTCGATGCCGTGCCGGATCAGGATGGGCAGCAGCAGCCCGGAGCCGGCGTCGAGGGCGACGAGGCCGAGGCTGATGGCGAGCGGCGCCCAGAAGCCGCGCAGCAGACGGCGCAGGCCGTAGCCGTCCTCGGCGGCCGAGGCACGGGCCTCGTCCACGTCGGGCCGGTCGTCGACGGGCGGCAGCGCGGCCACCTGCGCGAGGAGCTCGGGGGTGGCGGGCATGCCGGCGACGGCGCCGGCCAGGGAGTGCCCGGCGCCGGGGGCGGCGCCGGCGGGGGCCGCCGTACCGGGGGCGGCGGTGGACCGGTCCTCGTCCTGGCGCCGCCACAGTTCGGGGGTGACGCCGTCGCTGACCCGGCGCTTGGCGCTGACCGGTTCGGAGTCGATCTCGGCTTCGAGTTCGAGGTCCCGCTCCAGGTCCCGTCCGGCGGGCCGCCCGTACGCGGCCGCCTGCGGTGCGCCGGGGGTGCGCGGCGAGCCGGCCCCGAGGGCGTCGGGGTCGGTCAGGAGCCTGCGGTACAGGGCCGAGCGCAGTTCCAGTTCCTCGTGGGTGCCGATGTCGGCGAGCCGGCCTCGGTCCAGGACCGCGATCCGGTCGGCGAGGGCGAGGGTGGAGCGGCGGTGGGCGATCAGCAGGGTGGTCCGGCCGGCCATGACGGACCGCAGCGCCTCGTGGATCTCGTGCTCGACGCGGGCGTCGACGGCGGAGGTGGCGTCGTCGAGGAGCAGCAGCCGGGGGTCGGTGAGGATGGCGCGGGCGAGGGCGATGCGCTGGCGCTGGCCGCCGGAGAGGGTGAGGCCCTGTTCTCCGACCTTGGTGTCGTAGCCGGCGGGGAGGGCCTCGACGAAGCCTTCGGCCTGGGCGGCGCGGGCGGCGGCGCGGACGTCCTCCTCGCTCGCGTCGGGGCGGCCGTAGGCGATGTTCGCGCGGATGGTGTCGGAGAAGAGGAAGGAGTCCTCGGGGACGAGGCCGATGGCGGCGCGCAGGGAGTCGTACGTCAGCTCGCGGACGTCGTGGCCGCCGACGCGGACGGTGCCCCGGTCGGCGTCGTAGAAGCGCGGCAGGAGCAGGGAGACGGTGGACTTGCCGCTGCCGGAGGCGCCGACGACGGCGACGGTCTCGCCCTCCGCGATCGTGAGGGAGAAGCCGTCGAGGACGGGCCGCTCGGGGTCGTACCCGAAGCGGACGTCGTCGAACTCGACGGTGGCGGGGGCGTCGGCGGGCAGCTCGCGCTCGCCCTCGGGGATGACGGGCTCGGTGTCGATGAGCTCGAAGACGCGCTCGGCGCCGGCGCGGGCCTGCTGGGCGACGGTGAGGACCATCGCGAGCATGCGGACGGGGCCGACGAGCTGGGCGAGGTAGGTCGAGAAGGCGACGAAGGTGCCGAGGGTGACCTGGCCGCGGGTGGCCATCCAGCCGCCGAGGGCCAGGATGGCGACCTGTCCGAGTGCGGGTACGGCCTGGAGGGCGGGGGTGTAGCGGGAGTTGAGGCGGATGGCGCGCATCCGGCCGCCGAAGAGGCGGCGTCCGGCGGTGCGCAGCTTCCCGGTCTCCTGCTCCTCCTGCCCGAAGCCCTTGACGACGCGGACGCCGGTCACGGCCCCGTCGACCACGGTGGCGACGGCGGCGGCCTGGCCCTGGGCGTACCAGGTGGCGGGGAAGAGCTTCTTGCGGCTGCGCTTGGCGATGAACCAGAGGGCGGGGGCCATGAGCAGCGCGACGAGGGTCAGCAGCGGCGAGAGCCACAGCATGATCCCGAGGGATATCCCGAAGAGGAGGAAGTTCCCGATGGTCATCGGGAGCATGAAGAGCAGGCCCTGGATCAGCTGGAGGTCGCTGGTGGCGCGGCCGACGACCTGGCCGGTGGACAGTTCGTCCTGGCGGCGCCCGTCGAGGCGGGCGATGGTGTCGTACATGTCGGTGCGCAGGTCGTGCTGCACGTCGAGGGCGAGGCGGCCGCCGTAGTACCTGCGTATGTAGGTGAGTACGTACACGAGGACGGCGGCGGCTATGAACATGCCGGCCCAGGGGGCCATCTCGCGGCTCTTGTCGCCGACGACGTCGTCGATGATGACCTTGGTGACCAGTGGTACGAGCGCCATGACGGCCATGCCGGCCAGCGAGGACCCGAGGGCGAGCAGCACGTTGGTCTTGTACCGCCACGTGTAGGCGGCCAGCCGCCTTCCCCAGCCCTGTTTCTCCCCTGCCTCCGTCTGTCCCGCCGTCACGTGGTTCCTCCCCGTCGCTGCTGTCCTGCCGCCTCCCCCAACGCCCCGACCGGCGGATTTCATCCCGCCGCAACAATCGCACTGGGGTCCGGGCGGTGCGAGCGGGGCGGGGCCGGGAGGATGAGGGCGGCGGCGGGACCGGCAGGCCGTCTCAGAGGTGGGTCGGGGCGAACATCTTCAAGGTGGTGGGGAGGACCAGGACGGAGGGGCCCGGGGTGGCGAGGGCCCCGGCGAGGTCCGCGCGCAGGGATTCCGGGGTGGTGGTCGCGGCCGGGACGTCGAAGGAGGCGGCGAGGGCGACGAAGTCGGGGCGGGTGAGTTCCGTCGCGACGGGGCGTCCGAAGGAGTCCGTCATGTACTCGCGGAGGATGCCGTAGCCCCCGTCGTCCACGATCAGCCAGGTGACGTCGAGGTCGTGCTGGCGGGCGGTGGCGAGTTCGGCGATCGAGTACATCGCGCCGCCGTCGCCGGAGACGGCCAGCACGGGGGTGTCCGGCTCGGCCACGGCCGCGCCGAGGGCCGCCGGGAAGGCGTAGCCGAGGCCGCCGGCGCCCTGGGCGGAGTGCATGGTGTTCGGGTGCTTCGGGTCGAAGGCCGACCAGGCCCAGTAGGACAGGATCGTCATGTCCCAGAAGGAGGGCGAGCGCGCCGGGAGGGCCGCCCGGACGGAGCGCAGCAGGTCCTGTTCCAGGGTGACGTCCTGGGTGGCGAGGCGGGCCCCGACCGCGGCGAGGAGCGCCCGTACGCGCTCCGGGGCGCCCGGGTCCTCGCGTTCGGAGACCGTCTCCAGCAGGGCCTGGAGGGCGAGCCGGGCGTCGGCGTGGATGCCCAGGGCCGGGTGGTTGGACTCCAGCTTGCCGAGGTCGGCCTCGATCTGGACGATCCGGCCCGTCGGGAAGAAGGTGTGGTAGTTCGAGGAGAGTTCGCCGAGGCCGGAGCCGACGACCAGCAGGACGTCCGCGTCCTCCAGGAAGTCCGTCGTGTGGCGGTCCTCCAGCCAGGACCGCAGGGACAGCGGGTGGTTCCAGGGGAAGGCGCCCTTGCCGCCGAAGGTGGTGACCACGGGGGCGTTCAGGCGCTCGGCGAGCTGCTTGAGCTTGCCGGCCGCGTCGGAGCGGATCACCCCGCCGCCCGCGATGATCACCGGGCGGGAGGCGTTCGAGAGCCAGTGCGCGGCGAGCGCGGTCAGCTCGGGGCGCGGGGCCAGTTCGTGCGGGGTCGCGTCCATGCCGGTGACCTGCGGGAGGACCGTTTCCGCGCGCAGTACGTCCTCGGGGATCTCCACCCAGACCGGGCCGTGCGGGGTCGTCAGCGCCGATTCCCAGGCCTCGGCGATCACGGAGGGGATCTGTGAGGGACTGCGGGCGACGTGGACGGACTTCACCACGTCCCGGAAGGACGCGGCCTGGTCGCGCAGCTCGTGGAGGTGGCCGCGGCGGCCGCCGCCCAGGCCCGCCACGGGCACCTGGGAGGAGATCGCGAGGACCGGCGCCGAGGCGGCCGCCGCCTCGGCGAGGGCGGGCAGGGCCGTCAGCGCGCCCGGGCCCGTGGAGAGCAGCAGCGGGGCCGCCTCGCCGGTGAGGCGGCCGTACGCGTCGGCCGCGAAGCCCGCGTTGTTCTCCACCCGCAGGGTGACCAGGCGCAGGTCGGAGCGGCCGACGGCGTCGAACAGGCCGAGCGCGTGCTGGCCGGGCAGGCCGAACACGGTGGTCGCGCCGAGCCCGCGCAGGGTCTCCACGACCAGGTCCCCGCCCGTGCGGCCCGGTGGCGGCGCCAGGGCGGCCGCCGTCTGGGCCTCGGTGGGACGGAGTACCAGGTCGTGGTCGTGCGTCACGGTGTGGGGCTGCCCTTCGCCTTCGCTGCGCCGTCGCCGCGCCGCGTCCTGCGGTGCTGTGCTGTGCTGGTCAGCCCTGCCGGGAAGCGGCGATCTGACGGCTCATGATCGTGGTGAGCTCGTACGCGGTGTGCGAGGCCGCGACCGAGGTGATCTCGGCGTGATCGTACGCCGGGGCGACCTCGACGACGTCGGCGGAAACGAGGTTGCAGGAGGACAGGCCGCGGATGATCTCCAGCAGCTCGCGGGAGGTCATGCCGCCCGCCTCGGGGGTGCCGGTGCCGGGCGCGTGCGCCGGGTCGAGCACGTCGATGTCGATGGAGATGTACAGCGGGCGGTCACCGATGCGCTGGCGCAGCTGGTCGGCGACCTCGTCGGCGCCGCGGCGGTAGACGTCGGCCGAGGTGACGATGCCGAAGCCCATCTTGGCGTCGTCGTCGAGGTCCTGCTTGCCGTACAGCGGGCCGCGGGTGCCGACGTGGGACAGCGCCTCGGTGTCGAGGATGCCCTCCTCGACGGCGCGGCGGAACGGGGTGCCGTGGGTGTACTCGGCGCCGAAGTAGGTGTCCCAGGTGTCGAGGTGCGCGTCGAAGTGGAGGAGCGCGACCGGGCCGTGCTTCTTCGCGACGGAGCGCAGCAGCGGCAGGGCGATGGTGTGGTCGCCGCCGAGGGTCATCAGGCGGGAGCCGTTGCCGATGAGCTCGTCCGCGGCGGCCTCGACCGTCTCGACGGCCTCGTTGATGTTGAACGGGTTGCAGGCGATGTCACCGGCGTCCGCGACCTGCGCGAGGGCGAACGGGGAGGCGTCCTGGGCCGGGTTGTACGGGCGCAGCAGGCGGGAGGCCTCGCGGATGGCGTTGCCGCCGAAGCGGGCGCCGGGGCGGTAGGAGACGCCGGAGTCGAAGGGCACGCCGACGACGGCCACGTCGGCCTTGCCGCCGACCTCGTCGAGGCGGGGCAGCCGGGCGAAGGTCGCGGGGCCCGCGTAGCGCGGGATGCGGGAGGAGTCGACGGGGCCGCGCGGCTGCGTGCTCATGGGGGGTGCCCTTCTGTGGTCCTACGGGTTCCGCGGGTGCGCTGCGGGGTGGCGCAGGGGGGTTCTGCGGGTGCGGTCCTTCGAGCGTAAGCGGACACCCCGGGCGGGCGAAGTGTACGTTTCATCCACTGCTGCCCTTTCACATGTACGGAGTAGCCATGGAGGCTCCCCCCACCCCGCCGGTCCCGCTGGCCGCGCTGACCGCCGACCGGGAGCTCGGGCTGCGGCTCCTCGCGGGGCCCGGCGAGGCGCGGGTGTACGGGGTGCACGCTTCGGAGATGGCCGACCCGTCGCCGTACCTGCTGGGCGGGGAGCTGCTGCTCACCGCCGGGGCCGGGCCCGGCGGGGACCCGGACGGGTACGCGGCCCGGCTGGTCGCGGCCGGGGCCGCCGCCCTCGGCTTCGGTGTGGCCCCGGTCCACGAGGAGGTGCCGCCGGCGCTGGCCGAGGCCTGCGCCCGGCACGGGCTGCCGCTGCTGGAGGTCCCCCCGCACACCCCGTTCACGGCCGTCGCGCGCGCGGTGTGGCGGCTGATGGCGGAGGCCCGGACGCGTGAGCTGCGCCGGGTCGCGGAGGCGCAGCAGACCCTGGCCGCGGCGGCGGCCCGCCCGTCCCCGGTCCCGGCGGTCCTGTCCCGCCTGGCGGCCGCTCTGAACGGCTGGGCGGCGCTGCTGCCGCCGGGCGGGGGTCCGGCCGGGACCGGGGCCCCGAGCGCCGGGGCCCCGCCCGCGGTGGCGGTGCGCGAGGCGCTGGAGGCGCTGGCCGCGCGGGTGGCGCCCGGGGCCGCCGCGACCGCCACCGACACCCTCGGCGGGACGCACCTGGCGGCCTACGCGGTCGGCGGGGGCCGGGTGCTGGGCCTGGCGACCCCGGCCCGGGCCCCCGGGGACCACACCATCGCCTCCGTCGCGGCGGTGCTGCTGACCCTGCTCACGGCGGACCGCCCGGCGGGGGACGAGGCGGCCGCCCTGACCCGCCTCCTGCTGGACGGGGATCCGGCGGCGGCCCTGACCCCCGGCCCCTGGTACGCCGTGCACGCCCGGGGCGGCGCGGGCCCGCAGGCCCTCGCGGCGGCGCTGGGCACCGTACTGGCGGACCCGCGCCCGGACGGCGTACGCCTGCTCACCGACCGGGAGCCCGGCCCGCAGCCCGGCTGGCGGCTCGGGGTGAGCGCTCCGGCGGCGGCCGGGGAGCTGCGCACCGCCGACGCGCAGGCCCGGCGGGCCCTGGAGCGCGCCGAGGCGGCCCGGGCCCCGCTCGCCCGGCACACCGACCCCGGTTTCGCGGGCCTGGTCGGGGAGGCGGAGGCCCGTGCGCACGCCGCCGCCCTGCTCGCGCCGCTCTCCCCCGCGCTGCGGGACACCCTGCGCGGCTGGCTGGCGCACCACGGCGGCTGGGACCGTACGGCCGCCGCCCTGGGGGTGCACCGCAACACCGTCCGCCAGCGCGTGGCCCGCTGCGCGGACCTGCTGGAGCGGGACCTGGACGATCCGGACACCCGGATGGAACTGTGGTTCGCGCTGCGCTGGGACCGCCCCCGGCCGTCCGGGGAGGACCGCCAACCGACGGCCGGGCCCTGAGGGAGCCGCCCCTCGTCCGGGTGGCCGGTGGTGGGGTGGCGGGCCGATCGGGCGGGGGTACGCGCCTACGATGTGCCGCATGTCCGGGATGTCCGTGGTGACGGGGAAGCGTGCGTTCGCCGAGCGAACGGCCCCGGCCGCGCGGCTCGTGGTGTGCGCGGCCGTCCCCTGGTACCTGTGCCTGTGGTGGTTCGGTACGAGCTCGGCGCCCGTGGCGGCCGCGCTGCCGGCCGTGCTGATCCTGCGCGAGGACGTGTTCTCGGCGCCCGGGCCGGCCCTCCAGCGGCTGGTGGGCGTGATCGCGGGCGTGGTGCTGAGCGTGACCGTCCTGCACTGGCTGCCGTCGGGCCCGGCTTCGTTCCTGGTCATGCTGGTGTGCAGCTGCGCCGGGATGTACCTGCTGAGCCACAAGGGCTCCCCCAACCAGCAGGTGCTGATCACCGCCCTGATGATCTACGCCACCCCGACGCCCGGGTACCCGCTGGCCCGGCTGGTCGAGAGCGCGGTCGGCATCGCCGTCGTGCTGCTCCTCGGCCCGCTGCTGTGGCCCCCCGACCCGTACCGGGAGGCGGCGTCCGGACTGGAGGCGTACCGCACCGGCCTGCGCGCCCGGCTGGAGCGGATCGCGGCCGACGCCGCCTCGGGGCGGGCGGGCCCCGCCCCCGACGACCCGTTCGCGCTGTGGCACCGCCCGCACGAACTGCTCGTCGCCCTGGACCGCAGGACGGGCCGCACGGTGCTCCTGCCGCCCCGGCGGCCCCCGGGCGGGCCGGCCGGCACCCTCCGCCCCCGGTTGCGGCTGGCCGCGCGCACGGCTCCGGCCCTGCTGCTGCTCGCGCGCGAACTGGAGACCCGGCAGGGCGGGGCGCCCGCCCCGGAGCGGGCCGACGCGGCGGTGCGCGCCATGGCCCCGCTGATCGCGGCGACGGGCGACGCCTTGGACACGGCCCTGCGCGGCGAGGACTGCGCGGCCGGCCTGTCCCGGGCCCGGGAACTGGAGCGGGCGCACCGGGCCGCCCATCCCGGGCGCCGGAACACCGTCCTGCGGGCCGGACCGGTCCTCACCAACGAGGCGCTGGCCGACCACCTCGCGCACGGTCCGGGACCCGGATCCCCGGCGGCCTGAACCCGCTCCCCCTTGTCCGCCGTCCGGCGTAACCCGGGGGGTGCGGGGACGTCGGTGCGCGGCCCGGAGCACGGGCGGGGGCGAGAGTGATCTCCCCGAGGCGAGGTGAGGAAGCGAATGGACCTGGCTCTGGCCTTCGACACGATGGCCCGGTGGCAGTTCGGCATCACCACCGTGTACCACTTCCTGTTCGTCCCGCTCACGATCTCCCTGTCGGCCCTGGTCGCCGTCCTCCAGACCGCGTGGGTGCGCACGGGCCGGGAGAAGTACCTGGAGGCCACGAAGTTCTGGGGCCGGCTGTTCCTGATCAACATCGCGATGGGTGTCGTCACCGGCATCGTGCAGGAGTTCCAGTTCGGCATGAACTGGTCCGACTACTCGCGCTTCGTCGGCGACGTCTTCGGAGCCCCCCTCGCCTTCGAGGCCCTGATCGCCTTCTTCTTCGAATCGACCTTCATCGGCCTGTGGATCTTCGGCTGGGACAAGCTGCCCAAGAAGATCCACCTCGCCTGCATCTGGATGGTCTCGATCGGCACCGTCCTGTCCGCCTACTTCATCCTCGCCGCCAACTCCTGGATGCAGCACCCCGTCGGCTACCGCATCAACGAGGAACGCGGCCGGGCCGAGCTCACCGACTTCTGGCTGGTCCTGACCCAGGACACCACCCTCGTCGTCGTCTACCACACCCTCACCGCCGCCTTCCTGACCGGCGGCGCCTTCATGGCCGGCATCGCGGCCGTGCACCTGCGGCGCGGCCGGCACGTGCCGGTGATGCGCGCCTCGATGCGCCTCGGCCTGGTGACGATGCTGCTCGCCGGGGTCCTGGTGGCGTTCAGCGGGGACACCCTCGGGAAGGTGATGTTCCGGCAGCAGCCGATGAAGATGGCCGCCGCCGAGGCCCTGTGGGACGGCGAAGCCCCGGCCCCCTTCTCCGTCTTCGCGATCGGCGACGTCGCGCAGGGGCACAACACCGTGGAGTGGTCGGTCCCCGGCCTGCTCTCCTTCCTCGCGGAGGGCAATTTCACCGCGTACGTGCCGGGCATCAACGACACGGACGCGGCCGAGCGGCAGAAGTACGGTCCGGGCGACTACCGGCCCGACATCCCCGTCGCGTTCTGGAGCTTCCGCTGGATGATCGGCTTCGGCATGACCTCGCTCGCCGTCGGCGCGGTGGGACTGTGGCTGACCCGCCGGCGGTTCCTGCTCGACCCCGGCCTGCGGACCGGCGAGGACGAGGTGCCGCACCTGGCCGTGACCCGCGGCCGGACGCTGGGGTCCTGGCTGACGGTCTGGTACTGGCGCCTGGCCGTGTGGACGCTGGCCTTCCCCCTGATCGCCAACTCCTGGGGCTGGATCTTCACCGAGATGGGCCGCCAGCCGTGGGTCGTCT
The DNA here is from genome assembly GCF_056433525.1 of Streptomyces sp. NPDC044704. Classification (NCBI taxonomy): domain Bacteria; kingdom Bacillati; phylum Actinomycetota; class Actinomycetes; order Kitasatosporales; family Streptomycetaceae; genus Streptomyces; species Streptomyces sp. NPDC044704. The sequence goes on from NZ_JBWKGY010000012.1 coordinate 49,479, forward strand.
ACGGAGTGCTGCGCACCCGGGACGCGGTCTCCCCGACCGTCACCCTGCCCGAGGTCATCACCTCCCTCGCCGTCTACACCCTGCTGTACGCGGCGCTCGCGTTGATCGAGATCCGGCTCATGGTCAAGTACGTCATGGCCGGGCCGCCCGTGCTCACCCCCGCCGACCTGGAAACGCCCCGCCGGATCGGCGGTGACGACGACGGGGACCCCGACCGGCCGATGGCCTTCTCGTACTGACGCGTCCCGCGGTCCGCGACCGGCTCTGGACAGGGCGGACAACTCGCCGGTAACTTAATCTGAGCAAGCGCTTAGGCATGAGCGGCGGACCGCCGCGACCGAAGGGAGCCGGCCCAGTGCGCCGTACCGTTTTCAACGAGGACCACGAGGCGTTCCGCGAGACCATCCGCGCCTTCATCGAGGCCGAGGTCGTTCCCGTCTACGACGAGTGGTTCCAGGCGGGCCAGGCTCCTCGCGACTTCTACTACAAGCTCGGCGAGCTGGGCGTCTTCGGCATCAACGTGCCCGAGGAGTTCGGCGGCGCGGGCCTGGACACCCACAAGTTCGAGGCCGTCCTCTACGAGGAGACCTCGCGCGCGGGCGTGAACTTCGGCGGCTCCGGCGTGCACGTGCTGCTCGCGCTGCCCTACATCAAGATGCTCGCCACCGACGAGCAGAAGAAGCGTTACCTCCCGAAGTTCGTCTCCGGTGAGGAGATGTGGGCCCTCGCGATGACCGAGCCGGGCACCGGTTCCGACGTCGCGGGCATGAAGACCACCGCCAAGCTCTCCGAGGACGGCACCCACTACGTCCTCAACGGCTCCAAGACCTTCATCACCGGCGGCGTGCACGCCGACCGCGTGATCGTCTGCGCCCGCACCTCCGCCCCGCGCGAGGACGACCGCCGCTTCGGCATCTCCCTCTTCGCCGTGGACACCAAGTCCGAGGGCTACTCCATCGGCCGCAAGCTGGACAAGCTCGGCCTGCGCACCTCCGACACCGCCGAGCTGGCGTTCGTCGACGTGAAGGTCCCGGTCGAGGACCTGATGGGCGAGGAGAACAAGGGCTTCTACTACCTCGGCGCCAACCTGCCCTCCGAGCGCTGGGGCATCGCCTTCGGCGCGTACGCGCAGGCCAAGGCCGCCGTCCGGTTCGCCCAGCAGTACGTCCAGGACCGCACCGTCTTCGGCAAGCCCGTCGCGCACTTCCAGAACACCAAGTTCGAACTGGCCTCCTGCCAGGCCGAGGTGGACGCCGCCGAGGCGGTCGCCGACCGCGCCCTGGAGGCCCTGGACGCCGGTGAGCTGACCGCCGCCGAGGCCGCCTCCGCGAAGCTGTTCTGCACCGAGGTCGCGCACCGCGTCATCGACAAGTGCCTCCAGCTGCACGGCGGCTACGGCTACATGAACGAGTACCCGATCGCCCGCCTGTACGCCGACAACCGCGTGAACCGCATCTACGGCGGCACCAGCGAGGTCATGAAGTCCATCATCGCCAAGTCGATGGGTCTGTAAGTCCCCTTGGCCGAGCTCGACGACAACGAGGCGCTCGCCGATCTCCTCGATCTGCTCGACCTGGAGCAGATCGAGGAGAACATCTTCCGCGGCACGAGCCGGCAGTCCCTCGTGCCGCGCGTCTTCGGCGGACAGGTCGCGGCCCAGGCGCTGGTCGCGGCCGGCCGGACCGTGCCCGCGGACCGGTCGGCGCACTCGCTGCACTCGTACTTCCTGCGGGCCGGCGACCCGGGCGCGCCCATCGTGTACTCCGTCGACCGGATCCGCGACGGGCGCTCCTTCACCACCCGCCGGGTGGTCGCCGTCCAGCACGGACAGCCGATCTTCCACCTGTCGGCGTCGTTCCAGACGTACGAGGAGGGGCTCGACCACCAGGCCCCGATGCCGCAGGCGCCGGACCCCGAGTCCCTGCCGACCGCCGCCGAGTCCCTCCCGCTGTACCGGGACGTCTTCCGCGACCCGGGGACCGTCGAACGGCTCCTCGCGGCCCGTTCCGCGGTGGACCTGCGGTACGCGACGACCCCGCCGTGGGGCAGCGTCGGGGAGCCGGTCGAGCCGCGCTCCCAGGTGTGGTTCCGCACCCGGGGCAAGCTCGCGGACGACCCGCTGCTGCACACCTGCCTGGCCACGTACGTCTCCGACATGACCCTGCTGGACTCGGTGCTGCTCGCGCACGGCCGGGGCGGCTGGGCGGTGGGCGACGTCGTCGGCGCCTCGCTGGACCACGCCATGTGGTTCCACCGGCCGTTCCGCGCCGACGAATGGCTCCTGTACGACCAGGAGTCCCCCTCGGCGGCGGCCGGCCGCGGCCTCGGCCAGGCCCGCATCTGGACCCAGGACGGCCGCCTCGCGGTCACCGTCATCCAGGAAGGCGTCGTGCGCGTACCCCGCGCCTGAACCGGCCGGCGGGTGTCGCTGAGCGGTCCGCCCGAGGGGCGGACATACCGTCGCGTCATGACCGAACAGCCCGAAAGCGTCGCCACGGTCGTCGTCGCCACCGTCACCAATCTCGGGATCGCCGCCGCGAAGGCGGCCGCCGGGATCCTCAGCGGGTCGAGCGCGATGCTGGCCGAGGCGGCGCACTCGGTCGCCGACACGGTGACCGAGGTGCTGCTGCTGACCGCCCTCAAGCGCAGCGACCGGCCGGCCGACGAGGCCCACCCGCTGGGGTACGGGCCCGAGCGCTACATCTGGGCACTGCTCGCCTCGGTCGCCACCTTCGTCGGCGGCGCGGTCTTCGCCGTGTACGACGGCGTCCACACCCTGGTCCACGGCGAGGACCCGGGCAGCCCGACGCTCTCGTACGTCGTCCTCGCGGTCGCCGCCGTACTGGAGGGCTACTCGCTGCTGGTGGCGTGGCGCCAGGTCCGCGGCGAGGCGGCGCGGATGCGGGCGCCGCTGGGCCTGTACGTGAAGCACACCCCGGACACGGCCGTGAAGGCGGTACTGCTGGAGAACGCCGCCGCGCTGGTCGGGCTCGCGCTGGCGGCGGGCGGGCTGCTGGGGGCGCAGCTGACCGGTTCGGGCGCGTACGACGGGGTGGCGTCGCTGCTGATCGGGCTGCTGCTGGTGTGGGTGGCGTGGGAGCTGGGCCGCTCGAACGCGCAGTACCTGATCGGGCGGCCGCTGCCGGCCCGGATGCGCGAGGAGGTCCGGGAGGAGCTGCTGTCGGTCCTGCACATCGAGGGCGTCCTGGAGCTGACGACCCTGGTGCAGGGCCCGGACGAGGTCCTGATCGCGGCGAAGATCGACTTTCACGACCTGGCGTCGGCCCGGCAGGTGGAGGCCGCCTGCGAGGTGGCCGAGGCGCAGCTCCGCGAACGCTTCCCGGCCGTCCGCCGGGTCTACCTGGACCCGACCCCCTCCTGACGCGCGCCGCCGCGGCCCCCGCGGCCCCGGCGGCTCCCGGCCGGCCCCGCCCGTCAGACGTCGCCGAGGCCGGCCGTGGACAGGAGGTAGGCCGTCATCGGGTCGTAGAAGCGGGGGTCGCGGACGTGGTCGTCCAGGGGGACGGCGATCTGGAGGGTGCCCTCGGCCTCGGCGAGGAAGAGCGCCGGGTCGTTGCAGTCGGCGTAGCCCGCGGCGTCGAGGCCGCGCTGCGCGGCGCAGCCCGCCCAGCCGTGGTCGGCGACGACGAGGTCCGGCTGGGGGCGGCCCTGCGCCGCGAGGCCGTCGAGGATCGCGGCCATCGGCGCCGGGGAGTGGGTGTGCCACAGCGTCGCCCCGCGTTCCTGCACCGCGACGCCCGCGAACTGCCAGACGGAGCCCTCGTCGGCGGTCAGGCCCTGCGGGATCACCACGATCTCGCAGCCGGCTGCCCGCAGCGCGTCCGCGGTGGCGCGGTGCACGTCGAGGAGGCCGCCCGGGTGACCGGTGGCGAAGAGCACGCTCTGCCGGTCCAGCGCGGCCTTGTGCAGCCGGGCCGCGAGCCGGTCCAGGGCGGCGACGGTCAGCTCGGGGTCGATGGTGTCCTGGCCCTGGCGGTGCGTCGGGTCGTCCACGACCCCGCAGCGCTCGGCCATGACCGCGAGCACGTCCTGCTCGTCGCTCCAGCGGTCCCCGAGCTCCAGGCCGAGCCAGTAGTGGCGGTCTCCGTTGGCGAGCTTGCGGTAGTGGCTGAGGTTGTTCTCGCGCGGGGTCGCCACCTCCCCCGCGATCCGCGTGCGGAGCAGGTGTTCGACGAGTTCGGCACGGCTGGGTACGGGCGTCTCTATCGGCATGGCGCCCATTCTGCCGCCGTCCGGCCGGAGCCGTCTGCTCCGTCCCGGCCGTCGGACACCCCACCTCATGTCCGGCTCACCCCGACAGGGCCCCGAAGGCGCCGTTCGCCAGGCGCCTCAGCAGGGCCTCCGTGGCGTCGCGGCCGAGCGCCGCCAGGTGGGGGGTCGAGTTCAGCAGGCCGAAGACCGCGTGCACGGAGACGCGTACCTCCGCCTCCCCCACCTCGGGGTGCAGCTCGCGCACGACGGTCACCCACAGCTCCACGTACTGGCGCTGGAGCTGGCGCACGAGCTTGCGGTCGGCCTCCCGCAGCCGGTCCAGTTCCCGGTCGTGGAGGGTGATCAGCGCCCGGTCGTCGAGCGCGAAGTCGATGTGGCCCTCGACGAGGGAGGCGAGCACCTCCCGCGGGTCACCGGCCGCCTCCTCGACGCGGCGGCGGCCGCCCGTCAGCAGCCGCTCGCTGATGCCGACGAGCAGTTCGGCGAGCATCGCGTCCTTGCCCGCGAAGTGCCGGTACAGGCCGGGGCCGCTGATGCCGACCGCGGCCCCTATCTCGTCCACGCCGACGCCGTGGAAGCCGCGCTCCGCGAAGAGACGAGCGGCCTCACTGAGGATCTGCTCGCGTCGGGTCGGGGCGGCCGCTCTGGTGCTCATGGGAATCCATTCTAGACAGGGCCGTTAGCGCTCGTTAACCTGATACCCAGAGTGTTAACGCTCACTAACAAGCATGCACCGAGCAAGGGAGCTCGACCGATGCAGCAGGCACCAGTGCTGACGAGCGCCGCGGACCCGGCGTCCGAGGCCTGGCGGACCAATGAGGCCGCCCACCGCGAGCTGACCGAGGGCCTGCGCGCCCGGCTCGACGCGGCCCGGCTCGGCGGCGGCGAGCGGGCCCGCGCCCGCCACACCGCGCGCGGCAAGCTCCTGCCCCGCGACCGCGTGGACGCCCTCCTGGACCCGGGTTCCCCCTTCCTGGAGCTGGCCCCGCTGGCCGCCGAGGGCATGTACGGGGGCGCGGCCCCCGCCGCGGGTGTGATCGCCGGCATCGGGCGGGTCAGCGGCCGCGAGTGCGTCATCGTCGCGAACGACGCCACCGTCAAGGGCGGCACGTACTACCCGATGACCGTCAAGAAGCACCTGCGCGCCCAGGAGGTGGCCCTGGAGAACCGTCTCCCCTGCCTCTACCTGGTCGACTCCGGCGGCGCCTTCCTCCCCATGCAGGACGAGGTCTTCCCCGACCGGGAGCACTTCGGCCGCATCTTCTACAACCAGGCCCGCATGTCAGGGGCGGGGATCCCGCAGATCGCGGCCGTCCTCGGCTCCTGCACGGCCGGCGGGGCGTACGTCCCGGCGATGAGCGACGAGGCCGTCATCGTGCGCGGCCAGGGCACGATCTTCCTCGGCGGCCCGCCGCTGGTGAAGGCCGCGACCGGTGAGGTCGTCACGGCCGAGGAGCTCGGCGGCGGTGAGGTCCACTCGCGGACCTCCGGCGTCACCGACCACCTCGCGGAGGACGACGCCCACGCGCTGCGGATCGTACGGAACATCGTGGCGACCCTGCCCGCGCGCGGGGCCCTGCCCTGGTCGGTGGAGGCTCCCGAGGAGCCCAAGGTGGACCCGTACGGCCTCTACGGCGCGGTCCCGGTCGACTCCCGCACCCCCTACGACGCCCGCGAGATCATCGCGCGGATCGTGGACGGCTCCCGCTTCCAGGAGTTCAAGGCCGAGTTCGGGCAGACGCTGGTGACCGGCTTCGCCCGGATCCACGGGCACCCGGTCGGGATCGTCGCCAACAACGGCATCCTGTTCTCCGAATCCGCCCAGAAGGGCGCCCACTTCATCGAGCTGTGCGACCAGCGCGGCATCCCGCTGCTTTTCCTCCAGAACATCTCCGGGTTCATGGTCGGCCGCGACTACGAGGCGGGCGGCATCGCCAAGCACGGCGCCAAGATGGTGACGGCCGTGGCCTGCACCCGGGTCCCGAAGCTGACCGTGGTCGTCGGCGGCTCGTACGGCGCGGGCAACTACTCGATGTGCGGCCGGGCGTACTCGCCCCGCTTCCTGTGGATGTGGCCCAACGCCAAGATCTCGGTGATGGGCGGGGAGCAGGCCGCCTCGGTCCTCGCCACCGTCAAGCGCGACCAGATCGAGGGCGCGGGCCAGGACTGGCCGGCCGAGGACGAGGAGGCCTTCAAGGCCCCGGTCCGGGCGCAGTACGAGGAGCAGGGCAACGCCTACTACGCCACCGCGCGGCTGTGGGACGACGGGGTCATCGACCCGATGGAGACCCGGCAGGTGCTGGGACTGGCCCTGACCGCGTGCGCGAACGCCCCGCTGGGCGAGTCGCCGTTCGGCATCTTCCGTATGTGACGTGAGGACCTCACTGATGTTCAGCACTGTTCTGGTCGCGAACCGGGGCGAGATCGCGGTACGCGTCATCCGCACGCTGCGGGAGCTCGGCATCCGCTCCGTGGCCGTCTTCAGCGACACGGACGCGGACGCCCGGCACGTGCGGGAGGCCGACACGGCCGTCCGGATCGGCCCGGAAGCGGCCGCCGAGAGCTACCTGTCGGTGGAGCGGCTCCTCGACGCGGCCCGCCGCACGGGCGCCGAGGCCGTCCACCCCGGCTACGGGTTCCTCGCCGAGAACGCGGTCTTCGCCCAGGCCTGCGCCGACGCCGGGCTGGCCTTCATCGGCCCCCCGGCGAGCGCGATCTCCCTGATGGGCGACAAGATCCGCGCGAAGGAGACGGTGAAGGCGGCCGGGGTCCCGGTGGTGCCGGGCTCCTCCGGCAGCGGCCTCACCGACGCCGAACTGGCCGCCGCCGCGGCGGAGATCGGCATGCCGGTGCTGCTCAAGCCCTCGGCGGGCGGCGGCGGCAAGGGCATGCGGCTGGTCCGCGACGAGGCCGTGCTGGCCGAGGAGATCGCGGCGGCCCGGCGCGAGGCGAAGTCCTCGTTCGGCGACGACACCCTGCTCGTGGAGCGGTGGATCGACCGGCCCCGGCACATCGAGATCCAGGTCCTCGCGGACTCCCACGGGAACGTGGTGCACCTGGGCGAGCGCGAGTGCTCCCTCCAGCGGCGCCACCAGAAGGTGATCGAGGAGGCGCCGTCGGTCCTCCTCGACGAGGAGACGCGGGCGGCCATGGGCGCCGCGGCCGTGGAGGCGGCCCGCTCGTGCGGGTACGTCGGCGCGGGCACCGTGGAGTTCATCGTGCCGGGCGGCGACCCGTCCTCCTACTACTTCATGGAGATGAACACCCGCCTCCAGGTCGAGCACCCGGTGACGGAGCTCGTCACCGGCCTGGACCTGGTGGAACAGCAGCTGCGGGTGGCGGCGGGCGCGCCGCTCGGCTTCGCCCAGTCCGGGGTCCGGCTGACCGGCCACGCCATCGAGGCCCGCGTCTGCGCGGAGGACCCGTCGCGGGGGTTCCTGCCCTCCGGCGGTACCGTCCTCGCGCTGTCGGAGCCGTCCGGCGGGGCGGTCCGTACGGACTCCGGGCTGACGGCGGGCGTGCCCGTGGGCTCGGCGTACGACCCGATGCTGTCCAAGGTCATCGCGTACGGCCCGGACCGGGCCGCGGCCCTGCGGGTGCTGCGGGCCGCCCTCGCGGACACCGTGATCCTGGGCGTCCAGACGAACGCCGGTTTCCTGCGGCGGCTCCTGGCCCACCCGGACGTGGTGTCGGGCGACCTGGACACCGGCCTGGTCGAGCGCGACCTCCCGTCCCTGCTCCCGGAAGGCGTTCCGGAGGAGGTGTACGCGGCGGCGGCGCTGCTGGCTCCGGCCGCGGCGGCGGGCACCGGGTGGGTCGACCCCTTCGGGATCCCGAACGGCTGGCGCCTGGGCGGGACTCCGGCCTGGACGGTCCGGCACTTCCGCCTCCCGGGCCAGGACCCGGTCGAGGTCCGCACCCGCCCGGCCGGGTCCGCCACCGAGCTCCTCGTCGGGGCCGCCCACGACCCGGCCCCGCCGGTGCTCGCCGGCCGGGTCGTGGCCCGCACCCCCGAGCGCGTCACCGTGGAACTCGACGGCGTGACGCACACGTTCAGCCACGCCGCCTCCCCGGACGGGGTCTGGCTCGGCCGCGACGGCGACAGCTGGCACGTCCAGTCCCACGACCCGGTGGCGGCCTCCCTCGGCGGCAGCGCCCACGCGGGGGCCGACACCCTGGCCGCCCCCATGCCCGGCACGGTCACGGTCGTGAAGGTGGCCGTGGGCGAGCAGGTCGTGGCCGGTCAGAGCCTGCTGGTCGTGGAGGCGATGAAGATGGAGCACGTCATCTCCGCCCCGCACGCCGGGACCGTCACCGAACTCGACGTCACGCCCGGTTCCACCGTCGCCATGGACCAGGTCCTGGCCGTGGTCACCCCGGACGAGGAGGAGGGCGCGTGAACGCACTGCCCATGACCGTCCCGGCCGCCGGACTGCCGGCGCGCGTACGGATCCACGAGGTCGGCGCCCGCGACGGACTCCAGAACGAGAAGACGGCCGTCCCCACCGAGGTGAAGGCGGAGTTCGTCCACCGGCTCGCGGCGGCCGGCCTCACCACCATCGAGGCGACCAGCTTCGTCCACCCGAAGTGGGTGCCCCAGCTCGCGGACGCCGAACAGCTCTTCCCGCTCCTCGCCGACGTGGACGCGGCGCTGCCCGTCCTGGTCCCGAACGAGCGCGGCCTCGACCGGGCGCTCGCCCTCGGGGCCACCCGCATCGCGGTGTTCGGGTCGGCGACCGAGACCTTCGCCTCCCGGAACCTGAACCGCACCGTCGCCGAGTCCCTGGCCATGTTCGAGCCCGTCGTGGCCCGCGCGAAGCAGGAGGGGGCGCACGTCCGCGGCTACCTGTCAATGTGCTTCGGCGACCCCTGGGAGGGCCCGGTCCCGGTCGAGCAGGTGGTCCGCGTCGCCAGGGCCCTGCTCGACCTCGGCTGCGACGAGCTGAGCCTCGGCGACACCATCGGCGTCGCCACCCCGGGCCACGTCCGGTCGCTGCTGAACGGGCTGAACGGGGACGGCGTGCCGACCGACCGGATCGGCGTGCACTTCCACGACACCTACGGACAGGCCCTGTCCAACACCCTCGCCGCGCTCCAGCACGGCGTGACGACCGTCGACGCCTCCGCGGGCGGCCTCGGCGGATGCCCGTACGCCAAGAGCGCCACCGGCAACCTCGCCACCGAGGACCTGGTGTGGATGCTCGACGGCCTCGGCATCGAGACCGGCGTCGACCTGGCCGCCCTCACCGCCACGAGCGTGTGGATGGCCGAACAGCTGGGACGCCCCAGCCCCTCCCGTACCGTCCGCGCCCTCTCCCACAAGGAGTAAGAGAACCATGCCCCTCGACCACCGGCTCACCCCCGAGCACGAGGAACTCCGCCGTACCGTCGAGGCGTTCGCGCACGACGTGATCGCGCCGAAGATCGGCGACCTGTACGAGCGGCACGAGTTCCCGTACGAGATCGTCGCCGAGATGGGCCGCATGGGCCTGTTCGGCCTGCCCTTCCCCGAGGAGTACGGCGGCATGGGCGGCGACTACCTCGCCCTCGGCATCGCCCTGGAGGAGCTGGCCCGCGTCGACTCCTCGGTCGCGATCACCCTGGAGGCGGGCGTCTCGCTCGGCGCCATGCCCCTGTACCTGTTCGGTACGGAGGAGCAGAAGCGGCAGTGGCTGCCGAAGATGTGCTCGGGCGAGATCCTGGGCGCCTTCGGCCTGACCGAGCCGGGCGCGGGCAGCGACGCGGGCGGCACCCGCACCACCGCCGTCCGCGACGGCGACGAGTGGGTCGTCAACGGGTCGAAGTGCTTCATCACCAACTCCGGTACGGACATCACCGGGCTGGTCACCGTCACCGCCGTGACGGGCCGCAAGGCGGACGGCCGCCCGGAGATCTCCTCGATCATCGTCCCCTCCGGCACCCCGGGGTTCACGGTGGCCGCGCCGTACTCGAAGGTCGGCTGGAACGCCTCCGACACGCGCGAGCTGTCCTTCAGCGACGTGCGCGTCCCGCTGGCCAACCTCGTCGGCGAAGAGGGCCGCGGCTACGCCCAGTTCCTGCGGATCCTCGACGAGGGCCGCATCGCGATCTCCGCGCTCGCGACCGGCCTCGCGCAGGGCTGCGTGGACGAGTCGGTGAAGTACGCGAAGGAGCGGCACGCCTTCGGCAAGGCCATCGGCGACAACCAGGCCATCCAGTTCAAGCTGGCGGACATGGAGACGCGCGCCCACATGGCGCGGATCGGCTGGCGGGACGCGGCCTCCCGGCTGGTGTCGGGCGAGCCCTTCAAGAAGCAGGCGGCGATCGCGAAGCTGTACTCCTCGACGGTGGCCGTGGACAACGCCCGTGACGCCACGCAGATCCACGGCGGCTACGGCTTCATGAACGAGTACCCGGTGGCCCGCATGTGGCGCGACTCCAAGATCCTGGAGATCGGCGAGGGCACCAGCGAGGTGCAGCGCATGCTCATCGCCCGCGAACTGGGCTTCGCCGGCTAGGCCGTGGCGCCGGGGCCCGGGTGCGGGAGGTGCGCCCGGGTCCCGTCCGGATCGGGCCCTCTTACCACTTTCGTGCAAGGTTAGGCTAACCTTCCCTGCGGTCGGCCCCATGGCCGCCTCACACGCACGCACGAAAGCGGACTTCGACATGCCCAAGCCCCGGACCTCCTCCCTCTCCCGTCGCGGCCTCATCGCCGCCGGCGGCGCCCTCGGCCTCGTCGCGGTCCTCTCCGCGTGCGGGAACACCGACGCGGCGAAGGACGGCGCGGGCAGCAAGGACAAGGCCGCCAGCGCCGCCCCCGCGGGCCCCTGGAGCTTCAAGGACGACCTCGACAAGGACGTCACCGCCAAGGCCGTGCCGAAGAACATCGTCGCCTTCACCGGCACGGCCGCCGCGCTCAACGACTACGGCGTCGAGGTGAAGGGCGTCTTCGGTCCCACGAAGACCGCCGACGGCAAGCCCGACGTCCAGGCTGGCTCGCTGGACATATCGAAGGTCGAGATCCTCGGCAACGTCTACGACGAGTTCAACGTCGAGAAGTACGCCGCCCTCCAGCCCGACCTGCTCGTCACCAACACCTGGGACGGCTCGTACTGGTACGTCCCCGAGGCCTCCAAGGACAAGATCCTGAAGCTGGCCCCGGCCGCCGCGATCTCCGTGGGCGGCAACGCCACGCTGGACAAGGCCCTGGAGCGCACCGCGGACCTCGCCAAGTCGCTGGGCGCCGACATGAACACCAAGACCACCATCGACGCCAAGGCCCGCTTCGACGCCGCCGCCTCCAAGGTCCGCGAGGCCACCAAGGCCAACCCGGGCATCAAGGTGCTCGTCGGCTCCGGCGACGCCAACCTGTTCTACGTCTCCACCCCGAAGACCTCCGCCGACCTCAAGTACTTCGAGCAGCTCGGCGTCGAGTTCGTCACCCCGGACAAGGTCGAGGGCGGCTTCTTCGAGAGCCTCAGCTGGGAGAACGCCGGCAAGTACAAGGCCGACCTCGTCCTGCTCGACAACCGCACCGGCACCCTCCAGCCGGAGCAGCTGAAGGCGAAGCCGACCTGGGCCGAGCTCCCCGCCGTCAAGGCCGGCCAGATCACCCCGCGCGTGACCGAGCCGATCTACTCGTACGACCGCTGCGCCCAGATCCTGGAGGACCTCGCCAAGGCGATCCAGAACGCCAAGAAGGTCAGCTGACCCCGCACGTCACCGGCCACCGCCCCGGGACCGGCCCCTTCGGCCGGTTCCCGGGGCACACCCGCATCCGCACCCCTGGGGGACCCTCCGCATGACCGCGTCCGCATCCGGGGCCCCGGCTTCCGCGCACTTCCGTTTCTTCGTCCTCGAAGTCCTGCGCACGCGACGCCTCGGCCACTCCTTCCTGCGGGTCACCTTCGGCGGGGAGTCCCTCGCGGACTTCCGTTCGGGGGGCTTCGACCAGAGCCTGTCCCTCTTCCTGCCGCCGGCCCACCGGGAGCACACGGAACTGCCCTCCACCGACGAGGACTCCTGGTTCGGCGCCTGGCGGGCGATGCCGGACGAGGAGCGTCCGGTGATGCGCTCGTACACGGTGCGCGAGCAGCGGCGCACGGAGGCGGGCGCGGTCGAGGTCGACATCGACTTCGTCCTCCACGGCGCCGCCGGGACGGCAGACCCTTCCGGGCCCGAGGGACCGGCCGCGCAGTGGGCCGGACGGGCCGTCACCGGCCGCCGGATCATGGCCATCGGCCCGGCCGTCGCGGAGAACAAGTCCGTGCGCTTCCAGCCGCCGGCCGACGCCGACGCGATCCTGATGTACGCGGACGAGACGGCGCTGCCCGCCGCCGCCGCGATCCTGGACCGGCTCGCCGCCGGTACCCGGGTACGGGCCTGGTTCGAGGTGCCGCACCCGGGCGACCGCCTCGACCTCACGACCCTCGCCGAGGCGGACATCACCTGGATCGTCCGCGAGGACGCCCCGGGCGCTCAGCGGACCGGGCGCGTGCTGGACGCGCTGCGCTCGGCGCGGCTGCCCGCGGCCGGGGCGCCGTACGCCTGGATCGCGGGCGAGGCGGGCACGGTCCGCGCGGTGCGCCGCCACCTCGTGGGCGAGCGCGGCGTCGACCGGCGCGCGGTCCGCTTCACCGGTTACTGGCGCCTGGGCGCGAGCGAGGAACAGCTCCTCGCCGAGGCGTACGCGGGCCGGGCGCCGAGCGAGGACCCCGCTTCCGAGCTGTAGCGGGAAGCCGGGGCACCCACCCCCTTGTCGCGTAATTTAGGTTAGGCTAACCTAAGCATCACGCCGGTGAGGGACCTGCCTCCGCCGGTGCGGCCGGCCCGGGCGGGCGATCGATACGGTCCCTCGATCGCCCGCCCGCTGTCGTACCCGGGCAGAGCGGCGTACTCGGGCAGAGCGTCGTACCCGTCAGGACCAGGGGACGTCCGGCGCCCGGTGGTAGTTGACGTCCTGGGCGTCCAGCCGGGGCCCCTGCGCCGCCAGGCGCTCGCGGTACGAGCTCCAGCCGAGCGCGCCCGCCGGGGACCAGCCCAGCTCCGCCACCCCCAGCACGCGCGGGAACGCCATCAGCTCCCAGTCACCCCGCCCGGCGATCGTCTCCGTCCACAGCGGGGCCTCCACGCCCAGGACGGCGGACTCCGCGACCCCGGCCAGGTACGTCCCCGGATTCCAGGAGTACGCCCGCTCCACCGGGACGTAGCCGGCCCAGGCCAGCCCCGGCTTCGTCTTCGCGTCGTACTTCATGTCCAGGTACGCCCGGTCCGCCGGGGACAGGATCAGCGGGTGCCCCGCCTTCGCCGCCGCCACCACGGCCGCCTTCTCGGCGGCCGGAGTGCGGTCGTGGCCCCAGTACTGGATCACCGAGCCCGGCGCCGGACGCCCCTGCGCGAGCTGGTGCCAGCCCACCACGGTCTTCCCGTGCCGGGCCACGACCGCCTGGGCCCGGTCCATGAAGGCCGCGTAGTCCGCCGGCGGCGTCGCGTGCGCCTCGTCGCCGCCGATGTGCAGGTACTTGCCCGGCGTCAGTTCCGCCAGCTCGCCCAGCACGTCCTCGACGAACTCGTAGGTGCGCTCCGCGCCCACGCACAGCGAGCTGAAGCCGACCTTGGTCCCCGTGTAGCGCTCCCGCGCCTTCCCGTCGCAGTTGAGCTCCGCGTAGGAGGCCTGCGCCGCGTTCACGTGGCCCGGCATGTCGATCTCCGGGACCACGTCCACGTACCGCCGGGCCGCGTACTCCACCAGGTCCCGGTACTCCTCCTTCGTCCAGTGGCCCCCGGGGCCGCCCCCGACCTCGCTGCCGCCGCCGTACTCGGCGAGCCGCGGCCACGAGTCGATCGCGAGCCGCCAGCCCTGGTCGTCCGTCAGGTGCACGTGCAGGGTGTTGATCTTGTACTGGGCGAGCTGGTCGACGTACCTCTTCACCTGCTCCACCGGGAAGAAGTGACGGGCGACGTCGACCATCGCCCCCCGGTACGCGAACCTCGGCGCGTCCGTGACCGTCCCGCCCGGCACGCTCCCCGCCCCCCGCACCGGCAGCAGCTGCCGCAGCGTCTGGCCCCCGCGGAAGAGCCCCGCCGGGGTCCGGGCGGTCAGCGTGATCCCGGAAGCGGTGGTCCGCAGCCGGTAGCCCTCGGCGCCGAGGTCCCCGGCGCCCCGGTCGAGCAGCAGCCGGATCCCGTCCCCCTCCTGCCCGTCGACCACCGGCAGGGGCAGCCCGCTCGGCCCCCGCAGCTGTTCCGCGAGGAGCTCGCCGACCTGGCGCACCTCCTCGGGCGAGTGCCGGCCCGTACGGATGACCGTGCCGGCGCCGAAGGCGTACCCGGGACCTTCCGCGCGCGCGGAGGCGGGCGCCGGCAGGAGCCGTTCGTAGGGGGCGAGGGCGGCGGGGCGCGGGGCCCCGGGTTTGGCGTCGTCGCCGTGGGCCGCGGTGCAGGAGACGGCCGCACCGAGGACGAGGAGGGTGCCGAGCGTGCGTCGCAGAGCTCTCATGCGCACAGATATAGGCCAAACGGAGCGCCGGCGGCGATGGGAGAATCGCCGGATGGCGGAAATCATCCAGAAGGACGGCACTTGGACCTTCGACGGGGACGCGGTGCGCATCGTGCCGGGTCGCGACAAGGGGGTGTCACTGCTGCGCCAGCACCTCGGCGAGGTGGCCGTTCCCCTGCACGCGATCGCGGGGATCAGTCACGAACCGGGACGCAAGGCGGGCCGGCTGCGGCTGCGGCTGCGTGACGGCGCGGACCCGCTCCTCCAGGTCACCGGCGGGCGGCTGCCGGAGGGCTCGGACCCCTACCGGCTGACGGTGGAGCCGGACCGCACGGGGGTCGCGGAGTACTTCGTCGACGAGGTGCGGAACGCCCTGCTGCTGGACCAGGTGGACCCGGGGCCGTCGGACGCCTACCTGCTGCCCGGGCCGGCCGTGCCGATATCGGTGAGCGCGGGCGACGGGACGGTGTCCTTCGACGGGGACACGGTCACGCTGAAGTGGAGCTGGACCGCGGAGGAGGCCAAGGCCTCCGGCGGGCCGCGCACCTTCCGCGCGGCGGACCTGAAGGCCGTCGAGTGGTTCCCGGCGCGGGGCCTGGAGAACGGCTGGCTGCGGTTCTCCCTGGCGGGCCTGCCCACGGCCGGGCCGGCCAAGTACGACCCGTACGCGGTGGAGATCTTCGGGCTCAGGAAGGACCCGCTGATGGCACTGGCCGCGGCGGCCGTGGCGGTACGGATGCCGCACCCGGCGGCGGCCTGCGCACCCGCCCCGGCCGCCGCCCCCGAACTGCCGGCCGCCGCCGCGCCCCCGGCCGCTGCGGGCGACGACCACGACGCCCTGCTGCGCCGGCTGCGCGAGCTGGGCGAACTGCACCGGACGGGGATCCTGACCGCCGAGGAGTTCACGACGGCGAAAGCGGCGATTTTGGGTCGCTTCTGACCGACCCGGGGCGGAAGCTCCCATTCCTCTGGTCCAGACCAGCGAGATCCTGCCCGATTCCGGGCAGGATCTTTGCGTTCCACCCTTTTGCCGGTCAGTATCTACGAGTGCTCGACCGCCGCCCGTCGCATGACGACCTCGTCGACCACCTGGTGCGCAGCACCGCGCTCCAGCGCGGCGAAGCGGCCCGGGTGGTACTCGACGTGCTCGCCTACTTCGACGAGACGACCGAGGAATTCGTCCGGCGCCGCCACCGCGAGCTGCAGTCCGGCGGCGCGGTCAACGCCGAGATCTTCGAGCGGATCGCGGCCGAACTGCCGCACCGCGCCGTGGCGCCCCCGGAGCTCTCCCTCCGGCAGCTGCGCCGCATCGTCTACGGCTGAAACGGCCGGGCGCCCACGGGGCGTCCGCCGGGCACGGACACCGAACTTCAGGAGGGGCAACACCGTATGTGCGGAATCGTGGGTTACATCGGCAAGCGCGACGTGGCACCGCTGCTGCTGGAAGGACTCCAGCGGCTGGAATACCGCGGCTACGACTCGGCGGGCATCGTCGTCAACAGCCCGAAGTCGGCGGCCCTGAAGGTCGTCAAGGCCAAGGGGCGGGTCCGTGACCTGGAGTCCCGCGTCCCCAAGCGCTTCGCCGGCACCACGGGCATCGCGCACACCCGCTGGGCCACCCACGGCGCGCCGAGCGACATCAACTCGCACCCGCACCTCGACGCCGAGAACAAGGTGGCGGTCGTCCACAACGGCATCGTCGACAACGCCTCCGAGCTGCGCGCCAAGCTGGAGGCCGAGGGCGTCGTCTTCATCTCGGAGACCGACACCGAGGTGCTCGTCCACCTGATCGCCCGCTCCCAGGCCGAGACGCTGGAGGAGAAGGTCCGCGAGGCCCTCAAGGTCGTCGACGGCACCTACGGCATCGCCGTCATGCACGCCGACTTCGCCGACCGCATCGTCGTCGCCCGCAACGGCTCCCCGGTCGTCCTCGGCATCGGCGAGAAGGAGATGTTCGTCGCCTCGGACGTCGCCGCCCTGGTCGCCCACACCCGCCAGGTCGTCACCCTCGGCGACGGCGAGATGGCCACCCTCAAGGCCGACGACTTCCGCACCTACACCACGAGCGGTACGACGACCACCGCCACGCCCGAGACCGTGGAGTGGGAGGCCGCCTCCTACGACATGGGCGGCCACGACACCTACATGCACAAGGAGATCTCCGAGCAGCCCGACGCGGTCGACCGCGTGCTGCGCGGCCGGATCGACGACCGCTTCAACACGGTGCACCTCGGCGGCCTGAACCTGGACCCGCGCGAGGCGCGCGGCATCCGCCGGGTCAAGATCCTCGGCTGCGGCACCTCGTACCACGCGGGCCTCATCGGCGCCGGCCTCATCGAGAGCATGGCCCGGATCCCCGCCGACGCCGAGCCGGCCTCCGAGTTCCGCTACCGCAACCCGGTCGTGGACCCCGACACCCTGTACATCGCCGTCTCCCAGTCCGGTGAGACGTACGACGTGCTCGCGGCCGTCCAGGAGCTCAAGCGCAAGGGCGCCCGCGTCCTCGGCGTGGTCAACGTGGTCGGTTCGGCCATCGCCCGCGAGGCCGACGGCGGCGTGTACGTGCACGCCGGCCCCGAGGTCTGCGTCGTGTCCACCAAGTGCTTCACCAACACGGTCGTCGCCTTCGCGCTGCTCGCCGTGCACCTCGGCCGGATCCGGGACCTGTCCGTCACCGACGGCAAGCGGATCATCGAGGGCCTGCGCAAGCTGCCCGCGCAGATCCAGGAGATCCTGGAGGGCGAGGAGGACATCAAGAAGCTGGCGGCCGAGTACGCCGAGGCCAAGTCGATGATGTTCATCGGCCGCGTCCGCGGTTACCCGGTGGCGCTGGAGGCCTCCCTCAAGCTGAAGGAGATCTCCTACATCCACGCCGAGGCCTACCCGGCCTCCGAGCTCAAGCACGGTCCGCTCGCCCTCATCGAGCCGGCCATGCCGACGGTCGCGATCGTCCCGGACGACGACCTGCTGGAGAAGAACCGCGCGGCGCTGGAGGAGATCAAGGCCCGCAGCGGCCGCATCCTCGCCGTCGCCCACCGCGCGCAGGAGAAGGCCGACCACACCATCCTCGTGCCCAAGAACGAGGACGAGCTGGACCCGATCCTGATGGGCATCCCGCTCCAGCTGCTGGCGTACCACACGGCTCTGGCCCTGGGCCGGGACATCGACAAGCCCCGCAACCTGGCGAAGTCCGTCACCGTCGAGTAGCCGGACCCGCCCCGGCCGCCGCACGGCGGCCCGGAACGTGACGGAGCGGCCCCCGGGGGAAAATTCCTCCGGGGGCCGCTCCGCGTGCGTTCTCCTCAGCCGGCCGCGACCGCGCCGCGGCGGGAGGACCTGCCGAGCGCCGTCGGCCAGTGGGCCAGCGCCGCGGTCGCCCCGTACCAGGCGAGCAGTCCGGCGACCGCCGCCACCCAGCCCGCCGCCTTGGCCAGAGCGCCGCTGTCGGCGAAGGCGCCTATCGCGAGGAGCACCAGGGAGAGGGTGAACAGGGCGTAGACGCCCTGGCCGAAGAGCCCGCCGGCGGCCCCCACCGTGAGGGTCAGCCCGAGGAGGGCGAACAGGACGAGGAACGATCCGGCGGCGTCCGCCGAAACCTTTCCGTCGGCTCCGGCCGCCCAGGTGAACCAGAAGGCGCCGAGGCCCGCGAACGCCGTGCCGTTGAAGCCGTTGCCGCCGCGGAATTCGAGGATCCCGAGGACGAACAGGGCGAGACCGCCGACGTAGGTGGCGAGTGACACGGAGTTGGCCGCGGTCACGCCGTCGATGATCCCGGTGTGGCCGATACCGAACGCGAGAAGGGTGAGACCCAGGGCGATGTGCCCCAGGGTCGAGGTCGAGGCCGTGCTTCCCGCAGAGACACCATTGTCCACGGCGGGCTCCCTTCGATCTGCAGTTGTTTGCTGCGTCCCAGCAGCATTTATCTACCCTTTACATGGGGGTTCACAACCGCACAACCGACGTACAGTGGGTTACGGAATGACAACAACGGGTCGCTGCGCCCGCTTCGCCAGCCGCCCGGCCACCGAGCCGAAGATCCGGCCCACGATCCCGTGCGTCGAGCCGACCACGATGGCGTCCGCCGAGTACTCCCGGCCGACCTCCTCCAGCTCGTGGCAGATGTCCCCGCCCCGCTCCACCAGGATCCACGGGACCTCGGCCAGGTAGTCCGCGCAGGCCAGCTCCAGCCCCAGCACCTCGGTGCGGTGGTCCGGGACGTCCACGAAGACGGGCGGCTCGCAGCCGGCCCACACCGTGGTCGGCAGCCGGTTGGCCACGTGCACGATGATCAGACCGGAACCGGAGCGCCGGGCCATCCCGATGGCGTACGCGAGGGCTCGCTCACTGGACGTGGAGCCGTCGAAGCCCACCACCACCCCGTGCCGGAAGGCAGGGTCGCAGGGGTGGCGTGTCTGTTCCACCGCGCGCAGGTCGGCCGAAACGGAGTCGGCGGCGGGTTTGCGCTTGCGGTCCGCGGGTTCGGAGAATTCGTGACCGGCCATGGATGTCTCGGCGAAGGATCCTCGAGGGAAGCGACAGGGACGTTTGGGGCGAAGCGGATTCTTGACGACGCCGACTTTGGCGACACAGGGTGACGGGGCTCTGTCCGGGAACCATCTTCCCAAGCCCTTACCCACCAGGGTACGGCGACACTCCTGTCCTGCACAGGGCATGCCGCCCTTGGAGAGCGTCCCAGGGAGCATGCCGGAGCCTCGCCGCCTTGGCAATGGCCGCTGTCCCCTACAGGCAGTGACGAAGGACCCTTCTGCCACCCGTGCGCGCAGTGACCGCACGGCGCCGCGGGCCGTTGGACAGGCGTCCGACCGTCCAGGAAGAGCCCGCAGGGAGTACGCCGTGCCCGGCCATCCGGTTCACCCCGTCCAGCCCGCTCCGCCGACGCAGTCCGTCCTGTCCGCCCCTTCTCCCTACACCTCCGCCCCTCCCTCACTTCACCCGTCCGTGCCACCCGGCAGGACGTCACATGACGACCCGGCGGGTGACGTGGTCCGCTGGGCCGCCTTCAGCTGCCTGCTCGTCCCCGTGGTCCTGGTCGTCTACGGGACCTCGTACGGCGGGGCCGCCGTGGCGACCCTGGGGCTGGCCGCCGTCACCGCCGCCTGCCGGGTGCTGCTGCGCCACTCCGAGAAGACGGAACGGGCCGCCGCCCGGGTGCTCGCGGAGGAGCCGCTTCCGTCCGGCCACCGCGGCCGCCACTCGCGCACCGGGGCCGGCTCGCACCGCGGTTGTCACGGTTCCGGAGGCGTCCCCCCTCAGGACTGACCGGTTCGCACGTACACACCCGATGGTTTTCAGCCAACTTCCCGACCGGGTGCCCTCCTTGCCGGAATGTCCCCCCAACCCCCCTACCACCAGCGACTACAGAGCCCGAGGGACGTCGTGACCCTACGGGTACTGGCCATGGCCGGACAGGACGCTTCCCACCCGGGTAGCGGAGTGGAACGCTTCCTGATCGAATGCTTTTCGCCAAGTTGCCAAGTCGACATAGCGCTGCGTGCTGAACTTGTCACGCCGACACCACGGGACGCAGTAGATTCGATCATGTATTTACGGCGGGGGATCCACGTGCAAGGCCGAGGGGAAACGTGCAGGTGCGACCAGACCAAGGAGTCGCGACACCCAAGGGGGGCTTAGCGCCATGAGCCAGGATTCCACCGCCGTCGTCGCGGACGCGGGCCGGAAACTCGCGGGGCGTCGCCGCAGGGAGATCGTCGCGGTGCTGCTGTTCAGCGGCGGACCGATCTTCGAGAGTTCCATTCCGCTGTCCGTGTTCGGCATCGACCGGCAGGACGCGGGCGTTCCACGCTACCGACTGCTCGTGTGCGCCGGGGAGGACGGTCCGCTGCGGACCACCGGCGGACTCGAACTGACCGCGCCGTACGGGCTGGAGGCGATCGCCCGGGCAGGCACGGTCGTCGTTCCGGCCTGGCGGTCCATCACTTCACCGCCACCGCCCGAAGCGCTCGACGCACTGCGTCTGGCGCACGAGGAGGGGGCCCGGATCGTCGGTCTGTGCACGGGAGCCTTCGTGCTCGCCGCCGCCGGACTGCTGGACGGCCGGCCCGCGACGACGCACTGGATGTACGCGCCGACGCTCGCCAAGCGGTACCCGTCCGTCCACGTCGACCCGCGCGAGCTGTTCGTCGACGACGGCGACGTGCTGACGTCCGCGGGCACCGCGGCCGGAATCGACCTGTGCCTGCACATCGTGCGCACCGACCACGGCAGCGAGGCGGCCGGGGCCCTGGCCCGCAGGCTCGTCGTCCCGCCGCGGCGCACGGGTGGCCAGGAACGCTACCTCGACCGGTCGCTGCCCGAGGAGATCGGCGCCGACCCGCTCGCCGAGGTCGTCGCCTGGGCACTGGAACACCTCCACGAGCAGTTCGACGTGGAGACGCTGGCCGCCCGCGCCTACATGAGCAGGCGCACCTTCGACCGGCGGTTCCGCTCGCTCACCGGCAGCGCGCCGCTCCAGTGGCTGATCACCCAGCGGGTGCTCCAGGCACAGCGGCTGCTGGAGACCTCCGACTACTCGGTCGACGAGGTCGCCGGACGCTGCGGGTTCCGTTCGCCCGTCGCGCTGCGCGGTCACTTCCGGCGGCAGCTGGGGTCCTCCCCGGCCGCCTACCGCTCGGCCTACCGGGCACGCCGCCCGCAGACCGACGTCAGCCCGGTGACCCAGATCTCGGACGTCCCGGTGCCGCACCAGCGCACTCCGCAGCCCCAGCGGGCAGCGGCGGCCCTGGCCGCCTCCGGTCCGAGCGTGACGGAGCTGTACGCCCCGGGCAGGGTGCTGCGCGAGCACGCGTAACGCCCTCCGGGCCCCGCCCGAACAAGGTCCCCCGCACCGGTCGAGCACCGGTGCGGGGGACCTTCGGCATAAGGTGGGGCGCATGAACGATCGCATGGTGTGGATCGACTGCGAGATGACCGGGCTCTCGTTGACGGACGACGCACTTATCGAGGTGGCCGCACTGGTCACCGACTCGGAGCTCAACGTGCTCGGCGAAGGCGTGGACATCGTGATCCGCCCGCCGGACGCGGCCCTGGAGACCATGCCGGACGTGGTGCGCGAGATGCACACCGCTTCCGGGCTGCTCGACGAGCTGGCCGCCGGCACCACCCTCGCCGACGCCGAGGCGCAGGTCCTGGCGTACGTACGGAAGCACGTGAAGGAGCCCCGCAAGGCGCCCCTGTGCGGGAACTCGGTCGGCACCGACCGCGGGTTCCTGCTGCGTGACATGGGCGCGCTGGAGAGCTACCTGCACTACCGGATCGTGGACGTGTCCTCGGTCAAGGAGCTGGCGCGCCGCTGGTACCCGCGGGCCTACTTCAACAGCCCGCCGAAGAACGGCAACCACCGGGCGCTCGCGGACATCAAGGAGTCCATCGCCGAGCTGCGCTACTACCGCGAGGCGGTCTTCGTCCCGCAGCCCGGGCCCGACTCGGACACGGCCCGCTCCATCGCCGCCAAGCACGTCGTGCCCGGCGAGTAACACCTCCCGGAGGGGGGCGCGGGGAAAGGGGGGAGCGAGCACCCTCCCGGACCCTGTACCCTTTTCTTCGGCCGGTCGTTCTGCGACCGGACATGGTGGGTGTAGCTCAGTTGGTAGAGCACCTGGTTGTGGTCCAGGTGGCCGCGGGTTCAAGTCCCGTCACTCACCCTGCGGGAAGGCCCCGGTACGCGGAAGCGGACCGGGGCCTTCTGCATGTCCGGCCGACCTGCCGGCGCGTTACGAGGACTCCCGGACGACGAGCTCCGTCGGCAGGACCACCGCCCGCTCCCCCGGCCCCTCACCCGCGCCGTCCCGCGGACCCGCTATGCGCTCCAGCAGCACCCGCGCCATGGTCCGGCCCATCTCCTCGATCGGCTGGCGGACGCTGGTCAGCGGCGGATCCATGTGGCGGGCCACCACCGAGTCGTCGAAGCCGACGAGGGCCACGTCCAGCGGAACCCGGCGGCCGGCCGCGCGCAGCTCCCGCAGGGCGCCCGCCGCCATCACGTCCGAGGCGGCGAAGACGGCGTCCAGGGCGGGGCGGCGCGCCAGCAGTTCGCGCATGGCCCGGCGGCCGCCGTCCTCGGTGAAGTCCCCGACCGACACCAGCAGCTCGTCGACGGGGTGCCCGGCGGCGGCCAGGGCCTGCCGGTAGCCGTCGAGGCGGCACTGGGCCCCGTACACGTCGAGGGGCCCGGTGATGGTGGCGATGGCGCGGCGGCCCCGCCCGAGGAGGTGGCGCACGGCCCCGGCCGCACCCGCCAGGTTGTCGGAGTCCACGCTGGGGAGGGTCTCGGCGGCCGACCGGCGGCCGCTGATCACCGCCGGGATGCCCAGTTCGGCCAGCAGCTCCGGCAGCGGGTCCCCGGCGTGCACGGAGGCCAGCAGGACGCCGTCGACCCGGTGTCCGGACAGGTACTGCGCCAGCCGGCGGCGCTCGCGGTCACTGCCCGCGAGGGTGAGCACCAGCTGTACGTCGGTCTCCGCGAGGGTGGCTCCGACGCCGCGCACCACGTCGGAGAAGTAGGGCTCCGAGAAGAAGCGGGCCTCCGGCTCGGGGATGACGAGCGCGATGGCGTCGGTGCGGTTGGCGGCCAGCGCGCGGGCGGCCCGGTTCGGTACGTACCCCAGCTCGGCGACGGCGGCCTCGACGGCCTCCCGCGTACGGTCGCTGACCTTGGTCGATCCGTTGATCACCCGGGAGACGGTGCCCCGCCCGACCCCGGCCCGGACCGCGACCTCTTCCAAGGTCGGCCGTCCTCCACTGCGCCCGTGCCCGTTCATGGCTTCCTCCCGGCTGTGAATCTACCCCTTGACGACTGTGGGAGCGCTCCCACACTGTGGCACACGACACTCGGCACGTTCCGTCCTTCAGGGAGGACCCAGATGCGAGCCCGAAGAAGACTCCTCACCACGGCCGGCGTGATCGGCGCGACCGCCCTCCTGCTCGCGGGCTGCGCCCAGGACCCGGAACCGGACGCCGAAGGCGGATCCGCCCCGGGCGGCGGCTCGGGGCGGACGACCCTGACGGTGGGCGTCTTCGGCGCCTTCGGGCTGCAGGAGGCGGGGCTGTACGACGAGTACATGGCGCAGAACCCGGGCATCCGGATCGAGCAGACGTCCATCGAGCGGAACGAGAACTACTACCCGCAGCTCCTGACCCACCTGGGCACCGGCAGCGGACTCGCGGACGTCCAGGCCGTCGAGGTCAACAACATCGCGGAGATCACCGCGACCCAGGCGGACAAGCTGGTCGACCTCGGCAAGGCGGCCGGGGTGGACAAGGCCGCGTACCTGCCGTGGAAGTGGGCGCAGGGCACGGCGCCCGCGGCGAAGGGCGGGGCGACGGTCGGCCTCGGCACCGACATAGGCCCGCAGGGCATCTGCTACCGCAAGGACCTCTTCGCGGCGGCCGGGCTGCCCACCGACCGGGCGGCGGTCGGCGCGCTGTGGGCCGGTGACTGGAACAAGTACCTGGAGGCGGGCCGCGCCTACCGGGCGAAGGCAGGCGACGGCAAGGCCTTCGTGGACTCGGCGTCGGGCGTGATGGCGGCCGTCACCGGGAGCAGTGCCCAGCGGTACTACGACGAGCGCGGCGAGGTCGTCTACAAGACCAACCCGGCGGTGCGCGGGGCCTTCGACCTCGCGGCCTCCTTCGCCTCCGGGGGGCTGAGCGCGAAGCTCCAGCAGTTCACGCCCACCTGGGACCAGGGCTTCGCCAACGGCTCCTTCGCGACGGTCTCCTGCCCGGCCTGGATGCTCGGGTACATCCAGGACAAGGCGGGCCCGGCGGGCAAGGACAAGTGGGACGTGGCCCAGGCGCCGAAGCCCAGCAACTGGGGCGGGTCGTTCCTGGTGGTGCCGAAGGCGGGCAAGCACACCGAGGAGGCCGCGAAGCTGGCCGCGTGGCTGACGGCCCCCGCGCAGCAGGCGAAGCTGTTCGAGAAGCGCGGGAGCTTCCCGAGCGCGAGCGCCGCGTACGCGCTGCCCGCGGTGGCGGGCGCGCAGCACGCCTACTTCGGCGGCGCCCCCATCGGGGAGATCTTCGCGCGGGCGGCCGAGGGGGTACCGGTCACGGTCATCGGCCCGAAGGACCTGGTGATCGCGCAGAACCTGGCGGACATCGGGATGCTCCAGGTCGACCAGAAGGGCCGCAGCCCGCAGGAGGGCTGGGACGCCGCGGTGAAGGCCATCGACAACGCGCTGGACCGGTGAGGTCCCGGTGACGGAAGAGACCGCCGTACTGGCCCCGTCCGTCCCCTCCCGCCGTGTGCGGAAGGGGACGGCCGGGGCCGGGGGCCCGGGGTCCGACCGGAGGCAGGTCTGGCGCTCGCGGCGCTACCGGTGGGACCTGCGCTGGAGCCCGTACGCCTTCGTGGCGCCCTTCTTCCTCTTCTTCGCCGCCTTCGGGCTGTTCCCGCTGCTGTACACGGGCTGGGCGGCGCTGCACCAGGTGGAGCTGACCGATCCGGACACGATGACGTGGGTGGGGCTGCGGAACTTCACCCGGCTGTGGGACGACGCCTTCTTCTGGAACGCCCTGCGCAACACGGTCACCATCGGGCTGCTGTCGACGGTGCCGCAGCTGGCGATCGCGCTGGGGCTGGCCCACCTGCTGAACTACAGGATGCGCGGCTCGGCCTTCTTCCGGGTGGTGGTCCTCACCCCGTACGCGACCTCGGTCGCCGCGGCGACGCTCGTGTTCGTGCTGCTCTTCGGCCGGGACTACGGGATGGTCAACTGGGCGCTGTCGGCCGTCGGTTTCGGTGCCGTCGACTGGCAGAACGGGCCGCTGGCCTCCCAGCTGGCGGTGTCCGCGATCGTGGTGTGGCGGTGGACGGGCTACAACGCGCTGATCTACCTGGCGGCCATGCAGGCCGTGCCCGGAGAGCTGTACGAGTCGGCGGCCCTGGACGGGGCCTCGCGGTGGCAGCAGTTCGTCCACGTGACGGTGCCCTCGCTCCGTCCGACGATCTTCTTCACGTGTGTCGTCTCGACGATCGGGGCCACGCAGCTGTTCGGCGAGCCGCTGCTGTTCAACGCGGGGGCGGGCGCCACGGGCGGCTCGGACCACCAGTTCCAGACGCTGGGGCTGTACCTGTACGAGCAGGGCTGGGTGAACCTCCATCTCGGACGGGCCTCGGCGATCGCCTGGGCTATGTTCCTGATGCTGCTGCTGATCGCGGGGGCCGCACGGCTCCTGCGGGGACGGGGGGCCGGCCGGTGAACTCACTGCGCGCGGGGAGGCTGACGTACGTCGTCCTCGCCCTGTTCACGGCCGGGTCGCTGTTCCCGCTGGTGTGGACGGCGATCGCGGCGTCCCGGAGCAGCACGCGGCTGGCGCAGACCCCGCCGCCGTTCTGGTTCGGCGGGAACCTGGGCCGCAACCTGCGGATCGCCTGGACCGACGCCAACATGGGCACCGCCCTGCTGAACACGGTCCTCGTCGCCGGTACCGTCGCGGCCGCGACCGTGGTGCTGTCCACGCTGGCGGGCTTCGCCTTCGCCCGGCTGCGGTTCCGGGGGCACCGGGTGCTGCTGTCGCTGGTGGTCGGGACGATGCTGATCCCGCCGCAGCTGAGCGTCGTCCCGCTGTACATGCTGGTCGCCGAGCTGTCCTGGACCGACCGGCTCCAGGCGGTGATCCTGCCCGCGCTGGTGTGCGCCTTCGGGGTGTTCTTCATGCGTCAGTACCTGGCCCAGGCGCTGCCGATGGAGCTGGTGGAGGCGGCCCGCACCGACGGGGCCGGTTCGCTGCGGGTGGTGTGGCACGTGGTGTTCCCGGTGGCCCGCCCGGCGATGGCGGTCCTCGGGATGCTGACCTTCGTGATGGCGTGGAACGACTTCTTCTGGCCGATCGTCGCGCTGACCCAGAACGGCAGCCCGACCGTACAGGTGGCCCTGACGGGGCTGGGCCGGGGCTACGTCCCCGACCAGTCCGTGATCATGGCGGGCGCGCTGCTGGGCACGCTCCCGCTGCTGCTGGTGTTCGTCGTGTTCGGCCGCCAGATCGTGGGCGGCATCATGCAAGGAGCGGTGAAGGGATGAACGGCGTGGGGGACATGCGATTCCCGGAGGGCTTCCTCTGGGGGGCGGCCACGGCCGCGTTCCAGATCGAGGGCGCGGCCGGACTGCGCGGGCCGTCGATCTGGGACACGTTCTGCCGTACTCCGGGCAAGGTGCACCGCGGTGACACGGGTGACGTGGCCACGGACCACCACCGGCTGTGGCGCGAGGACGTCGCGCTGATGGCGGAACTCGGTCTGGGCGCGTACCGGTTCTCGGTGTCCTGGCCGCGCGTGCTGTCGGGCGGGATCGGTTTCTACGACGCTCTCGTGGACGAGCTGCTGGCCCACGGGATCACGCCCTGCGTGACCCTGTACCACTGGGACCTGCCACAGCACCTGGAGGAAGCCGGCGGCTGGCCCGCCCGGGAGACGGCCCACGCCTTCGCCCGGTACGCGGAGACGGTCGCGGACGCCCTGGCCGACCGGGTCGGGCTCTGGACCACGCTCAACGAGCCCTGGTGCAGCGCCTTCCTCGGCTACGCCTCCGGGGTCCACGCCCCCGGCCGCACCAGCCCGGCCGATGCCCTGCGCGCCGCCCACCACCTGAACCTGGCCCACGGGCTGGCGGCGGCGGCCCTGCCCTCCGGGGTCCGGACGGGCATCGCGCTCAACCCGAGCGCGGTACGGCCGCTGACCGGCTCGGCGGGTGACCTGGACGCGCGGCGCCGCATCGACGCCCTCGCGAACCGCGTCTTCACCGGCCCGCTGCTGCACGGCGCCTACCCCGACGACCTCCTCGCGGACACGGCGGCGCTGACGGACTGGTCCTTCGTCCGGCCGGGCGACGAGGCCCTCATCCATCAGCCGCTGGGCTTCCTGGGCGTGAACTACTACACCCCGACGGTGGTTTCGGCCTCCTCCCCCGGCGGCCCCCGCGCCGACGGACACGGGGCCAGTGGGCACTCCCCCTGGCCGGCGGCGGACGGCATCGCCTTCCACCAGCCCCCGGGCGAACGGACCGACATGAACTGGTCGGTGGACCCGACCGGCCTCTACGACCTGCTGATGCGCTTCACCGCCGAGGCCCCGGGCCTGCCCCTGCTGGTCACCGAGAACGGGGCCGCGTACGCCCCGGACCTGCACGACCCGCAGCGCATCGGCTACCTGCGCGAGCACCTGTCGGCGATCCACCGTGCGATCGGGGACGGCGCCCCGGTCGGCGGGTACTTCCTGTGGTCGCTGATGGACAACTTCGAGTGGTCCTACGGGTACAGCAAGCGCTTCGGCATCGTCCACGTCGACTACGAGACCCAGACCCGCACCCCCCGCTCCAGCGCCCGCTGGTACGCCCGCCTGGCCCGGACGGGCACGCTCTGACCTCCGCCGCCTCCCGGCGGGCTAGTTGAACGCGGCGGCATTGTCCTCGGCCCAGGTTTCGAAGGACCGGGCCGGATGGCCGGTGAGCTGCTCGACGGTGTCGGTGGTGGCGGCGGGCAGGCCGTCGGAGGCCTCCCAGTACCCGAGGAGGGCGTCGGCGTAGGGGCCGGGCAGGTGGCCGTCCACATCGGCCTTCCACTGCTCGGGGGTGACGCTCTCGTAGGGCAGGGTCCGGCCGAGGACGGAGCCGAGTATCGCGAGCTGGGTCACGAACGTCAGGGAATGCGGCCCGGTCAGGGTGTGGGCGCCTCCCCCGCGGGCGGGGTCGGTCAGGACGGTGAGGGCGGCCTCGGCGATGTCGCTCTCGTGGATCGGGGCCGAATGGGCACCGGGGTAGGGCAGCCGGACGGGCCGGCCGGAGTTGAGGGACCAGGACCAGCCCCGGGCGTTCGCCGAGAAGGCGCCCGGCCGCAGCAGGGTGGTGCGCAACGGGGAGGCCAGCAGGGCCTCTTCGACGGCGAGGTGGGCGGCAGCCAGGGGGTTCACGGCGGCGTCTTCCTTCAGTACCGAGGAGGAGGACAGGAGGACGACGTGCTCCACCCCGGCGGCGCCCGCCTCCCGGACGAACGCGTCGATGCCTGCGGCCTCGGCGTAGAGGAAGACGGAGCGGACCCCGGCCAGGGCGGCCGGGAAGGTATCGGGATCCGCCAGGTCGCAGCGCACCCCGTCTGGGGTGTCCGGCTCGCGCGAGGCGAGGCGGTACGGGACACCGCGCTCGGCGAGAAGTGCGGTGAGGCGACGGGCGACGGCGCCGCGGCCGCCGGTGACGAGGATCGACATGCTGAGCTCCTGCTGGTGAGGGGGCCGATGACACGGACCCCGGTAAGCTGGGTACGTGACACAGACTCTGCGCGATACATTCTCTGCGTCACGCAATTAAATCTGAGGCATGGAGAAACCGATGTCAACCGATTCCCCCCGTACGGGTGAGTGGAGCCGCGCCGAGCTGCTCGCGCGCATCGTCACCGAGAGCCAGCGGCACTACGCCGACTACTCGCTCTTCAGCCAGGCGATGGCCGACCACGTCGGCCTGCACCCCACCGACCTCCAGTGCGTCGGCCTCCTCGGCCTGGAGCCGGGTCCCGTGTCCACCGGTGACATCGCCCGCCTGACCGGCCTGACCTCGGGCTCCGCCACCCGTCTCGTCGACCGGCTCGTCAAGGCGGGCATCGTCGAGCGGCAGGCCGACCCGCACGACCGGCGCCGCTCCCTCGTCGCCCTCGCCCCCGCCGCGCGCGACCGGATCAACGCCGCCTGGGACACGCCCGGCCGGGCCTTCGGCGCCGTGCTGGACCGCTACTCCGACGCCGAGCTGGCGGTCATCGGCGACTACCTCCACCGCGCCGCCGAGGTCGGCCGGGCCCAGGCCCACCGGCTGAACTCCGCGGATCCCGCCTGATCACGCCGGATCGCGCCCCGCACGGGGGCTACCGGGGCTCCCGTTCCCGCACTACCGTGCCGCCCAACGGGCAACGACGCGCGCCGGAGACACGGGAGGGTCGGCGTGCGGCTGGAGGTTGCCCGCCCATGCCCGACCACACGCCCTCACGCACCCCCGACCCCCCGCGCACCCCCGACCCCTCACGCCTCCCCGACCCCCCGCGGACACCCGCACAGACCCCCGGCCCCGGCCCCGCCCCCACCCCCGCCCCGAGCGGTTTCCGCGGGGTGTTCGCGCTCGGCGGCCCCGCCCTGCCCGTCTTCGCGTTCCTCGCGCGGCTGCCCGCCGCGCTCTGCCCCATCGGAACCCTGCTGCTCGTCAACCAGCGCGACGGCATCGGCGACGCCGGCACCGTCGCGGCCGCGCTCTGGCTGGGCCAGGCCCTGGGCGGCCCGGTCATCGGGCGGCTCGCCGACCGGCGCGGCCACCGTCCGGTGCTGCTCACGGCCTGCGCCGCGAACGCGGCCGTCCTGACCGCCCTGGTCGCCGCCGTCCTCGGCGGGCTGCCCCTGGCGGCCCGGACGGGACTGGCCGTGGCGGCCGGGCTGACCGTCCCCCAGGTCGGTCCGCTGGCGCGGGTCCGCTGGGCCCGCCTGGTCGGGGGGAACAAGGCCCTGCTCGGCTCCGCGCTGTCCTTCGACACCACCCTGGACGAGGTCGGCTTCATGGTCGGGCCCGCACTGGCCGGGATCCTCGCGATGACGGTGCACCCGGCCTCGGCGCTGGTCCTGGCGGCCGTCCTGATCCTGGTGTTCGGAACCCTGTTCGCCGTACACCCGACCGCGCCGGGGCCGGTCGCGGCAGCGGCCGGGCGGTCCCGCGTACGGCTGTGGTCGCCGGGCCTGGTCCTGCTGTTCGCCATGGCTTCGCTCCAGGGCGCGGCGTGGAGCGGCGCCAACACGGGCGTCAACGCGCTCGCCGCCGCGCTGGGCCGGCCGGGCACGGCGGGGCTGGTGTGGGCCGCGATGGCGGTGACCAGCTCCCTCGCCGGGCTCGCGACCGTGGCCCGGCCGGGCGCGGCCGACCTGACCGTGCGGCTGCGCCGCTCGATCGGGATCCAGGCGGTGCTGACGCTGCCGCTCCTCGCGGTGTCCGGGCCGGCCGGGGCCGCCCTCGCGGTCGCCGGTATCGGGCTGGCCGTCGCCCCGCACCTCATCGCCCTGTTCGGGCTGGTGGAGCGGGTCGGCCCGGCGGAGCGGATGGGCGAGGCCATGACGGTGGTGGGCAGTGGCCTCATCGTGGGGCAGGCCCTGGCCGCCGCGGTGGCGGGGCCGCTGGCGGCGGCGTACGGCTACCGGGCCGCGTTCGCCGTCTCGTGCGCGGCGGTGACCGTCTCGGCGGCGCTGGCCCTCGCGACGGCCGGCCGGGACCGGTTCAACCCCGCCTGAAAGCCCCTCACCGACCGCCGCCGACCGAACCAGCCGCTGCCCCTCACCGGCCGCCGCTCATCGCGGCGAGCCCCTTCGCCAGGTCCTCGGCGTTCATGACGGGGGCGACCTCGACCTCGGCGTTGAACTGGAGGAAGAGGTCCTCCACCAGGGACGGCATCAGCGAGCTGTCCTTGAGGTCGAAGACCATCCAGCAGGACCGCACGCCCTCGTGCAGTCCGAAATAGGCGGCCTCCGGCTTGACCGTGTCCATCAGCTTCTTGATGGTCTGCGGCAGGGATCCGGTCTTGATGCCCTCGTTGGTGGCAGCGGTGTCCATGTGGGCGCGGAGCATGACTCTCATGCGCGGCTCCTTCCGTCACGCCCACACTCCGTGCGGGACGGGGACGCGGCAACATCTGCGCCCCCGTCCGGGCCCGCGCGGCACCTCCTAGCCGAGGACGCCGATGTCGTGGAAGAACTGGTAGCGGGTCGGGTCGTCCGGCAGGAACCAGTGGAAGCCCTCCTCCAGGAAGACGGCCACCAGGTTGGCGATGATCACCAGCCCGAGGAAGCCGAGGGCGGCCGTCCCCACGATCCGGTACCGGCCGGGGATGTTCGCCGGGACGGCGCGGTCGGCCGTCACGTGGGCGAAGGCGAGGACGACGCCGATCGCGAGGACCGAGGCGGTGAAGAGGAGCCACGCCCACACGTACAGGTGCAGCCCGAACAGTTCGCTGCCGTAGCCCTTGTCGCCCGGCAGGACGTGCAGCATCGTCTGCCGCCACGCCGCGAAGGACCCTCCGGTCGAGGCGATCAGTGCCAGGCCCCACCCCGTCATGTAGTGCCGGGAGGTCACCGTTCCGGTCCACAGCGCGGTGCGGATGATGTACGCCGCCCCGAGCGCGGCCAGCAGCATGAACATCCGCTGCACGATGCAGAGCGGGCAGGGGAACTCGTGCAGGCCGAACTGGTAGAAGAGCCCGCCGCAGACGACGGCCGTCCAGCCGACGGCGAAGGTGCACGCGAACCAGTACTGGGCCCGCCCCAGCAGTCCGCTGTCGCGCTGGGTCTCGGGGGCGAGGGTGCTCATCGTGACCACGGTCAGTAGCTCAGGGTGAGGGCGAGGCCGCCGGTGACGTGGTGCGCCGTCAGCAGGACCACGGCGAGCAGCACGACCCACCAGGCAGCGAGCACCACCGCCCGGGACGTCTCCCGGTACATGGCGATCAGGGTGGCGAGGAGGCCGCCGAAGATGAGGGTGTCCATGGGGCGGACCGTACCGACCTGCGGACTTGCCTCCCACGAGGCGCGCCCCCGGGGTACGTCAGTTGCCCCGCCGTTTGCGCCGGCCACGCCGTCCCGAGGCGCCGCGGTCCCCGCCGCGGGCCCGGTCGTCCAGGGCGATCCACACCCGTACCTCGGTCCCGCCGAGCACCGAGCGGCCCAGCCGGACGTCACCGCCCGTGGATTCCGCGACGCGGCGCACGATGTCCAGGCCGAGTCCGGTCGAGCCGTCGCGGCCGCCGTCGTTGCCGCGCCGCAGGGCGGCGTCCGGATCGGCTATGCCGGGTCCCGCGTCGGAGACGAGGACGATGACGGCGTCCCCCGCGTCGTGGACGTCGACGGCGAAGGGGGTGGCCTCGGGGGTGTGCCGGAAGACGTTGCCGAGCATGGCGTCGAGGGCGGCGGCGAGCTCGGGCCGGGCGACGGGGACCCGTACGACGCGGTCCACGCCGGCGAGCCGGACCTCGCGGCCCTCGTCCTCGGCGAGCGCCGACCAGAAGCCCATCCGGTCGCGGATCACCTCGGAGGCGTCGCACCCGGCGCCCGCGCCGGCGGCCGCGCCGGCCAGCCCCTGGGAGGCGGGCCGCTGTTCGCGGGCGGTACGGATGATCGTGTCGACCTCCCGCTCCAGCTGTTCCACGGCGGCCCGGGTGTGTTCGGCGGCGGGACCGTCGCCGAGCGAGGCCGCGTTGAGCCGCAGCACGGTCAGGGGCGTGCGGAGCCGGTGGGAGAGGTCGGCGGCGAGTTCCCGTTCGTTGGCGAGGAGTTCCACGACCTGGTCGGCCATCGAGTTGAAGGCGACGGCCGCCGAGCGGAGTTCCTTGGGGCCGTCCTCGGGCACCCGTGCCCCGAGCCGCCCCTCCCCCAGCTGGTGCGCGGCGTCCGCGAGCCGTTCGGCGGGCCGCACCAGGCGGGCGCCGAGCCGGTCGGCGACGGCGACGGAGCCGACGATCAGGGCGAGGCCGACGCCGGCGAGGACGAGCCAGGCGGTGGTGACCCCGTTGCTGACCTCGTTCTCGGGGACCAGGATCTCGATCACCGCGATGTCCCCGGAGCCGAGGGCGGTGGGCTGGAGCACGGCGTAGTCCCCGCCGGTGACGTGGGCGGTCGTCGCCCGGCCGAGGCCGCGGACCTCGGCCACGACGGCCGCGCCCGCCCAGCCGTCGCCGATGTCGACGGGGGCGGCGGCGCCGATGGCGGGCACGTGGACGGCCATCCGTCCGGAGGCGCCCATCTGCGTGGATTCGACGGCCTTGCGCAGCTGCACCGGGTCGGTGGTGATGGACAGGGTGGGCCCCATGGTGGCGGCCTGCCGTTCGGCGTTGGAGATGGCCCGGTCGCTGGCCATCTCCTGGACGACCATGCCCAGCGGGACGGCGAAGGCGACGACCACCATCACGGTGACCGCGAGGCACACCTTGACCAGGGCCCATCTCACGCCGGCGGCTCCAGCTTGACGCCCACGCCGCGCAGCGTGTGGAGGTAGCGGGGGCTGGCGGCGGTCTCGCCGAGCTTGCGGCGCAGCCAGGACAGGTGCACGTCGATGGTCTGGTCGTCGCCGTACGACTGCTGCCACACCTCGGCGAGCAGTTCGCGGCGGGCGACGACCACCCCGGGCCGTCCGGCGAGGAAGGCCAGCAGGTCGAACTCGCGCCTGGTGAGGTCGAGGACGGCCCCGTCGAGTTCGGCCTGGCGGCGCAGCGGGTCGATGGCGAGTCCGCCGACGCGCAGCACGCGCGAGGGGGGTTCGGCGCCGGCGGCGCGGGCACGGCGCAGGACGGCGGCCATCCGGGCGGAGAGGTGCTCGACGGAGAAGGGTTTGGTCAGGTAGTCGTCGGCGCCGTCGTTGAGGAGCCGGACGATCTCGGCCTCGTCGTCGCGCGCGGTGGCGATGATGACGGGCACGTCGGTGATGCCGCGGAGCATCTTCAGCGCCTCGGCTCCGTCGAGGTCGGGCAGGCCGAGGTCGAGTATCACCACGTCGAAGCGGTGGTGGGCGACCTCGCGCAGCGCCTCCAGGGCCGTGCCGACGCTCCGCACGGTGTGGGAGGCCTCGGTCAGGTGCCGGATCAGGGCGGAACGTACGAACTGGTCGTCCTCGACCACGAGCACACTAGCCATGGCCGCACGGTAGTCCATTCGGGGGACCCCGGGAGGTGGCGGGCCACCTGTTGGGCGGGTGGTGCAGGATGTCCCCTGATGCGACGAGGACTTGTACACGCCATGGCCTGGATCCTGGCGACCGCCGCGGCCGTGACCCTGTCGTGGTGGGGCGTGCGCACCGTCATGTCCGGGACGGCCTACGATCCTCCGCTCGCCGTTCCCCTGACGACGCTGCCGCTGTCGTCCTCGACGCAGGGCGCGGAACCGCCGGGTTCCCCGTCTCCGTCGGCTTCGCCGTCGTCCTCGCCTTCGCCGTCCGCGACGCCCTCCGCGTCGGCTTCTCCGTCGGACTCCGCCCCTTCGGACTCCGCCCCTTCGGACTCCGCCCCGGCGGCGAAGCCGAAGTCCCCGCCGCCGGCCGGCTCCGGGCCGTCGCGGGGGCCGGACACGAGCGGCCGGGTCAAGGGGTACTCGGTCACGGGCGGCCGGGTCGTCTTCGACCTCGGGACCGCCTCGGCGGAGCTGGTGTCGGCGACGCCGGAGGCCGGCTGGCGGATGCAGGTGTGGAAGCAGGACGTGTGGATCCGGGTCACCTTCACCCGGGACGGGCGGGAGTCGTCGGTGTTCTGCACCTGGCACGACACCGCCCCGCGCGTCGAGTTCGACGAGCGCTGAACCGGCCCGCCCGAAGGCTCCCTACCGGAAAGCTCCCTACCGGAACACCGAGGGCGGCGGCTGCGGCGAGGCGACCGCCGAGGCGTCCCCGACGGGGGCGGCGCCACCCGTGAAGTCGGCGAGGGCCCGGCCGTGTTCCACCCGCCCGGGGTGCGGGTCGCTCGCCACGCGCCGGGTGAACTCGGCGACCGGCAGTTCCCGGTCGGCGGCGACGAGCACCGCGTTGCCGAAGCGTTTCCCCCGCCACACCACCGGGTCGGCCGCCAGCGCCAGCTCCGCGAACCGGGAGGCGGCCGTGGCGATCTGGCTCCGCAGGTGGGTCAGCGGCGGACCGTCCGCGAGGTTGGCCACGTACCAGCCGGTGGGCGCGAGGGCCCGGCGTACGTCGTCCAGGAACTCGGTGCTGGTCAGGTGGGCCGGGGTGCGGGCGCCGCTGAAGACGTCGGCGATGACGAGGTCGGCCCAGCCGTCGGGGACCTTGGCCAGGCCCGCCCGGGCGTCCACGGCCCGGACCCGGATCCGCGCCTGGGGGTCCAGCGGCAGGTGTTCGCGTACGAAGGCCACCAGGGCGCCGTCGATCTCGACGACCTGCTGGGTGGAGCGGGGGCGTGCGGCGGCGGTGTAGCGGGCCAGGGTGAAGGCGCCGCCGCCCAGGTGCACCACGTTCAGGGGCTGCCGGGCGGGCGCGACGAGGTCGATCAGGTGCCCGATCCGGCGCTGGTACGAGAAGTCCAGGTACCCGGGGTCGTCCAGGTCCACGTGGGACTGGGGGGCTCCGTCGATCAGCAGGGTCCAGGCGCGGGAGCGCTCGCGGTCGGGCGCCAGCTCCGCCAGACCGCCGCCCACCTGCCCGGTGACGGGCTCCGCGCCCCCGCGCGGGCCGCCGCCGCCCCTACTGCCCTTGCCTTTGCCCTTGCCTGCCACGCCACCATTATGGCTGGTCAACGCCTCAGCGACAGTTGTCGGCCGCTTCGATGAGCCGGGCGGCCTCGCCGAGCGCGGCGCGCAGCACCGCCGGGTCGGTGACCGGCCCGACGGCATCGGGCGGGAGCAGCCAGCCGGTGACGCCCGCGGTGGGCGAGGCGGCGTCGCCGAAGCACAGGCCCGGGGCGGGCGAGGCGGCGTCGCCGAAGCGCATGCCGCGTCCGTTGGTCTGGGTACAGGCGCTGCCGGGCAGGTCCCACGCGTCGGCGGTGCCGGGCGGGACGAGGAAGCCGAGGGTTCCGCCGGAGCCGTCGTGCAGGACGGGGCCGACGCCGGGGGCGGCGAGACCGGCGCCGCGCCGGATGATGTCGACGGCCTCCAGTCCCTGCCGGGCGGGCACGGTCACCAGGTCGGGGGCCTCGACCGCGGTCGCGCCGGGCTCGGGCGCGGTGTTCGTTCCAGTGTTGTCCATGCCGGCCTCCGCCAAGGGAACCCCTCCTCGATCCGTATCCGCATGGGTTCAACGCACGGGCGCGTCAACAGGTGCGGCGGCAAGACGCCGCAAAGGATGGCAGTTCATGGCGGATCGCGGGTGAGATATCCGTTTTGTAGCCAAACATCGCGTGAACGGGCCCTCGCTGGCGGTACGTTCATGCGCGCCGGAGCCCTTCACCGGGCGAGTACAACCGGGATCCACTGAGATTGCCGAGCTTGTCCAGAGAGGCCACGTCCATGGCGGCGTCCCCCCACTCACCCAACTCCTCCTTCCGGCGCCTGCGCGGAGCTCACTCCCCGGCCGAGTTCGCGGCCATGGTGCGCCGGGCCGCGCGGGAGATCGGCGAAACGGTTTCCTGCGACGCCCGTTACATCGGCCGGGTCGAGTCGGGCGAGATCCGCTGCCCCAACTACGCCTACGAGCGGGTCTTCCTGCACATGTTCCCCGGCCGCACCCTGGCCGACCTCGGCTTCTCCCCCCGCGAGACGGTACGCGGAAGGTCCGCGCAGCGCGCCGTCCCCGAACCGCCCGCCCTCACCCACCTCATCCACCGTTCCAAGGAGAGCGACGTGCTGCGTCGCGCGTTCATGGCGGGCGGCTCCGCGACCGTGGCGGCCGCGACGCTCAGCCTCACCCTGCTCGGCGACACCCGCCGGCTCCCTTCCCGCGCCGGCGAGGCCGAGGCGGCCGCCGTCGAGGACGCGGTGCGCCAGATCCGGCTCCTGGACGACCGGCACGGCGCGGACGCCCTCTACCGGCGTGCGGCCGGACCCCTGCGGACCGCGTACGCCCTGCTCGACGCGGGGGCCTCCCGGCAGTCCACCGAGGACCGGCTGCACGCGGGCGCCGGGGAACTGGCCGTCTCGGTGGGCTGGCTGGCCCATGACTCGGGCCGCTTCGAGGACGCCCGCTCGCACTACGCGGAGGCGCTGGCCACCGCCCGGGTCGCGGGCGACCCCGGGCTGGAGGCGCACGCGTTCAGCAACATGGCCTTCCTGGCCCGGGACTGCGGCCGGCCGCGCGAGTCGGTACGGGCCGCGCAGGCGGGCCGGCGCGCGGCCCGCTCGCTCGGCTCCCCCCGGCTGCTGTCGCTGCTGGCGCTGCGGGAGGCGGGCGGCTGGTCGGGACTCGGTGACCGCAGGGCCTGTGAGGACGCCCTGTCCCGGGCGCACGTCGAGTTCTCGCGGGGCCCGTCGGCGGCCGATCCGGAGTGGATGTCCTTCTTCGGCGAGGCCGAACTGGAATCGCTGGAGTCCCGGTGCTGGGCGTCGCTCGGCGAGTACGCGCGGGCGGCCCGGCACGCCCGCCGCGCCGCCGACCTCCAGGACCCGCACTTCGCGCGGAACGTGGCCCTCTACACGGCCGAGCTGGCCGACGACCTGGCCCGCGCGGGGGCGCCCGACGAGGCCGCCTGGGCGGGCGGCCGCGTCCTGGACCTGCTCACCGAGGTCCAGTCGACCCGGATCCGGTCCATGGTCGCGGGCACGGCCCGGATCCTGGTCCCGCACCAGCGCTCGCCGCGCGTGGGCGCCTTCCTGACCCGGCACGCGTCGACCTGACCCCGGTCACGCCCCTAGGGCCTGTCGTCAAACTCCCGTCTGCCCCGCGACGCCTGGCACGCGCTCTCGCCGCACCGGGCGAAAGCCAAGTACGTCCAGTACGCGGGCTTCCGCCCGGCGCACCGAGAGCACGCACCAGACGCCGCAGGGCCGCCCTCCGGGCGACGACGGGAGTTTGACGACAGGCCCTAGCCGTCCAGGTGGCCGGTGTCGTTCCAGCGCTCCAGCGCGGGGGCCCCGTACGCCCAGCCCAGGACGGACAGGGAGGTCGGGTCCAGCCGGATGCGGGCGCCGAAGGAGGCCTCGAAGCCGAGCCAGCGGGCGGCGAGGGTGCGCAGGATGTGGCCGTGGGCGAAGACCAGGACGTCGCGCTCCGCCGAGCGGGCCCAGGTGACGACCTCGTCCGCGCGGGCCGCGATGTCGGCCACGGACTCGCCTCCGGGGACCCCGTCGCGCCAGATCAGCCAGCCCGGCCGGACCGCCTGGATCTCGGCGGGGGTCATGCCCTCGTAGTCGCCGTAGTCCCACTCCATCAGGGTGTCCCAGGGCTCCGCCTGGAGCCCGAAGCCGGCCAGGTCGCAGCTCTCGCTCGCACGGACCAGCGGGCTGGTGCGGACCTCCACGCCGCGCAGTCCCGCCCAGGGCTCCCGGGCGAGGCGCTCGCCGAGCTGCTTCGCGCCCTGCCTGCCCTCCTCCAGCAGCGGCACGTCGGTGTGCCCGGTGTGCTTGCCGAGTCGCGACCAAGCCGTCTGGCCGTGGCGGGCCAGCAGGATGCGGGGGGCCATGTGAGTTTCTCCCGGTCCATGGGGGTTCGCTCCGGTTCGGGCGAATCCTTCGTCCGTACATCATCCATCACATGAACAGCGGGCAACTCCTCCCGTCCCAGCAGCGTCATACACCGTATGACCAATCGACGGCGGCCCACGCGATGGTGGGCGGAACTGCTGCTCCTGGCTCTCGTCTACGGCGCCTACTCGGGCGGCAGGCTCCTGGCCCGGGGCGACGTCGGTCTCGCCGTCGATCACGGACTCGCGATCCTTCGCGCCGAGGAACTGCTGGGGATCGACTTCGAAAGACCCCTCAACCACCTCTTCTCCCGGTCCGGGATCCTCGGCATACCCGCCGACTTCGTGTACGCCTCCCTGCACTACCTGGTCACCCCGGCCGTGCTGGTCTGGCTCTACCACCGCCGGCCCGGCCACTACGCCGCCGCCCGGACCTGGCTGGTGGCGTCCACCCTGCTCGGGCTCGTCGGCTTCGCCCTGATGCCCACCTGCCCGCCCCGGCTGCTCGACGCCTCGTACGGGTTCACGGACACGATGGCCCAGTTCAGCGCGTACGGCTGGTGGGGCGGGGAGGCCAGCGCCCCGCGCGGGCTCGGCTCCTTCACCAACCAGTACGCGGCGATGCCGAGCCTGCACGTCGGGTGGGCGCTGTGGTGCGGGGTCCTGCTGTGGCGGCACGCGCGCACCCCGCTGGTGCGGGTGCTGGGCGCCGCCTACCCGCTGCTCACGACGCTCGTCGTGATGGGCACCGCCAACCACTACTTCCTGGACGCCGCGGCCGGGGCGGCCGTGATGGGCGCCGGAGCGCTCGTCGCCCGGTGGCTGCTCGCGCGCCGGGCGGCGCCGCAGGCCGTCGTCCGGCCCGCCGCCGAGACCGCCACCGAGACCGCCACTGGGCCCGCCGACGAGCCGGTCACCGAGCCGGTCATCGCGGGACGAGCGGCCGGATTCCGCGGTAAGTCCCCGATTGTCGGTGGCGGATGGGACACTTCCGCCCGTGAGCTCCTACCCGCCCAGCGGCCGCCCGCCGACGACACCGCAGAAGACGACACTGCGGCAGCGGCTCGCTGACCTGCGCGGCCCCGCCGTGCCGCCCCGCCCGCTCGACGCCCGGGCGCTCGCCGCCCTCGCCGCCAACCCCGGCTGCGGCAGACGGGCCCTGCTCGACGGCGCGGGCGTGGACAAGACGGCCCTCGCGGCGGCCCTCGGCTCACCCGCCTCCTTCGGCCAGTCGCAGTTCGCCATCGTCCGCGGGAACTCCTTCGAGGCCAAGGTCAAGGGCGACGGCGGGGCCGAACTGCTGCGGCTGGTCCACGACCGCCTCGGCGGGAGCGCCGAACCGCCCGGCCCGGACGCCCTCGTCCCCGACCTCACCGCCGCCGGACCCGAGGGCCGCGCCGCCCGTACCGCGCTCGCGCTGCGCGAGGCCACCGCCGCGGGGGCGTGGACGCTGCTCGACCATCCGATGCTGGCCCTGGAGGTGGCGGGCACCCCCGCCTACCTGGAGCCGGACGCCGTCGTGGTGCACCCCGACGGCCGCTGGACCGTGGTGGAGATCAAGTCGTTCCCGATGATCGACGGGTCGGCCGACGCCGCGAAGGTGGGGGCGGCCGCCCGGCAGGCCGCCGTGTACGTCCTGGCCCTGGAGCAGACCGCCGCCAAGCTGGCCGGGGCCGAGGTCGGACACCGGATCGTGCTCGTCTGCCCGAAGGACTTCTCCAACCAGCCCACCGCCGCCCTGGTCGACGTCCGCCGGGAACACTCCGTGACCCGGCGCCAGCTGGAGCGGCTGACCCGCGTCGAGGACCTCGCCGCGGACCTGCCCGAGGGGCTCTGCTTCGATCCGGCCCGGACCTCCGAGGAGCTCGACCGGGCCGTCTCCGCCGTCACCGCCGCCTACGCCCCCGAGTGCCTGGCCGCCTGCGAGCTGGCCTTCCACTGCCGCGAGCGGTCCCGCGCGGCGGGCGACCCGGGCGCGCTGGGCCGTTCCGTACGGGGCGAACTGGGCGGGCTGACCACCGTCGGGGCGGCCCTCGCTGCGGCCTCCGGGGCGGGCCCCGCCGACGATCCCGCCGCGGCCGCGCTGCACCACGCGTCCCGGCTGCGCGCCGAGGCGCTGGAGCAGGCCGCCGCCCGTCCCCCGCACCACGCCCCGGAGACACCCGAATGCCCCTGCTGAGCACCCTGGCCCGGCTGGAGGCGGTCCGCGCGGGCCGCGCCCAGCCCCTCGCGACCGTCCGGCACCGCCACCTCGGCGAGCGCCCGATGGTCTTCGTGCCGCTGACCACCGCGGGTGAGGCCGGCGCCCCGCTCGGCGCGATGCTGGGCACCGACCGGCACGACCCGCGGATCTTCGTGATACCCCAGCCGCGCGACCGGGACCTGCGCTGGGCGTTCCTGGCCGACCTGGCCGTCCACGTGCTGGCCCACATCGACGCGTACGCGGACACCGTCGAACCCGCCGAGCGCACCGAGACCGACCCGGAGAGCGGCAAGCGGGTCAAGGTCGAGACCGAGCTGTGCGTGGACGCGCCCCAGCTGATCGTGCCCAGCCGGGCGGGCATCGAGTACGTGCGCCTGCTCGGCCGCTCCATGCGGTTCCGCCGCACCGCCGAGGAGGACCCGGAGAACCCGTACCCGGCGCCCTCGCAGGTACCGATGCTCGGCCGCTGGTTCACGCACCTCGCCGAACGCTCCCGGGTGCCCGGCTCCTCGATGCTGCTGTCGGCGACGGACCTGCTGTCCCGGCACTGGGCCACCGGCCAGAGCAACCTGGAGGACCAGCACCTCGGCGCCCTGCTCGGCTGGATCGACCCGCCGGCCGGCGAGACGGGCGCGGAGTGGGCCCTGCGCGCGGAACTCGCCCGGGACGGCGACGGCCGGCTGCTCGTCCCCCCGGCGGGCCCCGCCACCGACCCGGCGTTCGACAACACGCTGCTGGCCCCCGCGATCTCGCGCTACGACGCGGCCCGCGGCGGGGACGGGCCGCGCGACGCGGCGGCCGTGCGCAGGGCCGAGGAGGCCGTCCGCGCCCTGGTCGTCTCCCAGATGGAGAACGCCTGGCGGCAGACGTGGGACGCCCTCGACCTCGTCCGGGCCCTGCCGCCGGGCGAGCGGACCGGGGAACGCTGGACCCGCGACCGCTGGTCCTACACCGGGCACCGGGACCGCGTCCGCGCGGGCGAACCCCCGCAGCCGCGCCGCGACGACGCGGTGACGGCCGCCCAGAAGCTCGCCACGCGGGAGACCGAACAGGTCCGCCTCGACGCCCAGGAGGCGCTGGACGACCCGCTCGTCATGGCGGGCCGGCGGCTGTCCGGCGAGGCCTTCGCCGGTGAGGTCACCGAGGTGGTGATGGAGTGGACTGACTCGAAGCGGCCCAGTCCGCGCCCGCTGGTGACGGTGGCGACGGAGGACCTGCCCCAGCTCGCGGACGAGGGCGGCGGGAAGGTGTACCGCTCGCTGGACGGGCGCCCGCAGACGGCCCTGTTCGTCCGCCGGGACGAGGACGGGCGGATCGTGCTGCGCCTGCTGGACAAGATGGGCCGCGGCCGGGACCCGGAGCCGGGTTCGGTGCCGGAGAAGGGCGACCGGCTGTGCTGGACGCTGTTCGAGCACGACGCGCGCGGCGGCCCGAAGCTGCCCGACCCCGAGAACACGCCGTGGACGCACGGGGGCCCGCCCGGGTCCGCGCCCGCCGCCCCCGCCGGAATGTTGCCCGACGCCGTGACCGACGAGGACCTCCTTTGACCGCCTTCGACCCGGGCGCGGCCGCCGCCCAGGCGACCGCCGCCATCCTGCACGACACCCTGCACGGCACCGAGCGGGGCGTGGTGGTGGATTCCCCGCCCGGGGCCGGCAAGTCCACGCTGGTGGTGCGCGCCGCGCGGGAGCTGGCCGCCGCCGGGCGCCGGCTGATGGTGGTCGCGCAGACCAACGCCCAGGTCGACGACCTGGTGCTGCGGCTGCACGACAAGGACCCGGAGCTGAAGGTGGGCCGGCTGCACAGCAGCGACGGCGACGCCTACGACCCGGCGCTGCGCGAGCTGCCGTCGGTCACCCTGTCCTCGAAGCCGGGCGACCTGGCGGAGCTGCCCATCACCTTGTCCACGGCGGCGAAGTGGGCGTACGTCAAGGACACCGAGCCGTGGGAACACGCGATCGTGGACGAGGCGTACCAGATGCGCTCGGACGCGCTGCTGGCCGTGGCGGGGCTGTTCGACCGGGCGCTGTTCGTGGGCGACCCGGGCCAGCTGGACCCGTTCAGCGTGGTCGGCGCCGAGCAGTGGGCGGGCCTGTCGTACGACCCTTCGGCGTCGGCGGTGTCCACGCTGCTGGCGCACAACCCGGGGCTGCCGCAGCACCGGCTGCCGGTGTCCTGGCGGCTCCCGGCGACGGCCGCGCCGCTGGTCTCGCGCGCCTTCTACCCGTACAGCCGGTTCCGCAGCGGTACGGACCACGGCGACCGGCGGCTCTCGTACGGGGTCGCGGGCGACGGCTCGGGCCCGGACCGCGTGCTGGACGAGGCCGCCGAGTCGGGCTGGGGGCTGCTGGAGCTGCCCGCGCGGCACACCCCGCGCACCGACCCGGAGGCGGTCCGGGCGGTGGCGCTGGTGGTCCGCCGGGCCCTGGACCGGGGCGCGGTCACCACCGACGAGCAGTCCCCGGACCCGTCCCCGCTCACCGCGGACCGGATCGCGGTGGGCACCGCGCACCGCGACCAGGCGGCGGCCGTCCGTACGGCCCTGGCCGCGCTGGGCGTGTCCGGCGTGACGGTGGACACCGCGAACCGGCTCCAGGGCCGCGAGTACGACCTCACGGTGGTGCTGCACCCCCTGTCGGGCCGCCCCGACGCGACGGCGTTCCACCTGGAGACGGGCCGCCTGTGCGTCC
This sequence comes from Streptomyces sp. NPDC044704, assembly GCF_056433525.1. Taxonomy (NCBI): domain Bacteria; kingdom Bacillati; phylum Actinomycetota; class Actinomycetes; order Kitasatosporales; family Streptomycetaceae; genus Streptomyces; species Streptomyces sp. NPDC044704. The sequence continues at coordinate 93,178 of NZ_JBWKGY010000012.1, forward strand.
TGGCCTCACGGCACCGGCACGCCTGCGTGGTCGTGGCCCGGGCGGGCATAGCGGACCTCCTGGACGCGCACCCGTCGACGGAACCCGTCCAGCTCGGAGTGACGGTCAAGTTCCCGGACGGCTGGGAGGCGAACCACTCGGTCTTGGCCCACCTCGCGGAACACCGCATCCCCTGGCGCCCCTGACACCGGACGGAGCCCGGCACACCGCCGAAGGCGGCGGCCAACACAGCCCCGGACGGCTGGGAGGCGAACCACTCGGTCCTGGCCCACCTCGCCGAACACCGCATCCCCTGGCGCCCCTGACACCGGACGGAGTCCGGCCCACCTCGCCGAACACCGCGTCCCCTGGCGCCCCTGAGGGCCGCCAGGGGCCCCTCATTGACATATCGCGCGCCCCGCGCTTTCCCCGTGTGGCGGTCGGCCCGCAGACTGGCGGCCGATCGACACGCCGCGGCCGCCCTCGGCCGCACCACGGCACCACCGCACCACCCACGGGGAGTTCGCCCACCATGACCCGCCTGCACGTCATCTCCGCCGCCACCCGCCCCACCTCCAGCGGCCGCCCGCTCGCCGCCTGGGTCGCCGACCGGGCCCGCGAGCACGGCGGCTTCGAGGTCACCCCGGTGGACCTCGGCGAGATCGCGCTGCCGTTCCTGGACGAGCCGGAGTACGCCTCCAGCGGCATCTACACCCACCAGCACACCCGCGACTGGAGCGCCCTCGTCTCCTCCGCGGACGCGTTCCTCTTCGTCCTGCCGATGTACAACGGCGGGTTCACCGCCCCGTTCAAGAACGCCGTCGACTTCCTCTACAGCGAGTGGCAGGGCAAGCCGGTCGGCCTGGTCAGCTACAGCGCGGGCCCCACGGGCGGCGCCCCGGCGGCCGAGATGCTGCTGCCCGTCCTCACCCGCCTCGGCATGCTGCCGGCCGGCCGCTCGGCGGCGGTCCCGGGCATCAACGCCCTGGTCGGGGACGAGGGCTTCGAGGCCCCGGCCGGTCTCGCGGCCGAGCTGACCGGCGTACTGGACGACGTCGCCGCGCTCGCCAAGGAGCCCGTCACCGTGTGACCCCGGGCACTCTTGCGCGACGCTGGACAATGGAGGGTGGCCCGGAAGCATTTCGCACGCGCAGCAGGAGGACACGCATGGCAGAGCCCGAGCGGACCGAGCGGAGGCTGCGGCCCGCGCCGCTGCTCTTCGAGCCCTCGGAGGCCGCCACGGACCCGGAGCACTTCTTCGACCTGGAATCCATCGAGGACCCCCGTGAGCTCCTGACCCGCGCCACCGAGCTGACGCTGGCCTTCCGGGCGGCGCACGACCGGGCGGTGGAGTTCCAGGCCCTGGCCGCGGCCCAGCTGGCGGACCCCCGGCGCTTCGACCGGATCCCGCCCGAGGCGATCGCCGAGGTCGCGGAGTGGACCGAGGACTACGCGCGCAAGATGATCGAGTTCGGCGAGGACCTCCAGCGGGGCTCCTCCCCGGACGCGCCCTGAGGAATCCCCGGCCCGCCGGGCGGAGCGGATCCGTACCCGCCCGGCGGAGCCGTCTGGCATATGCGCGGCGCAACATACCCCAGCACGGGCCGCGCCGTCCCGACTTTCGGTAACTCCGGGGAATGGTCACACTACGCCCGGTAGACCTTTGCCATGACGACGCTGACGAAGGCCACCGGCTGCCCCTCCCTCGACGGCACGGACGGACGCACCGCGTCCGCGACCCACGTCACACCCCAGGGCGCCGCCTGGCTGGCTTCCGCGTCCGCACACCCGGAGCACACCCTCTCCGCCTGGCAGGCCCGGCCCGCCACGGCCGCCGTGCTGCCCTGCGGGACCGCGTTCGACGTCGTCAACGTGCCCGTCGTGCTGGGCCGCCGCATGCTCGACCTGCTGTGGGAGCGCGGCCCCGGCTCCGGCCCGGCCGCCGTGCACCGGGGCCGGATGCTGCTCTTCGCCACGCCCGGGACGGCCCAGCGGCTGCCGGCCCTGCTCGCCTGGGAGGAGTGGAGCCCGGCCGCCCCCGCGCCGCTCTGCCACGGCCACGGCGACGCCGTGACGGTGCCCCCGCTCGCCGCCGCGCCCGGCCCCTCCCGGTGGCTCGTGGCCCCCGACACGCGGCTGCCCTGGCTGCCCGGGCCGGACGCTCTGCTGTGGGCGTTCCTGCACGCCACCCGTGGTGCGGGAGCGATTTTTCCTTCGGCCGATCCGGATGCTAATGTCTACGACGTCAGCAGGCGCCGCTAGCTCAGTTGGTTAGAGCAGCTGACTCTTAATCAGCGGGTCCGGGGTTCGAGTCCCTGGCGGCGCACAGACGGAAGAAGGCCCCCCACGCGAGTGGGGGGCCTTCTTCGTGTTCCCGTTCCCGCTCCGGCCTACGTGGTGATCTTCACGGTGTAGGCGCCCGACTGGGTCCGGTCCGCGACCTCGATCGTGACCCCCTCCCCGGGCACGGTGAAGGCCTCGCCGACCTCCAGCGGCGCGTCCGCCAGCGGCGGGTACACCGAGCGGTCCCAGCAGGCCTCGGTGCGGGGGTGCGCGTCGAGGACCTCGATGGGGCCGCCGCCCGAGGCCGCCTCGTTGCGGACCCGGTAGACCAGTACCCCCTCGGTGCAGGTCTCCCCGTCGTTGCCGACGGAGCCCCGCGCCTCGACGGCGATCGCGCTGCCGGGTCCGGTACGGACGACGGCGAGCCGGGTCCCGCCCGTGCCGCCGGGCGGCGGGGCCTGGGCGAGCGGCTGGAGGGTGTGCATCGAGGAGCCGGACGTCACGCAGTCCACCTGCGAGCCGTCCAGCCAGCCCAGCTTCCACTTGTGCCAGGCGAACAGGTCGGGGGCCATGCCGAACTGGCTGCCCATGACGTCCCAGTCACCGACGTACGTGTCCCAGTCGCCCTTGCCGTCCGACGGCCGGTGGTAGAGGTCGGGCAGGTCGAAGACGTGCCCGGTCTCGTGGGCGAGGACGTTGCGGTCGGGCGGGTGCCGCTCGAAGACGGTGACGATCCGCCGCAGTTCCGTACCGTCGGCGGTCAGCGGCCGGTCGAAGTTGACGACCTTGGTGGCGTCCGAGTCCACCCCGGGCGCCTCCGGGTCGGCGACGAAGTACACGACGTCGTACGCGCTGAAGTCCACCTCCGGGTCGGCGACGGCGACCGCGTCCCGCAGGTAGGCCGCCCGGTCCTCGGGGGCCCAGTCACGCCGTATCCCGTACTCGGTGGACGGCTTGGGCATGCTGATCCACTGCCGCTGGGGGTGGGGGACCAGCCGGAAGCGCCCGTAGGAGGCCCGCTCGAAGAAGTCGCTGGTCGCCGGGAAGTAGTCGGCGGTCAGGGCCTCCGGGGTGAGGCCGGCGCGGTGGTCGGGGAAGGAGAGGAAGACCATGACCGCGTTGAGCGTGCGCTCGGGCTTGGGGTAGGCGCGGTTCCAGGTGTCCAGGCCGAGCGAGTGGTGCGCCGCCGTTCGCGTCAGGGCGCAGGGGCCCGCCCCGGAATCCGCCTTGGCGGGACCCGCGACGAGCGACATGGCGGCGAGCGCCGCCATGGAGGTGAAGACCGCAGCCGTACTTCGGGCGCGGGAGCGGTCCACTCCCCCGGGTGTCTGCTGTCGCGGCACATCGACCTCCGGTGGTGGATTCGTACCCTCTCGTCCACCTTGAGGCGATTGTCTTACTAATGCCTTGTTCCGGTGCCCCACACGAGTGAGCGCTACGGCAAGCCGGTGACCCCCGGAGTTCACGCACTCGAATACGGAACGTCACGACCGATCACCTGGGATCAGGTGCGGTCCTCGGTGCTCACAGGCGTGCAGAAACGATCGACCGGCGGGAGGCGGGAGGACGGCCGACGAAGCGTCAGCACGGCGTCATCACGACGAAGGACCGCGCCCCACACGGCGACGCCGCTGGATAGGGCCTCCCGGCAGCCTCTATGATCGGCACACTTTCCTGCACGGACACTCACGAGCACTGCGGGAGCGAACGGTGAGCGGAACCTCAGAGGGGACCGGTTCGGCGGCCGACAGCATCCGATCGGCCGTTACGGAGCGTCACGCAGCAGTTCCGGCGGTGCCGGGCATGTCGGCCGCGCCGCCCAGGTTCGCGGCAGAACCACTCGACTACCGGGCCGCCTTCGACGCGGCCCACCTCGCGATGGCCGTCGTCGGCCGCGACGGCGACGTCATCGCGGCCAACCAGGCCTTCGCCGGACTGCTCGGCGCCGAGCCGCGCGCACTCGCCGGACAGTCCGCCGCCGACCTGGTGGACCTGGCGGCCGAGGCCCGCACCTGGCAGGCCTACCAGGAGGTGCTGCGCGGCCGGCAGGCCCGGCTGCGCTGCACGCGCCGCCTCAAGCACCCCGACGGGCACTCGCTCTGGACCGAGGTGACCCTGGGGCCCGTACCCGGCACCAAGGACGTCCTGCTGTCGGTCGCCGACATCAGCGACCGCCGCGACCTCCAGGCCCGCCTGCGCCACCTCCAGATGCACGACCCGGTGACGCGCCTGCCCAACCGGGCCCTGTTCTTCGAGCGGCTCTCCGCCGCCCTGGAGGCCTCCGCGTACGGGCAAGGGGGAACGGGCCGCATCGGCCTCTGCTACCTCGACCTCGACGGCTTCAAGGCCGTCAACGACACCCTCGGCCACCGGGTCGGGGACCGGCTGCTGACCGCCGTCGCGGCCCGGCTGACCCAGTGCGCCGACCAGTGCGGCTACGGGCGCACCGGCGGGCACCTGGTGGCCCGGCTCGGCGGCGACGAGTTCGCGCTGCTCGTCGAGGACTCCACCGGCACGGAGCAGCTCGCGGACCTGGCGCGGAGCGTACTGGCCGCCGTACAGGAGCCCTTCGACCTGGCCGGGCAGCGCCTCTCGGTGTCGGCGTCGATCGGCGTCGTCGAACGCGACACCACCGGAACGACGGCGACCGGACTGATGCAGGCCGCCGACACGACGCTGTACTGGGCGAAGGCGGACGGCAAGGCCCGCTGGACCCTCTTCGACCCCGAACGCAACGCGCACCGCATGACCCGGCAGGCCCTCTCCTCGACGCTCCGGCCGGCCGTGGAGCGGGGCGAGTTCGAGCTGGAGTACCAGCCGCTGGTCGATCTGGAGAGCGGCACCGTGCGCGGGGTGGAGGCCCTGGTCCGCTGGAACCACCCGCAGTTCGGCACGTTGACGCCGAATCGGTTCATCGGGATCGCCGAGGAGGACGGCTCCATCGTCCAGCTGGGCAGCTGGGTCCTGCGCACCGCCTGCCGGCAGGCACGGCGCTGGCAGATCGAACAGCCCAGCGACGCCCCGGTGTTCGTGTCGGTGAACGTGGCCGTGCGGCAGGTGTGGGACTCCGACCTGGTCGGGGACGTCGCCGAGATCCTCGCCGAGACGGGCCTGGCCCCGCAGCTGCTCCAGCTGGAGCTGACGGAGTCGGCGGTCATGGGCTCGGCGGGCCGCCCCCTCCAGGCCCTCCAGGCGCTGAGCGACATGGGCGTCCGGATCGCCATCGACGACTTCGGCACCGGCTACTCGAACCTGGCCTACCTCAGCCGGCTGCCCGTGTCGGTGCTGAAACTGGACGGCTCCTTCGTGAAGGGCTTCCGCTACGAGGAGGGCGCACACCCCAACCCGGCCGACGAGACCATCGTGGAGGCCCTGGTCCAACTCGCCCACCGGCTGGGCCTGACGGTCACCGCGGAGTGCGTGGAGACGGCGGGCCAGGCGGCCCGGCTGCGCCGCGTGGGCTGCGACACCGGCCAGGGCTGGCTGTACTCGCGGGCGGTGGCTCCGGACGTGATCGCCCGCATGATCGGCCGCCAGGCCGCCGCCGCCCCGCACCCCGCGGTCTGAGGGGGTACGGGGCGGCGGGGCCGTACGGTCAGAGGCTCCGCACGAACGCGCCGAACGCCTCCGGCGCCACCGTGAACGCGGGGCCGCCGGGCCGCTTGGAGTCCCGGACGGCGACGAGGCAGGGGCGGGTGGCGACCTCTACGCATTCGCCGCCGGTGGATCCGCTGTACGAGGATTTCTGCCAGGCGGCTCCGCCGAGGGGGGCACACTCGACGCACTCGCCGCCGGTAGTTCCGCTGTAGGACGACTTACGCCATTGCACGCTCGTCACGTCCAGGCCGTTCTCCATAACGTTCCTCCAATACGCGAGCGATCAGCGTGGCCGAGTGCTCGGGAGAGAGCGCTGCGGCTTGCAGTCGAGCGTAGCCGACCGAACGTTCCTTGATCACTGGCGGGTTGGCCGTCATGTGCCCCTGGGCGTAACCCTCCTCGTAGATCACATCCGGGTCGCCATCAAAGCGAAGGAGGGTGAAAGAGCCGAGCATTCCCGTGTGCTGTCCTGCCGAGAAGGGCAACAACTGGACCTGAACCCACGGATGCTCAAGGAAGCTCAGGAGGTGGGTGAGCTGGTTCCGCATGACCTCGCGACCGCCGACCTCCTGATGCAATACGGCCTCGCCGAGCACCACCCACAAGGCCGGCTGGTGCTCGCGCTTCAGGATGTGCTGCCGGTCCATGCGGGCCGCCAGCAGGCCGTCGACCTGGTCAGGGCGGTCGACGCCGAGCAGAGCGCGCGCGTAGCCCTCCGTCTGGAGGAGCCCGTGCACCAACTGGCACTGGAACGTGGAGATGAACGCCGCCCGGGCCTCCATCTCCGCGTACGCCTGGAACCACGTCGGCAAGACGCTCCGCAGGACCAGTCCCACCAGCCGGGAGAAGTGCCCGTCGGTGCCCAGTGCCGCGTCCAGCCGTTCCGAGAAGTCCCGGGTCGGGACCCGTTTCGTGGTTTCCACCTGGCCGATCAGGGAGCCGGTGCAGTAGATGATGTCGCCCAGCTGCGCCTGCGCCAGCCCCGCCGCTTCTCTCAGGCGGCGGAGTTCGTAGCCGTAGTAGTCCAGCGGCGAGGCGCTGGGATCGAGGTCGCGGACCTGGACCAAGGGACGGTCACCCCCGTGGAGATGCGGGTCGGATGCATGCCGTGGCCGAGCGTAACGATCCCGACACGCTCCGGTGTCCCGAATCCCGTAACCATGTGACACACCTCCGCCCCGCACCCGGAGTCCGGGTGCGGGGCGGAGGGTCGCTCGGCGCGGGGTGGGGGGAGATCAGCAGGCGCCGAGGTCCTTCCAGACACCCCATTCACCGGTGGTGCCGGGCGCCTCGTTCTGCGTCCACCACTGGGCCTTGTACTTGCGGCCGTTGTGGGAGACCTCCGTGCCGCCGGTGTAGACGGTGCCGGCGACGTAGGCCGGGACGGAACCGCAGCCGGTGGGCGGCGTCGTCGGGGGCGTGGTCGGCGGGGTCGTCGGCGGGGTGGTGGGAGGCGTGGTCGGCGGGGTGGTCGGCGGCTGGGTGGTGCCGCCGAGGGCGTCCGAGATCTGGTTCAGCAGCGTGGTGTTGTTGTCCAGACCGAGGAGGGAGTACATCATCGCGCCGGCCAGGCCGCGCTGCTTGCCGTAGTCGACCCGGGCCTGGATGGACTTCTGGTTCAGGCCGGTGAAGAACTCGCCGTCCTTGTAGAAGTACGAGGCCTTGGCCTGGTCGTCCCAGAAGGTGGTCGCCGGGTTGTCGACGAGGCCGCCGAGCTCCTTGTAGTTGGCGATGCCGGCCTGCTGGCTGGTGGGACGGGCACCGGAGGCGCCGGTCGCGCTCTGGGCGAGGCCGTTGTTCGCCCCGGCGGGGACGCCCTTCCAGCCGCGGTAGTAGAACTCGTAGCCCAGGGTCAGCTTGTTGGCGGGGAAGCCGCCGGTGATGCCGTAGGCCGGGTTGCCGTCGATCCAGGAGTCGATGGCGTTGTCGATGCTGTACTTCTGGGTGCCCGGGGCGATCGGGTCGGTCGGGTCACCGGCCGGGGAGTACAGCGGGGACTGGTGGTACGTCGGGCCGTCGCTGTCCCAGGCGCCGTGCATGTCGTACGTCATGATGTTCGCGTAGTCGAGGTACGCGCCGATCTTGTCCGTCTCGATGTGCTTGATCTTGTCCTGGCCGGCCGGGAGGGCCGAGGTCAGCAGGTACTTCTTGCCGCCGTTGGCCTGGCCGTAGGCGTCGAGCTGCTCGCGGAACTCCTTGAGCAGGAGCGTGAAGTTCTGCTTGTCCTCGGGGGCGTAGTGGTTGCCGAGGTGGCCGCCGGACGAGCCCGGGTACTCCCAGTCGATGTCGATTCCGTCGAAGATGCCGGCCGCGACGCCCTGGCCGCCGTAGCCGCCCTCGACGGGCAGGTTGCCCTTGATGTACTGGTCGATGCAGGAGGAGACCAGCTTCTTGCGGGAGGCGTCGGTCTTCGCCGCGTCGCTGAAGTACTTCGAGTACGTCCAGCCGCCCAGCGAGATGTTGATCTTCAGGTGGGGGTACTTGGCCTTCAGCTGCTTGAACTGGTTGAAGACGCCCACGATCGGCTGGTCCCACTTGTCGGCGACGCCGCTGACGCTGTCGGCCGCGCTGAAGGACTTCTGGTAGTCGGCGTACGAGTCGCCCGCGCCGTCACCGGCGTTGGGGTTGTTGTCGTCCCCCGCCGCCTTGTTCGCCTCGAAACAGGTGAGGTTGGTGGGGTGGATGTTGCCGAACGAGTAATTGATGACGTCCAGCTTCCCCGCTATGCCCCGGGTGTCGAGGTGCTTGGGGTAGAAGGCGTTCCCGTACACGCTCCACTGGTCGTAGTAGGCGATCCGGACGCCGCCGCTGCTCACGCTGGTGGAGGTGTCCGCGGCCTGCGCGGTGCCGAGTCCCGCGAAGGAGGCCAGCGCTCCGGCTGCCAGCGCGGCCGTAGCGGCGGCCGCGATGAGGGGTTTACGGATGTGCATGAACTGCCTCCGGGGGGTGGGAGGGGAGGACATCAGCTTCAGGTGAGAGAAGTGATAGCGATCACCGCACGCCCCAGTCAATGGTTTGGACCAAAGAAGGACTAGACCACTGAGCGGCCAAATGTGCTCGTCAGAGACCTGAGCGGACATCAGAAACCGCCCGCCACCCCGGGTGACGAGCGGTTTAAGACTCCCTTAGGCCATGCTCCGGCAAGGTTTCGGCAACAAACCAGCCGAACCCCGTTCGCGGGGGCTCAAGCCGGAATCGAGACCTCCGTCGGCAGGCCGTACGCATCTGCGACGAGCCCGTAGGACTTCAGCCGGGCCGCCCCGCCATGGGCGTTGGCCGTCAGCATCAGCTCGTCCGCTCCCGTCCGCTTCACCAGGGCGTCGAGCCCCGAGCGGACCTCGTCGGGGGTGCCGTGCACGATGTTCGCGAGCCAGCCGTCGACGAACTCCCGCTCCATCGGGGAGTAGGGGTACGCGGCCGCCTCCTCCGGCGTCGGGACCAGCCCGGGCCGGCCGCCGCGCAGCCGGAGCATCGACAGCGCGCCGGTCAGGACCTGGGCGCGGGCCTCCGCCTCGGAGTCGGCCGCGAGCGCCGAGACGCCGATGAGGGCGTACGGGGCGTCCAGTACGGCCGAGGGGCGGAAGCTCTGGCGGTAGAGGTCGAGGGCGGGCAGGGTCCCGGCGGCCGAAAAGTGATGGGCGTACGCGAAGGGCAGCCCCAGCTCCCCCGCCAGGCGGGCGCTGAACCCGGAGGAACCGAGCAGCCAGACCGGCGGCCGCCCGGCGGGCCCCTGCACCGGCCCGGGCACGGCGTGCACGCGGGCGTACGGGTGCCCGTCGGGGAAGTCGTCGTCCAGGAAGCGGACCAGCTCCGCGAGCCGCCGCGGGAACTCGTCCGCGGCCTCGTCGAGCCGCCCGGGCCCGCGCAGCGCGGCGGCGGTCCGCGGGTCGGTACCGGGCGCGCGGCCGAGTCCGAGGTCCACCCGGCCCGGAGCCAGGGCCTCCAGGGTGCCGAACTGCTCGGCCACGGCCAGCGGGGCGTGGTTGGGCAGCATGACCCCGCCCGAGCCGAGCCGGATGCGGGAGGTGTGGGCGGCGAGGTGGGCCAGGATCACGGCCGGGGAGGAGCTGGCGACCCCGGGCATGGAGTGGTGCTCGGCGACCCAGTGGCGGTGGTAGCCGCGGGACTCGGCGAGCCGGGCGATCTCCACGCTGGTCCGCAGCGACTCCCGCGCGGTGCTGCCGCTGCCGACCGTGACCAGGTCCAGGACCGACAGCGGCACCGGCGCCCCGCCCCGGACGGTCCCGCGGACCGGATCCCCGCCCTCCGGCCCCTGGCCCGTGTGGCGGCCCGCGTCCCCGGTGTCGCTCATCGTCGCTCCCGTCCCGTCCGGCTCGTGTGCCTCGTTCGATGTCCGTACGAAGGAACCGAACCGTCGGGGCGGCCCGGGCATTCCCGGCAGACCGGGACGCGACCGTGCCATTGGCATATGCCAGGAGAGTAGCGGCTGGCAGAGGGACTTGATTAAGCCATCAATCTCATCAACAGACGCTCCACGTGGGCCTCTTGATGGCTATCGTGGTAGAGCAAGCGGTAACAACCTGGTAGGGGGAAACCGTGGCGCTGAAGCCCGAGCCGACCGCGCCGTTCCACTCGGTGCAGTACGCCCTTCGCGTACTCGAAACGATCGCCCGCCATACAGGCGGTGTGACCGACGTACAGATCGCGCGCGAGACCGGCCTGCCCGCGGCCCATCTCGCCCCGATGCTGCTCATGCTGCGCCGGGAGGGGTACGTCCTGCAGGTGTCGGACGGCGCCTACGCCATAGGGGACTCCCTCGTGCTGCTCGGCTCCGGCGTCGACCGGCAGCAGGCGCTCCAGGAGAAGCTCCAGGACACCCTGGACCGGCTGCGGGACTCCGTCGGCGCGGCCGTGTACATCAGCCGGTACGTCGACGGTGAGGTCCGCATCACACAGTTCGCGGACAGCCCGCGGACGCCGAAGGTCCACGAGTGGGTCGACTTCCGTTCGGCGGCGCACGCCAGCGCGGTCGGCAAGTGCCTGCTCACCCAGCTCGACCTGAACGGGCGGCGCGACCACCTGTCGCGGCACAAGATCGCCCGGCTCACCTCGAAGACGATCGTGAACGAGCGGATCCTGTTCTCCAAGCTGGACAGCCAGCCGGCCACCGTGCCCGTGCTGGACCTCCAGGAATACGCGGTGGGCACCGTCTGCGCGGCCGTCCCGATCACCGCCGACGCCGCCGTGGGCTGCCTGGCCCTCTCGCTGCCCGTCGAGCACGCCCACCGGCTGCGGGCCGCCGCCGACACGCTGAACCGGAAGGCCGCGCCGCTGCTGCTGTCGCTCACGCTCTGAGGCGTGGGGGCCGCGGCGGCCGCGGGCACCACAGCGGGGCCGCGGGCCCCGGAAAACACTTCGGGCGGTTCCCGGTGAACCGGAAACCGCCCGAAGTACAGGTGCGCCGCCAGGGACTCGAACCCCGGACCCGCTGATTAAGAGTCAGCTGCTCTAACCAACTGAGCTAGCGGCGCCTGACAGAGAAAATACTACCTGCTCTCCGGGGGTGCTCAAAACCATTACCCGCGCAGGTGGGCGGGGACGCCGCGACCCGCCCACCTGGGGCGGGTCAGCGGTCCAGGAGGGGGCGGCGGCCGTGGGCGTCGTACGCCGCCAGGAGCCCGTGGAGGTCCGGGGCGGTGAGGGGGCGGTAGGCGGCGCCGGTGGGCGGGCGCCACCAGACGGGGTCCGGGCAGCGGAAGCCGCTGCGGCGCAGGGCCACCCGGTGGACCTTGTTCGTCGCGGTGACGGGCATGGCGTCGAGGATCCGCACGTAGCGGGGGGCCATCTTGGTGCCGAGGTCCGGCTGCGCGGCGAGGAAGCGGGCGAAGGAGTCCGGGTCGAAGGCCGCGCCCTCGCGCAGGGCCAGGGCGGCCATGACCTGGTCCCCGGCGGCCTCGTCGGGGACGGCGTACACGGCGACGGCGGCCGCCGCGTCCCAGCGGGCCAGGACGTTCTCGATCATCGCGGCGGCCAGGTTCTCGCTGTCGACGCGCAGCCGGTCGTCCGTCCGGCCCGCGAAGTAGAGGAAGCCCTCCGGGTCGCGGAAGAAGAGGTCCCCCGTCCAGTACCAGCCGCCGCGGGTGCGGGCGGCCTCCGCGTCGGGGTTGCGCCAGTACCCCTCGAAGAGGCTGCGGCCGCGGTTGACGAGCTCGCCTATGGCCGCGTCCCCGTTGACGAGGAGGCCCTCGGCGTCGAGGAGGGCAGCAGGGCATTCGAGGCCGGTCTCCGGGTCGATCACGGCCAGGTCGTCCCCGGCGCCGGCCCGGCCCAGCGCGCCCGCCGGGGTGTCGGGGGTGCGCTGGACGGAGGCGCCGCCCTCGGTGGCGCCGTAGCCCTCGACGAGCCGGACCCCGAACCGCTCGGCGAAGCGGGCCGCGTCGACCGCCCCGGCCTCGGTGCCGAAGCCGAGGCGCAGGGCGTGCTCGCGGTCGTCGGGGCGGGGCGGGGTCGCGAGGAGGTACTGGACGGCCCGGCCGACGTAGGTGAAGTAGGTCGCGCCGAAGGCCCGGACGTCGTCCAGGAACGCGGAGGCGGAGAAGCGGCGGCGCAGCGCGACCGGGGCTCCGGCGACGAGGGCGGGCAGCCAGTCCGCGATGACCGCGTTGCCGTGGAAGAGGGGCATGCAGACGTAGTGGACGTCGTCCGGGGTGACGGAGAACTGGCGGGCCAGGGAGTGGCCGGCGGCCGCGAGTCGGCCCTGGGTGCAGATGGCGGCCTTGGGGGCGCCGGTGGAGCCGGAGGTGAAGTAGAGGAGCAGCCGGTCGGCGGGGCCGGGCGGGCGGCGCGTGGCGGCGGCTCCGGGATGGACGGCGGCGTCGCCGGGTTTCGCGCCGGCGTACGGGGCGAGCAGGGCCTCGTACTCCTCGGTGCCGGTGACCAGGATCCGTACGCCGGGCAGGTCGAGGCCGCGCAGCAGCGGCAGGTGGGCGGCCTCGGTGACCAGGATCCGGCAGTCGGTGTGCAGGACGTCGCGGGCCAGCTCGGGGCCGCGCCGGGTGGGGTTGATCCCGGCGACGGCGGCCCCGGCCAGGGCCGCCGCGCCGAGCCAGAAGGGGAACTCGGGGGTGTTGTCGAGCAGCACCCCCACGTGCGGTTCGGACCCCGGCGGCAGCAGGTCGACGAGCAGGGCCGCGCGGGCGGCGGCCTCCTGCACGACCCGGTGGTGGCTGAGCACGGTGGGGCGTCCGCCGTCGCCCCGGTACTTCAGCCCCGGCCGGTGGTCGCCCCACCGGCGCGCCACGAGCTCCGCGACGGTTCCGGGCGCGTCGGTTGCAGTGGTCGTCGTCCGCATGCCGCCGGAGATTAGCTGACGTTGCGTCAGAATTGAACGTCGGAGCAGGAGTAGAAGGCCATCGGAGTGTCGTGGACGGTCCACACGGCCAGGATCATGTGCCGGCCGGTCTTGCCGCTGGGCATGGCGCCCTGGTGGACGGTGGTCATGGCGGGACGGGCGCCGTTGTAGGCCACCGTCAGGAAGGGCTGGAGGTCGAGCGCGGCCCGGGTGAGGGGCTTGGTCGGGTCCCAGCCGTTCTTGGTGACGTAGTACTTGATGTCGGTGGTGGCGTGGTTGGCGGTGAACTGCCAGCGGAAGCCGTAGCTCTGGCCGGCGGTCACGCCGGTGGCGGGCCAGGCGCCGCCGCGCGGGTCGTCGAGCTGCGCGAACTCGGAGTGCCCGGCGGAACATATCGTGCCGTCGGACGGGCCGAGCGCCGGGAAGCCCTTGGGGCCCTCCGCGCTCTGCGGCTCCCACTGGATGGGGCCGCAGTCGGAGACGGTCTTGTTGGCGCAGAGCTTCTGGCGGCTGATCGGGGTGTCGGTGTAGCCGTGACCGCTCGCGGTGGGCGCGGTGATCAGGGCCGCGCCGGCGAGGAGTCCGAGACCGAGCACGGCGGCGCCGGTTCGGCCGGGCCGTGTGGGCCGTGTGGGCATGCGGAAGGGACGCATGATGCTCCTTGGACGTGGGGGGAGTCTGATGAGAGCGTGCGCACGCGTGGGGATGGTTTCAGGTCTAGACCAAGTTCCACATTATTGACGGGAGTTGGCCATGTCTATACCAATGCGAAAACGGGTGGTCCGGTCATGACCGGCCACCCGTCCGCTGTGGTCTGGTGCGTTGGTTCCTGTTGCCGCTGTTACTGCTCGGCACGTCCGGTGTAGAACGCGACGGTGAGGTCCTTCACGAGGGCCTTGCGCTCGTAGTCGTCCAGCTCGACGATCCCGCGCGACGTCAGCCGGTGGACGGTGTCGTCCACCGCGTCGACGACCGAGGTCAGGACCGTGTCCCGGTGCTTGGCGTCGATCGCGGCCACCCGGCGGCGGCGCATGGCCTCGGCCACCTCCGGGGCGTACTCGATCCGGGTCGGCTGGGCCGAGAACACCTCGACCCCGACCGCCTCGGTTTCGGCCGCGAGCATCCGCGTCAGCGCGTCACCGACGGCCTCGGCGTCGCGCAGGGTCGGGGCGTCCGCGTGGAAGGCGTCCGCGGGGAGCTGGGACAGCACCCGCGCCATGGCCGACTCCACCTGCTCGGCGAGGTACTCGGTGTGGTCCTCGACGGCGAGGGTGGCCCGGGCGGTGTCCTTGACCTGCCAGACGACCTGGACGACCACCTGGAGGGCCAGTCCGCCCGAGTCCACGGCGGGCATGGGCTCGCTGCGCCAGTGCCGCAGGCGCACGTCGACGCGGCGGCGCAGCAGGAGGGGACTGACCCAGGTCAGGCCGGTACGCCGGACCGTGCCCCGGTAGCGGCCGAACAGGGTGAGCACCCAGGCGTGGCCGGCCTTGGCGCGGCCGAGACCGCCCAGGGCGAGGAGGGCCACGACACCGAGGAGGGCGAGCGGGGGCCAGTGCGTGGCGCGGAGCCCGCGGTAGGGGCGGGGGGTCAGCCCGAACGCCTCCGCGAAGACGGCCGGGACGGCGCCCGTCCGCCAGAGGACGGCCGCGCAGCCCGTCAGGGCGAGCCCGCCGACGGCCACCGCGAACCAGCCGGGCAGCACGGGGCCGCGGTGCTCCCGGAGCCGGTCGTCACCCCGGGGGACGCGACGGCCCGCGGGCGGGCGGTCGCCGCGCACGGGCCTCGCGGGGGCGGGCGCGGGGGCGGGGGCGGGGGCCGTGACGGGCGGGGCCGGGTGGGCGCGGAACGGGAGGTGCACCGGGACCTCCGTCACCGCCGCCCCGCGCGGGGGCCGCACGTGCGGCAGGTCCTGCGTGTCGTCCTCCTCCCGCTGCGCGTCCATCCCCCGGGCGACGGCCCGCGCGACGATCTCGGCCACACCGGGTCCCTCCGGGGACGGGGCCTGAACACCGTCGTCCGGGCCCGTGGCGGGGGCCGGAATGCCGCTTCCCTCCGGGGGTTGCGGGTGAGCACCGTCGGCCGGGGCCGTGCCGGGGGCGGGGGCGGGGTGCGGAGCTTGGGCACCGTCGGCCGGGGTTGTGCCGGGGGCGGGGTGCGGGGCGCTTCCCTGCGGGGGTTGCGCGTGAGCACCGTCGGCCGGGGCCGTGCCGGGGGCGGGGTGCGGCCAGAGGGCGCGGGCGCGGTCCACCGCGTCGGCCTCGGGGGCCGGGTGCGGCCAGGGGGCGCGCTCGCGGGCCGGGATCCCGCGCCCCTCCGGGGAACCGGCGGGGGTGTCCGTCGGGCCCGCCTCGGGGGTGGAGTGCGGCCAGGGGGCGCGGGCACGGGGCGCCGCCGCTTCTCCCTCCGGGGGTTGCGCATGAGCACCGCCGGCCGGAGCCGTGCCGTGGGCGGGGTGCTGCCAGGGGGCGCGCTCGCGGGCGGGGATCCCGCGCACCTCTGGGGAGTCGCCGGGGACACCCGTCGGGCCCGCCTCGGGGGCGGGGTGCTCGTGGGGCGCCGCCGCCTGGGGGGCCGGGTGCGGCCAGGGGCCGTGGGACGGGGACTCCGCCGCCGCGGGGGCCGGGAGTCCGGCGGGGGTGTCGGGCCGCGCCGGGTCCGGCCGGAGCCCGTGGTCCTGATCCCGGGTGACCGCCGCCTGCTCGGGAGCGGGGGTGACGCTTCCCTCCGGGGCATCGGCGGGGGCCGTCGCCTCGGGGGCGGGGTGCGGAATGTCCAACGCCTGCGCGGGCGAACCCTGTCCGGCCTGGCCGCGCGTCACCGACCCGGACGAAGCAGCCTCGGCCCCAACCCGGGCGTGAGCCGCCGACCCGGACCAAACGGGCTCCGCCCCGACCCGGGCGGGAGCCGCCGACCCCGACGAAACGGGCTCGGCCTCCGCACGGGCGTGCACCGCCGGGGTGAACCCAGCGGGCACCGCCCCCACCAGGGCGTGAGCCGCCGACCCCGACGAAACGGGCTCTGCCTCCGCACGGGCGTGCACCGCCGGGGTGAACCCAGCGGGCTCCGCCCCCACTCGGGCGTGCACCGCCGACGCGGACCAAACGGGCTCGGCCCCTGCCCGGGCGGGCGCCGCCGCGCGCGACGAAGCGGGCTCGGCCTCCGTACGGGCGTGAGGCGCCGGGGTGAACCCAGCAGGCTCCGCCCCCACCTGGGCGTGAGCCGCCGACGCGGACCAAGCGGGCTCGGCCCCTGCCCTGATGTGTGCCGGCGCACCCGACGCAGCGGGCTCGGCCCCGGGCCGGGCGGGCGCCGCCGCGCGCGACGGAACGGGGTCGGCTTCCGTGCGGGCGTGAGGCGTTGGGGTGGGTCCGGCGGGCTCCGCTTCGGCGTGGGTGCCGGCCGCCGGTCCGGACCGAGTCGGCTCGGGCCCGGGCCGGGCGGGTGCCGTCGGCCCCGGCCAAGCGAGGTCGGCTTCCGCCCGGGCGTGGAGCGCCGGTGCGGACGGGGCGGGCGCCGTCGGGGTGGGTGGGGGTGGGGCGGGTGCTGTCTGGGCTCGGGCCGGGGGTACGTCGCCCCGCGGGTCCGAGTCGTGGGGCTGGGCGGGGCCGGACCCGCTCCCGCGTACGGTCGCCTGCCCCGTCGGGACCTCGATCCACCGGCCGCGCCGCGGAGCGGGGGCCTCCGGCTGCGCCGGGTCCGGCCGCGCGGCCGGGATGTCGGCCGCCGCCGGAGCGGGGTCGTGGGGATGGGCCAGCGCCACCGGCCCGCCGGACGGGCCCGAACGCTCCTCGGCCCGGGCTTCCCGTACGGGGTCCGCCGCGCGCGCCGGTACATGCGCGTACTCGCGCGCCTGCCCCGCCCCCGGGAACGCGTCCCAGGACGGGAACTCCACCCCGGCCGGAGCCGCCGCTCGCGTCCCGGATCCGGGGCGGTGCTCCGCGCCGGGAGCCGCCCCGAGGTCCGTCAGGGCCGAAGGGGCGCCGGCCCGGGAATCCGGCCCGGTGCCGGAGGCGTCCGCGCGCGGGGCGGCGTACGCGTGCGGCCGGGCTCCCGCCACCGGTTCGGGTGCCCCGGCCGGGAAGTCCTGGGACCGGGTCTCCCCGGCGGGAACCGGCGCCGGGTGCTGCCCCGCGCCGGCCGGCGCGGCGGCCGGGAACCCCGTCTCGCGGGAGCGGCCGGCGGCGGGAGCCGCTGTCCGGGCCGCAGCCGCCTGGTGCGGGGCGGGCGACGGCGCGGCCGTGCGGGGCCCGGCCTCCGTCGCGGGTGCGGCCACCGCCCCGGGCGGGGGTGGCGGGACGTGGAAGGTGCCCGTCGTGGTCGTGGTGCGCGTGGGGTACATCGTTGCCTCCGTCATGCGAACAGCCGCCGCCAGGTTTCCGGGCCCGGGTAACCGTCCGCCGAGGCGCCGCGCCAGCCCTGGGCGCGCTGGAAGGCCTCGACGTTGCGACGGTCGGCCTCGCTCCAGCGAGGGCCCGGACCGGACGTGTAGTGCTTGCCGAAGCCCTTCTTCACCAACTGGCGGCCGAGGGCGCTGACGGCCGGATGGGACGAGCCCGGGCGGAAGGCCCACAGCCCCGGGTAGGCGGGCACTCCGGACGGTCCCGCCTGGCCCGTCGGAGCCGTCGGGCTCGTGGGGCTCGTGGGAGCCGAAGGCGACGTCGGCGTCGTCGATCCGCCCGCCGCCACCGGCGGGATGTCCTTGCCCGTGCGTTCCACCAGGAGCCGCCAGGTGTGCGTGCCGGGGAGGCCGTCGGCGTCGGTGCCCGTCCAGCCCTGCGCCTTCTGGAAGGCCTGCGTGGCCTGCCGGTCCGCGTCGGCCCAGCGCGTGTGGGCGCCCTTCGGGTAGAAGCGGGTCCCGCCCCGGCCGATCAGCATGTTGCCCAGCTCGGCGACGTACGCGTTGTCCGCGCCGGGGCCGAACTTCGACGCCCCGGGGAAGGTCGTCGAGACCACCGGGACCGGCGCGGGCGCGGGCTGCGGCGCGTCCGGCACGATCCCGCCCGTCACCCCGTTGAAGCGGTACGGCAGGTACTTCGCCGAGTTGGTCCAGTACCCGTACGGCGTGGCCTGCTTCCGCGTCGTCGGGCGCGTCTGCTCGTAGGCGACGTAGTGCGTGCGGGTCTCGTCGGCCCAGCCGCCGAAGAGGACCACGTGCGAGCCCTTGTTGGGGTCGGCCGGGTTGTGGAAGAGCAGCATGTCCCCCGGCAGCAGCTCGTCCTTGGTGATCGGGGTGGCGAACTTGTCGAGGCTGCCGGTCCACTCGTTCGTACCGAGGTTCCAGGCCATGGAGACGTAGCCCGAGCAGTCCTGCCGGTAGCCGTCCGTCCAGTACTCGGACATGCTGTAGGGGACCTTGGCGTCCAGCCACACCTTCGCCCGGTTGATGATCGTCGCCCGGTCGATGCGCCGGACGGCGGACGGTGCGCCGGGCAGGCCGGCCGGCGGGCGCGTCCCGGTCGCCGGGCGTCCGTGCAGCGGGGCCCGGCCGCCCTGCGGGGTGCCGGGGTCGTCCAGGGCGACCGGTCCCGGACCGGGGACCGGCTTGTTCACGGCGAGCGCGGTTCCGCCGCCGCTCAGGACCACGCCGGCCGCGGTGGCGAGCACCAGCGCCCTACGGGCGCCCCGCACGGCCGGGTGTCCGCCGTCCCGGAGCGGTATGGCCCGCCCGCGCGCGAGGACGCGACGCCTCTGGGCACAGCCCAGGCACAAGCAGTCGCCCGCGGGCTCGTAGTCCTCGAAGACCGGCATCGGCATCGGTGCGGGCAGCTGCACATGCACCGGAGGCTGCGTCGTCATGCGGTTCCGTCCACTCCCCTGCTCGTCCACTGGTCGGCCGGGCACGCATCTGGCGGGGCATCAGATTCGGCTCGACCAGACATATCGTGCACGATAAACACCCCAAACATGGGTTAATCGGACAACGCGGGCGCGGCTGGTCATGAGCAGCGCTGGAGGTGGGGTAGAGTTTTCCCTGTCAGCAAGCGCCGCTAGCTCAGTTGGTTAGAGCAGCTGACTCTTAATCAGCGGGTCCGGGGTTCGAGTCCCTGGCGGCGCACAGACGAGGAGAAGCCCCTCGCAGCGAAAGCTGCGAGGGGCTTCTTCGTCGTGTTCCCGCGTGCCTCACACCGCGGTGCCCGTGGCCGGGCGGGTGCCCGCGCCCGTCAGGTAGGCGGAGACCACCACGTTCGCCGAATACCGTTTGGCCGTCTTGTCGTAGGTGCCGCCGCAGGTCACCAGCCGCAGCTCGGCCCGGCCGGCGACGCGCGGCCCGTACGCCTTGTGCGGGTCGAAGCCGGTCCGCTCGTAGGTCCGTACGTCCTCGACGGTGAACTCGGCGACCGAGCCGTCCGCCCGCGCCACCCGGATCTTGTCGCCCTGTTTCACCGTCGCGAGGCCGAAGAACACCGCCGGCTTCGACTTGGTGTCCACGTGCCCCACCATCAGCGCGGCCCCCGCCGCGCCGGGCGCGGCCCCCGCGCCCCACCAGCCCACCGTGCCCGGGAGCTCGTACGGCGGCGGGTCGATCGCCCCCTCGGAGTCCAGGCCCCGGGAGATCACCGGGGCCTGGACGCCTATGGACGGTACGTCGATCCGGGCGGGCATCGCCCCGGACAGCGGGGCGTGCGCGGCCGGCATGCCCGCCCCCACCGGGCCGCCGCCCTGCCCGGCGAGCGGGCCGGCCGGGACGCCGGTGATCTCCTTGCCCCACAGCCACAGGCCGAGGACCAGCACCGACCAGGCGGTGAAGGTCAGCAGCCTGCCGCCGGAGGTGCTCCGGGCCTCGTTCATCCGCCGTTGCGCCGGCGGCGCAGGGTGAGGGCCCGGCCGGCGACGGCGAGGGTGGCCGCGGCCGCGAGGACCGCTCCGATCAGGGTGTGCGGCAGGCCGGGGCCGTCGCCGTCGTGGCTCTTCTTCGTCGCGGCCGCCAGGCGCGTCGTCTCGGCGAGCTCCGCCGACATGCCGCCGCCGCCCGCGTGGATGGGCCAGACCGGCGAGCGGTGTGGGTCGGGGCGGTGGTGCTCGCGCTCGCGGACCTCGATCGAGCCCCGGAGGCCGCCGTCGTAGCCGCCCCTGTCGCCCTTGTCGCCCTTACCGCCCTTGCCGTCGCACTTCACACGGATCTCGTGCCAGCCGGGCCGGGCGTGCGGGCTGATCATCGCCTCGCCGTACAGCGTCTCGCGTTCGCCGCGGCCGCCGGAGAGGCGGACCTCCGACACGAAGACGGAGGAGTGGGCCGACCCCCAGTCCCCGTCACAGCCGCGGACGCGCAGCTTGACCAGCGCCCCCGGTTCGGCCGGGTTGGGGTCTGCCGAGACGCCGCCGCGGTCCCACTCGTTGGCGAGGGCCGCGGGGGCGGTCACGGCGGAGCATGCCGTCAGGGCGACGGCCACCCCCGCGACACGGAGAGCGAGCAGTGAACTGCGCATGGTGAACCTCCTCAACAAGGAGATTCACGCGCGACGCGCCGCTCCGCATCCGGAGCGGCGCTCTCTTGGCCCGTCTGTGTCAGCCGTACGCGCTAATGCCGCGCGAGCGGCCCGGGCCGGGACGACCTAGACCAGGTCGACCAGGTCGGCGATGGAGTTGACCGTCTTGGTCGGCCGGTAGGGGAACTTCTCGGTGTCCTTCTCCGAGGTCAGTCCGGTCAGGACGAGGAAGGTCTGCATGCCCGCCTCCAGACCGGCCAGGACGTCGGTGTCCATGCGGTCGCCGATCATCGCGCTGCTCTCGGAGTGCGCGCCGATGGCGTTCAGGCCGGTGCGCATCATCAGCGGGTTGGGCTTGCCGGCGAAGTACGGCTGCTTGCCGGTCGCCTTGGTGATCAGCGCGGCGACGGCGCCCGTGGCCGGGAGCGGGCCCTCGGTGGAGGGGCCGGTCTCGTCGGGGTTGGTGCAGATGAAGCGGGCACCGGCGTTGATCAGGCGGACGGCCTTGGTCATGGCCTCGAAGCTGTAGGTGCGGGTCTCGCCGAGGACCACGTAGTCGGGCTCGTGGTCGGTGAGGATGTAGCCGATGTCGTGGAGGGCGGTGGTCAGGCCCGCCTCGCCGATGACGTAGGCGGTGCCGCCGGGGCGCTGGTCGTCGAGGAACTTCGCGGTGGCGAGGGCCGAGGTCCAGATGTTCTCGACGGGGACGTGCAGGCCCATCCGGCTGAGGCGGGCCTGGAGGTCGCGCGGGGTGTAGATCGAGTTGTTGGTCAGGACCAGGAAGGGCTTGCCGGACTCGCGCAGCCGCTTGATGAAGGCATCGGCTCCGGGGATCGGGGTGCCCTCGTGGATGAGGACTCCGTCCATGTCGGTGAGCCAGGATTCGATCGGCTTGCGCTCTGCCACGGGACTGTTCTCCGCTCTGCGGGGCCTCTGACCTCGGGGGCCTCTGGTCTGTACCACCCTAGCCGTGCCGGGCCGTGGGCGCGGAGGGCGTCCACGGCCCGGACAGGGCACCCGTACGGCGGGTCAGCCCAGGGTGACGTCGTCGACGGTCCAGAACCAGTTGTTGTTTCCGCTGTAGCGGAAGCGGACCTGGACGTCGGTGGCGCCGGCCGGGACCTGGAGGGCGATCTTCTCGGCCTTGGCGAGGGCGTCGGCGGTGTACGTCTTCACGACGGCGGGGGTGGCGCCGTTGTAGGACACGAGGACCTGGGCGGTCTGTCCGGCCTCGTGGCGGTAGTGGGACTGGAAGGCGAGGGTGCGGGTGGTGCCGCCCGTGACCTTCCACTTGGGGGTGATCAGGGTGGAGTCGAAGGTGCCGGTGTGGCTCTTGTCGTCCCACTCGTCGGAGTCGGCGACGGCGAACACGTCGCGGGAGCGGACGTTCAGCTCGCGCCACTGGTCGCGCTGGGACTGGCTCCAGAACTCGTCCGTGGCGAAGGACCAGCCGGCCCACTCGGTGACGCCGCCGGTGCCCATCCTGGAGTTGTCGACGGACCAGCCGGCGGGCGGGGTGCGGGTGAAGCCCTTGGTGGCGGCGGGGATGCCGGTCTCGTCGACGCGGGCCTGGAGGTTGGGGCGCAGGGTGTCGAAGGGGTCGCCGTCGGGGGCGTCGAGGGGGACGCCGTCGAGGGCGGTGGCCGGGACGCCGACGTGGGCGAGGGCGGTCGCGGCGACGTCGACGAAGCGCACGTCGTCGCGTACGGAGCCGGCGGGGATGCCGGGGCCCTTGGCGATGACGAAGGTGCCGCGTTCCTCGATGGTGGAGCCGCCGTGGCCGCCGCCGTTGGTGTGGCCGTGGTCGGTGGTGACCAGGATCTTCCAGTTCTCCTGGGCGTACGTGGGGCGCTGCTGGACGGCGGTGAGGAGCTGGCCGACGAGGACGTCCACGCGGGCGACGGTGTCGAGGTAGGTCTGGCTGCCGGCGCCGGAGGAGTGGCCGGCCGCGTCGATCTCGCCGAGGTAGACGAAGGCGGCGTCCGGGTTCTGGGTGCGCAGTTCGGTGGCGGCCGCGGCGGCGATCTTCGGGTCCTCGTTGCGGTAGCCGTCGCGGTCGCCCTTGAGGGAGAGCCGCTTGTCGACCTTCGGGGAGAAGATCGGGCCGTTCTGGTCGGTGGAGGTGATCGGCTCCCAGTCGGCGGCCGCGTAGGTGTTCAGGGCCGGCTTGGCGTTCTCGACGCGGGTGAGGAAGTCGGGGTGGGCGGTGTAGTTCTTGCCGGTGAAGGAGTTGTCCTTCACTCCGTGCTTGTCGGGCCACACGCCGGTGGCGATGCTCGACCAGCCGGGGCCGGACGAGGTGGCGCCCATCGGGTTCGCGTACAGGGTGCTGCGGGCGGTCAGGCCCTGGGCCATGAGGCCTTTGAGGTGGGGGGCGTCGGCGGCCTTGACGCGGTCGAGGACCGCTCCGTCGAGACCGATGACGAGGACCTTGTCGGTGTTCGGCGCGGCTTGCGCGGCGGTCGCCGTGTGCGCGCCGAGGGCGGTGGCGAGCAGGGCGGTGGCGGTGGCCGCGACGGCGAGGGTGCGTCCGGACAGGGCAGGGGACACGTACTCCTCCAGGAGCATGTGGGCATGGTGTGCAGGCGGGTACTGCGGACATGCGGGTACCGCGGACGTGCGGCGGGCCCGGACCGGAGGAGCGGTCCCCGGTCCAGACCCGTTATGCGAGCGTCACTCTTCCGGCCGCGGATGGCCAGGAAGTAACCGGTCAGCTTCCGGTTGCCGACTTCCACGCGTCGACGTAGCCGGTGAGGTTCGCGTCGATGTCGGCCCAGTCGGGTTCGAAGACCTCGACTCCCGTCATCAGCTTGGTGAGTTCGACGGCGTTGGCGTCGGTCGGCTTGACGTCCGTGCGGGCGGGGAAGCCGCCGCCGACCTCGCTGACGAGCTTCTGGGACTCCTCGCCGAGCAGGAAGTCGAGGAGCTTCTTGCCGTTCTCGGTGTGCGGGGCCTTCGACACGAGGCCGGCCGCGTAGGGGAGCGCGAAGGTGGTGGGCTTGCCGCCGTCCTTCGCCGGGAACCAGATCCCCAGGTTCGGCATGGACTTGGACTGCGCGAAGTTCATCTGGACGTCGCCGTTGGCGACGAGCAGCTCGCCCTTGTCGGTCTTCGGGGCGAGCTTGCTGGTGGAGGAGGAGGGGCCGACGTTGTTGGCCTGGAGCTTCTTGAGGTACTCCAGGGCCGGTTCCTTGCCGCCGAAGTCGTGCATCGACTTGATGAGGACGGCGGTTCCGTCACCGGCGACGCCGGGTGTGGAGTACTGGAGCTTGCCCTTGTACTTGGCGTCCAGGAGCTCCTCCCAGGTCCTGGGGGCCTGGCCGAGTTCCTTCTTGTTGTAGACGAAGCCGAAGTAGTTGTTGACGACGGAGGTCCACTTGCCGTCGGCGGCCTTGTCCGCGCCGCCGACCTTGTCCGAGCCCTGCGGCCGGTAGGCCTGGAGCAGGCCCTTGCCGTCGGCCTGCTGGATGAAGGGCGGCAGGGTGATCAGTACGTCGGCCTGGGTGTTGGTCTTCTCGCGGACGGCGCGCTGCACCATCTCGCCGGAGCCGCCCTCCACGTACTTGACCTCGATGCCGGTCTTCTTCGTGAACTCGGCGAAGACCTTGTCGTACCAGCCGTCGCCCTTCTCGCCCTTGAGGCCGTCGGCGCTGTAGACGGTGACGACCTTCTCGTCTCCGCCGGATCCGGCGGAGGTGGAGCCGCAGGCGGTGAGGGCGCAGGTGAGGACGAGGCCGCCGGTGACGGCCGGGACGGCGCGCAGGAGGGAGCGGTTGCTGGGCATGGAACTTCCTTACGGGGAAAGGGAGCCGGGGATCAGCGGTACGAGGCTCTGGTGCGGATGCGGGAGACGGCCAGCAGCACCAGCAGGGTCGTGGCCATGAGGACCACGGCGACGGCGGAGCCGCTGAACAGCGAGCCTCGGTCGGTGGCGGTGAAGATCCGGACCGGGAGGGGCATCCAGTCCGGCGGGTAGAGCATCATCGTGGCGCTCAGTTCGCCCATGGACAGGGCGAAGCAGAGCCCGGCCGCCGAGGTGAGGGACGGCAGCAGCAGGGGCAGTTTGACCCGCCACAGCACGTACGCGGGCCGGGCCCCGAGGGAGGCGGCGGCCTGCTCGTAGGCGGGGTCGAGCCGGACGATCGCCGCCGACACGGACTGGTAGGCGAAGGCCGTGACGAGGACGGTGTGGGCCAGGACGACGATGGAGCTCGTGCCGTTGAGCAGCAGCGGGGGCCTGCTGAAGGCGACGAGTACGGCGAGGCCGACGACCACGGACGGCACGGCGACGGGCAGCACGAACAGGGCGTCCAGGGCGCGCTTCCCGCGCTTCTTCAGGCCCGCGGCGGCCAGCGCCGCCCAGCTGCCGACGGTGAGCGCGGACAGGCTGGCGATGAGGGCGGTGACCAGCGAGGTGGTCAGTGCCGCGAGGGATTCGCCGCGTACGGCGGAGGCGTAGTTCTCGGTGGTCGGTCCGGAGGGGAAGGCTCCGGACCAGTGGGTGGAGAAGGACGCGGCCACCACGACGAACAGCGGCAGGGCGAAGAGGGGCAGGAAGAGGAGACCGAACAGGCCCCAGGCGGCCCAGCGGCCGGTCTTGCTATGCGCCAGCACGCTTGCTCACCACCCGGTAGAGGCCGAACAGGCCGACGGAGATCGCGATGTTGACGACGGCGACCACGCAGGCGGCCGGGTAGTCGGATTCGAGGATCGCCTTGCCGTAGATGAGCATCGGGAGCGTCGTGACGTCCTTGGCACCGGTGAACAGGACGATCCCGAACTCGTTCAGGCACATGACGAGGACGAGGCTCCCGCCGGCGACGAGGGCCGGCAGCGCCTCGGGGAGGATGACGCGCCGGACGATCCGGGCGGGCTTCGCGCCGAGGGAGGAGGCCACCTCCAGCTGGGCGGTGTCCAGTTGGGAGAAGGCGGCGAGCAACGGGCGCATCACGAAGGGCGTGAAGTAGGTGATCTCCGCGAGGAGGACGCCCCAGGGGGTGGTGAGAAAGCGGAACGGGCCTTCGGCGGCGCCGGTCAGATCGGTCCAGGCCCCGTTGGCCATGCCCACGGTCCCGTAGACGAAGAGGAGGGCGAGGGTGACGAGGAAGGAGGGGAAGGAGAGGAAGACGTCGATGAACTTCGCGACGGCCTTGGCCCCGGGGAAGGGGACGAACGCGATGACCAGCGCGAGCGCGAAGCCGAGGACGAGGCAGCCGACGGTGGCTCCGACGGCCAGCCAGACCGTGGTCCCGAGGGCCTCGCGGAAGCCGCGGGAGGCGAACACGGAGGCGTAGGCGTCGAAGGCCCCGCCGCCGTTCTCGGGGGTGAGGGACTGCTGGACGACCAGCGCGAGGGGGTACAGGAAGACCAGCGCGAGCACGGCCACGGGCGGTACGGTCCACAGCCAGCCCGGGACGCGGCGCGGCGGGCGGACCTCCCCGGGCGCGGACGGCGCCTCGGGGGCGGTCCCGGCACGCGGCCCGGGCACCGGGTGCGCGGACGCGGCGGGCGGCACGGGACCGGGGCCCGGGCCGGGCGGGGCCACGGTCGTCGGGGCCGGGACGGGCGGGGTTTCAGGCATCGGACACCCCTGCGGCCAGCAGCACCGCGTCGCGGGGCTCGAAGTGCAGGGTCACCTCGTCGCCCAGCGCCGGGGTCTCGCGCAGCTCGGGCAGGTCCGCCTTGACGCGGTGCCCGTCGACGTCCACGTACAGCCGGTGCGTGGAGCCCCGCCACTGGACCTCGGTGATCGTGCCGCGCAGGGCGTTGGGCCCCGCGCCGAGGCCGATCAGGTGCGGCCGCACGCACAGCGTGGCGCGGGCGCCGGGCCGGGCGCCCGCCGGGTCCAGCTCCAGGCCGCGCCCCTCGAACACCGCGCCGCCGTCGGCCACGGTCACCGGGAGCAGGTTGGCGTTGCCGACGAAGGAGGCCGTGAACTCGGTGCGCGGGGCCCGGTACAGCTCCTGCGGGGTCCCGCAGTCCTGGAGGCGGGCCCGGTCCATGACGGCGATCCGGTCGGCCAGGGTGAGGGCCTCCACCTGGTCGTGCGTGACGTACAGGATCGACACGTCGGGCAGTTCGCGGTGCAGCCGGGCCAGCTCGGCGAGCATCCCCGAGCGCAGCTGGGCGTCGAGCGCGGACAGCGGCTCGTCGAGCAGGAGCACGCCGGGCCGGATGGCGAGCGCGCGGGCGATGGCCACCCGCTGCTGCTGGCCGCCGGACAGCTCGCGCGGGTAGCGCCGGGCGTAGGCCGCCATCCCGGTCATCTCCAGGGCCTCGGCGACCCGGCCCGGAATCCCGGCCTTGGGGGCCTTCTGCGCCTTGAGGCCGAAGGCGACGTTCTCCTCGACCCGCAGGTGCGGGAACAGCGCGTACTGCTGTACGACCATCCCGATGCCGCGCTTGTGCGGCGGGAGCCCGGTGACGTCCCGGCCGCCGATCAGCACCCGGCCCGCGGCCGGCCGGACGAATCCGGCGACCGCGCGCAGCGCCGTGGTCTTGCCCGAGCCGGAGGGCCCGAGCAGGGCCATGACCTCGCCCGGCTCGACGGTCAGGTCGAGGGAGTCCAGGACGGTGGTGCCGGCGTAGGCGACGCTGACGCCGTCGAAGCGGATGCCGCTCACTTCGGCTCCGCGAGGAGGGCGGGGAGTTCGGCGACGGATCCGAGGACGTGCGTCGCCCCGTTGCCGGTCAGCGCCGTACGGTCGTGGGCGCCGGTGAGGACCCCGGCGACGATGCCGGCGCCGGCCCGGCGGCCGCTGAGCATGTCGTACGCCGTGTCCCCGGCGACGACCGTCTCCCGTACGTCGGCGGCGGCGCCGGTGCGCAGGAACGCGGCCAGCACCATGTCCGGGTAGGGCCGGCCGCGGCCGCCCGCGTCGGCGGGGCACAGGGTGAGGTCGGCCAGGTCCCGCCAGCCGAGGGCGTCGAGGATGGCGTCCTGGGTGACCCGGGCGAAACCGGTGGTCAGGACGACGGTGCGGCCGTCGGCGCGGAGCTCCTCGACGGCCTCGCGGGCGCCGGGGACCGGGGCGATGAGGCCGCCGTCGACGAGCTCGCCGTAGGCCTGCTCGAAAGCCGTGTTGGCGCGCCGGGCCAGTTCCTCCGTACCGAAGAGGTGGCTGAAGACCGAGATCTTCGATTCGCCCATGGTGTCGCGGACGTACCGGAGCTTGGCGGCGTGGTCGGGGCTGCCGGGCTCGACGCCGAGATGCGCGGCGGCGCGTTCGAAGGCGCGCTCGACGAGGCCGCCGTCGGCGACGGTGGTGCCGGCCATGTCGAGGACGATCAGCTGGTGGCGGGCGGTCGGGGTGGTCGGGGCGGTCGGGGTGCTCTGGTCGGTCATGTCGGTTACCAGCCCAGTTCGTTCGCGGTGGTCTCGGCTATGGCGGGCGAGCAGGTCATCCCGCGCCCGCCGGGCCCGGTCACCAGCCAGACGCCGTCCCCCACCTGCTGGCGGTGGACGACCCGGCGGGTGTCGGTGCACTGCGCGTACACGCCCGCCCAGCGGTGCCGGACCTTCGGCAGCGGGCGGCCCAGGAAGGACTCGACGACCTCGGTGAGGTGCTCGTAGGGGTCTTCGAGGGTGTCGAAGGCGAAGGGGTGCTCGTACTCGTGGGTGTCGCCGATGGTCAGTCCGCCGTCCTGGCGCTGGACCATCAGGAGCTGCATCTTGTGCGCGGCGGCCACCGGCGCCTGCGCCTGCCCGGCGTTGAGCTCGTCGAGCGCGGGGGACGCGTAGGCGGGGTAGTAGCGGAAGCTGTCGGCGTCCGCGACCGACGTGGTCAGCGGCTCGCCGAGCGGGGCGGTCTGCATCATCTGGAGCCGGACCCGGCGCACGGGCAGGTCGGGGACCAGCTCCCGGACCAGGCCGGACAGCCAGGCACCCGTGGCCAGGACGACGGCGTCACCGCGGTGCACGTCACCGTGGTCGTCGCGGACGGCGCCCGGACCCGCCAGTGCGCGGACCTCCCGGCCGGGGAGGAAGGTGTAGCGGCCCGTGGCCCGGAGGGCCTCGCGGAGGTGGAGCTGCGCGGTGCGCGGCTCGACGGCCGCGTCCCGCTCGCACCACAGGGCCGCCTCGAAGGCGCCGCGCAGGGCCGGGTTGGCCTTCCGGGCCTCGGCGGCGGTGACCAGCTCGTAGCCGCGGGCCGCGGCGTCCGGGCGGGCCACGGCCGCCTCGGCCACCGCGTACTCGCGGGCATTGCGGACGGGGGTGAGGGAGCCGATCGCGCGGAAGCCCAGGCCGGGCACCTCCGCGCCGATGCGCTCCCAGAGCTCGCGGGCCCGCAGGGCGGTGTCGAGCTCTTCGCCCCCGGCCCGTCCGCTGACCCAGATCTGGCCGAAATTGCGCAGTGACGCGCCCCGGGCCTCGGCTTCCCGCTCGATCTGGACGACCTCGTGGCCGCGTTCGACTGCTTGCCAGGCGTGCATGGTGCCGACCACGCCGCCTCCGACGACTATGACTCTCACGCCGTCCAAGGTGGTGGCGATCGGTGACCCCGGAGGATCCGGTCGGCGACGAGCCGGTGAACAGCCCGCCAAGCTTGGACCAGACCCGTTATCGTTTCGTGATGTTCAGTTGTCCCTTTGGGGGCGTATGCCGGGTGTGCGGGGTGACCGCTGCGCGCTATTCGGGGCGCAGGCGCGTCGTGAAGCTGAACCGGTCACCACGGTAGAGCGAACGCACCCGCTCCAGCGGACTGCCCTCCCGGTCCCGCGAGAACCGGTGGATGAGCAGCATCGGAAGGGCCGGCGGGGTGCCGATCAGCAGGGCCTCACGGGGGGTGGCGAGGACCGTCTCCAGCTTCTCGTCGGCCTCGCCGAAGGGGATGCCGAGGCTGTCGTGGAGGTAGCCGTAGAAGGAGGAGTCCGGCTGGAAATCGATGTCGAGGCGGGGCGCACGGGCGACCCGGATGTAGGTGCTCTCCAGGCCGACCCGCTCGTCATCGGCGAGCAGCACCCGCTCCAGGTGCCAGACGGGCTCACCGGTCTGCGCGCCGATGCCCGGGGCGAGCGCGGCCGGGCAGGGGAAGCGCTCCAGGCCGATGAGGTTGCGGCCGGGGCGGCGGCCCTGACGGCGCACGCCCTCGGTGTAACTGGCGAGGGAGAGCGGCTGCTCCAGCTTGGGGCCGGCGACGACCGTGCCGCGCCCCGACCGGCGGAGCCGGCCCTCCAGCAGCAGCTCGCGCAGGGCCTGCCGGACGGTCTCGCGGGACACCTCGTACCGCTCGGCCAGATCGCGCTCGGTCGGCAGCGCTCCCCCTTCGCCGAGCTCGTCGAGGAGGTCCGCGATCCGGGCCTTGACGGCGTAGTACTTGGGGATGCGGCCGTGCTCGGGAATACCGGAACGCACGGGCCGGCCGGGGTGGTGCTGCGGGGTCTGTTCTTCCACGTGGGGACTGTACGCGGGGCAGGTGTACGGAGATCTTCGCGCGGGGCGGGGGTGCCGGGGCCGGGGTCAGCGGGGGCGGGGGCGCCGGGGCCGGGGTCAGCGGGGCCGGGGTCAGCGGGGGCGGGGGCCGCGCAGGCGGCGGGCGCCCAGGAGCAGGCCGCCCCCGGCGGTGAGGGCCGCGACGGCTCCGGCCCCGTAGGCCCAGTCGTGGTCGCGGGGACCGGTGTGCGCGAGCGATCCCGCCTCGGCCGGATCCTGCGGCCCCTCCACCGAGAAGCGGTACCCCCCGGCCTCCCCGACCCAGTCGCCGTCGTCACCGTGATCACCCCTGCGCTGGACGAGGGCCGCGTCGGCGACGACCTCACCGTGGGGGGTGTCGGGGGCGAAGGCGAGCCGCACGGTCACGGTGACCGTGCCGCCCGCGCCGACGGAGAACCCGGAGAAGGCGTCCCCGCCGTCGAACACCGCGATGATCTCGTCGCGGTCGGTGCGCTCCAGACTGACCGGGTGGGGGCCGCCCGGAGCCGCGAACTCCATCCGGAGGTGGGCGGGGCGCAGGGCCCGCGCCTTGTCCGTGAACACGACGACGGGATGGATCGCGGTGCACTCGCCGTTCGTGGTGTTCGTCAGGTCCAGCAGCCAGGTCTGCGCCCCGCCACCGGCCCGGTAGACGGGCGGGCCGCCACGGATCCGGGCCCCGATGGGGAAGGCGGTGCTCTTCCCGTCCCCGCAGGTGGCCTCGACCCGCGAGGGCAGCGCGGGCGCGGGACGCGCACCGCCCCCGGCACCCACGTCCGCGACCCCGGCGGGGGCGGCGGTCGCGGGGGCGGGGGCGGCGGGGACGGCGGCGGGGGCCGCGGCGGTCGCGGGCGCGGCGGCTGCGGCGGCGAGGAGCACGACGGTCGGGAGCACGGCGGTGAGGGCAAGGGCTTTGCGCATTCGCATGGAAGACCTTCGCTGCTCGCCGGACGGGACGATGATAGGACGAGGCGACAATCACCCCGGCCTGCCCGCACCCTGCCAGGCACCCCCGCGGCCCTCCGGGCCGCCGCGCGTGCCCCACCCCGGTTTACGCCTGAATGGCGCACGGGGTCAACCGCGACGGGGGGTGCGGGGGTGCGGGGGTGCGGCAAACCCTCCCTGACGCGGACCGGCTACGACCCCGCCGCCTCCCGATCCCGACCCCGGCCCGTCAGCGGCGCGGCCGGGTGGCCGAAGAACGGCCCCAGCGCCAGTTCCGCCGCGCCTTCCGCGATCCCGGGCCCGGACCCGGAACCGGCCCCGCCCGCCGTCACCGTGGGTGGGGGTGCGTCCGTCAGGGGGCGGGCCCTGAGGGCCGCGCGGACGCCGGTCACGAAGACGCGGGGATCCGCGTCCACGACCCGGCCTCCCAGCAGGACCCGGTCCACGTCGAGCAGCGCGACCAGGTTCGCCGCGCCCTCCCCCAGGATCCGTGCCGCTTCCGGCAGGTCGCCCCGGGCCACCGCGTCCAGGCAGAGCGCCTCCAGGCAGCCCCGCCCTCCGCACCGGCACGGCGGGCCGTCCAGCCGGAGCACCTGGTGGCCGAACTCGCCCGCCGCCGACCGGGCGCCCCGGTAGACCTCGCCGTCCAGCCGCAGCCCCGCACCGAGACCGGTGCCGACGTGCAGGTACACCGACGTGCCCGTGCCCGGGCCGCCCGGGCCCCCTGCCGCGACAGCGGCGTTCGTGTCCTTGTCCAGCACCACCGGCAGCCCCAGCCGGCCCGCCAGTACCTCGCGCAACGGGAATCCCGCCCAGTCCGGGAAGCCGGTGACGCGGCCCATGACCCCGGTCCGCCAGTCGAGCGGGCCGGGCGCGGCGACCCCCACGCCGAGCAGCGGCCGGGGCCCCGCCCGCTCGGAGACCCGTACGACCGCTTCCAGGACCGCGTCCACGACCGGCCCGGGGCCCGCCCCGAAGTCCAGCGGTGCGCTCCGTCCCGCGACGACGGTGCCCGCGAGGTCGACCAGTACGGTCCTCAGTTCGTCCCGGTCCAGGTGCACGCCCACCGCGTGCCGGGCCCCGGGGACCAGGCGCAGGAGGGTGCGCGGCTTGCCGCCGGTGGAGGGTCCGCGGCCGGCGTCGGCCACCAGGCCGTCCGCGGCGAGCCGGGCCGTGATCTTGCTGACGGCCTGCGGGGTGAGGCCCGTGCGGGCGGCGAGTTCGGTGCGGCCGAGGCCCGGCGCGCCGGCGGCGCGCAGCAGGTCCAGCAGTACCGCCTCGTTGTGCCCGCGCAGCGCCGGCAGGTTCGCCCCGCCCCGGCCCGTTCCGTCACCCCTGTTCACCCGCCCATTGTCCACCCTCCTTGCACTTACACAACACTGTTGCCAAAGTGGTCGCATGAACGCCTCCCCCGCTCCCTCCCCCGCCTCCTCCGCCGGCGCCTCCCCGCTGCGCGTCGGGCTCGTCGGCTACGGACTCGCCGGCTCCGTGTTCCACGCCCCGCTCGTGACCGCCACCGAGGGCCTCGTCCTCGACACGGTCGTCACCTCCGACCCCGGCCGGCAGGCCCAGGCCCGCGAGGCCTACGACGGCGTCCGGATCGCCGCCTCCGCCGACGAGCTGTGGGAGCGCGCGGACGGCGAGGACGCCCTGGACCTCGTCGTCATCGCCTCCCCCAACAAGACCCACGTCCCGCTCGCGACCGCCGCGCTGACGGCCGGGATCCCGGTGGTCGTCGACAAGCCGCTCGCCGCCACCGCGGCCGAGGCCCGCGAGCTCGCCGCCCTCTCAGACCGGACCGGCACCTACCTCTCCGTGTTCCAGAACCGCCGCTGGGACAACGACTTCCTCACCCTGCGCCGACTGCTCGCGGGCGGCGACCTGGGCGAGGTCCTGCGCTTCGAGTCCCGCTTCGAGCGCTGGCGCCCGCAGCTCAAGGGCGGCTGGCGCGAGTCCGGCGCTCCGGAGGAGATCGGCGGCCTGCTGTACGACCTCGGCAGCCACGTCGTGGACCAGGCGCTGGTCCTGTTCGGCCCGGCCGTACGCGTCTACGCGGAAGCGGACGTGCGGCGTCCGGGTGCGGAGGCGGACGACGACACCTTCATCGCGCTCACGCACGCGAACGGTGTCCGCTCCCACCTCTACGTCAGCGCGACCACCGCCCAGCTGGGCCCGCGCTTCCGGGTCCTCGGCTCCCGGGCCGGCTACGTCAAGTACGGTCTGGACCCCCAGGAGGCCGCCCTGCGCGAGGGCCTGCGTCCGGGCGACGAGGGCCGGGCGTGGGGCGAGGAGCCCGAGCACCTGTGGGGGCGGCTGGGTTCCGGCGAGTCCCCGCTGACCGGCGGCGGCATCCCGGTGCGCACCGCGGCGGGCGACTACCCCGCCTACTACGCGGCGGTCGAGGCCGGGCTGCGCTCGGGCGGCCCGGCACCGGTGACCGCGCACGAGGCGGCCCACTGCCTGGACGTGCTGGAGGCAGCGCGCCGGTCTTCGCTGGAGGGGGTCGCCGTAGACCTCTGACCGGCCACGGGGCAGGCGCATTTGGCGTGAAATCGACGCTTCGGAAGAAGTGGGCGACATATTCTTCACGAGCTGTCGATCATCACACGTGTGAAGGATGGAACCCCACCAGTGAAGCTGCCCCGGATCGCAACCGTCGTGGCCACCGCCGCGATAGCCCCGGCCGTCCTGCTCTCCTCGCCCGCGTTCGCCGCCGACTCCGCGCCGGCGGCGACCACGCCGTCCTCGTCGACCGTCCCCGACCAGGGCCAGCAGCCCGCGGGCCAGGGGAACACCGCCGACAAGGGCGTCAAGGCGGACACGCCCGCCACGGACCCGTCGGAGGCCGCGGACCGGGCCGCCATCGAGCTGCTCCTCAAGAACCCGGCGATCGGGCCCGGCGTCCGCGCGGCGGCGGAGAAAGCCCTCAAGGGGAACGCCGCGGACCTGCGGACCTTCTTCACCGTCGAGCTGCCGAAGCAGCAGCTGGCGGACGACCGCGTACGGGTCGCCGGAATCGGTGAGGCGGGCGGGCGGCACGTACGGGCGGCCGCAGACGAGACCCTCCGGGTGAACACCCGCGAGGCGATCACCGAGTTCCTGGACAAGGGCCAGCACAAGGCCCGGTACAAGGACGACCTCGTCGAGATCACCCGCATGCTCGACGGGGCCGGCAAGGGCATCACGAAGGCCGTCAACGAACTCCTCGGCAAGGGCACGCCCGAGCAGGTCCGCGCGTTCGTCGCGACCGGCCAGCACACGATCCGCGCGGAGGACGACCGGGTCGCGGCGCTGGGGATGCTGAGGGACGCCGGCCCGGGTCTGCGGGAGGGCATCGTCAAGCTCCTCGAAGGCAACCCGAAGCCCGAGCAGCTGCGCGAGTTCATGAAGACCACGCAGCACGTGCTGCGCGACGACGACAACAAGGTCCTGATCTCGGCGATGGTGGCGAAGGCCGGCCCGGAGCTGAAGAAGGCCGCCCTCGCCGCCCTCAAGGGCACCCCGGCGGACCGGGCCGCGTTCCTCAAGACCGGGCAGCACGAGGCGCGCGCCAAGGACAAGGGAACGGGCACGGGCGGGCAGACCGGCACGCCGGGCACGGGCGGCACCCAGACGGGCGGAACGGGCGGCACGACGGGCACCGGCGGCACCACCGGGACGACGGGCACCACCGGCACCACCGGGAACGGCAACGTGACCCCGGCCGGCAGCACCGGTTCCGGCCGGCTCGCGAACACCGGCGCCGGTTCCGAGAACGTCTGGATCGCGGGCACCGGCGCCGCCGCGCTCGCCGCCGGAGCCGGCCTGGTGGTCGCCAACCGCCGTCGCCGCACGTCCGCCGAGGGCTGATCGGCACCGGGTACGGGGACACGGAAGGGGCGGGCCGCCATGGGCGGCCCGCCCCTTCGCCGTGCGCGTCAGCTACGGCACCTGCGCTCAGGCGCTCTTGAACTCCTGGCGCTGGCGCCCGAGGCCCTCGATCTCCACCTCGACGACGTCACCGGCCCGCAGGAACGGCTTCGGCTCCGGCTGCCCGGCCGCCACGCCCGCCGGCGTTCCGGTGACGATGACGTCGCCCGGGTACAGGGTCATGAAGTGGCTCAGGTACCGCACGACCTCGCCGACCGCGAAGATCTGGTCCGAGGTGTGGCCGTCCTGCTTCAGCTCGCCGTTCACCCACAGCCGGACGTCCAGGGCCTGCGGGTCCGGCACCTCGTCCGCGGTGACCAGCCAGGGGCCGAGCGGGGTGAACGTCTCGCAGTTCTTGCCCTTGTCCCAGGTGCCGCCGCGCTCCGTCTGGAAGGCGCGCTCCGTGACGTCGTTGGCCAGCAGGTAGCCGCCGACGTGCGCGAGACCCTCCTCGGCGGATGACAGGTAGCGGGCGGTGGCGCCGATGACGACGCCGAGCTCCGCCTCCCAGTCGGTCTTCACGCTGCCGCGCGGGATCAGCACGGTGTCGTCCGGGCCGACCACGGTGTCCGGGGCCTTGAGGAAGACGATCGGCTCCGGCGGCGCCTCGGCGCCGACCTCGGCCGCGTGCCCGTGGTAGTTCAGCCCGATGCCCACGATCTTGCCGATCCGGCCGACCGGGGCGCCGATGCGCAGCCCCTCCGCGTCGAGGGCCGCGAGTCCGCCGGCCGCCGCGGCGTCCCGTACCCGGGACAGTACGGAGTCGTCGGCGAGCAGGTCGCCGTCCACATCCGTGATCAGGCCGGACAGGTCACGCAGGGTGCCGTCCTGGTCGAGCAGCGCGGGGCGCTCCGAGCCGGCGGGTCCGACACGCAGCAGCTTCATGGGCATTCTCCCGTGGTCGTGGGTGGTCGGCCCGGGGCGTGCCGGGGCCGGCCGATGGGTTGCGGCCATCGGAGGATTGGTCGATCCTCCAAGATGTCCAACCAATCCGCAAGACCCTGTTCACAGACTGGAACGTGAAGCGGAACTCACTGCTCCGTCGGTGGCGCCCTCGGCGGCAGCCGCCGCACGGTCCTTGCGGTGCTGGAGCCAGACCCGCTCGGCGACCGACCAGGCGGTGGTGGTCAGCAGGTACAGCCCCGCGGCGAGCGGCACCACGGCGGCCGTGATCAGCGTCCCGAACGACAGCAGGGGCAGTACGCCGCCCAGCTTGCGCATCGCCGCCTGTTGCTCGGCGGTCAGTTCCACCGGCGGCGCGGCGGGCGCCCCGGCCCGGGCGCCGGCCTTGGCCCCGGTTCCGGCCTTGGCCTTGGTCCCGGTCGCGGCCTTGGCCGTGCGGGGTGCGACGGCCGGCACCGGCAGGGCGGGGGCCGCCGCCGCGGCGCGCCGGCCCCGTACCGCGCTCCACGCGGCCACCACCGCGATCGCGGCGAACAGGCCGAGGAACACCAGGCCCTGCGGCCCGAAGAGGCCGCCCTCCTCCAGCGCCCCGGTCCAGCGGGAGCCGAGCGGGGCGGCGAACAGCCGGTGGCCCAGCAGCTCGTTGGCCTCGCCGCCCACCTTCGAGGAGGAGAACGCCTGGTACATCACGAAGAACACCGGCAGCTGGAGCAGTACGGGCAGGCAGCCGGCCGCCGGGGTCGCGCCGCGGAAGGCGGCACGGCTCAGCGGATGCAGGGCGAGCCGTACGAGGACGGTGAACAGCACGATCGCGGCAGCGGTCGCGGACTCGGCCAGTACCGGCTCCAGGAGCCGGCCCAGCTCGGCGACAAGATGAGTGAAAACGGACACGCGGGCCCTCCGAGGGGTCTCGTCGAACGTCGAAGAAGGTGCATTTCGGCGTGACGACCCGCGAGGGGCGACGACAGTGATCGGCCCGACCTCGAACGGTCGGCGGAAGCAGAAGCGGAAGGTGCTGCGCGCCCCTACGCGGCCGTCGGAAGGAGACGGCCGGGTGCCCTGGGCCTGGACCGGCCCGAGGCGTCGGGATCGCGCTGCGGCAAGAACGCCGTGCGCTGCTCGCGATCACGGATCGCGGTACGTATGCGGTGCGGCGGCACGGGCCGCACGAGGCACGCGGCCAGTGCGGCGGCGCCCACGGCGACCACGGCCGCCAGCGCGACCACGGCGGCGGCCAGGCCGTTCTCCCCCGCCATCAGGCCGAGGAGCCCGCCGACGAGGAGGAGGACACCGAGCAGCCGGGACATGCGCGAGGAGGCGGAGGACGAGAAGAAGGCCGGGAAGAGGGACGAGCGGGGGGACGGGGCGGCGAAGGACAGCGGGGAACGGACGACGGCTCGCTCCGCCATGCCGGCCACCCCCTTCCGCTCGCGTCAGCACCACCCCTACGAACTCTCGTACGGGATCGGACCTCGGATCGATACTAACCGGGCGCACTGACAAGGGGAGGGGGGTCAGGACGCAACCTTCCCGGCCCCGCCCGCGTCCGCCCCCGGCCCCGACGGCCGGGCTGCCTACCGGGGATCGGAGGCGAGCACCTCCGCGTCGGGCCGGCCGTCCGCCTCCGCGTCCCCCCGCGGCCCGGCCGCCCAGGACACCCCGAGCGCCACCGCCAGGTTCAGCATCAGCGCGACCATCCCCGCGTTCACCCCCCACACCGGGTCGTGCCCGGTGAACACCAGCCCGCAGACCACCGCCACGCCGACGGCCAGCCCGCCGACCGCGCCCGCCGCCGTCAGCCGGCGCCACACCAGCCCCAGCAGCAGCATCGGCAACAGTTGCGCCATGCCCTCGTAGGAGACGAGCGACAGCCGGACCAGGGTGCTGGGAGCGACGTACGTCATCACCAGGGCCACCGACCCGGCGGTCACGACCACGATCCGCGAGGCGAGCACCTGCCGTTCCCCCGCACTCCACCGGGGCACGAGCGAGAGCACGCTCCGCCCCCACATCGTCCCGATGACCAGCATGAACACCGCCATCGGCACGATCGACGACAGCGCGGCGGCCACCCCGATCACCCCGACCGCCCACGCCGGCAGCGAGTCCACGACCAGCTTGAACAGCGCGAGGTTCGACTCGGCCCCCGTCAGCCCCGGCACCACGAACAGCGCGGCCATGCCCAGCAGCATCGGTACGAACAGCAGGACGTTGTACGCGGGCAGCAGCACGGCGTTGCGCCGCAGCGCGTCGGCGCTGCGCGCGCCGAGGTAGCCGGCCACGGTGGTCGGGAAGATGACGACGGTCAGCGCGTTGAGCACGGAGGTGCTCACGAACCAGCCGACCCCCAACTCGCTCCTCCCGTCCTCGCCGGCGCCGTGCCCGGGCAGCGTCAGCCATGCCGGCTTCTCGGCCGCGAGCCGGTCGAAGAGCTCCCCGTAGCCGCCGAAGTAGTGCAGCGGGACGTACACGGCGAGGAAGCCCAGCGTCCCGATCACCAGCACGTCCTTGAGCACCGACACCCAGGCGCTGCCGCGCAGCCCGCTGACGACGACGAAGCCGGTGGTCACGGCGAAGGCCAGGAAGTAGGCCCAGTTCAGGGAGACGGCGCCGTAGGTCACGGTCGAGACGACCACGCCCATGCCGGTGATCTGGAGCTGGATGTAGGGGAGCAGGAACACCGTGGCCAGCACGGCCACGGCCGCACCGAGCCAGGGGCGCCCGTAGCGGTGGGCCACCATGTCGCTGATACCGACGAGCCCGTGGCGGCGGGCGTAGTCCCACAGCATCGGACCGACCACGTAGCCGACGGCGTAGCCGCAGGACATGTAGGCGATGACGTACGTCACCGGGGCTCCGTAGTCGTACCCCCAGCCCGCGGCCCCGAGGTAGCTGAAGCTGGTGTAGCCCTCGCCCGCCATCAGGACCCAGATGAAGACGGTCCCCAGCGAGCGGCCGCCCACCGACCACTCCGCGAGCCCGCCGCCGCCCCCGCCCCGGCCGCGGACGGCGAGCAGGCCGAGCACGACGGTCGCCACCATGAACGCGCCGAAGACGGAGGTGGCGACGGCGGCCTGGCTCACGACGGGTCGCCCCTTCGGTCGCCCCTTCGGTCGCGCGTTCGGTCTTCGCGCCGGGACCCGCGCCGGTCTGCGCGCCGGGTGAGCCAGACGGCGAGCGGCGTCAGGAGGGTCGCCCCGAGCAGCCACGCGAACAGGAACGGCACCCCGCCCACCCGCGGCTCGACCCGGTTCACCCACGGCAGCACCCCGAGGAACACCACGAAGGGCACCCCCAGCCACACCAGCTGCGGACGCTTCAGCCATTTCGGACGCATCCACCCCACTTTAGGGGGACTTGAGGGTCCCCCACACCACCAGCCGGTACTTGGAGCTGTACTCGGGCGTGCAGGTGGTGAGGGTGATGTACGCATCGGGACGCCCGTACCCGTACTCGGGCCTGACCACGCTCCGCGGCACCGGTGCGATCACCCCGGTGTCCCGCTCGGTGGTCTCGTTCAGCACCTGCCCCACCACGTACGTGTAGCGCCGCCCGCGCACGTCGACCAGCAACTCGTCACCGGGGCGCAGCCTGTTGACGTACCGGAACGGTTCCCCGTGCGTGTTGCGGTGCCCGGCCAGCGCGAAGTTGCCCCGCGCGCCGGGCGGCGCCGTACCCGGGTACTGGCCGGCGTACCCCTTGTCCAGTACGGCCCGCTTGTCGACCCCCTGCGCGACGGGAACGGCGAGGCCTAGGCGCGGGATGCGCAGGACGGCGTACGCCTCGTCCCGCGCGGGCTCCGGCTTCGGCTTCGCCGGCGGCTGCGGCTTCGTACGGGGCGGCGCGGCGGGCGCGGACCCCTCCGGGGACGCGGCCCCCGGCTCCGGGTCGGGTCCGGGCCCCGGCACGGCCCCGGACTCCTCCGGCTCGGAGGCGGGCGGCGGCGCGGGCCCGTCGGGGGACGGGGCCTCCGCCTCCCCCGCACCGCGGTCCCCCCAAGCCCTCTCAAGGCTCCGGACCTGTTCCTGCGCGGCGGCGACGGCCTGCCGGTTCGTCCACCACACCTGGTGCACCACCAGCAACGCCACCACCACACCCACCGTGGTGACGAACTCGGCGCCCACCCACAGCAGCCGCGCGAGACCCGCCCCGCGCCCCCGCCGGCCGCCCCCCTGCACCACCACACGCACGTGATCCCGCACGGCCCGCACCC
Source organism: Streptomyces sp. NPDC044704 (assembly GCF_056433525.1). Lineage (NCBI taxonomy): Bacteria > Bacillati > Actinomycetota > Actinomycetes > Kitasatosporales > Streptomycetaceae > Streptomyces > Streptomyces sp. NPDC044704. The sequence continues at coordinate 133,161 of NZ_JBWKGY010000012.1, forward strand.
TAAGTCCTCCCCCCTCAACTGACCAGCGGCAGTACGGTGTGAACCATGCGCCCCGACACGCCTGCAGAGCACATCGCCGAAGCCGAGCGCCTCATCCGCACGGCGACCCGCTACCCCGAGGACCAGGAGCCCCTGCTCCTCCAGGCCGCGGCCCACCTCGAACTGGGAGACGAACGGGACCGGGCGAGCACCCTGTACGACCAGCTCCTCTCCGGTTCACCGGCCGACCCGCACCTGATCAAGGCCCTGCAGGCCGCGAACCTGTGGGAGTACGGCCACGAGGCCGAGGCCCGCGCCCTGATCTCCGGCATCCGGGCCGCCGCCCCCGCGGACCCGGCCCCCTGGGAGGTCATCGCGGAAGCCCTCGAAGCCCACGACGAGCTGGAGGCCTCGCACGACTGCTTCACCGAGGCCGCGACCCTGCTGACCTCGGAGGACACCCCCCTCACCCCGGCCACCACCGCGCTCCTCACGGGCCGCCACCGGGTCCGCCGCCTCCTCGGACTCCCGCACGACGACTGGGACATGGTCGCCGACACCCGTCACGTCGGCCCGATCCCCCTCGACGAGCTCCACGACCCGAAGCGCATCTGGGCGCTCGGCTCCGACGACCCGGCCGAACTCCGCGCCGAGATCGCCCGCCTGCGCGCCGAACTCGGTGACCGCCGCGCCGCCCTCTCGCGGCCCTTCCCGGTGGCGATCCTGCACTGGCCCCAGCGCGAACTCTCCGAGCTCCTCACCTCGTACCCGACCCTCGCGGCGGAGTACCCCTCGCACGAGACCCACCTGACCCGCGTCGAGGCCTCGCTCCGCGCCCTCGCCGCCTCGGGCACCACGAACCTCGGCATCGTCACCGGCAGCGTCCCCTCGTACGAGGCCTTCGCCGCCTCGGAGAAGACCTCCCCGGCCTCCCCGTCCCTCCTGGCCGAGTACGCCACCACCCTCGCGGCCCGCGGCAAAGCCACCCCCTGGCCCCCGCCCCCCACCACCCCCTGCTGGTGCACCTCAGGCAAGCCCTACGCGGAGTGCCACGAGACGCCCGGAGCGGTCCACGGATGAGCAGGGGGCGTCTGATCCTGCAGGAACCGGGGGACATCTGCTCGAACGCCGAGGGAGGCGAGCACGTTCTGCAGGCCCCCGGCGAAGACACCGAGCTCCAGGCCGTCCTCGCTGAACTGCGCTCTTATGACGACATCGCGGGTCTCTACACCCGCGCCATCGCGAATTCGGTCGACTACGTACTCGACGGGGCCAGGACGGGCCGTTACAACCTGCTGTCCCCCGATGTGCATCCGGGCGAGAAGGCCTCCGTGGGAGCCAAACTGGAGTACGAGGTACTCCGCGCCTTCTGCCTGCCCAAGGTGCCGCCGCTGGACACCGTGCTGGCTGGCATACCCGTGGACATCAAGGCGACCGTCGGCGCGAACTGGACGATCCCTGCTGAGGCACAGTGCCAGCTCTGCATCTGCACACAGATAGGACTCGGCCGTGGCCGACACCGGTCATGGCTCGTGCGTGCGCACCGTTCCTGGCTCTACCGGGGCACCGGAAACCGGGACGGCAAGCGGGGACTCGCCGCACACGCCCGCGAGCACTGGAGCGTGCCGCTCTACGACTGGACCCCGCTGCCGGTCAACCCGCTGACGCTGCTCACCCCGGAACAGGCTGGCAAGGTCCTCGCCAAACGGCCGGGACAGGAACAGCGCTTCACGATGATGTTCAATTATCTGGAAGGGCTCGTCGTTCCGCGGAGCGTGATCACAACGGTCGGGGCGGGCAACCACGACCCCCTGAGGCGGGCACGCAACATCCGGGCTCGTCTCGCCCGTGACGGCCTCACTCTGCTCTGCGGGAAGTTTCCCGACCAGCGGGACCTCGCGGCCACCCACAAGATCACGTTGGGGCCGGAGGACTGGGTCGCCCTGCGGATGGAAGGAGGCCCGGAGCATGCCTGACGACAGCGCCTGGCAGCCGCCCGAGGGTTCCTGGGCCTCCTCAGCGGCGCGGCGGCGCAACATGCAGGCGATCCGCAGCCGTGACACCAAGCCCGAGCTGGTGATCCGCCGCCTCGTGCACGCGAAGGGGCTGCGCTACCGGATCGCCGCCCGGCCGCTGCCCGGCCTGCGGCGCACGGCAGACCTGGTGTTCCGGCCGGTGAAGGTGGCCGTGTTCGTCGACGGCTGCTACTGGCACGGCTGCCCTGAACACTACGTCTCGCCGAAGACCAACCCGGGCTACTGGTCTGAGAAGGTGGCCCGCAACATGGCCCGGGACCGCGATACGGACCGGCAGCTGGAAGAGGCCGGGTGGCTCGTGCTCCGGTTCTGGGAGCACGAGCGGTCAGACGTCTGCGCCGCGACGATCGCCGCCACCGTCCAGGAGCGGCGGAGCCTGTCCGCCGCCTCCGGCGTCTAACGTCCCGCCTTCCGCCCTTCCGGCCCCTCAGGGGCAACAGCCAGCAGAACCTCGGCGATGGCCTTTCCGACCGCCTTCGCCACCGGGGGCGGGAAGGCGTTCCCTACCTGGCGGTACTGCGCGGTCTTGCCGGGCAGCTTCCCTTCGGACGCGTCCCCTTCGAAGTCCCACTCCCGCGGGAACCCCTGGATGATCGCCGCCTGAGTAACGGTCAGCATCGGACCGTCAGGGCGGAAGAGGTCGCGTTCCCAGCTCTTCTTCTTCTCCACGTCCTTCGGCGCATTGGCTACACCCAGGGCGTCCACTCCGAGGTTCCTCCAGGCGGCCTTGGCCCGGCTCGGCCCGAGGTCGGCTCCGCCGTGCTTCTTGGAGCCTCCCACCAGGGTGGGTGCGATTCCGCCACTGGCGTCGCGCCAGTCGTCAAGTGCCTTCTGAGCCTGGGTGCCGGCGACCCCGCCCTGCTGGATGAACGGTTCGTACCGTTCAGCCATCGTCTCCTCAAGGGCGTCACGCACGCTCAGGAATTCCACGCCGGGGGTGGGCCACTGAAACTGCCGCCGTGCCAGGTACTTCTTCTGAATGGCGACAAGAATCGCGCGGGGGCGCAGCTGCGGCACGCCGAAATCGCTGGCCTCCAGGATTTCCCACTCGCAGACCTCATAGCTGAGATCCTCAGCATGGCCGGCGCCGTCGTATTCCTTGCGTTCACCAGTGATCGGGTCAGTCGCCTTGCCGCCCTGCAGGCGGGCGATGACCCATTCGCGATATTCTGAGAACTTCTCGTCCTTAATGCCGCGAACATTCTCGATCATGACGGCTTTAGGCAGCAGGTCATCCACGAGGTCGAGCATCCTGGGGAAAAGATCACGCTCGTCTTCCTTGCCGAGCTGCTTTCCGGCATGCGAAAACGGAGGACACGGAACACCCCCCGCGAGCAAATCGAGCTCACCCTGCTGCAACTGCCGGCCAAGATGCTTGAGCGGCTTCACGAGCTCGGCCCGCGGCTCGAAGAGGTTCACATCCTTGTTGATGATGTCGCAGTAGTCGCGTTCGAATTGCCAGCCGTCCCGATGGGCGATGTTGCGCCGCAGGGTCGCCACGGCATGCTGGTCGATCTCGACGAGGGCGAGGTGACGGAAGCCGGCCTGGTGGAGACCGATGGCTTGTCCCCCCGCTCCGGCGCAAATCTCAATCGAGGTCAGCGTGCGATCGCTGGCACCCATCGAGTCCTCCTGGTGTGGCAGATGCAGACAGGCCAGTGTCGCATCTGCCACCGACATCACATGCCGCCCGAGGCACCTCGGCCGTCCACGTGCCCCGGGACTCGTGCGCCGCCCCGTCCCTACCGGACGACAGCCACGCCCACGTGGTCCAGCACGGCCCGGATGTCAGCCTCGTCCATACCGCCCACCACCGGCCGTTCCTCCTGCAGGTCACCCAGTGCGCGCACGGAGGGATCATCGAGGATGGCGCCCATGAACTCGAGCTTCTCCGCGAGTCTCATGGCCACGATCTCGTCGATCGTCTCCGTCGCCGCGAGCACCGTGACCCGGGTCTCAGTCCCTGGCGCCAGCCCGAGCCGGTGGATGCGGTCGAGGCTCTGCAGGAAGCGTCCCGCCATGAAGTCACGGTCGACGTAGACCGCGTCGTGACACTCGTGGTGAAGGCTGATCCCCTCTCCCAGGGTCGCCGGATTGGAGATCAGGACGTGGCAGTCCGGATCCTCCCGGAACCGGCGCAGCTGCTCCTCCCGGTCAGGGGTGCCGCCGTGAACGGCGGCAGGACCGAATTCGCCCAGCAGCCCGTGCAGAGTGGTGATGCTGCGGACGAAGGTCGACCACACGAGGGTCTTCCGCCCAACGGCCGCATTCCTGGAAACGATGTCCCTCACCGCCCGGTATTTCGGCGGCAGCTCGTGCTGGGAAAGATTCTGGAGCAGGGTGTAGAGGGATTCGCCATCCGGAATGTCCAGAGGAGGCACCTGAAAACTGACCGGCTCGTGCCGGGTACTGCCCTCCACCAGCAGGGCCGGGCTGGTAGCGGCCATCAGCAGCCGCAGCATCGCCTTCCCCAGCGAGTCGAAGTCATCGCGCGCCAGCTCGGCGCGCGCCGTGTAGCGGCCTACCAGCGCATCGTAGATCTCCCGGTGCAAGCCCTCCAGGGGCACCGGAAGGATCACGGGCTGGAATGGCGGAAGCCCCAGCTCCTTCTTGGTCGTACGCGTGAAGAGCGGGCGCAGTACAGAGCTCGCGTAGGCGAGGTCACCGCCCGCGACTGCGTTCGTGACGACCCTGCGGCCGTGTCCCGGCCATACGAACGACAGGAGGTTCTCCAGGTCGCGGGCCCCGTTCGGCGCGGGCGTCCCGGTGAGGATCAGACGGCGCCGGCTCAGTGGCCCCAGCGCCATGCACGCGCTGCCGTAGGTTCCCTCCGCGCCGAGCTTCATCCTGTGCGCCTCGTCCAGGATCACCATGGAGGGGGCCGCGCGCAGCCATGCGGCGAGCCCGGACAGCGCCCGGTCGAGCCGTTCATAGTTGACGATCAGGATCTCGGTATGGGGGTCGGGCACCTTGCCCATCACCCGGGTCACCGGGACGGCGTCGAAGCACACACGGCTCTCGAAATCCCATGATTCGTACGCCGATTTGGGACTCACGACGAGGAGGCGCCGCACGTCGCCCCGCTCCTTCATCGCCGCGTAGACGGCGAGAGCGACCCGGGTCTTCCCCGCACCGGGCACGCTGAAGTTGGCTCCGTGCCTCATGGAAAGCAGCCGGGCGACGTCCCTGCGCTGGAAGTCGGTCAGGTCAGCACGCCAGCCCGGCCCCAGGGCGGTCATCACATCGGCTTCGGCCACGGGTCCAGGGGCCTGCGGACCCTCGTCGAGGTGGCCAGCCGCCGTTTCCGCGTCGTCGAGGACGTCTCCGACCAACGCGGCGAGTTCCTCGTCCCACTCGACGGACTCGGGATGTGCCCACTCCGAAAGAACGTTCAGCCGGGAGAGGAAATCGTCGAGCGGCACTTCGAGCGTGAGGGGGCCCCGCTGACCGCCCAGCGGGAAGCTGGACGCCAGCTGGGCCAGGTCTGCCCGGTAGGGCTCACCTGCCTGGAGGGTGGCCTTCGTACGGGACACGTCGAACGCCAGCCTCAGCGACGGACCCGAGTGGTCGCTCACGCCTCCTCCTGGAGCATCGCCTCGAGCAGCCACGCCACGCCGTCGCCCGGTTCTCCGATGCTCCGGCCAGCTTCCCGGGCGAGCTTCGACAGGCTCGCCTTCAGCGCCAGCACCGCCTCGTCCAGGATCTCCTCGTCCAGGTTGCGCGATGCCCGGGCCAGCGACATGTCGGTCACACACTGCTCGATGTCCTGGACCGCGTCATAGAGACGGTCCGGAGCCGCCTGCTTGCGCTTGCGCACCCGGGCGTCCTTGCCCGCCGGCACCAGGGCTTCCTCCACCGCTTCCCTGGCCTGCTGCCATACTTCGGCAGCTTCCTGGAGCTTCGCGTCAGGCACGGTCCCGGTCGCACGGCCCACAGCCTTCGCCTGGAGCAGCACGTCGGTCAGCGCCTTCGCCGCAGCTACTTGCGGGCTGTCGCCCCACGCGGGGCGGCCCAGCCCCGGAATCACACCCGCGGCCTTCACGGGCGCCTCCTTGAGGCCGTCCGGCAGGAAGCGCTGGAGGTAGCGGGTCCGGAAGTCGACGTCGGCAAGACGCACGTCCGTCTTGGAGAATTCCAGCACGATCAGCGCCAGCTTGTTCTCCTTGAGCAGGTCGGCCTGGCCGGGGTTCTGCTTGACAGCCTTGGCGAAGGCCCGGTGAAGCTCACGCAGCTTCTCCTGAGCGTCCTCGAAGTCCATCAGCTTGAGCTGGGCGACCCCCGTCTCCGAGCGGGACACCAGGTCCCGCAGGCAGGAAAGCACCCACAGATCCTGCTCGGCGGTTGCCGGCCGGATACGGAAGTCCCTCGCGACATCGCCGATCGGCCGGCCGCTGGTCACCTGCTCGTCGATGGTCAGCAGCCGGTTGATGTACGAGTACGGGCGCCGGGTGTCGTGACGGAGCTGCAGCGACAGCTCTACGGCATTGATGTCGGCCCACGTGCAGGTCTCGGGGAGGACACCCACCCGGACGCTTCTCGCACCGAGTTCGCGGAGCGCCGCGACTCTCGTGTTCCCGTTGACGAGGATTCCGTCGCGGGTGATGAGGCCCGGTTCGTTCTGCCGGTATTCCTTGAGGCTCTCCTTGAGTTCGTCGAAGTCGCCGTCCCGCTTGGCGGGGTTCGACGGCAGGGCCTGGAGGAGGTGGCGGAGGTAGTCCTGGCTCTCTGGGCTCCAGGCGTCCTCCGAAAGGAGGCGGTCACGCGCCGGCTCGTAGCTGCGCTGGGCGCGGATCCGGTGCGTCGACGGGTTGAAGTAGACCTGATCGATCGGCATGTCGATGACCTGGACGACGATCGGGTTGGCCCGCCACTCGACGATCAGCGTTTCCTGCAGCCCGTCCCCCGAACCGGCTTCCTTGAGCCGCTGCTCGACCAGTTCCCGGTTCTCGGTGGCGCGCGGCGGCCGGCCGAAGTCCATGCTCACAGTTGGTTCTCCTCCAAAGGGCAACATCGGGGGTGCTGAGCGGGGGCCGCCCTGTCACGGCCCCCGCCATTCGTATTGTCGGACCTACGCCTGGCCCAAGGCCTGCCTGACCTTCTCGCGGGACTCGGCCGGCAGCGTCTGGATGTCGGCCCAGAGCCGCTCGACCAGGGCGAAGTCCCGTTCGCCCAGGTCCATCCAGCCTCCCAGCATCTTCAGCTCCATCGCCCCGAGCTTCGTCACGCCGGCGAGGACGCCGTTCAGGTCCGCCGTCAGCTTCTTGCCTCCGACCCGGCACCGGTTGCACTCGACCACGGGCTCCACCTTGCTCGTCCCGTCCGGCTGGCTCACGGGGCGGCGGGCGATGTCGAGCTGCGCGGATTCGTAGGTGCCGGCGTACACGGCGCCGGGGACGATGCCGCACGAGCGGCAGTAGTGCCCGTCCTTCGCCAGCAGTTCGCGGCGCTGGGTGTCCGTGTATCCCGTCGACGGCAGGGTCCCCTTGCCCTGCTCCCAGACCGGCTCACCCGCCGACACGAAGCGCTGTTCATGCTGGCCCAGACTGGTGTCCTCACGGTTCGTGTCGATACGCCAGCCGTGGCTCCTGAGTTCACGAACCCGGCGGTCGATCTGGCTCAGCCCCGGGAACGCCGTACGCACGTCCTCCTTCGTGAAGACGCCGCCCTCTCCGACCTCGGTCAGCAGCCACAGCGCCGCACGCCGCTTGGCTCCCAGCTTCTCATCAGTCCACGACGGCAAAGTCATGCGCGCAGTTCCCCTCTATCGAATCAGCCGGAAAACGGCTGGCCGAAACCCGTGGATACCCCCCGCCGGGAACTTCGGCCAACGCCCCAACCTTTGCTCATCGTCCGCGCGCTTTCCAGCCTGTGTCCGAATTCCCAGCCAGGTGAAAACCCTCCGGGCGTTCCGCTCGTACCGAACTCAGGTGAAACTTCGGAGGGTTGGATCTTCACTGAGAACGGAGCTGCCTTGCCCCAGGAATTGACGATGCCCGACCGCCGGTCCCCGGACCAGCGCGCCCTGGCGGCGGCTCTTACAGCCGTACAGGAGGCGACGGAGCGCTCCCAGCGAGGCATCGCGGAGGATGCGGGAATCTCCCCGGGCACCCTGTCAACCCACCTGAACGGTGCACGGGTTCCCACAGAGCCCCTGATGAAGAGCTTCTACGAGGCCGCACGGGCAGCGGCAGCCTCGATCGACGCCACCCTCCCGTTCACCCTTGCTGAGCTGACGGAGCTGCGGCACCGTGCCTCCGCCCGGCACTGCCTGTGCTGTACAGCGGCCAGTTCGGAGCGGGTACCGGGAACCCTGGACTCCCCTCCGGTGGAGCGGAAGACGCCGGCCTATCGCACCGCTTACCGGATCAAGCACGAACGACGCGCGCAGCGGAAGCAGAAGCTGGCGTCCCGATCCGCACGGGCGGCGCCCGCGGCTGGGGTGCCGGTCCCCCAGCACGAGGGGGACCGGCACCCCGCGCAATACACGGACGGGGCCGCTTGGACTGAACTGGAGACCGTTGCGCGCTATCTGTCGGAGGACAGACACCGCGACGCGGCCATCCTGCTGTGGCGGGCCGGTACGACCTTGACGCCCCTTCAGCTCTTGGAGGCCGTATCGTCCTGCCGGAGCACGGGGCTCCACGAAGCCGCCGACGCCGTTCTCACCGGCGCCTCCCAGCGAGCCGACAAACAGGCGGTACTGAACATCACCGCCGCCTTCCACCACGCTGGCCGGCACGAGGACGTCGGATACCTATTGGCGGCATCCGCTCAGTAGCCGAGCGGGAGCGGGAGCTGTTGGTGGCCGCGGGCTTGGGCTGTGGGTGGGGTGGGGCGGGGGGTCATGAGGGTGAGGAGGGTGCGGAGGGCGGCGAGGACTTCGGCCGGGGTGTCGCGGAGCATTGAGGGGGTCGCGCTGACCACCAGGATGCCGTGGGACTCCAGGCGCAGGCGCCGGCGGAGGGTGGCCTGCCAGGCGTCGCGGGTGTAGTGGTACTCGGCAGAGTCGACCTCCAGGGCCACGCCCTCGTCGGGCCAGTAGGCGTCCGGGCTGGCCAGGAAGGCGCCGTCCGGGGTGTAGAGGCGGGCGTTCCAGAGCGGGGTCGGCAGGTCGGTGGCCTCGAGGGTGTCGCGGGCCCGGGCCTCGGCGATCGAGCGGACCCCGGCCAGGAGTTCGGCGGCGGCCGCGCGGACAGCGGGGCGGGTGAGGAGGCGGGAGGTGCGGAGTTCGGCGTGGAGGTCGTGCGGGTGGCACCAGCCCGCCTGGACCACCTGGGCCAGCACGGAGCGGATCCGGTCAGGGGGTGCTCCGGGTTCCGTGCGGGCCGCCAAGTCGGCGGCGGCGCGTACGGGGTGGGCCGCGGGGACGCCGGACACGGTCATGGTGCGGGGCCAGCGGTTCGTGGTGCGGGGGCGGACCCCGGGGGCGGGGGCGAGCCGGCGCGTGGCTCGGATCAGGACCTCGGCCGGGGTGTGCGGGGTGTCGCGGATGCCGAGGAGGGCGAGGGCGGCGCCGCCGGTGAGGACGGCCGTCTCGCCGGAGAGCGGGTCGGCGGTGGGTTCGGCGGCGTACAGGACGGCGGCGAGCGCGCGCTGGCGGGGGTCAGGGGGGCCGGTCTGCAGGAGGTAGACCCGGGGCAGCAGGCGCTGCCAGGGGCCGCCGGGGCGGGTGCGGGAGGTGATCGTGCCGGCGGGGATCCCGGCGGTCGCGGTGAGCTGGTGCCGGGTGGCGAGGCCGAGCTGCCGTCGGGCCGGCTTCACGAGGGAGGACTTGGGCTTCGGCTGCGGTGTGGTGATCATGGCCCGGATATGCCCGGCGCCGTGGGCGGGCTACCCCGCGTACGGAGGTTCGTGACACGGGGAGGGCGGACCCCCTCCGGCGGGCGAACGGGACCGCAGCGGGGGGCCGGCCCGGGCGGGGCGGGCCGGGCGGGAGCGCGGGCGGGGCGCACGGCGTCGTCGCGGGGCGGGCACTCCGGGCGGGTGGGTTGAGCTGGGGGCCGGGGAGGTGGGGGTGTCAGGGGGTTGGGTGGGTGGGGGACAGGAAGACGACTACGCCCGTTTCGGTGCCGGGGAGGGCGGGGACCTCGCGCCAGCCCAGGCGGCGGTAGGTGGCCACCGTGTCCGTCGCCAGGCGTGAGGTCAGCAGCCACGCCCGGCCCTCGGGGGCGTCGGCGGTGATCTCGGTGAGCAGGGCCCGGCCGGTGCCGTGGCCGCGCGCGTAGCCTCGTACGGCCAGCTCGTCGATCTCCAGGGCCCCGACGAGCAGTTCCCGTACGCGGGCCGCGCCGAGCTGGGCGGCGACCTGCGGGTAGGCGCGGTTCTTCGGGAAGGGGGCCGGGGTCAGCCAGCCGGTGGCGAAGCCGTCGATGCCGGTCGCGGACTGGACGAAGGCCGTGCGGAATCCCGTGCGCCGGACGTCCGTCTGGAGCCGGGCCGAAAACTGGCGAATGGTTTCTTCGCCTTCGTTCCACGGCGGTCCGGAGAACACGTCCGCGTAGGCGTCGACCAGCTCGTCCGCGAGGTCGAGGACGGCTCGTCCGTAAGAGATCAAGGCGTCGACTCCTGGTGGTGGGTTGAGCGGGTTTCCCCCTGGAAGACCGAATCTACGCCTTCGGGGTTCCCTGCCCGGGCCGTCCGCAGAAACGGAGAGTGTGCGACAAATCGCCTCCGCGCCGTCCGTGTCGCACGCCCGGCCACGGCGTTGAGCAGCCCGTGGACAGACTGCTGCGCATCGCGCGCCGGTACGCACTCGCCTTCCTGCTCGTCCTCGGGGTCGTCGCGGTGTTGCCGCGTGCCGTACAGGACGCGGTGCCGCACGGCGTCATCGGCGGGGCCGTGCTCGTGCTCGGCGCGGTGGGCGCCCGCCGGGTGGCCAGGCGGCCGCGTTAGCCTCGGGGACGGGGCGTGTGCGTCGGACTGTCGGCACGTCATCAGCATCAACGTCAGCCAAGAAGACCGAGGGAGTTCTACATGGCGCGGGTACCGAGTTCCGTGGTGGCGGCCGCAGGCCTGGTAGGCGGCTACGCCGTCGCCCGCTGGACCAAGAAGCGGCCCCTGGGCGGGGTCGTCCTCGGCGCCGCCGGGGTCGTGGCCGGGCGGGAGTGGCACCGGCGCGCCGGCACCCCGGTCGCCGCCGGGCTCGGGGCGCTGTACGTCGCCGGCTTCGCGGGAGCGCACCCGCTGGCCAAGAAGGTCGGGGCCTGGCCGGCCGTCATCGGAGCCGCCGGCGTCGTGGCGGCGACGACCTGGGCGGTGGCGGACCGCGCCTGACCCTGCCCATGCCCTGGCCGGGCGGTTACGAGGAGGGATCCCGCCCCGGCGCGTACCCGGCCCCTGGATGCGGGGCCGCCCCGCCCCCGGCGCGCTACCTGCGCCGTGGATTCTGCGGGGCCCGCCGCCCCGCAGCCGCCCCGCACCCGTGCCGACCGCCCGCTGGGGCCCAGGGTCCGACCGCCCGCCGGCCCGGCCCGGGCCAGGCCGGGGAGGCCTGACGGCCCCGGCCAGGGTCCGACCGCCCGCCCGGCACCGGCCCCCACCCGCGTCGGCCCGCCGCCGCGCACCACAGGACCGGTACCGCCGAGCCGCCCACCGCGAGGGCCTCCCCGCCCCGAGCGCGAGCGCCGGGCCCGACCGCCCGCCTCCCCCGGGCCGGGCCGGGGAGGGGAGGCCTGACGGCCCCCGCCAGGGTCCGACCGCGTCCGCCCGGCACCGGCCCGCACACGCGTCGGCCCAGCACCGATCACCGCCGCGCCCCGCAGACCGGTACCGGCCCCCGCCGGGCCGTACAGCGCGAGCGCCAGACCGGGCCGAGCCCGCCCCGCCCCCTACGCCCCGAACGCCCGGGAGACCGAGTAGATCAGCAGGCCCGCCAGTGCGCCGACCACCGTGCCGTTGATGCGGATGAACTGGAGGTCGCGCCCGATGTGGGCCTCGATCTTGCGCGAGGTGTGCTCCGCGTCCCAGCTCGCCACCGTGTCCGTGATCAGGGAGGTGATCTCGGTGCGGTAGGTGGTGACGACGTACACCACCGCGCCCTCGATCCAGCCCTCCACCTTCGCCTGGAGCCGGCCGTCCGTCGCCAGCCGCGCGCCCAGCGCGATCAGCGAGGCCCGTACCCGCAGCCGCAGTTCGCTCTGCTCGTCCTCCGCCGCCGAGATGATCATCGAGCGGATCGCGGTCCACGCGGAGGCGATCACGTCCTGTACCTCGCCCCGCGCCAGGATCTCCGACTTCAGCCGCTCGACCCGCGCCCGCGTCTCGGTGTCCGACTGGAGGTCGGCCGCGAAGTCCCTCAGGAAGCGGTCCACCGCCCCCCGCGCCGGATGCTCCGGCATGTCCCGCATCTCCGTCACGAAGCGGAGCAGCTCCTTGTACACGCGGTCGCCGATCTTGCGGTCGACGAAGCGCGGGGTCCAGCCCGGTGCCCCGCCCTGGACGGCGTCCATCACCGAGTCCCCGTGCGTCACGAGCCAGTCGTGCGCCTTCGTGCAGACGAGGTCGACGGCCCGCCGGTGCCCGCCGTCCGCGACGACCCGCTCCAGGGTCTTGCCGATGCCCGGCGCGATCTCGGCGCTCTCGGCCCGCCGCGTGATCGCCTCGCCCACGACGGCCTGCACGTCCGAGTCCCGCAGGACGGTCAGCGCCCCGCGCAGCGCCGTCGCCAGCTCGGCCGTGACCCGGTCGGCGTGCGCGGGCTCCGCCAGCCAGGCGCCCAGGCGGCCGCCGATGCCGAGGGCGTGCAGCCGGGCGCGTACGACGTCGGAGGAGAGGAAGTTCTCGCCGACGAACTCCCCCAGGGAGACGCCCAGCTGGTCCTTCTTCGTCGGGATGATCGCGGTGTGCGGGATCGGCAGCCCGAGCGGCCGCCGGAACAGCGCCGTGACCGCGAACCAGTCCGCGAGCGCGCCGACCATGCCTGCCTCGGCCGCCGCCGCCACGTACCCGGCCCAGCCGCCCGCGCCCCAGGCGTGCTGGGCGTACTTGGCCAGTACGTAGACCAGCGCGACCAGGATCAGCAGGCCCGTCGCGGTGGTCTTCATCCGGCGGACGCCGCGCCGCCGTTCCTCGTCCGCCGCGTTGAACACGAACGCGCCCCGGGGCGGCGGGGGTGGCGCGGTCCGCGCCCTCGTGCGGCTGTCCACGTCTTCCACGGGCTCCTGCCTTCCCCCGGTGGCCGGTTTTGTCTGCATAGCATCCGACTCCCGGGCGGCCCGGGGAGTTCCCGGCGCGCCGTGCGGGGCGTCCGGCACCTGTCCGGCACCCCGTGGGGCGACCCCTACAGCTGCTTGCGGGGCGTCCCGCCGTCCAGCCGGTCCGGGCCGCCCTTCGGCGGCTTCCGGCCCTTGGGCTCCTTGACCTTGATCTCCACCCCGCCCCAGAAGGCGAGGCCGTTCACCACGACGCGCGGAGCCCCCGGGTCCGCCGGGGCCTGGGCGGCCCGCTGGTCGAAGGCGCCCATGATCCCGATGCCCCGTACGTCGACCTCCACACCCGGCGGCACCGTGATCTGGATGCCGCCCATCACGGCCACGCAGGTGATCACCACCTCGCGCTGCGCGAAGTTCGCCTCGCGCAGGTCGATCTCGCCGCCGCCCCAGATCGCCACCGCGTTGAAGCGGGCGGGCACCGTCCAGTGGCCCTTGCGCTGGAACCCCGACATGACGGCGACGGCCGTCGCGGAGGTGCCCGCGCCGCCGATGCGGGACTGCCAGGACTGCCGTGCCGCCCCGCCCTGAGCCGGCAGCGACGCGGGCGGTACCCCCACGGGGGCCTCCCCGGGCACGTCCGGCAGGTCGCGGGTCAGCGGGGCCAGCTCGGCGTACGTCCGGGACGCGTAGACCGCCTCCAGCCGCTCCTCGAACTCCTCCATGTCGAGCCGGCCCTCGGCGACGGCGTCCCGCAGGCGCTCCACCACCCGGTCCCGGTCGGCATCGGACGCCCTCAGCTCCGGCAGCGGCGCCTTCTCCGGCAACGGCTTCTCGGGCCGCTCGTCACTCATGCGGACCACCCTATGCAGAGATACGGGCGAGTTGAATGGCCCGTCCCCCAGCCGCTCCCCGGGATCGACCCTGATCTATCCCCGACGCCGCCGCACCCCGCGCCCCGCCTCCGGCCCCACGAGCCCACCTGACGCCACGGGTCCGCCGACGCCGCGCGGCCCCGCCTCACCCCCGCCTCACCCCCGCCCCGCGTACATCCGCGCGATCACGTCCTCGATGTCCGGCTCCCGCACCGACAGGTCCAGCAGCGGGTACCGCGCCGCCACCTCCGCCACCAGCGGCGCCGCCGACGCCCGTGCCGGGAACGCCAGCCACTGCCGGGGCCCCTCCACCTTCACCACCCGCGCCCCCGCCACCTCGATCGGCGCGAACTCCGCCTCCAGGTCCACCACCAGCGTCCGCTCGCCCGCCCCCTCCGGGCCCACCTCGTGCAGCCCGCCCAGCGGTCCGTCGTACATCAGCCGCCCGTGGTCGATCACCATCACCCGCTCGCACAGCTGCTCGATGTCCTGGAGGTCGTGGGTCGTCAGCAGCACCGTGGTCCCCAGCTCCTCGTTCAGCTGCCGCAGGAAGCCCCGTACCTTCGCCTTGCTCACCACGTCGAGCCCGATCGTCGGCTCGTCCAGGTAGAGCACCTCCGGATCGTGCAGCAGCGCCGCCGCGATGTCCCCGCGCATCCGCTGCCCCAGCGACAGCTGCCGCACCGGCACGTCGAGCAGCTCGGCCAGGTCCAGGCGCTCCACGCACCGCTCCAGGTTCTCCGCGTAGCGCGCCGAAGGGATCCGGTACATGCGCCGCATCAGCCCGTACGAGTCCTTCAGCGGAAGGTCCCACCACAGCGTCGTGCGCTGCCCGAACACCACCCCGATCCGGTGCGCGAGACGCATCCGCTCCCGCGCCGGGTCGATGCCGGCGACCCGCAGCCGGCCCCCGCTCGGGGTGAGGATCCCGGTCAGCATCTTGATCGTGGTCGACTTCCCGGCGCCGTTCGGCCCGATGTAGCCGACCATCTCGCCCCGCGCGACCTCGAAGCCGATCCCGTCCACGGCCCGGACCTGCCGCTTCTCCCTGCGGATCCAGTTCACCCGGCGGCGTACGTCGAAGACCTTCTCGACGCCCTCCAACGAGATCAGAGCCTCTGCCATCAACCCTCAACTCCCCGTACTGCGATACGAACGGACACCCGCGCGCCACGCCAGCGACGCGGGCAGGAACACCACGAGAGCCACCAGCGGGCTCACGAACGCCGCCCACTGCGGCAGCCCGAGCGGATCGGGCCGCCCCAGCACGTACAGCGCGGGCAGCCAGTTGACGAAGGCCAGCGGCACGATGAAGGTCACCCCGCGCAGCAGGTCCTTCGCGAACACCGTCGGCGGGTACTGGAGCATCGTGCAGCCCCCGTACGTGAAGGAGTTCTGCACCTCCGCCGCGTCCCCGGCGACGAACTGGAAGGCCGCCCCGGCCACCATCACGGCCCCGAAGATCCCCGCCCCGGCCAGGATCATCACGGGCACCAGCAGCACCTTCCCGACCGTCCACTCCACCTCCAGCGCCGAAACCGCCCAGACCAGCACCGCCAGGCCCTGCGCGACCCGGCCGAGGCGGCGCAGCGCGAACCGGTCCGCCGCGACCTGCGCGAGCACCGGGACCGGCCGCACCAGCATCGTGTCGAGGGAGCCGTCGCGGATCCGGGCCCCGATCCGGTCGGTGTTGCCGAGGAACAGGTCAGCCAGCCCCAGCGAGGCCGAACAGGACCCGTAGAGCAGCGCGATCTCGGGGAGCGTGAACCCGCCCAGCACCTCCACGTGCGTGAACATCAAGTAGATCGTCACGAAGTCCAGCAGGGTGATCGCCGCGTTCCCGAAGGTCGAGAGGAAGAACGACGTCCGGTACGTCATCGTCGACCGGATCCACATCGCCACGATCAGCCCGTAGCCGCGCAGCCCCTCCCACGCCCGCCCGCGCGCCACCGGTACGCCCGGCCGCCCCGGCGGCTCGTACGCCTCCGCCACACCGGTACCGACAGCGGCACCCGTCACCTCAGCCACCCTGGACCACCACCTTCCGCGTCGCCGCCGACTGCGCCAGCCGCCCCGCCCCCAGCAGCACCAGCGCCCATCCCGCCTGGAACCCCAGCGCCCGCACCGCTCCCCCGGCCCCCTCGTGCGTGCCGAGCAGGACGTCCAGCGGCACCTGGAGCATCGCCGCCCACGGCAGCACCCGCACCACCTCGCCGAAACCGCCCGGGAACACCGTCAGCGGCAGCACCATCCCCGAGAAGAAGATCGTCACGACCGTGGCCATCAGGTTGATCCCCGCCCCGTCCATCAGCCAGAACGCGGCCAGCCCCAGCAGGTACCGCACCGCGAAGCTCACGGTCAGCCCGAGCGCGACCGACACCAGGAACAACAGCCACCGCGCCGGATCACCGGGCAGCGCCAGCGGGAACGCCAGCGCCCCCGCGAGCAGCGGCACCACCCCGCGCCCCAGCAGATGGAAGGCCGCCCTCCCCATGTCCGAGGCGAGCCACCACAACTGGAGGTCCGCCGGCCGGTACAGGTCGACGGCGATGTCCCCCGTCCGCACCCGCTCCTGGAACTCCTCCTGGAAACCGCCCCCGATCATCGCCCCGGCCGCGAGCAGCGACTGGCTCACCCACACGAAGGTGAGGGCCTGCGCCTGGTCGTAGCCGCCGAGACCCGGCCGCTCGTCCCACAGCGCGATGTACGTGTACGCGACGATGAAACCGAACACGGTGTTGGTGAACACCCCCGCGGCCGTCGCCGTCCCGTAGGCCGCGTAGCGCCGGAAGCCGCCCGCCCAGACGGCTCCGTAGAGCAGCGCTCTCTGACGCACCGTATCCCCTCCGTTTTCCACGTCGTTCCTACGTCGGCCAAAGCGCGCGAGCTTAGTGCGGAGGGGCGAGCCACGCGACCGATTTATGCCCGTCCGGAGCGGAACCACCGGCCATCGGGTAGACACCATGAGGTACAGATGTGGATATTTCGCACGGCCACGAGGAGTCCGGGAAATGAGCGACCAGTCACCACCACCGGGCTGGACGCCTCGCGACCCGGACACCCCCGGCACACCCGCGGAGCCCGTACTCGAACGCGGCCCCCGCAAGGGTGAAAAGAACCGCCCGCCGGCACCCGCCAAAGGCAGGCGACGGCGCACCGGTTGGCGCCGCGCCCTCCCCGGCTGGCGCATGCTGCTCGGCGGACTCCTGCTGCTCGCCCTGCTGCTGGGCGGCGCCCTCGTCGCCGGATACCTGCTGGTCGACATCCCGCCGGCCAACGCGGCCGCCACCGCCCAGTCCAACGTCTACCTCTACTCCGACGGCTCCCAGCTCGCCCGCGACGGCGAGGTCAACCGCGTCAACGTGCCGCTCTCCCAGGTCCCGCCCACCGTCCAGGAAGCCGTACTGGCCGCGGAGGACCGGGACTTCCACTCCGAACGCGCCGTCGACCCCAAGGCCATGGTCCGCGCCGCCTGGAACACCGTCACCGGCAAGGGCAAGCAGTCCGGCTCGACCATCACCCAGCAGTACGTCAAGAACTACTACCTGGGCCAGGAACAGACGGTGAACCGCAAGGTCAAGGAATTCTTCATCGCGATCAAACTCGGCCGCGAGAAGTCGAAGGACTACATCCTCGAGGGCTACCTCAACACCAGCTACTTCGGCCGCAACGCCTACGGCATCCAGGCAGCCTCGCAGGCCTACTACGGCAAGGACGTCGGCAAACTCACCACCGCCGAAGGCGCCTACCTGGCCACCCTCCTCAACTCCCCCAGCGCCTTCGACGTCATCGCCCACCCGCGCAGCCGCGACCGCGCCGTGGCCCGCTGGAACTACGTACTCGACGGCATGGTCAAGAAGAAGTGGATGACCCCGGCCGAACGCACGGCCGCGACTTTCCCCGAACCGGGCAGGATCCGCCCCGCGTCCGGACTCTCGGGCCAGCGCGGCTACCTCGTCGAGGCCGTCAAGGACTACATCACCGAACACAAGGTCCTCGACGACAAGACCCTCGCCGAGGGCGGCTACCGCATCACCACCACCATCGACAAACGCCGCCAGAACGCCTTCGCCGACGCCGTCCGGACCGAGATGACCGACCACCTCGACCCGGCAGCGCGCCCCGCGGACCGTCTCGTGCGGGCGGGCGGGGCCTCCATCGACCCGGCCACCGGCAACGTCGTCGCCCTGTACGGCGGCATCGACTACACCAAGCAGTACGTGAACAACGCGACCCGGCACGACTACCAGGTGGCCTCCACCTTCAAGCCGTTCGTCTTCGCCGCCGCGGTCGAGAACGGCTCCCGCACCCAGGACGGCCGCCGCATCACCCCCAACACCGTCTACAACGGCGACAACAAGCGCCCCGTCGTCGGCGGCCGGATCCGCTTCGACCCCGAGAACGAGGGCCAGATCTCCTACGGGAACATCACCGTCAACACCGCCACCGACCTCTCCGTCAACACCGTCTACGCGCAGATGGCCGTCGACGTCGGCGGGGCCGCGGTGAAGGAGACGGCCATCGCCCTCGGCATCCCCGAGAACACCCCGAACTTCGACCCCGGCCCGGCCATCGCGCTCGGCACCATGCAGGCCAGCGTCCTGGACATGACCCAGGCCTACGCGACCCTCGCCGACCACGGCCGGCGCGTTCCGTACACCCTCGTGGAGAAGATCACCAAGGACGGGGACGACATCCACCTCCCCGACCGCACCCCGCACCAGGCCATCAGCCGCGAAGCCGCCGACACGACCACCTCCATGCTGATCAGCGTCGTCGACAACGGCACCGGAACGGCCGCCCTCGCCGCCGGCCACCCGGCCGCCGGCAAGACCGGCACCGCCGAACTGGACCGCTCGGCCTGGTTCGCCGCGTACACCCCGGACCTGGTCACGGTCGTCTCGATGATGGGCCAGGACCCCGACACCGGCACCCTCCAGTCCCTGTACGGAGCCCTCGGCGAGCGGCGCATCGGAGGCGGCGGCTACCCGGCCCGGATCTGGGCCGCCTACACGAAGACGGCCCTGGAGGCCTCCGACCCCGTGGACTTCGACCTCGACCTCCAGCGGGGCGCCGCCCCGCCCCAGCAGCCCGACACCCCCCAGCCGCCCCCCGGCAGCTTCTCCCCGGACACGCCCGCCCCGCCGACGGACGGCCCGCCGGACGGCGGCCGCACCGACGGCGGCCAGACGGACGGAGGCCGCACCCCGGACGGCCGGACGGACGGAGGCCAGACCACCGACGGCCAGACCCAAGGCGGCCAGACCAACGGGGGCCAGGACCAGGGCGGCCAGACCCAGGGCGGCCAGACCAACGGAGGCCAGACCACCGGCGGCCGGACGGACGGCGGCCAGACCCAGGGCGGACAGACACAGGGCGGCCAGGACCAGGGCGGCCAGACGGACGGAGGCCAGAGCACCGGCGGCCGGAGCGACGGGGGCCAGACCCAGGGCGGCACCGGCCTCCGCCGCCGGCCCCCGGCCGACTACCTGGAGTAGGCCCGCACCCGCTCAGTGACCGGAGGTCGCCTTCAGCCCCACGACCGCGACCAGCAGCAGACAGATGAAGAAGATCCGGGCGGCGGTGACGGGCTCCCCCAGCACCGCCATCCCCAGCACCGCGGCCCCGGCCGCACCGATGCCCACCCACACCCCGTACGCCGTACCGATGGGCAGCGTCTTGGCGGCGTACGACAACAGCACCATGCTCGCGACGATCCCGGCACCCGTGAACACGGACGGCCACAGCCGGGTGAAGCCCTCGGTGAATTTCATGCCGATCGACCAGCCCACTTCGAGCAGACCGGCGACGAGAAGAAGAACCCAGGCCATGACAGGCACCTCCGGGACGAGACGGAACGGGGGTGCGTCGTCTTTGCGTCCTGCAACCCGGTACGGCGCGTCTCGTCGGGGGTTCCCCTCCACCGTAGCAAAGGGCAGCACGAAGGGCTGGTGACCTCGGCCACCAGCCCTCAGGGGTCCACATCCCGCTCAGATCGAATCGGTCCGAGCCTGATCAGATCAGAGCCGGATCAGATCACAGGTACAGCCCGGTGGAGTCCTTCGACCCCTCCAGCCGCTCCGCGGCCACCGCGTGCAGGTCCCGCTCGCGCATCAGGACGTACGTCGCCCCGCGCACCTCCACCTCGGCCCGGTCCTCCGGGTCGTACAGCACCCGGTCCCCCGGCTCCACGCTCCGTACGTTCTGCCCGACCGCGACCACCTCGGCCCAGGCCAGCCGCTTGCCCACGGCGGCCGTCGCCGGGATCAGGATCCCGCCGCCCGAGCGCCGCTCGCCCTCGGGCAGGTCGGACTTCACGAGCACGCGGTCGTGCAGCATGCGGATGGGCAGCTTGTCGTGGGTGGTGTTCTCGCTCACGACCCGAACCTACCTGCCCCGGTCCGCCCCGTACGCCGGTGGGTCCTCACCGCTTGCGGCGCGCCGACACCACGACCAGCCCGACCACGCCGGCGGCCAGCAGCGCCACGGGCACGATCCGCTCGAAGCGCGGCGCCCCGTCCTCGTGGCGCAGCCCGTCCTTCACGTCGGTGACCAGCCGGTTGACCGCGACGAAGGCCCGCCCGGCGGTCTGGTCGACGGTCGACGCGACCCTCGCCTTCGCGTCCCCGATGATCGTCTTCGGGTGCATGCGCACGCCGATCTCGTCGAGCGTCTCGGCGAGCTGCTCGCGGCGGCGGACGATGTCCGCCTCGATCTGAGCGGGGGTCCTGGCTTCCGGCACCGCGCTGCCTCCGTCGTTGTGTCGTCTGTGGGCGTGATCCGTCATGGACAGTCTGTCAGCTCCGTCAGCTTAGGCTCATGAGGTACCGATCCCCTCCCGAGGAGACTGTTGAGATGAGCGAGCGACTCCAGCCGGGCGACACCGCCCCCGCTTTCACCCTGCCCGACGCGGACGGCAACGAGGTCTCGCTGGCCGACCACAAGGGCCGCAAGGTGATCGTGTACTTCTACCCGGCGGCCCTGACGCCGGGCTGCACCAAGCAGGCCTGCGACTTCACGGACAACCTGGACGTCCTGGCCACCGCCGGGTACGACGTCATCGGCGTCTCCCCCGACAAGCCGGAGAAGCTCGCCAAGTTCCGCGAGCAGGAGCACCTGAAGGTCACCCTCGTCGGGGACCCCGACAAGGAGACCCTGACGGCGTACGGCGCCTTCGGCGAGAAGAAGCTCTACGGCAAGACGGTCACCGGGGTCATCCGCTCCACGGTCGTCGTCGACGAGCAGGGCAAGGTCGAGCACGCCTTCTACAACGTGAAGGCCACCGGCCACGTAGCGAAGATCATCAAGGACCTGGGCATCTGACCCACCCGTTCGCCGGAACAGCCCGCACCCAACCGGTGCGGGCTTCTGCGTTCACCGGGGGCGCTTCGCCACGACGGCCCCAACTGCCATCCGCCGACGGCCACCTGGCCGGAACGCTCCGCCCAACCCTGTCGCCCCACGGACCACCACCCCTTTAGACTGACCACGACCCGGACGGGGAGCATGTCCGAATTGGTCACAATGTCGCGGTTGTGGTGGAATTGGCAGTCACGCTGGGTTTAGGTCCCAGTGGGGTAAAACCCGTGGGGGTTCGAGTCCCCCCAACCGCACGTGCACATCGAAGGCCCGGCTCTCGTGAGTCGGGCCTTCGGTGTTGTGGTGGGGGTCAGCCCAGGAGTTCCCTGATGGCCGGGACCAGGGCGCGGAAGGCCTGGCCGCGGTGGGAGATGGCGTTCTTCTCCGCCGGGGCGAGTTCGGCGCAGGTGCGGGTGTCGCCCAGGGGCTGGAGGATCGGGTCGTAGCCGAAGCCGCCGCCGCCTTCGGGGGCGTGGCGGAGGGTGCCGAGGAGGCGGCCCTCGACGACGCGTTCGGTGCCGTCCGGCAGGGCGAGGGCGGCGGCGCAGAAGAAGTGGGCGCCGCGGTGCTCGTCGGCGATGTCGCCGAGCTGGGCCAGGAGCAGCGCGAGGTTGGCGGCGTCGTCGCCGTGGGCGCCGGCCCAGCGGGCGGAGAAGATGCCGGGGGCGCCGTTGAGGACGTCGACGCAGAGGCCGGAGTCGTCGGCGACGGCGGGCAGGCCGGTGGCCCGGGCGAGGGCGTGGGCCTTGAGGAGGGCGTTCTCGGCGAAGGTGACGCCGGTTTCCTTGACGTCGGGGATCTCCGGGTACGCGTCCGCGCCGACCAGGTCGTGTGGCAGGCCGGCGTCGGACAGGATGGCGCGCAGTTCGGTGACTTTGCCCGGGTTGCGGGTGGCGAGGATCAGGCGGGGCGGCGTGGAGGTCATGGCTCCATTATTTCCGGCCCGCGGGGTGGTTCAGCCGGGGGTGCAGACCTTGGAGATCTCGGCGGCGGCGTCGGCGACGGGCTTGATGTCGGGGGCGGTGTTGCCGCTCTCGATGGAGGTGCGGACGTTCTTGACGGCCGTGTTCATGGAGTCGACGGCCTTGCCGAGGTCGGCGTTGTCGGTCTGGTCGCCGATCTTCTTGAGGCTCGCCTCGATCTCGTTGAGGGCCTTCTGGGCGTCGTCGAGGCTGTTGCCGGCCTGGGAGACGGCCTGCTGGAGGTCGTTGGCGCTGTCGGCTATCGCGACTCCGGTGCTGGCGCAGTCCATGGCGGTGGAGATGGCGTCGCAGGAGGTGAGGGCCGGGACGGTGAGCGCTGCGGCCAGGGCGACGGCGGCGATGCGGAGCTTGGGCTTCATGGTGTGGGGTCCCCCCGCTGTTGGGATACGTGGACGGGCGCACGGTGGTGAGACCGTGCGCCCGTGTGTGCGTAGACGCGTGTGCGCGTCCCGCGGTTGCTACGGGGCCTGGAGTTCGAGGGCGCCGAGCTGGAGGGCTTCGAGGTCGGCGCAGCCGCCTGCGGCGAGGTCGAGGAGGGCGTTGAGTTCCTTGCGGTCGAAGGGTTCGCCTTCGGCGGTGCCCTGGACCTCGACGAAGCGGCCGTCGCCGGTGCAGACGACGTTCATGTCGGTTTCGGCGCGGACGTCTTCCTCGTAGCAGAGGTCGAGGAGGGGTTCGCCGTCGACGATGCCGACGCTGACGGCGGCGACGGTGCCGGTGAGGGGCTTGCGGCCGGCCTTGACGAGCTTCTTCTTCTGGCCCCAGGCGACGGCGTCGGCGAGGGCGACGTAGGCGCCGGTGATGGCGGCGGTGCGGGTGCCGCCGTCGGCCTGGAGGACGTCGCAGTCCAGGACGATGGTGTTCTCGCCGAGGGCCTTGTAGTCGATGACGGCGCGCAGCGAGCGGCCGATGAGGCGGGAGATCTCGTGGGTGCGGCCGCCGATCTTGCCGCGGACGGATTCGCGGTCGCCGCGGGTGTTGGTGGAGCGGGGCAGCATCGAGTATTCGGAGGTGACCCAGCCTTCGCCGCTGCCCTTGCGCCAGCGCGGGACGCCTTCGGTGAAGGAGGCGGTGCAGAAGACCTTGGTGTCACCGAAGGAGATGAGGACGGAGCCCTCGGCGTGCTTGCTCCATCCGCGTTCGATGGTGACCGGGCGGAGCTGTTCGGGCGTGCGGCCGTCGATGCGAGACATGGCTGTGAGCCTAGTCGGTGCGGGGGTACGAGAGGACCCCGTCCGGGTCGGTCCGGGACGGGGTCTCGTCGTGTGCGGGGTGGTGCGGGCCGGGTGGGTTCAGCTCACATCATGTCTTCGATGTCGGCGGCGATGGGGTCGGCGTCGGTGCCGATGACGACCTGGATCGCGGTGCCCATCTTGACGACGCCGTGGGCGCCGGCGGCCTTCAGGGCTGCTTCGTCGACGAGGCCCGGGTCCTTGACTTCGGTGCGGAGGCGGGTGATGCAGCCTTCGACCTCTTCGATGTTGTCGATACCGCCGAGCCCGGCGACGATCTTCTCAGCCTTGGTGGCCATGTGTGTCTCCCTGAGTGTTTCGAAGAACGAGTCTCGGCGGCCGTAACCAGCGTCGTCCGCTTTGTCACGGTAACTCACGGTTGGCCTATCTACGCGGGCGCGTGCCCGGTAGCTGCCGAATGATGACCATCAGCAGCAGCCTGCCCCAGCTACTGGTCTACACCAGTGTGCCGCAAGTGTTGCGACTGCCAAAAACGGGCCGGGTGAGGGAGGACGCGATGAGC
The DNA here is from genome assembly GCF_056433525.1 of Streptomyces sp. NPDC044704. Lineage (NCBI taxonomy): Bacteria > Bacillati > Actinomycetota > Actinomycetes > Kitasatosporales > Streptomycetaceae > Streptomyces > Streptomyces sp. NPDC044704. Next base: position 157,295 of record NZ_JBWKGY010000012.1, read on the forward strand.
GCGAGCAGTACCGCAACGGCGCCGGAGCCGAAGTGGTGGAACGGTTTGTTCCAGGGCTTGCAGAAAATGGGGCGGAGCCTCCAGCTGCCGATCGCCGTCCTCCCGGCGGCGGGCATCCTGAACCGCCTCGGCCAGCCCGACCTGTTCGGCGCGCAGGGCCTGGGCTGGACGAACGTCGCGAAGGTGATGGCGAGCGCGGGCGGCGCCCTGCTCAACAGCGACCTCGGGCTGCCGCTCCTGTTCTGCGTGGGCGTCGCGATCGGCATGGCGAAGAAGGCGGACGGCTCGACGGCGCTGGCGGCGGTGGTCGGCTTCCTCGTCTACCGCAGCGTCCTGCGCGCCTTCCCCCAGCCCTGCCCCACGGGGACGAAGGACGTGGGGGGCGGCTGCCTGGGTCCGGACGACACCCTGGCCGAGTACACCTTCCAGAATCCGGGGGTGTTCGGCGGCATCGTGATGGGCCTGCTCGCCGCCTGGTTCTGGCGGCGCTACCACCGGGTGAAGCTGGTGGACTGGCTGGGCTTCTTCAACGGGCGCCGGCTGGTCCCGATCGTCATGACCTTCGTCGCGATCGCGTTCGCCGTGCTCTGCCTGTGGATCTGGCCGCCGATCGGCGACGCCCTGGAGAGCTTCTCGGACTGGCTGGTCGGTCTGGGGTCGTGGGGCGCGGGCATCTTCGGCGTCGCGAACCGCGCGCTGCTGGTGATCGGTCTGCACCAGTTCCTGAACGTGCCGGTGTGGTTCCAGTTCGGCAGCTTCACCGGGGCGGACGGCAAGGTGGTGCACGGCGACATCCCGATGTTCCTGGCGGGCGACCCGAACGCGGGGCAGTTCCTGTCCGGGTTCTTCCCCATCATGATGTTCGCCCTGCCGGCGGCGGCCCTGGCCATCACTCACTGCGCGAAGCCGCTGCGGCGCAAGGAGGTCGGCGGCCTGATGATGTCGGTCGGCCTGACCTCGTTCGTCACGGGCATCACGGAGCCGTTGGAGTACTCCTTCCTCTTCGTGGCGCCCGCGCTGTACGCGGTCCACGCGGTGCTGACGGGCGTGTCGATGGCGGTGACGTGGGCGCTGGGCGTGCACGACGGCTTCAGCTTCTCGGCCGGTCTGATCGACTACGTCATCAACTGGGGGCTGGCCACGAAGCCGTGGATGATCATTCCGATCGGTCTGTGCTTCGCGGTCGTGTACTACGCCGTCTTCCGCTTCGCGATCACGAAGTTCGACATTCCGACGCCGGGGCGGGAGTCGGACGAGGAGATCGCGGTCATGGAGGCGGAGAACACCAAGGCGTAGCCAAGCCGTTATGAAGGCGCGGGGGACCGCGCCGGGCCCTTCGGCCCCGCCCCCGAGGCCCTCGGATCCCAGGATCCGGGGGCCTTCGCCATGTCCGGAAGGCCGCCGTTCCGGATAGCGGACCGAGTTGGGGCGCGTGTGGCGTAGACCACGAGAAATTGAAGGTTCCTTATCTAACCCTCACCGTGTTACAACTGGTCTACACCACCCATTGGTGTAGACCACGCGTGGCTCGTTCCGGCCCCCGCGGTCCCCCTTTCCGAGACGCCGCCACCCCCGTTCCGTACCCCCTGGCAGTGCCTTGTCCACTGGAGGAAGTCCATGTCCACAGCCACCGCTGCTGCGGAAAAGAAGAAGGGCGCTGGCGTGATGGCCGTCATGCAGCGCATCGGCCGGAGCCTCATGCTCCCCGTTGCCGTGCTGCCTGCCGGCGCGCTCCTGCTCCGCCTCGGCGCGGACGACATGCTCGGTGACAAGGACGTCTTCCCGACGTTCATCCTCAAGATCGCCGGGTACATGGCCGCCGGTGGTGGCGCGATCCTCGACAACATGGCGCTCCTGTTCGCCGTCGGCATCGCGATCGGCTTCGCCAAGAAGTCGGACGGCTCGACCGCCCTGGCCGCGGTCACGGGTTACCTGGTCTTCCAGAAGGTCCTCGCCACCTTCACCGACAGCAACCTGCCGAAGGTCGCCAAGGTCGACGGCGACAAGATCATCCACGTGGACGCCGCGGTCAACGCCGGTGTCCTCGGCGGTGTCGTGATGGGCATCATCACCGCCCTGCTGTACCAGAAGTTCTACCGGACCAAGCTGCCGGACTGGGCGGGCTTCTTCGGCGGCCGCCGTCTGGTCCCGATCCTCTCGGCCCTCGCGGGTCTGGTCACCGGCATCGTCTTCGGTCTCATCTGGCCGGTCCTCGGCACCGGTCTGCACAACTTCGGTGAGTGGCTCGTCGGTTCCGGTTCGGTCGGCGCCGGCATCTTCGGTGTCGCCAACCGTGCGCTCATCCCGATCGGCATGCACCACCTGCTGAACTCCTTCCCCTGGTTCCAGGCCGGTTCCTTCGACGGTGCCAACGGCGCCGTCCACGGCGACATCGCCCGCTTCCTCGCCGGTGACCCGACCGCCGGACAGTTCATGACCGGCTTCTTCCCGATCATGATGTTCGCCCTCCCGGCGGCCTGCCTCGCGATCGTCCACTGCGCCCGCCCCGAGCGCCGCAAGGTCGTCGGCGGCATGATGTTCTCCCTCGCGGCCACCGCGTTCGTCACCGGCGTGACCGAGCCGATCGAGTTCACCTTCATGTTCATCGCCCCGGTGCTCTACGCGATCCACGCGGTCCTCACCGGTGTTTCGCTGGCGCTGACCTGGGCCCTGGGCATGCGCGACGGCTTCGGCTTCTCCGCCGGCGCGGTCGACTTCCTCCTGAACCTGGGCATCGCGAACAACCCGTGGGGCCTGGCCGGCGTCGGCCTCTGCTTCGCGGTCGTCTACTACTTCGTCTTCCGCTTCGCGATCACCAAGTGGAACCTCCCCACGCCGGGCCGCGAGTCCGACGAGGAGCTCGCCGAGCTGCAGAAGGCCGAGGCCAAGTAAGCAGCGGGCAGTACGCGACGAAGCCCCCGCTCTCCCGGAAGGGAGGGCGGGGGCTTCGCCGTGTGCGCGGCCGCGGGCCGGGTCCCGCCGCGGTTCAGACCTCGTAGACGGCGCCCGCGTAAGCGAGGTCGACCCGGCCGTCGTAAACGGCGCGGGCGTCGGCGAGGTTCTGGTCCGCGTCCGTCCACGGCGGGATGTGGGTGAGCACGAGCCGGCCGACCTTGCCGCCCCGGGCGTACTCCCCGGCCTCGCGGCCGTTGAGGTGGAGGTCGGGGATGTCTTCCTTGCCGTGCGTGAAGGAGGCCTCGCACAGGAACAGGTCGGCGCCCTCGGCGAGCGTGCCGAGCTCGGGGCAGACCCCGGTGTCCCCGGAGTACACGAGCGAACGTCCCCCGTGCTCGACGCGGATCGCGTACGACTCGACCGGGTGGCAGACCTTCTCGGTGCGCACCTTGAACGGGCCGATCTCGAAGGACGCGGACTTCAGGGCCCGGAAGTCGAAGACCTCGCTCATCGAACTCGGGTCGGGGACGTCCTCGTAGGCCGTGGTCAGGCGCTGCTCGGTGCCCTCGGGTCCGTAGACGGGGATGGTGCCGCAGCGGCCGCCCTCGTGGCGGTAGAAACGGGCGACGAAGTACGCGCACATGTCGATGCAGTGATCGGCGTGCAGGTGGCTCAGGAAGATCGCGTCGAGGTCGTAGAGACCGCAGTGGCGCTGGAGCGCGCCGAGCGAGCCGTTGCCCATGTCGAGGAGCAGGTGGAAGCCGTCGGCCTCGACGAGGTAGCTCGAACATGCCGATTCCGCGGACGGGAACGACCCCGAGCAGCCGACGACGGTGAGCTTCATGGAGCGTGAACCTCCGTGGACGGTCCGTGGACGGAATGCGGGCCGTGCGTGGGTCGAGCGTAAGGCGCGAAACGTCCGGTCGCTCCTCCGCGGCAGGCCGTTGTGGGGGGAATCACCTGTGCTGTCACCCGGGGGAGCGACGGGGGGTACGGGCGTTGCCGCGCCGGGGGCTCCGTGCGCGGCTACGGTCGGTACATGGACACGTCCTGGTGGCCCGCGCTGGTCGCGGTGGTCGCCGTGGCGGTGGTGGTGCTGCTGCCGCGGCGGGTCCTGGGGGGCCGCGGCGGGGCGGCCGCGGCGCCGCCGCACGGGGCGGGGCCGCCTCCGGACGTGCGGGCGGGCGAGCTGTGGAGCCTGGTGGACGGCAGGTCGTGCCTGGTCATGGCGGTACGGGCGCACCGGGAGCGGGCTCGGGTCGCGTGGATCGCGGGGAAGTACGACGACCGTCGGCCCGGGGTGATCCCGCTGCCGCCGGGGATCGCGGGCCGGCAGGGGCGGGGCAGTTTCCTGGAGGCGGACCGGCCGGCGGAGGTGTCGCTGTGGGAGTTCCGCAAGCGGCTGGGGACGCTGGATCCGGCGGTGTGGGACGAGGTCAAGGGGCTCGGAGGCGGTGCGGGGTGATCCGGGTGCGGCGCGTCTACGATCCGCCCGAGCCGGGGGCGGACGGCGTACGGGTGCTCGTGGACCGGCTGTGGCCGCGCGGGCTGTCCAAGGCGGCGGCCGCGGTGGACGAGTGGCCGCGGGCGCTGACCCCCTCGGCGGAGCTGCGGAAGTGGTTCCACGCCGGGGGCACCCCCGAGGAGTTCCGGCGGCGCTACGAGGCGGAGCTGGGCGGGGCCGGGGCGGCGGCGGAGCTGGCCCGGCTGCGGGCGCTGGCCGGGGCGGGCCCGCTCACCTTGGTGACGGCGGTCCGGGATCCGGGGGCGAGCCACGCCGCCGTGCTGGCCGAGCTGCTGGCCGCCCCCTGACCCCGTAGCCGTAGCCGTCGCCGCCGACACCGCCGACGGCGCACGGCCTACGCCCAGAGCTGGCCCTGGAGGACCTCGATGGCTTCCTCGGTGGTGGCCGCCGTGTAGACGCCGGTGGAGAGGTACTTCCAGCCGCCGTCGGCGACGACGAACACGATGTCGGCGCTCTCCCCGGCGGCGAGGGCCTTGCGGCCGACGCCGATGGCCGCGTGGAGGGCGGCGCCGGTGGAGACGCCCGCGAAGATGCCCTCCTCGCGGAGCAGGTCCCGGGTGCGGGTGACGGCGTCCGCGGAGCCCACCGAGTAGCGGGTGGTGAGCACGGAGGCGTCGTAGAGCTCGGGGACGAAGCCCTCGTCGAGGTTGCGCAGGCCGTAGACGAGGTCGTCGTACCGGGGCTCGGCGGCGACGATCTTGATGCCTTCTACGTGTTCGCGCAGGTAGCGGCCGACGCCCATCAGGGTGCCGGTGGTGCCCAGGCCGGCCACGAAGTGCGTGATGGACGGGAGGTCGGTGAGGATCTCCGGGCCGGTGGTGGCGTAGTGGGCGCCGGCGTTGTCCGGGTTGCCGTACTGGTAGAGCATGACCCAGTCCGGGTGTTCGGCGGCCAGTTCCTTGGCCACCCGGACGGCGGTGTTCGAGCCGCCGGCCGCCGGCGAAGAGACGATCTCGGCTCCCCACATCGCCAGAAGGTCGCGCCGCTCCTGCGAGGTGTTCTCCGGCATGACGCACACGATCCGGTAGCCCTTGAGCTTCGCGGCCATCGCGAGCGAGATGCCCGTGTTGCCGGAGGTGGGTTCCAGGATGGTGCAGCCGGGGAAGAGTCGGCCGTCCTTCTCCGCCTGCTCGACCATGTGGAGCGCGGGGCGGTCCTTGATCGATCCGGTCGGGTTGCGGTCCTCCAGCTTCGCCCAGATCCGCACGTCGGCGGAGGGCGAGAGCCGGGGCAGCCGGACCAGCGGCGTGTTGCCGACGGCGGCGAGCGGGGAGTCGTAGCGCATTACTTCGAGCCGCCGGCCACGGCCGGAAGGATGGTGACGCTGTCGCCGTCCTTGAGGGCGGTGGAGATGCCGTCGAGGAAGCGGACGTCCTCGTCGTTGAGGTAGACGTTCACGAACCGGCGCAGCTCGCCGCCCTTCGCCTCGTCGACGATGCGCTCGCGGATGCCCGCGTGGCGGGTCTCCAGGTCCGTGAAGAGGTCGTCCAGGGTGGCGCCCTCGCCGTTCACGGCCTTCTCGCCGGCGGTGTAGGTGCGGAGGATGGTCGGGATGCGGACCTCGATGGCCATGGCAGGCTCCTGTGTCGTGAAGGGCGTGAAACGTTGAGAACGTGCGGGCGCGCGGTTCTTGCGCCCCCGCGCGGGGGGCTGTGTGCTCGGGCGTGTGGTGCTCAGGCGGCAGGACAGATGGCGCTGGCGAGGCGGCACAGGTCGACGTGCAGCCGCGCCACGAGCAGCAGCCTGCCGGGCGTCTCGATGCTCACGTCGTGGGGAACCATGCGGTCATGTTAACGATTCCCGGTCCCCCGTTTGGAGTGTGATCCCGCATCCTGGACTCCACCCGCTCACATACTGGTCAGTAGCTGGCTACGACCTGCACTTCTTCCTCCGTGATCGCTCCGTCGACGATCCGGTACGAGCGGAACTGGAACTCGCCGAGGCCGTCCTGGTCGGCCGTCGAGACGAGGACGTAGTGGGCGCCGGGCTCGTTCGCGTAGGTGACGTCGGTGCGCGAGGGGTAGGCCTCGGTGGCGGTGTGCGAGTGGTAGACGATGACGGGCTCCTCGTCCCGGTCGTCCAGCTCCCGGTAGAGCTTCAGCAGGTCCTTCGAGTCGAACTCGTAGAACGTGGGCGAGCGGGCCGCGTTGAGCATCGGGACGAACCGCTCGGGGCGGTCGGTGCCGGCCGGTCCGGCCACGATCCCGCACGCCTCGTCGGGGTGGTCCTCGCGGGCGTGCCCGACGATCCGGTCGTACAGGTCCTGGGTGAGGGTCAGCATGAGCGACAGGATAGACAGACGGGCCCTCCCGTACCGAGGCGTGGTACGGAAGGGCCCGAATGCCGGACAGGCTGCTGCGGGGACACGGTTCCCGGCCGTGGCAGGCGGCCGGGACCCGGGGCCCCGCAGGGCCGGGGAACCCGGGTCAGGAGACCTTGTTGAAGGCGGCTCCGCGCGGGTTGCGGGACTTCAGCACGAGGTAGGAGACGCCGAGGATCAGACCCCACAGCGGGGCGCAGTACAGCGAGACGCGGGAGTCCTTGTCGATGCCCATCATCACGATGACCATGCCGATGAACAGCAGGGCGAACCAGCTGGTCCAGGGGGCGCCGGGGGCGCGGAAGGAGGACTGGGGCAGTTCGCCCCGGTCGGCCTTGGCGCGGTAGCGGATCTGGCAGACCAGGATCATGATCCAGGCCCACATGCCGGAGATGGTGGCGAAGGAGACGACGTAGTCGAAGGCCTTGCCCGGGGCGACGTAGTTGATCCAGACGCCCACCAGCATCAGCGCGGCGGAGAAGGTGGTGCCCAGCAGCGGGGTGCCGTTCTTCGTGAGCTTGGTGAAGAACTTCGGGCCCTGGCCGTTGAGCGCGAGGTCGCGCAGCATGCGGCCGGTGGAGTACATGCCCGAGTTGCAGGAGGACAGGGCCGCGGTCAGGACGACGAAGTTGACGATCGCGGCGCCGATGCCGAGGCCCATGCGCTCGAAGGCGGCGACGAACGGGGAGACGCCCGGCTGGAAGTGCGTCCACGGGACGACCGACAGGATCATGATGAGCGCGCCGACGTAGAAGACGGCGATGCGCCACGGCACGGTGTTGATGGCCTTGGGCAGGGTCTTCTCGGGGTCCTTGGACTCGCCGGCGGTGACGCCGACCAGTTCGACCGCGAGGAAGGCGAACATCACGATCTGCAGGGTCATCAGCGTGCCGCCGATGCCCTTGGGGAAGAAGCCGCCGTCGTTCCACAGGTTGGAGACGGAGGCGGTCGCGGCGGCGTCGGAGAAGCCGATCGTGAGGATGCCGGCGCAGATCAGGATCATGCCGACGATGGCGGTGACCTTGACCATGGAGAACCAGAACTCCAGCTCGCCGAAGAGCTTCACGGAGATCAGGTTGGCGCCGTAGAGGATGACCGTGAAGATCAGCGCGAACGCCCATTGCGGGAAGCTGTCGTCGGTCCAGTACGCCATGTACTTCGCGGCGGCGGTGACCTCGGTGATGCCGGTGACGACCCAGAAGAGCCAGTACGTCCAGCCGGTCGCGTACCCCCAGAACGGGCCCAGGAACTCGCGGGCGTAGTCCGAGAAGGAACCGGAGACGGGGCGGTACATGAGCAGCTCGCCCAGGGCCCGCATGATGAAGAAGATGACCAGGCCCGCGATGGCGTAGGCCAGGATCAGGCTCGGTCCGGCCTTCGAGATCGCCTTGCCCGCCCCGAGGAACAGGCCGGTGCCGATGGCTCCGCCGATCGCGATCATCTGGATCTGGCGGGCCCCGAGCGCGCGGTGGTATCCCTCGCCGTCGCCCTGTCCGCCCTCGCCGGGCGTCCTGTCGTGCTGTTCGACCTGCACAGAGGTCATGTCTGGTGCGCCTTTCTCCACGCCGACCCGCGCCTTCACTGGCTGCGGATCGGGTCCTCGATCCCCCCGGATACGGATGGAGTTGCACGCCGGCGGTCAGCCGGTTCAAGCAGGCCGGGGGACATGGGTGGCGTCCCGTCGGCGATCGTGAAGATTTATCACGTGCTTACGGGTTCCAGAGGGGTGGAAATGTGGCGCGGGGCACAAAAAAACCGGGACACAGGTCCCGAAAGTGATCAGATCACCGCATCGCGGTGATCTGATCGTTATCCGGATTTGAGCGTCCGCTGAGCGAACGCTCCGTCTCCTTGAACCTCTCTTGGGGGTCTTCAGAGGGTCTCGATGAGCGTCTCCTGGAGGCCGCCGAGCCAGAGGTACGCCATCACCATCGGCTTGCGCGGGTCGTCGTCCGGGAGCCGGAACAGCATCGCGCTCTCGTCGTCCTCGGTGATGTCGAGCCGGGCGGCGATCGTCAGCCGCAGGTCGTTGAGGGCGCCGAGCCAGCGCAGCGGCAGCTCCCCGGTCAGTTCCAGGACGGCCGCCCCGTCGCCGGCCGGGGTGAGCGCGTCGAGGCTGCGCACGACCGCCAGCGCGTCCTCCCGCTTGCGGGTGCGCAGGTCGTTCTCGGTGAAGCGGCGGAACTCCGCCGAGCGGGTGCGCAGTTCCTCCGGGTCCTCCCGGGGGCCCGCGCCGGGGCCGCCGTAGGCATCGGGGAAGAGCCGGGCCAGCGCCGGGTCGGACGGGGGTTCGGTGGGCCCGTCCGAGGCGAACAGGACGGCCAGCGGGTCGGCGTCCGCGGCGGGCTCGGGCTCGCCGGGGCCGATGAGCTCCAGCAGCTGGACGGCGAGGGAGCGCAGGATGGAGATCTCGATCTCGTCCAGCGCGACGACGGCGCCGGGGCCGCCCTTCAGGGGTTCGAACACGCCGCCCATCAGTTGCGGTCCTGCGAGAGGGTGGCCCAGAGCCCGTAGCCGTGCATCGCCTGCACGTCGCGCTCCATCTCCTCGCGGGTGCCGCTGGAGACGACCGCCCTGCCCTTGTGGTGGACGTCCATCATCAGCTTGGTCGCCTTGTCCTTCGGATAGCCGAAGTACGCCTGGAACACGTACGTCACGTAGCTCATGAGGTTGACCGGGTCGTTGTGCACCAGGGTCACCCAGGGGACGTCGGGTTCCGGGACCGCGAAGGTCTCTTCGGCCGATTCGGTGCGTTCGATCTCAAGGGGAGCAACACTCACTTGTCCCATGCTGCCACTGCGGGGGGCCCGTCGCACAAACGGGCCCCTACATCTCGTCACTTTGACGAGATGTGCGCTAGCATCCGTGACATGAACCCTGCGGATCTGGGCCTGCCGGTGGACGTGCCGTCGACAGCGCTCTTCACGGACCATTACGAGCTCACGATGCTGCAGGCCGCCCTGGCCAACGGCACGGCCGACCGCCGTTCGGTCTTCGAGGTCTTCACCCGGCGGCTGCCCGAGGGGCGCCGCTACGGAGTGGTGGCCGGCACCGGGCGCGTGCTCGACGCCGTGGAGAACTTCCGCTTCGACAGCGCGGTGCTGGAGTTCCTGCGGGAGCGGGCCGTGGTCGACATGCGCACCCTCGACTGGCTGGCGTCGTACCGCTTCTCGGGCGACATCTGGGGCTACCCGGAGGGCGAGGTCTACTTCCCCGGTTCGCCGCTCCTGCGCGTCGAGGGCAGCTTCGCCGAGTGCGTGCTGCTGGAGACCGTGATCCTGTCGATCCTCAACCACGACTCGGCGATCGCGGCCGCCGCCTCCCGGATGTCCTCGGCGGCCGGCGGACGCCCGCTGATCGAGATGGGCGCCCGGCGCACCCACGAACTCGCCGCCGTCGCCGCCGCGCGCGCCGCCTACGTGGGCGGCTTCACCTCGACCTCGGACCTGGCGGCCGGATTCCGGTACGGCATCCCGACGGTCGGCACCAGCGCGCACGCCTTCACCCTCGTCCACGACAGCGAGCGGGACGCCTTCACCGCGCAGGTGGCCTCGCTGGGCAGCGGGACGACCCTGCTGGTGGACACGTACGACGTCGCGGAAGCCGTGCGGACGGCCGTGGAGGTCGCGGGGAAGGACCTCGGCGCCGTCCGGATCGACTCCGGGGACCTGCTGCTGGTCGCCCACCGGGTGCGCCAGCAGCTCGACGAGCTGGGGGCGGCCTCGACGCGGATCGTGGTCACCTCCGACCTCGACGAGTACGCGATCGCCTCGCTCGCCGCCGCGCCCGTCGACGCGTACGGGGTCGGCACCCAGCTGGTCACGGGCAGCGGGCACCCGACCTGCTCGATGGTCTACAAGCTGGTGGCGCGGGCCGCCTCCGACGACCCGAAGGCGCCGCTGGTGCCCGTCGCGAAGAAGTCCTCGGGCGGCAAGACCTCCATCGGCGGGCGCAAGTGGGCGGCCCGCCGGGTCGACGCGGAGGGCGTCGCCGAGGCGGAGGTCATCGGGACCGGTCCGGTGCCCGCGGCGCTCGCCGACCACCAGCTGCTGAACCAGCTGGTCAAGGCCGGCGAGGTGATCGCCCGGGAACCGCTGGAGACGGTGCGCGAACGCCACCGGACGGCGCGGGCGGGCCTCCCGCTGTCGGCGACGCAGCTCTCGCGGGGCGAGGCCGTGATCCCGACCGAGTACGTGTAGCCACCACGGCCCCGGGTCCGGCGCGGGCCCCAGGTTCGGGCAGGGGCGGGGCGGGGGAAGAGCCCCCGCAGGGCCCCGCCGTACCGCACCGCACCACCCACACCGATCCGAAGGACACGCGACATGCACCGCGCACTGATCGTCGTCGACGTACAGAACGACTTCTGCGAGGGCGGCAGCCTCGCGGTCTCCGGCGGGGCCGACGTCGCCGCCGCCATCACCGAGCTGATCGGGCAGACCACGCCCGGCTACCGGCACGTCGTCGCCACCCGCGACCACCACGTCGACCCCGGCGCGCACTTCGCGCGGCCCCCGGCCGTCCCGGACTACGAGACCTCCTGGCCGGTGCACTGCGTCGCCGGGACCGAGGGCGTCGGGTTCCACCCGAACTTCGCCCCGGCCGTCGCCTCGGGCGCCGTCGCCGCCGTCTTCGACAAGGGCGCGTACGAGGCCGCCTACAGCGGCTTCGAGGGCGCCGACGAGAACGGGGCCACGCTCGCCCAGTGGCTGCGGGACCGGCAGGTCACCGAGGTCGACGTCGTCGGCATCGCCACCGACCACTGCGTCAGGGCCACCGCCCTCGACGCCGCCCGCGCCGGCTTCACCACCCGCGTCCTGCTCGACCTCACCGCCGCCGTGGCCCCGCACACCACCACGAAGGCCCTGGAGGACCTCCGCGCCGCGGGCGTCACCCTCGTCGGATCCCCGGCCGTCCTCGACGGCGAGCAGGCCTGACGCCCTGGGGCGGCGGGCCCGCCGGAGGGGTCGGGAGGGGGGCTAGGCGCCTCTCAGGAGGGCGCGGATCGGGTGCCAGAGTTCCTGGTCCCGGTCGGGGGCGCAGCGCCACAGGAGGCCGTCGGGGTGGTGCAGGACGGCCGTGACCTCGTCCGGGGTCGGCGGCTGGGCGTTGCCCCGCAGGTACACCGCCCGCATCCCGAGGTTCCGCAGCCTGGTCAGGGCGCGGGCACGGTTCGCGGCGTGCACGAGGACCCGGACATTTCCTCCTTCTCCGGACGGCCTGGGCAGCGTCAGGGCCACCACCACACTGCCGCCGGGCAATCTGACGAAACCTCCACCGGGCATGCTTTTCATCTCCCCCGTCAATAAGAAACTCGCACCACGCATCTAAACGCGATCGGCCGCCGCCCGCTAGTGGGCGACGGCCGATCACGCTTTGACCTGCGGTTTTACCGGGTCACTTGCGGGAGGGTCCGACCTCGATCGTCATTTCGGTGCCCTCGTAGGACTCCTTGAGGATCTTGATCTTGGTGTTGGTGTCAGTGACCTTCACCGAGCCGGTCGGGTTCTCGTCGTACCAGTACTTGCCCTTGGCGTCGTCGAAGACCAGGTTGGCCGCCTTCGGCTTCAGGAAGAGCGACTCACCGTTCTTGTGCAGGGTGAAGGCGTCCGTCGAGTACGCGCTGAAGGTGGCGTCGTACGGCTGGATCTTGTTCCGCAGCAGGGTGCCGTCCGACCACTTCATCGGCTTGGCGTTGGCGTCGATCGGAAGGATCAGACCGGAGCCCGGGTGCTGGCTGGTGTTGTTGTCCTTCTGGGAGGTGTCCCAGAGCCAGATCAGCAGGCCGTCCTGGTACGGGTAGTGCTCGACCCAGTCGGGACGCGTGTTGGCGTGACCGAAGTTGTACGGGCCGACCTTCAGGGTCTGGTCGAAGGAGACGTAGCGACGGTTCTCCGCCAGGTAGTACTGCGCGTACTCCTTGGTGAAGCCGGCGCCGATGCGCGAGAAGCCCTTGCCGGTCCAGCCGTTGTCGCCGTTCTCGGCGCCGTCGGTGAACAGCGGCGCACCGTCCGCGGTGAGGGTGACGGCGTCGGCCGTGAAGCCCTTGCCGCCCGCGCCGCCGTCCGTCTGGTAGCGGAAGCGGAGGTCGACCTTCTTGCCCGCGTAGGCGTCGAGCGGGAAGTTCAGCGACTTCCAGGCACCCGAGACACCGGTCAGCGAGGGGCTGCCGGCCGCGTCGACCGGGAGGGCCGCGCCGTCGGCGGTGCCGGCGAGGGCGGTCCAGTTGGCGCCGCCGTCCGTGGACACCTCGGTGTAGAGGTAGTCGTAGTCGGCCTCGATGTCCCACCAGCCCTTGAGGGACAGGGCGGCGGAGGTCTTGCCGGTGAGGTCGACCGAGCGCGTCAGGGTGTTCTTGAGGTCGTCACCCATGTTGCTCCACCACTGCGAGGAACCCTCGGCGGGAGCGACGATGTCGGTGCGGACCTGCTTCTTCGGCAGCTCGACGACCAGCGCCTGCTTGTCCTTGGTGTTGTACGCGGAGACGCCCAGCTTGTGGGTGGACTTCGTCGCGGCCTTCGCCTCGGCGTAGTTCAGCCAGCCCAGCTGGAGCTTGTCCCAGGCCGTCATGTCGCCCGGGAGGTCGCCTATGGACTCCTTGCCGGTGCCGAGCCAGGAGCCCGCCGACATCAGGGACCAGAAGCCGACGCCGTTCTCGCCGCCACCGGAGGTGTCGTAGAGGTCCGGCAGACCCAGGTCGTGGCCGTACTCGTGCGCGAAGACGCCGAGGCCGCCGTTCTCGGGCTGCATCGTGTAGTCGCCGACCCAGATGCCGCTGTCGCCGATCTGCGTGCCGCCGGCCTTGTTGCCCTCGGGGCCGGTCTTGCCCGCGCTGGTGCCGTACGCGTACCAGCGGTGCGCCCACAGGGCGTTGGTGCCCTGCACGCCGCCGCCGGCCGACTCGTCCTCACCGGCGTGGACGACCTGGAAGTGGTCGATGTAGCCGTCCGGCTCGTTGAAGTTGCCGTCGCCGTCGAAGTCGTAGCGGTCCCACTGGTCGTACTGGGCCAGCTGCGCCTTGATCTGCGCGTCGGTCTTGCCGGCCTTCTTCTGGGCCTCGGTCCACGCGAGGACGCCGTCCTTGACGGTGTCCCACACGTTGGAGCAGTTGGTCTGACCGCAGTAGTTCGAGCCGTAACGGGCCTCGTTGTACGGGATCTTGACCCAGTCGGCGACCTCGCCCTCGACCGAGTAACGGCCCGAGGAGGTCTTCTCGTAGTAGGTCTTCAGCGAGTTCTTGCCCTGGCCGGTACCGAAGTACAGGTCCTGGAAGTAGTCGCGGCTGAAGTCCTTGCGCCAGGCGGTGCTGTTGTCCTGCTTGCGGTCCGGCTGGGCGATCTGGTTGTGCAGCGGACCGGGGGTGCCGCCGTACTTGGGGGCCGGGGGCTTCGGGCCCTCCGGACCGTCCGGGTCGAACATGGTCGTGTTGTCGACCTGGTCGCCGAACTCGACGAGGATCGTGAAGATCTTGTCGGTCTTCTCGCGGCCGAGCTCGACGTACTTCTTGTCGTCGAGCTTCACGACCTTGGACGCGCCGCGCTGCTCGACGTCCTTCTTGCCGGACAGCACCTGGTCAAGGGCCGCCTCGCGCTGCTGCGCCTGCTGCTTGCTGAACGGGCCTTCGAGGTCGTGCTTGACCTTCTCCTTGGACGGAGCGGTCGGGTCCTGGTGGTCGGCCGCGGGTGCGCCGCCCCAGCTGGAGTCGGCCTGGGCCGTGGTGAAGAAAGCGCCGGAGGCTGCGGTCGCGGCCATCGTCACGCCGACGGCGGCGGCACGCAGAGCGCGCTTCCTTGCGGAGTTGCTGGTCACTTGATGTCGTTCCCCTCCCGCGGCCGCAACGTAGGTCGGAACGTCTCCATAGGAGCGGGGGGTTCCGCGCGGCGCGCGTCTCAAGTGACGACATTTGACCGGAGAGTCGAGAGAAAAGACAGACCTTGACTTGTTCCTTACAACTGCACTATGCGGTCAGTCAGTTCCGCTATTCGGACGTTCCGCCGCCATACGGTCACATCCGGGGCGAACGGCCCGCCGCGCGCCCTGGAGAACCCCTCGGAACCGCCCGGAGGATGACCCGCGTGCGCCCCCCGTGCTCCGACACCGTGGGTTGGCCCACGCATACCGCTCGTCCGGCTCGGGAATCCCGTCAGGGAGTCACTTGACACGCGCACCTGTCGAGCGGCCTCCCCTCCCCGCCTTGAGGACGGAAAACGCCATGCCGCGTCCGACTGCCGCACAGCTCGCCTACGGGTCCGCCACCGTCGTCGTGTCGACGATCGCCATGCTGCTGCTCTCGCAGACGAGCACGGGCCTCGGTGTCGCCGTCATCTCCGCCGCCGCGCTCGGCCTCGGTCTGCTGGTCGCGCTGACCGTGCCGGTGCCCCGCCGGCGCGGCCGGCACGCCGCCCGGACCGGGCGTCAGGCCGCCCCGGAGGCAGCCGCCCCGGAGGCAGCCGCTCCGGCGGCCGGGCCCGCGAAGGCGGGCGCCGAGCACCCCGTACACCACTGAGAGCCGGTGCCTCCGGACCCGACCGCCACCGGGCCCGGGCGCACGGAAGCGGGCGGCCGCCCCCCTCTTCGGGGACGGCCGCCCGCTCCGGCGCGCGTACGGCGGCTCAGGCCGACCTGACCACCACGGTCTTGGCCACCTTGTCGTGCAGGGCCTGCTTGTACGGCTTGTCGATGAGCATCGACACGATCAGCGCGAGCGGCCACAGGCACAGGCAGCAGATCAGGGTCGGGATCCACAGCAGCGCGGCCCGGCCGAGCGCGGCGTTGGAGGGCGGCACGCTGCCGTCGTTGAGCATCGCGGTGCGCAGGCCCATCGCCTTCTTGCCGATGGTCTGGCCGTTCTTCTTGGTGAACCACCAGTCGTAGCCGACGAACGCGAGGATCGAGATCAGCGTCCACAGCAGACCGGTGCCGCTGTACGACCGCGTGATGACCTCCGTGGCGTCCTCGCCGCGGTCCGTGTCGACCATGTACCGGCGGGTGTTGAAGGGCAGCTGGATCAGGTACAGCGGAACCCCGACGATGAGCACGTCGATGACGCGCGCCGCGAGCCGCTTGCCGAAGTCGGCGAGCGGGGGCATCCCCGCGAGCGGATCGGGCATGCCGTAGCCGCCACCGCCGCCGTAGGGATCGCCGCCGCCGTACGGGGGCGGCGGCGGGGGCGGGTATCCCCCGCCGCCCGCACCGCCGGGGGGCGGCGGGGGCGGATACCCGCCGCCACCGGGGGGCGGCGAGCCGTACGGCGAACCGCCCGACGGAGGCGTCGGTTCCTGGGGCTTCTTGAGGAACGGGTCGTCCTCGGGCGGCTGGCCCGGCGGCGGCTGGTCGGTGCTCATGGCCCGAGTCGAACCCGGCCCCGCCCGGCCCGCAACGGGACCGCGTCCGTCCGGGGGAGGGACTGCGCCACCCTGACGACGGGGCCCTTCCTACCGGGCCACGTACGTGCCCGCCGCCTTGTCGTGCCAGGCCTGACGGCGGGTCCGGTCGAAGGGGCAGCGCAGGCTGCCCGGCAGGCCGAGGAGGGCGCCGACGAGCCAGCGGCGCAGGGCCGCGCCGAAGGTGGGCGGGCGGAGGGTGGCGACGGCCAGGACGCGGACGCCGAACAGCTTCTTGCCCGGGGTGCGGCCCCAACGGGCCGTCGGGAGCACCTCGTAGAGCAGCCCGAAGAGCAGGACGGCGGCCAGGAGGAGGCACGCGTAGCCGGTGGTGGTGGCGTCGAGGAGCCAGACGGTGGTGGTGCGCCCGCTCCCCCGGGCGGCGTCGACCTTGGTCTGGAGGTGGCCGGTCACCCGGGGGACGAGGGGTACGGCGGCGCCCGCCGCGGCGGCGGCGAGGACGAGGGTGTCCAGGGCGCGGGCCATGCCCCGGCGGACCAGGCCGGCGGGGCGTACGGCGCGCTCGGCCATGCGCTCGAAGACGGCCCGGGTCGCGGCGGGCCCGGGCACGGCCGCCGCCGGCGCCGGGTTCTCCGGGAGGGTGGGGCGGCGCCGGGGCGCGGGGGCCTCCTGCCCCGGGGCCGGCTCGCGGCGGGCCTCGTCGTCCCAGGGGACGGCCGGGCGGGGCCGCTCCTCACGGGGCGCCGCGGGGGCCGGGGAGCATGGCGCGGGCTCCGCCGGGCGGGTCCCGGGCGCGGCCGGGCGGTCGGGGCGGACCTCCTCGTCCCGGGGCGCGGCCGGGAAGGCGGCCGCCGGGGCCGGGGCGGCGGACCGGTGCGCGGCGGGGCGGGCGTGCTCCGGCGGGGCGCTGCGCGGGGTGGCGGACCGGGCGGGGGCCGCCTCGGGCCAGGACGAGGTCAGTCCGGACGCCGCTCCCCCGCCGGGGGCGTCGGGCCAGGCGGGCGGGCGGGCCGAGAGGATGCCCACGCTCTCGGCGGCGGCCTGTCCCGGCAGCCGCCGGGCGGGAGCCGGGGCGGCGGCGAGCGGAGCGGCCGCGGCGGCCGGAGCGGGGGCGGGAGCGGGGGCCGGGGCGGGCGCGGGGGCCGGGGGGCCGGTGGCCGGAGCCGGGGCGAAGGCGGCCGGGGCGGGGGCGGGGGCGGGGGCGGGGGCCGGGGCGAAGGCGGCCGGGGCCTGGGCGGCGGCCTGTTCCCTGCTCCGGGCCAGGGAGATGCCGGCCGGCCGGCGCTCGGGCTCCGGGTCGGCCGGCCCGCCCCAGGACACGCGGACGTCGCGGGGTCCGCCGAAGCCGGCCTGGTGCGCGGGGTCGGCCTGCCAGCCCGGCGGCGCGTGCCGGGGCACGGGTTCGGGGTCCGGTTCGGGCAGCGCCTCGGTCACGGAGGTCTGGTCGAGGAACACCGGCCCGGTCTCGTCCGCGGGGGCGGCGGGGCGGCTCGTACCCGGAACCCAGGCGGCGCCGTTCCAGTACCGGACGTACCCGGGGATGGACGGGTCGGGGTAGTAGCCCTCGCGGGCAGCGTGCTCGCCGTCACCAGGGGAGGCCGTCAATGTCCCCAACTCCGATCGTGGCTTGAGGCTTGTGCAGGGGAGGACCCAAGGGGAGGACCATAGCCAAGAACCCCCTCCCGACAGGTCCGGTAACGGGAGATTCCAAGCCTTCGGGCGAACCTCGCGCTCTTATTCGCCCCGCCCCGCACCCATCCCGGCCCCGGCCGTCGCTTTTCGGTCACCCGACAGATTTAGGCCATTCCGCGGATTCCCGTCCGAAGTCGCGTCATGACCGGGCCCCCGCGCGCTCTCTGCGGGTGTGGGGCCCGGTCAGGCCCCGCGCCAGGATTCGAACGCACCGAAGTGAGGCCGTCATGCACCACCCCGTCATCGAGCGCGAGCTGGAACTCAAGCTGGTCCTGTCCCCCGAGCGCAGCGTCCCCGTCCCCGCCCGCCTGCTCTACCTCACCGACGATCCGTTCGCGGTGCACATCACCTTCCACACCGGCTCCAGCACCCCCGTCAACTGGACGTTCGCCCGCGAGCTGCTCGTCGAGGGGGTGTTCCGTCCCTGCGGCCACGGGGACGTCCGGATCTGGCCCACGAAGATCGACAACAAGGCCGTCCTGTGCATGGCCCTCAGCTCCCCCGACGGCGACGCCCTGCTGGAGGCCCCGGCCGGTTCCGTGTCGGCCTGGCTGGAGCGGACCCTGCGCGTGGTCCCGCCGGGGACCGAGGCCGACCGGCTCGGCCTGGACGCGGCGCTGGCGGAGCTGCTCACCCCGACCCCGGCCGACGACCTGTGGCTGCGGGACCCGTGGCCCTCGGACGAGTCGGCCGACGGGGACCTGTGACGCGGGGCCGCGGGCCGGCCGCGGCGCGAGGGACCGCCGGGGCCGGGCCGTCAGAAGAGCTTGCCGGGGTTCAGCAGGCCGAGCGGATCGAAGGCCCGCTTGACGCCGCGCTGCACCTCCAGTCCGACCGGGCCCAGTTCACGGGCCAGCCACTCCTTCTTCAGGACGCCGACGCCGTGTTCACCGGTGATGGTGCCGCCCAGTTCCAGGCCGAGGGCCATGATCGCGTCGAAGGACTCGCGGGCCCGCCGCGCCTCGTCCTCGTCGGCGGGGTCGAAGCAGACGACGGGGTGGGTGTTGCCGTCGCCCGCGTGCGCGCAGACGCCGATGAGCAGGTCGTACGCGCGGGCGATGGCGGCCGTCCCGTCGAGCATCTCGGCGAGCCGGGAACGCGGTACGCACACGTCGTCGATCATCGTCGCGGGGCGCAGCGCCTCCAGCGCGGTCAGGGACATCCGCCGGGCCTGGAGCAGCAGTTCGGACTCCGCCTCGTCCTCGGCGGGCACGACGGCGGTGGCCCCGGCGGCCGTGCACAGCCCGCCGACGGCCGCGAGCCCGGCGGCGGCGTCCGGGGTGTCGAAGGCGGCCAGCAGCAGGGCCTCGGTGCTCTCGGGCAGGCCCATCTTCCCGAGGGCGTTGACGGCGCGGACGGTCGTACGGTCCATCAGCTCCAGCAGCGAGGGCGCGAGGCCCGCCTCCATGACGGCGCACACGGCCGCGCAGGCGGCGGCGACGGAGGGGAACTCCGCGGCCAGCGCCAGCTGGCGGGGCGGCGCGGGCCGCAGGGCGAGGACGGCCCGGACCACGACGCCGAGGCTCCCCTCGGAGCCCACGAAGAGCCGGGTCAGGTCGTATCCGGCGACCCCCTTGGCGGTGCGCCGGCCGGTGCGCAGGAGCCGCCCGTCGGCGAGGACGACGTCGAGGCCGAGCACGTACTCGGCGGTGACCCCGTACTTGACGCAGCACAGGCCGCCGGAGGCGGTGCCGATGTTCCCGCCGATGGTGCACTGTTCCCAGCTGGAGGGGTCGGGCGGGTAGTACAGGCCCTGGGCGGCGACGGCCCGCGAGAGCACGGCGTTGACCACGCCGGGCTCGACGACGGCGATCCGGTCGACGGCGGAGATCTCCAGGATGCGGTCCATCTTGACCAGCGACAGCACGATGCAGCCGTCGCTGGCGTTGGCGGCTCCCGACAGGCCCGTACGGGCGCCCTGGGGGACGACGGGGACCCGTAGGGCGGTGGCGGTGCGCAGGACGTGCTGCACCTGTTCGGTGGTCCGGGGCAGGACGACGGCGGCCGGGGTGCCGGCGGCGCAGAAGCTGGCCATGTCGGTGGCGTAGGAGGCGGTCACCTGGGGGTCGGTGAGCAGGGCCTCGGAAGGGAGTCCTTCGGCGAGGCGCGCGACGAGCCGTGCGGAGAGGTCATCATCCATGGGGCCAGCGTGGCAGCCGGGGCCATCGGTGTGAACACGGCCGCGACCGGCTTCGGACACCTCGGCGGGCTCTTCATATTGACGCACAGTGACCTCATGGACCGTATCGACGAGGAAACGCACCAGCCCGCGCCGCCCGTGACCTTCACCGGCCGCAAGACGGTCGTGGCGGCCGCGGTCGCCGTGGTCCTGATCGCCGGTGCCCTGCTGATCCGCCCGGCCCGTACGGCCGACGACGCGCGCCCGCCGGGGCCCAGCGAGCGGGCCGCCTCGGCGGTCGGCATGGGCGCCCCGCCGGCGGCGGTGGACCTGACGGCGCTGGTGGCGGACCGGGAGCAGTGGGTCGCGGGTCATCCGGACGACGAGGCTTCGTGGGCGGTGCTCGGGTCGGCGTACCTGGAGCAGTCGCGGCGCACGGCCGATCCGGCCTGGTTCCCGAAGGCGGAGAAGGCCCTCAAGCGGTCGCTGGAGGTCCGGCCCGCGGAGAAGGGCAACTTCGACGCGATGACGGGCATGGGGGCGCTGGCCAACGCCCGGCGGGACTTCGGGACGGGCAAGAAGTGGGGCGAGCTGGTGCGGGCGCAGGCGCCGCGGCGCTGGACGGCGTACCCGGTCCTGGTGGACGCGTACACGGGCCTCGGCGACTACAAGGCCGCCGAGAAGGCCATGGAGCGGCTGTCGGAGCTCCGGCCGGGCCTGGCCGCGCACCTGAGGGCCGCGCAGGTGTACCGGGACCGGGGCTGGCGCGAGGACGCGGTGATGCAGCTGGAGCACGCGGCGGGCGCGGCGAAGGCGCCCGCGGAGAAGGCGTACGTGCTGTACCGGCTCGGGGAGATGTCCTGGGAGCGCGGCGAGACGGCGGAGGCGATGCGGCAGTTCGAGGCCGCGCTGCGCACGGACCCGGCGCAGGCGGACGCGCTGGGCGGACGGGCCCGGACCCTGGCCGCGCTGGGCCGCTCCGGGGAGGCGGTACGGGACTACCGGCTGGCGCTCGGGCGGACCCCGGCGCCGCGGCTGGCGCTGGAACTGGGCGAACTGCTGCAGTCGCTGGGCCGGGAGGACGAGGCGCGCGCCCCGTACGAGTCGCTGGCCGTGCTGGCGGCGCGGGGCGGTTCCCACGGGGTGAACGAGGAGCTGGTGCTCGGCCTGTACGAGGCGGACCACGGCGATCCGTCGGCGGCGGTGCGCCGGCTGACGGCGGAGTGGGCCCGGCACAAGGGCGTGCAGGTCGCGGACGCGCTGGGGTGGGCCCTGCACCGGGTGGGCGATGACCAGGCGGCGCTGGAGTACGCGAAGAAGGCCACCGAACTGGGGCTGCGGAACGCCGATTTCTCCTACCACCGGGCGATGATCGAGCGGGGCCTGGGCGACGAGGCGGCGGCCCGCCGGTACCTCCAGGAGGCGCTGCGGACGAACCCGGCCTTCTCCCCGGTACGGGGTCCGCTGGCGAAGCAGGCCCTGGAGACGATCGGGCAGCCGGCGCCGGGCGGCCCGGAGAACATGCAGCCGCGCACGCCGTGGGTGGCCCCGGAGATGCCGAAGCTGCGCCCGAAGCCGGAGGCGGCGAAGCCCGAGGCGGCGAAGCCGGACGCGGACAAGGCCGAGGCGGCGAAGCCGGGGACGGAGAAGCCCGGGGCGGGGAAGCCGGGCCCGGAGAAGCCCGGGGCGGGGAAGCCGGGCCCGGAGAAGCCCGGGGCGGGGAAGCCGGCGCCGAAGCCCGCCCCCTCGGCCGGCTGACCGCTGACGCCCCGACGCCCCGACGTCCTGGACGCGGGGGCGCCCCCGCCCCCGCCGGAGGGCGGGGCCGGGGGCGGGACCCTCGGACGCTGCCGGCGCGCCGGGCGCGCCGTACGCGGTCGCCTACAGGTTGCCGCGCTTCTCCTGCTCGCGCTCGATCGCCTCGAACAGGGCCTTGAAGTTGCCCTTGCCGAAGCCCATCGAGCCGTGGCGCTCGATGATCTCGAAGAAGACCGTCGGGCGGTCCTGCACCGGCTTGGTGAAGATCTGCAGCAGGTAGCCGTCCTCGTCGCGGTCGGCCAGGATCTTCAGCTCGCGCAGCTCGTCGATCGGCACGCGGGTGTCGCCGACCCACTCGCCGAGGGTGTCGTAGTAGCTGTCCGGGACGGACAGGAACTGGACGCCCGCCGCGCGCATGGTGCGCACGGTCGCGACGATGTCGTTCGAGGCGAGGGCGATGTGCTGGACGCCGGGGCCGCCGTAGAACTCCAGGTACTCGTCGATCTGCGACTTCTTCTTCGCGATCGCCGGCTCGTTGATCGGGAACTTGACCTTCTTGGTGCCGTCCGCGACGACCTTGGACATCAGCGCCGAGTACTCGGTCGCGATGTCGTCGCCCACGAACTCCTTCATGTTCGTGAAGCCCATGACCTTGTTGTAGAACGCGACCCACTCGTTCATGCGGCCGAGTTCCACGTTGCCGACGCAGTGGTCGATGGCCTGGAAGGTCCGCTTGGCGGGCGCGGCGACCATCGGCTCGACGGCGACGTAGCCCGGCAGGTAGGGGCCGGTGTAGTCGCCGCGCTCGACGAGCGTGTGGCGGGTCTGGCCGTACGTCGCGATCGCGGCGAGGACGACCGTGCCGTGCTCGTCCTTGACCTCGTACGGCTCGTCCAGGCCGCGGGCGCCCTGCGCGACGGCGTACTCGTACGCGGCGCGGACGTCCGGGACCTCGATGGCGAGGTCGACGACCCCGTCGCCGTGCTCGGCGACGTGCTCGGCCAGGAAGCGGCCGTGATCCGTGCTCGGCTTGATGACCGAGGTCAGGACGAAGCGCGCCGAACCGTTGGTGAGGACGTAGCTGGCGGTCTCGCGGCTGCCGTTCTCCGGTCCGGAGTAGGCCACGAGCTTCATGCCGAATGCGGTCGAGTAGTAGTGCGCGGCCTGCTTGGCGTTGCCGACGGCGAAGACGACCGCGTCCATGCCCTTCACCGGGAAGGGGTCTGCCTCACGCGCGGTGTGCGGGGTGATTTCGAGGTTCGCCAGAGACTCAGTCATGAGCGCAGAGTCCCGCCCTTCCACAAGCTGCGCAATAGTTTCCATTTCCGCTGTACAACATGCCCAGCGCAGCCCCAGGATGACTGAAAGATCTGTGCAGTATGACCAGCTCCGGAGCGCCGGGAGGAACCCCATGGGAATCGACGAGCTCGACGGCCGGCTCATCGTCCTGCTCGCCCGCGAGCCGCGGATCGGCGTACTGGAGGCCTCGCGCCGGCTCGGGGTGGCGCGCGGCACGGCGCAGGCGCGCCTGGACCGGCTCCAGTCGAACGGCGTCATCCGCGGCTTCGGCCCGCAGGTCGATCCGGCGGCCCTCGGCTATCCGGTGACGGCCTTCGCCACGCTGGAGATCAAGCAGGGGCAGGGCTCGGACGTACGGGCCCACCTGGACGGGGTGCCGGAGGTGCTGGAGCTGCACACGACCACGGGGCACGGGGACATGCTGTGCCGGCTCGTGGCCCGCTCCAACGCCGACCTCCAGCGGGTGATCGACCGGGTCGTCGGCTTCGAGGGGATCGTGCGGGCCTCGACGGCGATCGTGATGGAGAACCCGGTACCGCTGCGGATCATCCCGCTGGTGGAGCAGGCGGCGGCAGACGACTGAGGGCCGCCCGATCCGGAACCCGGAGTTCCAAAGAACCCTTTGCAAAGAACTCCTTGCAGAGATGCCTTTGCAACTCTATGGTTGAGCCATGCCCGAAAAGAACGCGGAAGACCCGCAGCAGCCGCCGCAGCCCACCGTCCGCACCCTGGACGCCCGCTCCCTGCGCGGCCTCGCCCACCCCCTGCGGATGCGCATGCTCGCGGCGCTGCGGCTGAACGGGCCGGCCACCGCCTCCCAACTGGCGGAGCGCCTCGGGGAGTCCAGCGGGGCCACCAGCTACCACCTGCGGCAGCTCGCCGCGCACGGGTTCGTCGAGGACGCGCCCGAACACGGCAAGGGCCGCGAGCGCTGGTGGAAGGCCTCCCACGACGGCACCCGCTTCGACGAGACGCTGATGTACGACGACAACCCCGAGACGCGGGGCGCCGCCGACGCCTTCCTGCACGAGATCGCCACGATCCACGCCCAGGAGGCGAACACCTGGATCGGCGACGCCCACAACTGGACCAAGGAATGGCGCACCGCCTCGGACCTCAGCGACTTCACGCTGCGCCTGACGCCCGAGCAGACCCTCGACCTGATCCACAAGGTGCACGAGGTGATCAACAGCTACCGGGACCTGCCGCCCGCCGAGGGCGCGGAGACGGTCCGGATCCACTCGCACACGCTCCCGCGCCGCGACCCCTCGTAACCCGCCCCCGCCCTCGCCCCGCCCCGGTCCCGCCCCTCCCCCGGTCCCGCCCTCCCCAGAAGGAGTTCCTGCCGTGCACGCCTTCGACCACGCCCTGACCCACGCCGCCCGCGCCGCCGAACTGACCGCCGAGGCCGACGCCTGGCGCCTCGCCCACGACGCGGCCCCCGCCGCCGCCCCCGCAGTGCCCGCCCTGCGCAACCGGCTCGGCGAGGCCCTGGTGGCCGCCGGGATCCGGCTGATGCAGCCGGCCCACGTCCACACCCGCGTCCGGCAGCACACCGCGTGAACCGACGGCCCTTCGCGGCCGTCCTGGCCGCCAACACGATCTCCACCGCCGGAAGTTCGCTCACCCTGATCGGCGTCCCGTGGTTCGTGCTCCAGACCACGGGAAGCGCCGGCCGGGCCGGGATCGTCGCCTTCTGCGCCACCCTGCCCGTCGTGGTCGCCGCGCTCGTCGGCGGCCCCGTCATCGACCGGATCGGCCGCCGCCGGGTCTCCGCCGCCTCCGACCTCGTCTGCGCCCTGTCCGTCGGCGCGGTCCCGCTGCTGCACCACGCGGACCTGCTGGAGTTCTGGATGCTGTGCGCGCTGATGGCCGTCAGCGGCCTCGTGCACACCCCGGGCCTGACCGCCCGCCACGTCCTGCTCCCCAGCCTCGCCGAACACGCCGGTACCAGCGTCCCCCGCGCGGCGAGCCTCTACGACGCCGTCTCGCGCGGGGCCCGGATGGCCGGCGCCGCCGTGGCCGGCCTGCTGATCGCCGCCTTCGGCGCCGAGACCGTCCTGCTGGTGGACGCGGCCACCTTCGCCGCCTCCGCGCTGCTGGTCACCGCCTTCCTGCGCGGAGTCCCGGCCGCCGAGCCCCAACGCACCGCCGAGAAGGTCTCGTTCGCCTCGTACCGGGCCGAACTGGCCGAAGGCTGGGGCTTCCTGGCCCGCTCGCGACTGCTGGCGGGCATCACCCTCATGGTGATGGTGACCAACGGGCTGGACCAGGGCTGGTCCTCGGTGCTGCTCCCGGTCCACGGCGACGAGGCCCTCGGCGGCCCCACCGCCCTCGGCCTCATGGTGTCCCTCTTCGGCGGCTCCGCGCTGCTGGGGGCCCTGCTCTACGGGGCGTGGGGCGAGCGCTTCCCCCGCCGGACGGTGTTCGCGGCGGCCTTCCTGGTCTCCGGCGGCACCCGGTACGTGGTCGCCGCCTTCACCGACACCCCGCTGCCGCTCGCGGTGACCATGGCCCTGGCCGGCCTGGGCGCGGGCGTGCTCAACCCGATCCTGACCACGGTCCTCTACGAGAAGGTGCCCGACGAACTGCGCAGCCGGGTCGCCGGCGTGAGCACGGCCGGCTCCGAACTGGCCATGCCGATGGGCGGGCTCGCCGCGGGCCTGCTCGTCGACGGTTTCGGCGTGACGACGGCCCTGCTCCTCTTCGGCGGCACCTACGTGCTGACCACCCTGTCGCCCCTGCTCTTCCCGTCCTGGCGCGGCCTCGACCGCGATCCGGCGGGGATCAGCAGGACGGAACCTTCTCGTTCCGGTTCAGTCCCCGCAGCGCGTTCACGGCGTCCGTCAGCGAAGTGACGGGGATCAGCCGCAGCCCCTCGGGCAGGTCCGCCTGGGCGTCGGAACACTCCGCCGCCGGTACGAGGAACACGCTCGCCCCGTCGCGCTTGGCGGCCTGGGTCTTCAGGCCCACCCCGCCGACCGCCCCGACCTTCCCGGCCGCGTCGATGGTGCCCGTACCGGCGATGCTGCGGCCGCCGGTGAGGTCCGCGCCGCTGCCGTCGCCGTCGAGCTTGTCGACGATGCCGAGGGAGAAGAGGAGTCCGGCGCTCGGGCCGCCGACGTCGGCGAGGTTGAGCTCGACCTTCACGTCCTTCGGGTCCTTGTGGAGGAAGCCGAGTGCGGCCTGGGCGGCGGCCGACTGGGACTTGGTCATCTCCTCCAGGTTGTGCTCCTCGATCTCCTTGTCGCTTCCGCCCGAGGGGTACACCGCCTCCCGGGGCATCACCGCCTGGTCGGTCCTGAACCAGTACTCGACGAGCTCGTGCAGCCTCATCGTCGAGGACGGGCCGGTGGCCCGGATGGTGGTCATGCGCAGCTGACCTTTGGTTTCGCGGACCGGGGCGCCGCTGACCGAGATGACGGGCTTGCCCTGGTCGGAGCCCAGCACGTCGGCCGTGGGCCCGGGTACGGCGACCACGAAGGGCAGCGGCGCGAGGGCCGCGACGGCGAACAGCCCGAGGACGGGCGCGGCGCAGACGGCGAGGGCGGCGGGGCGCGGCAGACGTGTGAGGCGTGAGAGCACCCGGCCAATCTACCGACCCGGCCCGCCCGCACCCCGCGCCCGGGCCCGGCACGGCGGAGCCGGGGCCGGACTCACGGGTCCCGGCACGGCCGAGCCGGGCCCCCGCGTACGGGGGCCCGGCTCCGGCTGACCGGGTGTCGCGGCCGGTGTGGCGTACGGCTCAGCGGAGGGCGTCGGCGACCTCGCGGGCGGCGTCGACCACGCGCGGGCCCACGCGCTCCGGCACGGCGTCGGCCAGCATGACGACGCCGACGCTGCCCTCCAGGCCGGTGATGCCGACGAGCGGGGCGGCCGCGCCGCTGGCGCCCGCTTCGAGCTCGCCGTGCGTGAGGGTGTATCCGGGCTCGATGAGCGCGCCCTGACGGGCGGCCAGGATGGCCCGCCCGGCCGCACCGCGGTCCAGCGGGTGGCGGAAGCCGGCCCGGTAGGCGACGTGGTAGTCGGTCCAGGTCGGCTCGACGACGGCCACGGCCAGCGCCTCGGTGCCGTCGACGAGGGTCAGGTGCGCGGTGGCGCCTATGTCCTCGGCGAGCGACCTGAGGGCGGGCAGGGCCGCCTCGCGTACGAGGGGGTGGACCTGACGTCCCAGGCGCAGCACGCCGAGCCCGACGCGGGCGCGGCCACCGAGGTCGCGGCGGACCAGGGCGTGCTGTTCGAGGGTGGCGAGCAGGCGGTAGACGACGGTTCGGTTCACACCGAGCCGGTTGGAGAGCTCGGTGACAGTCAGACCGTGGTCGGTGTCGGCGAGCAGCTTGAGGACCCTGAGCCCTCGGTCGAGAGTCTGGGAGGTTTCCGCGGTCACGACGCCTCTCCCTCTTTCGGTGGGCGGCGGTGACTCTCACGGGGTGGAGCGCTGCCGGTCCCTCGGCGACGCACGGAGAGGCCGCCGGTAGCGGCCATGGCACCGGCTGCGCTCCCGCGGCGGCGCTGCCACGGGGCGTTCGATGCGGGGACAGTAGCGAGCGGGTCCGCTCAGCGGAAGGCCTCGTCCAGAATCCGGGCGCCTACCGCCGATTTGCGTCGTTTACTCCGCACGCATGTATCAATTCGTAATGATCATCCGCCGAAAACCGCTTTACACGGCCATTACTCTGATCACGTTCAAAAAGATGTTGGGGGTGGGCGGGCCACAGGCCTTGAGCTCACTTAGGGGAGAGAAGCAACAGTGAACCTGAAGCGCATGGCCGTCGTGGCCGCCGCCGCCGTGGTGGGTCCGACCGTCCTCATGGCGACGCCGGCGATGGCCGACGAGGCCCAGCCGACCGCCGTCACCACGCCGGACGCGGCCCCGGCCCCGGAGGCCCCGGCCGCCGAGGCCCCCGCCGCGGCGAAGCCCGCCGCCGAGGCTCCGGCCGAGAAGGCCGTCGAGGCCCCGGCCGAGACCCCGGCCGTCGTGCCGGTCGCGCCCGTCGTGCCGGTCGCGCCGCCCGTCGTCCCGCCGGTCGTCCCGGCCACGCCGGACGCCAAGCCGGCTCCGGCCACCCCGGACGCCAAGCCCGTCGCCGACGAGGCCGAGCTGGACCTGGAGGACGAGGACCTGGCCGCGACCGGCCCCGTCCTGGAGCTCAAGGACGTCCCGGCCACCTTCAAGGCCGGCACCTGGACGAAGTTCTCCGTCGCGGTCGACAACTCGAAGAACAAGCCGCAGGAGAGCTACGTGCTCGTCCTCGCCGTCGCCGACCAGGCCGGCAAGCTCAAGGGCAAGGACGTCCAGGTCCAGGTCTTCTGGAACGGCACCTGGCACTCGGTCGAGATCATCGACGACGGTGGCACCCCGGTCGCGCTGCTGACCGACGACCTGCAGATCCCGGCGGGCAAGATCAAGCTCGACGTCCGCGTGAAGTTCGGCACCGGCGCCCCCAAGGGCGACATCGCCATCGCGGCGGCCGGCGGCAGCAACGTGGACGAGGACGTCTGGTCCGAGACCGTCTGGGCCGAGTCGAAGATCGTCTCCGCCGGCAACGGCGGCGGCAACACCGGCACCAAGCCGAACGGCGGTACCTCCACCACGCCGATCGTCGACAACAGCAACAACGGCGGCACCACCAACAACGGTGGCACCGTCAACGCGGGCGGCGAGCTCGCCGAGACCGGTACCGACGCGGCCACCAGCTGGGCCCTCGGTGGCGCCGGCGTCGCGCTCGCCATGGGTGCGGCCCTGGTCGCCGGCACCGGCCGTCGTCGCCGTACCACCGCGTAAGCGGTAGGCACCACGAGAACGGGGTCCGTGCGCACCGCGCACGGACCCCGCTCCACGTTCTCCCACCGCAACGGTGACGGCGGCGGCTACCGCATCCGCGTGGCCCACTCCTGGACCTTCTTGATCCGCTCCCGCAGCTGCCCCGCCGTCGCCTCCGCGCTCGGCGGACCGCCGCACACCCGGCGCAGCTCGGTGTGGATCACCCCGTGCGGCTTGCCGCTCTGGTGGACGTACGCGCCGACCATCGTGTTCAGCGACTTGCGCAGTTCCAGCAGCTCCTTGTGGGAGACCACCGGCCGCCGGTCGGCCGGCAGCTCCAGCAGGTCCGCCTCCGCGTCCGGCTTGCGCCGGCTGTGCGCGATCTGCCGCGACTGCCGCTTCTGGAGCAGCATCTGCACCTGGTCCGGCTCCAGCAGCCCGGGGATGCCGAGGTAGTCCTGCTCCTCCTCGCTGCCGGGGTGGGCCTGCATGCCGAACTCGGCGCCGTCGTAGAGGACCCGGTCGAAGACCGCGTCGGACTCCAGCGCCTCGAACGACATCTGCTCGTCCTCGGCGAGGTCCTCGTCCTCCAGCTTGTTCGCCTCGTCCATCTCCTTCTCGGACTCGGCGTACGGGTCCTCCTCGCCCTGCTTCTTCGGCTTGTCGAGGACGTGGTCGCGCTCGACCTCCATCTCGTTGGCGAAGCCGAGGAGGTAGGGGATCGTCGGAAGGAACACGGACGCGGTCTCGCCGCGCCTGCGCGATCGCACGAAGCGCCCGACGGCCTGCGCGAAGAACAGCGGCGTCGAGATCGTCGTCGCGTACACGCCGACCGCGAGGCGCGGGACGTCGACGCCCTCGGACACCATGCGGACCGCGACCATCCAGCGGTCGTCGTTCCCGCTGAAGGTGTCGATGTTCTTGGAGGCGCCGGTGTCGTCGGAGAGCACCAGGGTCGCCTTCGTCCCCGTGATCTCGCGGATCAGCTTGGCGTACGCGCGCGCCGAGTCCTGGTCGGAGGCGATCACCAGGCCGCCCGCGTCGGGGATGCCCTTCCTGACCTCCGTCAGGCGCTGGTCGGCGGCGCGCAGCACGTTCGGCATCCAGTCGCCGCGGGCGTCGAGCGCCGTGCGCCAGGCCTGGGAGATGGCGTCCTTGGTCATGGGCTCGCCGAGCCGGGCGGCGATCTCGTCGCCCGCCTTCGTCCGCCAGCGCATGTTCCCGCTGTAGGACAGGAAGATCACGGGCCGGACGACGCCGTCGCCGAGGGCGTTGCCGTAGCCGTAGGTGTAGTCGGCCGAGGACCGGCGGATCCCGTCGTTGCCCTCCTCGTACGTGACGAAGGGGATCGGGTTCGTGTCGGACCGGAACGGCGTACCGGTCAGGGCCAGGCGGCGGGTCGCCGGGTCGAAGGCCTCCAGGCAGGCCTCGCCCCAGGACTTGGAGTCGCCCGCGTGGTGGATCTCGTCGAGGATCACCAGGGTCTTGCGCTGCTCGCAGCGGTTGCGGTGCAGCATCGGGCGCACGCCGACGCCCGCGTAGGTCACGGCGATGCCGTGGTAGTCCTTGCTCAGCGGCCCGGCCGAGTACTCCGGGTCCAGGCGGATGCCTATCCGGGCGGCGGCTTCGGCCCACTGCTTCTTCAGGTGCTCGGTCGGCGCGACCACGGTCACCTGCTGCACCACGTGGTGGTGCAGCAGCCAGGAGGCCAGGGTCAGCGCGAAGGTCGTCTTGCCGGCGCCGGGGGTCGCGACCGCGAGGAAGTCACGCGGCTGCTTCTCCAGGTACCGGTTCAGGGCACCCTCCTGCCAGGCACGCAGCTTGCTGGCGGTGCCCCACGGCGCGCGGCCGGGGAAGGCGGGTGAGAGGTGGTGGGAGGCGGTAGTAGTCACGGTCTCCGGTTCGTCTCGGTCGCGGGTCGCGGTCGTAACGCGGTCATCCGCGGTCGTACGTAGGACAACCGGGCCACCCTACCGGCCCGGGCCCGCCCCTCGCGGAGGGACAGGCCCGTGACCTCGGCGGGTGCGGCGAGCGTCACACGGGACGCCTTCCGGCCCGCCGTGTACGCGTCACAAATCGCGCAACCGCCGGGCGATCGCGGCGACATCGGAGACGTGACCGGCCGCGACGTCGATGACCAGCCCGTACGCGGCCTCCTGATCGGCGCCCGCGAGGTCCACCCCGTTCACGGCGAGGAAGGTCGCGGCGGCGAGCCACGCGGTCCGCTTGTTCCCGTCGACCAGGGGGTGGTTCGTCGCGATGCCGTGGAGCAGCGCGGCCGCCTGCTCGTACGCGTCCTCGTAGGCCGGGGTCCCGAACATCCGGGCCCGCGGCCGGTGCACCGCCGACTCCAGCAGGCCGGGCGCACGCAGCTCGACGGACTGGTCCTGGGCCAGGCAGGCGTGCCGGGCCAGGTCGAGGACCTCGGTGAGGGTGAGGTGGCGGACGGCGCTCACTGCCCCAGCCTCCGCAGCAGCGGCGCGTGCGCGCCCGCCAGCCGGGCGGCCTCGGCCCCGACCCGCTCCCGCTCACCGGCCAGGTGGGCCCGTACCGCGTCCAGCGCGAGCTCCTCGGGCGTCCGCCCGCAGGCGTCGGCGAGATCGGCGAGCCCGTCCCGCTCGGTGTCGGACAGCGTGATGATCAGCTGGTTCATGCGGCGAACCTACTCCGCGCCCCGGACCGGCACCTTCACTTTTCGGCGGGCCCGGACGCGGGCGCGGAGTCGGTGGCCGGGGCCGGGGCCGGTTCGAGGCGGGTCGCCACCCAGACGCCGACGAGGGCGACGGCCGCCATCGGCAGGAAGACCACCACGAAGGCGGCCGGATGCGAGGCGCCCCCCGCGACGGCGTGACCGGCGCCGACCGCTCCCCCGCCGAGCGCGGCGAAGGCGGCGCCGCCCGCGGCGAGCAGGACCACGTTCGCCAGGGCGTCCGAGATCTGGAGCGCGGCGGAGTTCGTGCCCGCCTCGTGCGGCGGCGACAGCTTCAGCAGCAGCACGCTCGTCGACCCGATGACGAGGCCCATCCCGAGGCAGCCCACGCCCCACGCGAGGGCGAGCGTCCACACGGGCACGGACTCCACGAGCACCGCCGGCGCCCCCGCGATCGCCACGGCCACCAGCACCATGCCGATCACCATCAGCCGCTCGCGGTAGGGCGCCGTCCTGCCCTTGGACTGCACCCACGAGCCGGCCGCCCAGGTCACCCCGCCCAGCGCGAGCGAGAACCCGGCCAGGGTCGGGCTCAGGCCCCGCTGGGTGACCAGCATCAGCGGCACGAAGCTCTCCGCG
This sequence comes from Streptomyces sp. NPDC044704, assembly GCF_056433525.1. NCBI lineage: Bacteria > Bacillati > Actinomycetota > Actinomycetes > Kitasatosporales > Streptomycetaceae > Streptomyces > Streptomyces sp. NPDC044704. Next base: position 189,297 of record NZ_JBWKGY010000012.1, read on the forward strand.
GCGATGAACGACCCCGCCGCGACCCCGCGCAACAGCACGACGGCCGGCAGCCCGCGCCGCGCCAGGTACGTCCCGCGCGGCAGCAGCCCGAGCACGGCCGGCACCAGCAGGGCCGCACCCGCGAGGCCGGGCAGCAGCGACAGCCACCGCAGGTCCTGGGCGGCGTACTGGAGCAGCCCCGCACCCGCCGAGATGCCGAGGGCGAGCCGGATCCGCCGCCCGTCGAAGGCGGCCGGCGCCTTGCCCGTGTCGACGGGACCGGACGCGGTACGGCGTATCGCGGGCAGCGCGATGACGAGGGGGGCGATGACGAGCGCGGGTATCCCGAGGAACACCCACCGCCAGCCGAGGTGCTCGGTGACCGTACCGGCGGCCAGGGGGCCGACGATCGACGGCACCACCCAGCTCGCGGCGAACGCGGCCATGATCGCGGGCCGCAGCCGCTCCTCGTACGCCCGGCTGACCACCACGTAGAGGGCGACGATGACCAGCCCGCCGCCGAAGCCCTGCACGGCCCGCCCGAGCACGAACAGCCACATGACCCCGGCGGTCCCCGAGCACACCAGGCCCGCGGCGAAGGCCCCGATCCCGACGGCGAGCGGCCGCAGCGGGCCCTGCCGGTCGGACCACTGCCCGGACAGGACCATGCCGAACAGGCTGGTGGTGAAGTACGCGGAGAACGCGAAGGCGTAGAGCGCCACCCCGTCCAGCTCCCGCGCGGCGACGGGCATGGCCGTCGCCACGGCGGTGGCCTCGAACGCGATCAGGAAGATCACCGAGATCATCCCGATGCTGAGCGCCCGGTACGCCGGCTCCAGGATCCCGCCCGGCGGCGACTGCGGCGGCGACGGCTCGTGCACGGGCACGGTGGTCTCGGGCCCGCTCGGCACGCGGGGTTCAAGGGCGCTCATCGCCCCAGAGTAAGGTGCGTAGCCCGCGAGTGACCCTGTCAATTAGGCGGATCCCGCCTCGGCCCGGCGACCTAGGTCTGTGAACGCGGCATGGCAGTCGTATTGCGTCCCCCGCGCCGGCCTTCCCCCGCCCGCGGCAGCCCCCGTACGGTCGTCACCAGCACCGAGAAACACCACGCACCACCCCACAGCCGTGTGCCCGAGTGGTTGAGGGACTCGCCTGCAAAGCGAGTTACGCCGGTTCGATTCCGGTCACGGCTTCTACTGAAGGCCGTCCAGAGGCGGGAGGTCCCCTGGACGGCCTTCAGCATGTCCGGACGCCGCTGGCCGGGGCGACTACCGGCCCGGGCGGCTACCGGCCCGGGTCCTCCAGGGCGGCCAGCCGGTCCGGCAGCCGGTCCGGAAGTCCCGCGTCACCCTGGCAGCCGAGCTCCCTGACGAACGCCACCGCGGCCGCGTGGGCGAGGTACAGGTGCGCGTCCCGGTACGCGGCGACGTCCCCGGACGGAAAGGTCCGGTTCCACGCACTGACCGCGAGAACGGCGGGGCGCTCGCCGCGCAGGCGGGGGGTGAGGCAGTCGACGTAGACGACGCCCTTGTTCTCGTTCGCCCAAGCGGTACGTCCCAGCCGGTACGTCGTCGCTCCCTCACTGCGGTGGAGCGCGTCCGCGATCGCCGGCGTCGCCCGTTCCGCGCCCACGGTCAGTTCGGCGATCCTGGTCTCTTCGTGCACGTATACGGTGCAGATCCGGCGCTCCCGAGCCCCAGACGAGACCGGAGGCTCCCGGCTCAGCAGGTCAGCGGCCGCAGGCACGCTGTCCAGGTCCGTGGAATGCGAGAAGTCCTCCGCCCGCAGGGCCGTCCGGAGCGCGTGCTCCGCCCGGCCTCTGAACAGCCCGTGGCAGATATCGGCCGCCACGACCCGCTCGGGTGCCTCGTCCTCCGGTGACCCATCGCCCACCCAGCCACAGGCGGTGACCCACGTCACCGCGAACACGGCCCCGAACCACGCCGACCGCCTGCGAGCGCTACTCGGGGTCGTGCCCATGCTGGACCTCTCTGTCGGAGCCCACCCCGTAGCCGATCAGAGCGGCCTGCACCATGGACTCGGCGAGGTCGTCGTCACCGTCCTTGAGGTGGTGGTGCTCGATGAACTGCTGGGAAGGCCCGAGCATCATGTCCTGGCCCGACCTGAAGATCGCGTTGACCTGCTGCCGAAGCCGCTTTTCCTCGTCGTCCTCGTGCTGCTTCTGCGCCGCCTCGGACCAGTCTCCGACCACCTGCCCGGCCATCTTCTCCAGGGCCCCGCCGCCGGTCTCCACGGCGAGGGGGACCAGGATGGCGGCCGCGCCCACGGCGGCCGTCGCCGGCAGGAAGGCGACTCCGGCGGCGACCGTCGCTCCCGCGCCGAACTCGATCCACGCGCCGCGCTCCTTCAGCGCCTTGTCGTAGGCCTCGTCCCTCTTCACCTGGTGTTCCGTGACCTGGTTGGCCCGCGACTGGTCGAGCATGCCCTGGACCTCCGCGCCCACCCGGGCCGCCTCCCGTGCGGCTCCCCGGTCCACGCGGCCGTCCGGGCCGACCTGGGCCTCCAGTACCGACGTCGTGTAGACCCGCTCGGCCGTGGAGACGGTGGCGTAGGCGTCGGGGTGCTGGCCGAGCGCGCTGAGCAGCTTCCGGGCTTCGCCGCGTTCGAGCTCCATGTGCCCGTCCTCGCCGTTCTTCGGGGCGAAGGGGGAACGGGGGTCGTTGCCGGCGAGCGCCTGGTTGATGTCGTCGACGTAGCCGGCGGTCATGGTGCCGAGGCTGTCCGCGAGCGCTTCGTGGGAGTTGAGCAGGCCCGCGTCGCCGCCGTACTTGAGGGCGACTTCCTTCATGATGCGCGCCGAGGTGTCGTCGCGTTCCAGCTTCGGTGACGGATCGTCCCAGGCGTGGCCGAGCGTCGCCGCTTCCAGGGCGTGGCCCAGGGCGTCCGGCATGTACTGCCTGATCTTGTCGAGTTCGGCGGGGTCCCTGCCCTCCATGTCGATGGTGAAGTCGTACTTCTCGTGGGCGAAGAAGTCGAGGTAGCTCTTGACCGGCTGTTTGTCGGCGCCCTTTCCGAGGTCCGCCGGCCCCGGCTTCGCCGTGCCGTCCTGGTGGTATGCCTGCGGCGGGCGCTCCGGGTCGAAGAACACCTTCGCCGCGTCCGGGCTGTGTCCCAGTGCCTCCAGGAAGCTGACCACCGGGTCGTATCCGGCTCCGTTGGTCCCGGACGGATTGAGCAGGTTCTTCCCGAGCGTGTTCAGCTGCCGGGTCCCGTTGAAGAAGTCGGGGTCCTTCGCATGGATTTGAGTGGCGTGCTCGGCGATGGGGACCAGGAACTTGGGGTCGTAGTTCCCGTACCGCATGATGCCGCCGAGCAGCTGGTAGCCGTACGGCGGGTTCTGGTCGTACTTCGCCAGCGGAACGTGCTGGGTCCCGAGCCTGCGGAGTTCCTGGGCGTAGCTGTCGGGCAGGTGCGGTTCGGTCGTGGAACTGGTGGCTGTGGCGAGGTTGAAGCCCAGGTTCTTCTGGAGTTCCTGGACGTCCTTGAGCCGCTGTTCGTCGAGCCGGCCCCAGGCGTGGGTGTCGGTCGCCATGTGCCCGAAGAATTCGAGGGCGCCCTTGGGGCCGAGTCCCGCGTAGAACCGGGTGGCGAATTCGGGGACTTTGGCGTTGTCCGCCAACAGCTCGTTGAGTTCGACCAGTTCGGTGTGTGAGAGGCGGCGGCCCCTGCTCGCGAGAGCGACCGCGTGGCCGGCCTGCTCGGCGGAGAGTCCGGCGTACTTCGGCGCGGTGAAGTCGTGGTCCGCGCTGACGTTGGCGTCGAGCAGGCGGGCGAGGGACCGGTCGGTGTCGTCACAGGCGTCGACCGCCGCGTCGATCATCGCCTGCCAGCGCGGCAGGTTGACGCGGAGGGCTTCCTGGTAGTCGGGGTCGTGCCGGGCCGCGTTGCGCTCCGCGTCCGTGGTGAGCGGCGCGGCGTGCACCTTGCCCTTCCCGTCGACACGGAATCCGGCGGCGGGCACGTCCACCTCGGAGAGCCGCTTGAGCCGGTCGCGCGAGGCCTTGAAGGCGGCGTGCGCCTGGGTGAGCGCCTGGTGGACGCCCTTGGCCGCCTTCGCGGCGTCCTCGAACTCCTTGGCCGTCTTGTTCACGAACGGCCGTGCCACGCCGGCCGTGACCCCGCTCCACTCGGCCTTGTCGGACTTGGCCTTCATGCCGTTGCGGGCGGCCTCGGCCAGCTCCCCCAGCTTGCCCGCCATCGCCTGCCAGTCGCCGGCCGCCGTCTGGAGCCTGTCCAGTGGGGCGTTCAGCACGTTCTCGTACGTCACCACGGGCGCCGCCTACCTGAGGTACTCGTCGATCTTGGATGTCGTGAACGCGGCGTAGAGCTGCTGCTCGTCCCTGCTGTGTGACGCGAGCGAGTAGTTCAGGCCGTTGGAGATCTGGGCGCAGGCGGCGACGAGGGTCTTCACCTGGCTCTCCCAGCGCGTGCCGGCCCTCGCCAGGGCGGCACCGCTCGCGAAACCCTCCCTCGTCAGCGCGCCGGCCGCCTCCGCGGTGGCGGTGGCGGCGTGCTTGCCGTCGGTCTGGAGCCGCGAGTGGAGCTTGTGCGCTTCGGAGCCGACGGCGCCGATATGGTCCTGGTTGAGCTCCAGGTCCGGGCGGCCCGCGCTGCCGGCTCCGGCGGGGGCCTGGTTGAGCCGCATGGAGGCGGTGGCCCGGGCGGCGGACCATTCCTCGTCGAACGACATGATGTGAACTCCCGTGTCGGGTCCGGTCAGCGGTGGGTACGGCGTACGGCGACGGCGGTGACGGCCCCGCCGATGAGGAGGCAGGCTCCGAGGCCCAGCGCGATCCAGGGCGGGGCACTGGCGTCGGCCGCCCGCGGCGCGGGCTCCGGGGGCGGGGCTCCGGCCGAGGGGGCCCGCGTGCGCCCCGGCCCGGCCGCCGCCGCGAGGTCCGGCAACGGGTACACGTCCGGCGGCCCGGGATCCCCGGGCGCGGGCACGGCCACCCGCGGCCGCACGACCCCGTACCCGACGTAGTCGTTCCGCACAGCCCCGTCGACGGGCTTCCCGGCGGTGTTCAGGAGCACCCGGAGCACCTGGTTGTTCGTCCAGTGGGGGTAAGCGGACCAAAGCAACGCGGCGGACGCGGACGCGAGCGCGGAGGCGTCACTGGTCCCGTGGCTCGTGCAGAGTCCCGTCTCTTTGGCACAGCCCGTGACGATCTCAGTGCCCGGCGCCGACAAGTCAACCTGCGGCCCGTGCTGTGACTCCTTGGTCGCAGCACCGTCCGCGTCTACCGCTGCGACGCCCACCACGCCGGGGGTCGCGGCGGGGTAGAGCACCTGGTTCGTCGTATCGCCGTCGTTCCCCACACCAGCAAAGATCAGCTTTCCTTTGGAAAGGGCGTACTTCACGGCCTCTGCCCGTTCAGGGTCGTCCTTGGCGGTGGCCAGGGAAATGTTGATGATCTTGGCTTCGGAGTCGGCCGCGTACCGAATCGCAGCTGTCCACAACGGGCTCGTGTCGTTCAACTCGTGAGGCACTCGGATCGGAAGGATTTTTGCATTCGGCGCGAGCCCGAACGCGCCGTCGCCGCTCGGGTGTCTTCCGGAACCGGAGATCACTGCGGCCATGGTGGTGCCGTGCTGTTCATAGTCCTCGCGTTCATCACCCTTGTAGCCCTTCTGCCCTGTGGCGAAGTCCTTGCCGGGAAGCACCTGCCCATCGAGCTCGGGAATTCGCCCGACTCCGCTGTCGATGACCGCGACGGTGACGCCTTGACCCGTGCTGATCTTCCAGATGTCATCCGCCTTCATGGCGTCCAGATGCCACTGCTGCTCCCGAATGGTTTGCGCACGGGCGGGAGCCGCGGCTGCCCCGGCCAGCAGCAGACCCATCAAGGCCGCAGTCGTCATTCGCATGCGCGTCAGATGCAAGGTCCGTCCGCTCAGTCGATCACGGGCGGGACAACGCGACGGTTGGCCTGCCAGGTCTGTTCGTCTTCCGTTAGGTGGTCGGGGCGACTACCCCCCTGGTCTCCACGCCGCCCTCCCGGAGCTTGGGCAGCCGCACCGGCATGCCCCATCGCTCCGGCTCCAGGGCCCATCCCGCTGCGTACGAGGCCGGACCCTCCCTGAGTAAATGGCTGGCTTGCCACAGCCTGCTGCCGCCCGCCGACGACACCACCCGGATCCATGGCCAGTCGGCGGCCCGACCCCCCTCCCGAGGTGGCGGGCGGTCCGCTGACGCCTCCGCCGAACATTCCTCCCACGCCACGGCCAACCGGATGCGTGCCGGCTTCCGCGCCGATCACCGTGCCACGCGGAATTGCCCCGCTCGGCGTGCTCGGAGAAACCGGCCTTCCGCCAACAATGCCGGTGTCACGCGGCGGGAACGACAAGCTGCCGCCGACCGGGACACCTCCGCTCGGAGCTCTGCCGTTGGGCAACCTTTCGCCACCAGCTCCGGACATGCCCGCACCCGGCGAGAGCACGACGGGCGGGACGTGCACCGTGGAATCCCCGCCACCCAAGCCGACGCCCCCTACTCCGACCGGGGCATGGGGAGTCTGGGGCGTGGTTCGCTCTGGCAGCGTCACGAGGTGGTCCAGAACCAGATCCACCTCACGCGCCTGCACAGAGGGTGAAGGCACAAGTCCGGCGGCCGGAAGGCGAACGGTCGCACCTGCTGGTCGCGGCTCGGGAACCCAACCGGGCTCGCTCGCCGGAGCGACATCCTCTGCACCGACCAGCGTGGACGACAAGCCGTTCGAACCGAACCCACCCGCTGAACCCCCGGTGGAACGACTTCGTGAGAGCTCGTCAGAGACACTCCTCGGCTCGAACACCCCCGGCGGTGGAGGGAACGTGGGGATTTCCGCTCGGGTCAGTTGGGTTGCCGATAGCTCGTAAGACTGGGCCAGCTTCGTGAGTTGCTGGATCGCCCGTTCGTGGTCGTCGGTGAGCTTCGTGTGGGCGCGCAGGCCGGTCTCGTGGGCGTCGGGGTCGTTGGGGAACGCGCGGGCCGAGGCCAGGTTGGCGGCGGCGGTCGTGTCGTAGGCAGGGGTGTTGGCCCTGACCTCGACCATGGTCTGGGCGGCTTCGGTCAGCCATCTGGCGCCCTCCGCGCCGTACTCGGACAGGCGGAGCGTGGCGTTGCCCGCGCGGCTCGCCCAGTCCCGGAAGGCCTGCGCGGCCTCGCCCTCCCAGCCCTCGACCCGGTGCTTCTTCAGGCTTTCGCCGATTTCCCCGATCGTCGCCGCTGCGTGCGTCAGCTGGGTGGCCCGGGCCTTGACCGTCTCCGGGTCGAGGGTGGCGATCATGGCCAGCAGCTGCCCGTGCGTGCGGCCCTCGAAGTCCGTCCCCATCAGAGGCTGCCCTTCGACCTACCGCCGCCCGGGCCGGCGCCCGCGCCCGCCCGCCGCTCCTCGCGTGCCAGCGGATCGCGCTCCGGCACGTAGTCCCGCTTCGCCTGCCTGACGATGTCCCGCATCCGCTGCTGCGTGTCCTCGTCGACGCCGCCGTAGCCCTTGCCCGCCGTCAGGATCGCGATGCCGAGGGCCTCGATCTGGCCCGCCAGGCCCCGGGAGAGCCCCTGGAGCGCGCGGTGGACGGCCGCGTACGCGCCGAAGAGGGCGTCGGCCTCGGCGAAGCCCCTGCCCAACGTGCCCGTCGGGAGGGTGCCGTGGGCGAGTTTCGCGTCGCCGGCCTCGGAGCCGTCGAGCGTGCTCAGCAGGTCGTCGACGAGCTTCTTGTAGCCGGTCATCGACGCGTACTCGACTTCCAGGGCCCGCGCCTGCCGCGTCAGCGCGTCCGCCACACCCGCCGCCACACCCGCCCCGGGTAATCCTGCCTCCGCCGCCACGTCCGGCCCCTCCGTCACGCCCCGCGCCCGCCCGCACACTCGCGGTGATCACTCTAGCGTCGGGCGGCACCCGCAACGTGCCGCGCGGAATCAGGAGTTGGGCGCCGCGACGGCCGCCGACGGCCGGATCGGGATCCTGTTCACCGGGCGGCCCGTGGCCGCGCGGACCGCCGAGGCCACCGCCGCCGGGGTCGTCACCACCGGGACCGCGCTCGCCGCCTTCGCACCGAACGGCGCCACCACGTCGCGCTCCTCGACCAGTTTGACGATGCGCACCGCGGGGGCGTCCAGCGCTGTCGGCAGGGCGTAGCCCGTCAGGTCGGGGTGGCGTACGAGGCCCGCGACCGAGCGGAGGTTCTCCGTGAGGGCCGCGCCCACGCCCTGGGTGACGCCCGCTTCGATACGGGCCTCCAGCTGACGCGGGTTGAGGACGCGGCCGACGTCCTGCGCGACCGCCAGTTCCACGACCCGGACCGAGCCGAGTTCGATGTCCACGTCGACGACCGCGCGGATCGCGCAGAACGCGAGGCCGACGAACGCGTCGCCCTGCCCGTCCCCGTCCAGCGGTTCCGTCGGGTGGGGGCGGCACTGGGCGGTCGCCCAGAGCTCCTTGCCTTCTATGGCCTCCGTCACCGACATCGAGAACGCGCCGTCGTACGACGTGATCCGGCCGTCCGAGATCTGGAGGAGCTCGGTCGACATGCCGAGCTTGTGCGCCATGGGCGTCAGGAGCTGGGTGCGGACCATCTTCGCGGCGCGTTCCACGGCGCCGCCCGACACCCACGTGTGACGGCCGTGCGCCGACGGCCCGGCCGGCGGCTGGTCGGTGTCGACGGGGGCCATCGCCACCTCGTCGACGCCGAGCACCTCCTGGACGATCTGGCGGGCGAGGGTGGCGAAGCCCTGGCCGGTGTCGACGGCGGCGCAGATGACGGTCGCGGTGCCGCCGACCACCTTCACCGTCGCGGTGGAGACCTCGTCCGCGCCCTCGGCGCCGAGCATGTGGACCATTCCGACGCCGTACCCGACGCCGCGCCGCACCGCACCCGGCTCGCCCGCGCCCTCCGGGCCGCCGGGCAGCAGCCAGTCCTCCTCCGGGGAGTCCTTGGGGAGGGAGGGCAGCGGGTAGTCGCGTACGGAACGCAGCAGTTCCGCCACCGGGGCCGGGCAGGTCACGGTCTGGCCGGTGGGCAGGAGGTCGCCGGTGGCCATGACGTTGCGCAGGCGCAGTTCGGCGCCGTCGATGCCGAGGGCTGCGGCGAGCTTGTCCATCTGGCCCTCGTAGGCGGCGCAGACCTGCATCGCGCCCTCGCCCCGTACGTGGCCGGAGGGCGGGTTGTTCGTACGGACCGCCCAGCCTTCGACGAAGGCGTGCGGGACGACGTACGGGCCGCAGGCGAACGCCACGGCCGCCGCCAGGGACTCGGAGGAGGCGTCGGCGTAGGCGCCGGCGTCCATCAGGATCTGCGCCTCGACCTTGACCAGCCGGCCCTCGGCGTCCGCGTGGTGGCGGTAGCGCAGCAGGGTCGGGTGGCGGTGGGCGTGGCCGAGGAAGGACTCCTCGCGGGTGGCGGCCAGTTTCACCGGGCAGCCCGTCCGCAGGGCGAGGAGGCCCAGCGGCAACTGGAAGGCGGGGTCCTCGCGGTCGGAGGTCGCGCCGGGGACGCCCGTGACGACGACCCGCACCCGGTCGGGCTCCAGGCCGAAGCAGGCGGCGGCGAGGTCGCGGTCGGTGTGCGGGTCGGTGGAGGCGGTGTAGATCTCCACGCCCCCGTCGGGCCGCGGCACGGCCAGCCCGGCCTCCGCCCCGATGGGCGCGGGGTCCTGACGGCCGATCCGGTACAGGCCCTCGACGACGACCTCGCCGGTCGCCTCGGGGTCGCCGTAGCGGAGCGGGATGTGCCGGATCAGGTTGCCGTCCGGGTGGAGCGGGGCGGCGCCGAAGGACTGCTCGGGGTCCGTGACGGCGTCCAGGAGCTCGTACTCGACCGCGATGGCGGCGGCCGCGAGGCGTGCCGTGTCGGGGTGGTCGGCGGCGACGGCGGCGATGGGCTCGCCGTGGTGGCGCACGATGTCGTGGGCGAAGACGGGCCGGTCGGCGATGCGGCGCCCGTGCGTGCCGGAGCCGGGGACGTCGGCGTGGGTGATGACGGCACGGACGCCGGGCATCTCGGCGGCGGCCGAGGTGTCGACGGACAGGATCCGGGCGTGGGCGTGCGGCGAACGCAGCACGGCGGCCCACAGGAGGCCCTCGGCCCACAGGTCGGCGGCGTACGGGAAGGTGCCCTCGGTCTTGGGGCGGGCGTCCGCGGAGGGGACGGAGGCCCCGATGCCGCGTACGGGCAGCTGCTGGTCCCCTTCCGCGGTGGTGGTCACCGTGGTGACGGTGGTCGTCGCCGTGGCCGCGTCGTGCCCGCTCACGCCATGCCTCCGTTGTGCTGGATCCCGAGGTTGCCGGGGTTGCCGGGGTTTCCGGTGTTGCCCAGGTTGCCCAGGTTGCCGGGGTCACCGAGGCCGCCGCCCGTGGCGCCGGAGTTCCCGAGGGTGGCGAGGTTCCCGAAGTCGCCCGGCCCGCCGGGGTTCCCGAGCTCGCCCGGAGTGCCCTGGCCGCCGTGGATGCCGCCCTCGCCGGGCTGGGCCTGGTGCGGGATGCGCGGCTCACCGGCTGCCGCGGCCGCGTCGTCCGCGGCGGTCGCCCCGCGTTCCGCGACGACCTCGCGGACCGCCTCGATGACGCCCTTGTAGCCGGAGCAGCGGCACAGGTTGCCGCACAGCGCCTGCCGGGTCTCCAGGTCGCTGGGGGCGTGGTTGCCCTCCAGCAGGTCGTGGATGGTCATGGCCATGCCGGGTACGCAGAACCCGCACTGCACCGCACCCGACTTGCACAACGCCTGCTGCACGTCCGAGAGTTCCCCGTCCGTCGCCAGCCCCTCCACGGTGCGGACCTCGCTCCCGGCGGCGGTCGCGGCCGGGACCAGGCAGGAGGCGACCAGCCGGCCGTCGACCTGCACCGCGCAGGCCCCGCACTCGCCCTGCGAGCAGCCGTCCTTGGCGCCGGCCAGGCCGAGCCGCTCGCGCAGCACGTACAGCAGGGACTCGCCGATCCAGGCGCCGGTGACGGGCCGGTCGGCGCCGTTGACGCGCAGGACGTAGGAGGCCGCCGGGTGCTCGTGATGGGCGACGGCGGGGCTTTCCTCTTCCTCGTACGTCGCCCCGCGCGGCGGGAAACCGGCGGAGTCGCCCTCGTCCGGGGGTGTCGAGTCGCTGTCGGCAGCGCCCTCACCCGGCACGGGCGCGGCCCCCGCTGCGCCCTGGGCCGAAACCGAAACGGGTGCCGAAGCCGAGCCCGGCTCCGCCCCCGCGGCCGTGTCCTCAGGCGTAACCCCGTCCGCACCGGACCCCGGAGCCGCATCCGGCCCCGCGTCCGGTCCCGTGTCCGAGTCCGCCCGCAGCGCCTCGAAGCCGTGCCCGTGCGTGTCGCCGGGCCCCGCCGCCTCGGCCTCCACCGGACGCGGACGCTGCTCCTCGACCGGCGTCCGGGCCGGGCCGTGGGCGGCGTCGATGTCCGGGGCGGCGTGCAGCAGCGGTTCCGGCTGCGGCCCGGCCTCGGGCAGCGGCTCCGGCAGCGGGGTGCCGACACCGGGCCCGCCGAGCACCCTGGGTCCGCGTCGCGGCGTGCCCGCCCCGGGCCCGCCGGCCCGCCGCGCGGCGTCCTCGCCGCCCGCGCCCGATGCGCCCGCGCCCGTTGCGCCGACGCCCGGCAGCACTCCGCCGGTCAGCGTCCCCTCGGCGGCCGCCCAGGGGGCCGCGGCGCCGCCCGGCAGGGTCGCCGGGGCCTGGCTCCAGTCGGATTCGGCGGCGCGGCCACGACCGTCACGCGCCTGGTCGTCACGGCCCTGAAATCCTCTGTCCTGAAGGCCTCGGTCCTGAAGTCCCCGGTCCTGCGCGTCGCCGCGCGGGTCACCTCCGAACGCGCCGGGAAACTCCCCCGAGTAGTCGGCGGGGGATTCCCCGGGGAAGCCGCCCGGGCCGTCCTCCCGGTACGCGCCGCCGTACTCGCCCGGGTATCCGCCCTCGCCCGCGTACGCGCCCCGGTAGTCCCCCGGGTAGCCGTCCTGCGGGCCGTTCCCGAAGTCCGCGGTCCCGGCGGACGGTTCCGGCTCTCCGGCGCCACCCGTCGGCAGCGTCCACTGCCCGGTGGTGATCGACTCCCCGGGCTGGTGCACCGCCTCGGGGAACTGCCACTCGGCCGTCGCGGACGGATCCGGGTCCTGCCCGGCCTCCGGTCCGCCGGCCTCGCCGTAGGCGGCCGCCACCGACGGCGGCAGCGGGATCGACGCCGGGATGGGCCCGCGGCCCGGCCCCGCGTCGGCGTCCGCTCCGGCGCCGGCTCCACCGCCGGCTTCCGGCCACTGCACCGGCATGGTCCAGGTGCCCGTGGCCGTCGGGTCCGCGCTGGCCGACCCGAGGGGCACGATCATCGGCGGCGGCACGTAGCCGTGCCCGGGCGCGGCGAGGGGCTCCCCGCTGTCGAGCGCGTCCAGCATGTGCTGGGGCAGTTTCACGAAGGCCGTGGCCTCGGAGTCGAATTCGCCGCCGTGCGGCACCGGCTCCCAGCCCCAGTCGGCGCCCGTGCTGCCCGTGTTGCCCGTGTTGCCGGTGTTGCCCGTGTTGCCGGTCGTTCCGCTCACGTTCTCGTTCTCGCTCATGAGGTCAGCGCCCTCCCGAGGGCCCTGCGCGCCAGTACGGCCACCGTCCGCCGCAGATGCAGTACTCCGGAGGACACCGGTTCCCCCTGGTCGGGCACGCAGGCGGCCGCGACGTACTCGCCGAAGGCCTCCAGTGCCTCGGGGGCCAGGGTCCGTTCCCCGTCCCAGTCGATCAGCGAGGCCACCCACTGCTCGGCCTCCAGCGGCCGCAGCGGCATCGGGGCGACCGCGCCGATCGCACAGCGCACCCCCCGGCGCGCGGGATCGAGTACGAGCCCCACGGACGCCACCGCGCGCCCCGGACCCGTACGTCCCGTGGCCTTCAGGAAGACCTGCGGGGCGTGCAGCAGCGGCACCCGTACGAAGCCGATGAGTTCGCCGGGCCGGAGCATGTCGCGGCCGGCCAGGAGGTGGGAGACGGGGATCTCGCGCCGGGTTCCGCCGGGGCCGACGATGATCAGCATCGCCTCCAGCGCCGCCAGCACGGGGAGGGCGTCACCGGTCGGGGCGGCCGTGGCGATGTTCCCGCCGAGGGTGCCCGCGTTGCGGATCTGCGGGGGGCCGGCGGCCCGGGCGGCCGCCGCGAGCGCCGGGATCAGGGCGGCGAAGTCCGGCCGTCCCATCCGGGCGTGCGTCAGGCCGGCGCCGAGGAGGGCGTGCCCGTCCTGGTACTGCCAGCCGCGGATCTCGTTGATCCGGCCCAGGCCGACCAGCGCGGCGGGCCGCAGCAGCCCGGCGTTGACGGCGGCCATGAGGTCGGTGCCGCCGGCCACGGGCACGGCCGCGGGCATGGCGGTGAGTGCCGCCACGGCCTCGTCGAGCGAGGCCGGCAGCGTCACGGACTGCGCCGCCTGGGCCGCATGCGGAGGTTGCGGCCCCTGAGCCGCATGCGATGCGTGCGGTGCGTGCGTGGTCAACCCAGCTGCCCCTTCCCGATGTCCCGGTCCCGGCGCTCACGCCTGTCCGCCGTACGGTACGTGCTCACCGCCGGGAGGTGGCAACTCTGGCACATCTTCCGGAGCACCCGGCGCGAGGGTCTCCCGGGTGCCATCCGGTCCGGCGGGCGGCCGCGCGCCGGGAGGCGCACCGGGGCGGGTCGCGAAGGCGCCCGGGCGGCGGCCGCGGGCCCACGTCCCGGGCGCCCGATTTTCCCTGTATCCACCTCATTCGGGAGAGAGTTCCAAGGGTTTCCGAAGAGTTCCGCTTCCGGTCACCGGGAGCCGCGGCGGCCGCGCCGCCCGCAGGTCACACGATCGGAGGCGCACCCTCGATCGGACGGCCCAGCACCCCCGGACGACGCTGCCACGGCAGCGGGCCGCCCGGCGGCCGGTACTCCACTCCCAGCGCGTCCAGGCGCGCGTAGTGCCCCGCCATCCGCGCCTCGAAACCGGCGTAGTCACGGGATTCCGGTTCGGGCAGCCGGGACCACACCACTTCCGCGAAGGCCACCAGCCGCGGGAACACCTGGTAGTCGACCCGGCCCTGGTTCTCCATCACCTCGGTCCACACGTTGGCCTGCGCGCCCAGCACGTGCGCGGCGGCCTCCGGCGACAGCTTCGGCGGCACCGGCTCGAAGCGGTACACGTCCTCCAGCGAACGCACGTACCCGATGGGCATCGGCTCGTCGGCGCCGCCCGCCTGACGGTGGTCCAGGTACACCTGCTGCTCGGGGCACATCACCACGTCGTGCCCGGCCTCGGCGGCGGCGATGCCGCCCGCGTAGCCGCGCCAGGAGGACACGGCCGCGCCGGGGGCCAGCCCGCCCTCCAGGATCTCGTCCCAGCCGATCAGGCGGCGGCCACGCTCGGCCAGCCAGCGGTCGAAGTGCCCGATGAACCAGGACTGGAGGCCGTCCGCCCCGTCCACGCCCAGCTCCGCGATCCGCGCCCGCGCGGCCGGGGAGGCCTTCCACTGCGCCTTGGGGCACTCGTCGCCGCCCACGTGCACGAACGGGGACACCTCCGCCGGGAACAGCTCCAACAGCTCCTCGAAGACCCCTTCGTAGAACCGCAGTACGCCCTCGGTGGGCGCGAGGACGTTCTCGGAGATCCCCCAGTCGTCCCACACCTCCAGGGCGGCGGTGTCCACCACGTCGGTGTTCCCCAGCTCGGGGTAGGCGGCGATCGCGGCCTGGGAGTGCCCGGGCACGTCGATCTCGGGCACCACCCGCACGTGCCGCTCGGCGGCGTAGGCGACGATCTCGCGGATGTCGTCCTGGGTGTGGAAGCCGCCGTGGGGGGTCTCGTTCCACAGCGGGGAGGCCCGGTGCCCCCACCGGCTGCGCGCCCGCCAGGCGCCGGTCTCCGTGAGCTTCGGGTAGCGCTTGATCTCGACCCGCCAGCCCTGGTCGTCCGTCAGGTGCAGGTGCAACACGTTGAGCTTGTGCGCGGCGAGCAGGTCGATGTAGCGCAGCACCCCGTCCTTGGGGACGAAGTGCCGGGCGACGTCGAGCATCATCCCGCGCCAGCCGAAGCGCGGCCCGTCCGCGATCGCGACGTGGGGCAGGCTCCAGGTCCGACCGGGCAGCGGCGCCTTGCGGTAGGCGTCCGGCCCGAGGAGCTGACGCAGCGTCTGCGCGCCCCAGAACAGCCCGGCGGCGGAGGCCCCGGTCAGCTCCACGCCGTCCTCGCCGACGTCGAGCCGGTACGACTCCGGTCCAAGCCCGCCCGCGGCCTGCGGGTCCACGCCCAGCCGTACGTCGCCCCGGGCGCCCGGCCCGGCCGCCGGCAGCCCCCACCCGGTGGCCGCCCCGAGTTCGCGGCGCAGCCACCGCGCGACCCCTTCGGCGCCCGGACCGGCGGCGAGCACCGGCTCGGGCCCGAAGGCGTAGCTCCGGCCGTCCCCGTCGGGAACGGCGACCTGAGGTACGGGGATCAGGTCCATGCGTCAGCCCTTCGCCACAACCAGCCAGTTGCGCCCTGCGCAACGGTCGTTCCGCAGGGCGCTCGTCGCGCCGACCCTAACCCGCGCCCGGGGCACGCAAAAGGCCCCCGGCGCGCATCGGCGCACACGGAGGCCCTTCGGCGGGAACAGTCAGGACCTTCTTCCCCGGCCCGACCGCCCCGCTCGTTCCACTCGTCCCGCTTGTCCTACTTGTCCTTGCCGCCCTTGTCCTTGTCGCCGCCGGCGCCCATGGACTCGTAGATCTCCTTGCACATGGGGCAGACCGGGTACTTCTTCGGGTCGCGGCCCGGCACCCAGACCTTGCCGCAGAGCGCGACGACGGGGGTGCCCCCGAGCGCGCTCTCCATGATCTTGTCCTTCTGGACGTAGTGGGCGAAGCGCTCGTGGTCGCCGTCGCCGTGGGACACCTGCGGCGTCGGCTCTACGAGGGTCCCCGTACCAGTCCCGCGCTCGGGCTCAAGAGTGCTCATAAAGCCAGGGTACTGAACGCCGCCGGGGTCAGTTCAGCGACGGGTCGTCCAGATAGGTGGCGACCATCGCGAGGTCGCTGCGCTGGCGGCGCAGGACCGCCCGCCAGAGCCGTTCGGGGTCGGGGAAGGACACGTCGCCCGGTTCGGAGTCCACGACGTACCAGGCGCCTTCGCCGAGCTCGGCCTCCAGCTGGCCGGGGCCCCATCCGGAGTAGCCGGCGAAGATGCGCAGGCCCCCCAGCGCCGCTGCCAGCAGTTCGGGCGGGGCCTCCAGGTCGACCAGGCCGATCGCGCCGTGCACCCGGCGCCACCCGAGCGGCCCCTCCTCGCCCGGGATCACGGCCACGCCCAGCGCCGAGTCCAGCGCCACCGGACCACCCTGGAACACCACTCCGGGGTCACCGGCCAGCGGCGCCCACGGCAGCAGGATGTCCCGCACGTCCACCGGGGTGGGCCGGTTGAGGACCACGCCGAGGGAGCCCTGCTCGTCGTGGTCGAGCAGCAGGACGACCGCGCGGTCGAAATTCGGGTCCGCGAGGGCGGGGGTGGCCACGAGCAGCCGCCCTGTGAGGGAGGACACCTCGGTCATGCGGACATGATCTCGCACAATCGTCCTCCAGGGGGAGCTGACGAGGACATCGGATCGTGCGCAGCTCAGGGCGCACGGCGGCAGGAAGGAGCGCGCGCGGCGAAAACCCCCGGAAGGCAACACTCCGCTACTTGCCGCGCACACAGGGTGCTGTGCCGAATTCATGACAGTCCTACGGCCACGTCAGCCATACAAACAAGGGGGTACTGCCCCTTACCCTTTTCACTGATCCCCTGCCCATCCCTCTCCGGAACGCGAGATCCATGACCGGCAACGATGTCCTGCTTGTCCACGGCGGAACCCCGCTCGAGGGCGAGATCCGTGTCCGCGGCGCGAAGAACCTCGTGCCGAAGGCCATGGTCGCCGCACTTCTCGGCAGCGAGCCCAGCCGTCTGCGCAACGTGCCCGACATCCGTGACGTCCGGGTCGTGCGCGGGCTCCTGCAGCTGCACGGCGTGACCGTGCGCCCCGGCGAGGAGCCGGGCGAGCTGGTGCTCGACCCGACCCACGTCGAGAGCGCGAACGTCGCCGACATCGACGCGCACGCGGGTTCCTCCCGGATCCCGATCCTCTTCTGCGGTCCGCTGCTGCACCGCCTCGGCCACGCCTTCATCCCGGGCCTGGGCGGCTGCGACATCGGCGGCCGGCCGATCGACTTCCACTTCGACGTGCTCCGCCAGTTCGGCGCGACCATCGAGAAGCGCGAGGGCGGTCAGTACCTGGAGGCCCCGCAGCGCCTTCGCGGATGCAAGATCCGCCTGCCCTACCCGTCGGTCGGCTCGACCGAGCAGGTGCTGCTGACGGCCGTTCTGGCCGAGGGCGTCACCGAGCTCAGCAACGCCGCCGTCGAGCCGGAGATCGAGGACCTCATCTGCGTACTGCAGAAGATGGGCGCCATCATCTCCGTCGACACCGACCGCACCATCCGCATCACCGGCGTCGACCGCCTCAGCGGCTACAACCACAAGGCGCTCCCGGACCGCCTGGAGGCCGCCTCGTGGGCTTCCGCGGCCCTGGCGACCGGCGGCAACATCTACGTCCGCGGCGCGCAGCAGCGGTCGATGATGACCTTCCTGAACACCTTCCGCCGGGTGGGCGGTGCCTTCGAGATCGACGACGAGGGCATCCGCTTCTGGCACCCGGGCGGCCCGCTGAAGGCCATTCACCTGGAGACGGACGTCCACCCGGGCTTCCAGACCGACTGGCAGCAGCCGCTGGTCGTCGCCCTGACCCAGGCGTCCGGCCTGTCGATCGTCCACGAGACGGTCTACGAGTCCCGCCTCGGCTTCACCTCGGCGCTGAACCAGATGGGTGCTCACATCCAGCTGTACCGCGAGTGCCTGGGCGGCAGCGCGTGCCGCTTCGGCCAGCGCAACTTCCTCCACTCGGCGGTCGTGTCCGGCCCCACCAAGCTCCAGGGCGCCGACCTGGTCATCCCCGACCTGCGCGGCGGGTTCTCGTACCTGATCGCGGCGCTGGCGGCCGAGGGCACCTCGCGCGTCCACGGCATCGACCTCATCAACCGCGGCTACGAGAACTTCATGGAGAAGCTCGTCGAGCTGGGCGCGAAGGTCGAACTGCCGAACGGCGACCTCGTCTGATCCCCTCCCGGGGCCCCACGGGGCCCCGGGAACGCCGAAGGGCGGCCACCCCCACGGGGGTGGCCGCCCTTTGGCGTTCTACGTACCACTGCCGTCCCGGGGGCCTCTGCGGCCCCCGGCACAAGGGCGGTACTACTTGCCCTTGGCGGCTTCCTTGAGCTTGGAGCCCGCGGAGACCTTCACGCTGTAGCCGGCCGGGATCTGGATGGGGTCGCCGGTCTGCGGGTTGCGCGCGGTGCGAGCGGCACGGTGGGTGCGCTCGAAGGTCAGGAAGCCGGGGATGGTGACCTTCTCGTCGCCCTTGGCGACAATCTCGCCGACGGTCTCGGCGAGCGCGGCCAGAACGGCGTCGGCGTCCTTGCGGGTCACCTCGGCGCGCTCGGACAGAGCGGCCACCAGCTCACTGCGGTTCATGTTGTACTCCCGTGTTCAACTTGCCTTAGAGGCGTGAGATCGAAGCCGATGCTGCCAGGGCCCTCGGACAGTCCCCGGACCCGGGTCTGAACGTCAGACCCTCTCGCCCGGTTACGCATCCTGCCCCCACCAGCGGCGGGAAAGCCAATCCGGCACCCGCCAGGGTCACACGAAAAGCGCCACAGTCACGCCGCGGTGACGCTCCGTCCGCACCAGAGGCTCCGGCTGGATGCGGACCGCGGGCCACGCGGGCATCCCCGCAACCCTAGAGGCGCCCCGCCGGGCCCGCATCTCGCGACGCGCCGGGAACGGACCGTGGGCCCCGTCACAGCGGCCGCCGCGGCGGCCGTCGAACGGGCCTTCGGGTCACCCTCGGAGCCGCTCCTCGAACCGCCCTTCGAACCATCCGCCGGGCCGGGCCCGGTGCGGGCCCGGTGCGGGCCCGGTGCGGGCCCGCCCGAACGGACCTAGCCGGCGGTGGCGGCCTTGCGGACGGCGCCCGCGACCGCGCCCGCGACCTTGTCGTTGAAGACCGACGGGATGATGTAGTTCGCGTTCAGCTCGTCCTCGCCGACGACGTCCGCCAGCGCGCTCGCGGCGGCCAGCATCATGTCGGTGTTCACCGTCCGGGACTGCGCGTCCAGGAGACCGCGGAAGACGCCGGGGAAGACCAGCACGTTGTTGATCTGGTTCGGGAAGTCCGAGCGGCCGGTGGCCACGACGGCGGCCGTCTGGCGGGCGACGGCCGGGTCCACCTCGGGGTCCGGGTTCGCGAGCGCGAACACGATGGCGCCTTCGGCCATGGCGGCGACGTCCTCGCCGGAGAGCACGTTGGGGGCCGAGACGCCGATGAAGACGTCGGCGCCGACCACGGCCTCCTTGAGGGTGCCGGTGTAGCCCTCGGGGTTGGTGTTGTCGGCGATCCAGCGCAGCGGGGAGTCGGCGGCCGCGTCGACGAGGTCGGGGCGGTCCGCGTGCACGACGCCGTGGATGTCGGCGCTGACGGCGTTCTTGACGCCCGCCGCGAGGAGCAGCTTGAGGATGGCCGTACCGGCCGCGCCGGCGCCGGACATGACGACCTTGACGTCTCCAACTGCCTTGCCCACGACGCGCAGTGCGTTGGTGAGGGCGGCGAGGACGACGATCGCGGTGCCGTGCTGGTCGTCGTGGAAGACGGGGATGTCGAGGGCCTCGCGCAGCCGGGCCTCGATCTCGAAGCAGCGCGGCGCGGAGATGTCCTCCAGGTTGATGCCGGCGAAGCCCGGGGCGATGGCCTTGACGATGGCGACGATCTCGTCGGTGTCCTGGGTGTCGAGGCAGATCGGCCACGCGTCGATGCCGGCGAAGCGCTTGAAGAGGGCGGCCTTGCCCTCCATGACGGGCAGCGCGGCCATCGGTCCGATGTTGCCGAGGCCCAGCACGGCGGAGCCGTCGGTCACGACTGCGACGGAGTTGCGCTTGATGGTGAGGCGGCGCGCGTCCTCCGGGTTCTCGGCGATCGCCATGCACACGCGGGCGACGCCCGGGGTGTAGATCATCGAGAGGTCGTCACGGTTGCGGATGGGGTGCTTGGACGCCATCTCGATCTTGCCGCCGAGGTGCATCAGGAAGGTTCGGTCGGAGACCTTGCCCAGGCTGACGCCCTCGATGCCGCGCAGCTTCTCGACGATCTCGTCGGCGTGCGCGGTGGACGTCGCGGCGATGGTGACGTCGATACGGAGCTTCTCGTGACCCGATGCGGTCACGTCGAGGCCGGTGACCGAACCCCCCGAAGACTCCACGGCGGTGGTGAGCTGGGAGACCGCGGTTCCGCTCGCGGGCACTTCCAGGCGGACCGTCATCGAATACGAGACGCTGGGCGCCGTTGCCATGGCCGTGTTCCTCTTCTGTCCCTGATTTCGCTGTACACAGGGCCCGCACACGGCAGGTGTGACGGGTCCCGTTGTCCGATCGTCCCACCTACCAGCCGGTACGAGGTAACCAGCTACAAATTTCGGAAGAACTCTTCCACCATACGAGAGACCAGGGGCGCGCGGAATGGTGGATTAATACAAAACAGGTCCGCGCCCCCCACTCGGTGGAGGGCGCGGACCTGTGCTGTCTACGACACCGGCCCGCCATGCTCGCCTCGCGGCAAGTGGTCGCTCTAAGCGACGAAGGTTGGGCCCGGGGGCTTGGATCGAGCCGGTGTCGTAACCAGGCTAACAAAGGATCGCCGGAAGTGATCCCCCTCCAACGGGTCGGTTCCACGGCATCACGCGCCTGGCCGCGGGCCATCCGGCCCCGTACGGGGACCGCGGCCGAACCGGAGCCCGGACCCGAGGGCGGAGCGTCCCCCGCGCGGGCCCCGCTCCCCCGTCAGGGACGCAGCAGCTCCGGGACCCCGTCGGCGCCCGGGCGGTCGGCGCCCGCCGAGACCACCGTCAGCTGCTGCGTCGCGCGCGTCAGCGCCACGTACAGCACGCGCAGGCCCGCCGGGGACTCGTCCGCGATCTCCGCCGGGGAGACGACCACCGTGGCGTCGTACTCCAGACCCTTGGCCTCCAGGCTGCCCAGCGCCACGGCCCGCTCGCCGAGGTCCGCCAGCCACCGGGCCGCCTCCGCCCGGCGGTCCATGGCCACGACCACGCCCACCGTGCCGTCCACCTGCTCCAGCAGCCGCCGCGTCTCCTCCCGCACCGACTCGCCCAGGTCGGCCCCGGCCGCCGTGAAACGCGGTTCCAGACCCGTCGAACGCACCGCGGTCGGCGGCTCCATGCCCGGCATCGCCAGCTTCAGCACCCGGGAGGCCACCTCGGCGACCTCGGCCGGGTTGCGGTAGTTCACGGTGAGCGTGAACCGCCGGCGCGGCCGGCTCCCCAGCGCCTCGTCCCGGGCGGCGGCCGCCTCGTCCGGATCGGTCCAGGAGGACTGCGCCGGGTCCCCGACCACCGTCCAGGTGCCCATCCGGCCCCGCCGGCCCACCATCCGCCACTGCATCGGCGTCAGGTCCTGCGCCTCGTCGACGATGACGTGCGCGTACTCGGTGCGCTCCGCCGCGATCCGCTCCGCCCGCTCCCACTGGGTCTCCTCGCGGGTGGGCATCAGCTCCTCCAGCCCGCTGAGCTGGTCGAGCGGATCCATGTCCCGCTTCCGCTTGGGCCGCGCGGGCGCGCCGAGGAGCTGCTGGAGCTCGTCCAGCAACGCCACGTCGTGGACCGAGAGGGGGCCCTTGCCGTCCGGACCGATCCGGCGCAGCGAACGCGCCAGCTGCCGGGTCTCGCGCGGGTTCAGGTCCCGGCGCGACCAGCGGCCGAGCCGCCGCTCGTCGGCCATCGCCGCGAGGACCTTGCGCGGCGTCAGCTCGGGCCACCAGGCGTTCAGGAACGAGATGAAGTCGTCCTCGGTGGAGATGTCCTCGTCGAACGCGGAGCGCAGCTCGGCCGCGAGCTCCGGATCGCTGTGCCGGCCCGCCCCGCCGGACTTCGAGTAGAGGGCGTCCAGCAGCAGCTTCCGGGCGCGCGGGCGCAGCAGGTTGACCGGGGCGGTACCGCTGAGCACGTTCTGCCGGATCCGGTTCAGCTCGGCCGACTCCAGCTCCTGGCGCCGCCCGAGGGCCACGACGCGCAGCCGCTCGGGCGCCTCGCCCAGCTCCAGGGCGCCCCGTACGGCCTTGCGGAGCACCTTCAGCATCCGGGAGGAACCCTTGACCCGGGCCACGGACGGATCGTCGTACGTGGTCGCCTCGGCCCCGTCGACGAGCGAGCCGAGCGCCCGGATGGCGACCTGCCCCTCCTCCCCGAGGGAGGGCAGCACGCCCTCGGTGTACGCCACCAGCAGCGGGGTCGGCGAGACGATCAGGATGCCGCCGGAGTAGCGGCGGCGGTCCTGGTAGAGCAGGTAGGCGGCGCGGTGCAGGGCCACGGCCGTCTTGCCGGTGCCCGGCCCGCCCGCGACCTCGGCGACGGAGGCGGCGGGGGCCCGGATGACCAGGTCCTGTTCGGCCTGGATCGAGGAGACGATGTCCCGCATCGAGTGCGTACGGGCCCGGCCGAGCGCGGCCATCAGAGCGCCGTCGCCGATGGCGGGCAGCTCCCGCCCGTCGAGCGAGGCCGTCACCTCGGGGCGCATCAGGTCGTCCTCGACCCCGAGGACCTTGCGGCCCTTGGAGCGGATCACCCGGCGGCGCACGACCCGGCCGGGGTCCTTCGGGGTGGACCGGTAGAACGGCGCGGCCGCCGGGGCGCGCCAGTCGATGACGAGCGGCGCGTAGTCGGTGTCGAGTACGCCGATGCGCCCGATGTGCAGGGTTTCGGCGATGTCGGCGGTGAGGTCCGGGCGGATCGCGTCGTCCGCCGGCTCGACGGAGGTGTACGCGCCGTCGGCGCCGCGCTCCCCGTCCTTGCCGAGGACCAGGTCGATCCGGCCGAAGAGGAAGTCCTCGAACTCGTTGTTCAGCCGGTTGAGGTGGATCCCGGCGCGGAAGACCTGCGCGTCGCGCTCGGCGAGCGCGCCGGGCGTACCCACCTGCCCCCGCTTGGCGGCGTCGTTCATCAGGAACTCGGCCTCGTGGATCTTCTCCTCAAGGCGTCGGTACACCTGGTCGAGATGCGTCTGCTCGACCGCGATCTCCCGATCGCGGACGGAATCCGCCGTGCTGTCGACAGCGGCATTCTGCGCGGCCACCAAGGCCCCCTTCTGACGTGCATGGGCGACCGTCAACCGTACGCGAATTCCGCCCCGGTCCGCACGCCCGTTCCGCGCGCCGTACGAAACGGGGGGATTTGGGTGGGGGGCGGGGGCCCGCCCCTACAGCTCTCCCGCCGCTACCGTTCTGGTGCGGCGGCGGTGGCGGGCCACGCGTTCGCGGTTGCCGCAGAGTTCGCTGGAGCACCAGCGGCGGCGGTGGCCGCGGGAGGTGTCCAGGTAGACGCGGGTGCAGTGGTCGCCCTCGCAGGAGCGCAGCAGGGCCATGTCGCCGGGGTCGGTGAGGAGCTCGACGGCGTCCCGGGCGACCGCCGCGAGGAGGCCGGCGCACTCGACGCCGCCGCAGAGCTCCCGCACCAGGTGGCCCTCGCGGTCCCGGACGGCGCACAGGCCGGGGGGCGGGCCGGCGGCGGCGGCGTTGACGCGGGCGAGGGCGTCCTCGGCGGGGCGCTGCCCGGCGAGTTCCGCCCGTACGAGGCGGTCGACGTCCGCGCGCAGGCCGCGGAACGCGGCCACCCAGTCGGGGCCCAGGCCGCCGAGGGGGGTCCGGTCGGGTACCAGGCCGGCTCCGACGAGCCACAGCCTCAGCTCGTCGCCGTCCCGGATGCCTTCGGTGTCCCCGTGGGGGGTGAAGGTGGCCAGCAGGTCGAGACAGACCCGCCCGGAGTCGAACCACATGCCCGTCACCGCCTAGGTCGCCGTGGGCGCCTCCCCAGAGTGCCGTCGGCGGGGGCGTTGCGGAACCCCCCGCGAGGGGGGCCGGCCGTCCGGCGGGTTGTCGTGGAGGAGGCGCTGGAAGAGGCGGTGGTCCCGCCAGGCGCCGTTGATGTGGAGGTAGCGGGGGGCGAGCCCGTACTCGGTGAAGCCGGCTTTGGCCAGGACCCGCTGGGAGGCGAGGTTGTCGACGAGGGTCCCGGCTTCGACGCGGTGCAGCCCGGCTTCGTCGCGGGCGATGCGGCAGACCTCCTCGACGGCCGCGGTGGCCAGCCCCTTCCCGGCCCAGGCCTGGTCGACCCAGTAGCCGACGCCGCCGCTGCACAGGGGGCCGTGTACGAGGCTGCCGAGGTTGATCGTCCCGACGGGGACGCCGCCCGCGGTCAGGACGTACGGCAGGACCCGCCCGGCGTCGCGGTCCGCGAGCAGGGTCCGCAGCCGGTCCAGCTGTCCGGCCTCGGTGTAGAACTCCTCGGCCCGGTCGGGCTCGTAGGGCGCCATGTACGTCCGGTTGCGGGCCAGTACGTCGGCCAGCGCAGCGGCGTCGTCCAGCGTGACGCCCCTCATCTCCACCCCGTCAGCGATCATCCGGGCACGCTACCGAAGCCCGGCCGCCCTGCCCAGCCGTCCGCCTCCCCCGGCCCGCTCACCTCCCGAAGCGGTCCTCGCCCCCCGCGTCCACCGACAGCCGGTACCCCCGCTTGACGACGGTCTGGATCAGCATCGGCACCCCCAGGGCCGCCCGCAGCCGGGCCATCGCCGTCTCGACGGCGTGCTCGTCGCGGCCCGCTCCCGGCAGCGCCCGCAGCAGGTCGGCCCGGGACACGACCCAGCCGGGCCGCCGGGCCAGGGCGTGCAGCAGGGCCATCCCGGCCGGGGGCACGGGCCGCAGGGCGGCGTCGACGAGTACGGCGTGCCCCCGGATCTCCAGGCGGTGTCCGGCGACGGGCAGGACCCGGGCCCGGCCGGGCAGTTCGCGGCAGAGCAGCTGGACGAGCGGACCGAGGCGGAAGCGTTCGGGCTGGACGGTGGTGACGCCCTCGGCCTGGAGGGGCAGGGCGGTGACGGGGCCGACGCAGGCGGCCAGGGCGGGCCCGCGCAGGGCCTCCAGTACGGCCTCCCGCAGTCCGCGTTCCCCGGCCCGGGACAGCAGGGAGGCGGCGGCGGGCGCGGAGGTGAAGCTGACGGCGTCGACCGCGCCCACGGCGACCGCGTCGAGGAGCCGGTCCAGGGGCGCGAGGTCCTCCGGCGGCATCCACCGGTACACCGGTACGGGCACGACGTCGGCGCCGCCGTCGCGCAGCGCCTCGACGAAGCCGGGCAGGGGTTCGCCGTGCAGCTGGAGGGCGATGCGCCGCCCCGCCACCCCGCCGTCGAGCAGCCGGTCCAGTACCTCGGCGAGGGATTCGGACTGCGGGGACCAGGACTCGACGAGCCCGGCGGCCCGTACGGCGCCCTTGACCTTGGGGCCGCGGGCCAGCAGTTCGGTCGCGCGGAGCCGGGCGAGGAGGTCCTCGCCGATCCCCCAGCCGTCGGCGGCTTCGATCCAGCCCCGGAAGCCGATCGCGGTGGTGGCGACCACGGCGTCCGGGGGGCTGTCGACGAGTTCCTTGGTGGCGGCCAGCAGTTCGCCGTCGTCGGCCAGGGGCACGATCCGCAGGGCGGGGGCGTGCACGACGGCCGCGCCGCGCCGCTTCAGCAGGGCGATGAGTTCGTCCGCCCGGCGGGCGGCGGTGACTCCGATGGTGAACCCGGCGAGCGGGCCGGTGTGCGGTGCGTCGTCCATCGTGGTGACCTGCCTCGGCTGTGCTTGCCCGGTGGGGTGGGTGTCTCGTCGCGGGGACCGAGCCTGTCAAGCCGTCGTGTCGGGCTCGGTTCCACCGCATTTCGGTGCCGTAACGCCGCCCGGCACGAGAGCGCCGTCACACGCTGGTGAGCTGCGGTTCCGCCTCCGTTCCCGCCGCGGGGGCCGGCGTCCGGGCGGGCCGGCGAAGGTATACCGCCCAGGTGACGGCGCAGCACACGGCGTAGAAGCCGAGGAAGGTGACGAAGGCGGCGCTGCCGGATCCGGAGGAGGCGAACGCCTCCCGGAAGACCAGGTTGATGCCGAGTCCGCCGAGCGCGCCGACGGCGCCGATCAGGCCCATGGCGGCGCCGGAGAGGCGTCGCCCGTACGCGGCCGCTTCCTCGCCGCTCGTGCCGCGGGCCAGGGCCTTGGCCTGGAAGATGCCGGGGATCATCTTGTAGGTGGAGCCGTTGCCGACGCCGCTGAGCGCGAAGAGGGCCACGAATCCGACGAGGAAGACGGGCAGCGATTCCCGTACGGAGGCGAGGACGACCACGCCGGTCGCCGCCGCCATCGCGACGAACACCGCCAGGGTGATCCGCGCGCCGCCGATCCGGTCGGCGAGCGCGCCGCCGACGGGCCGTACGAGGGAGCCGAGGAGCGGGCCGAGGAAGGTGAGCGAGGCGGCCTGGAGGGGGGTGCGGCCGAACTGGGTCTGGAGGACCAGCCCGAAGGCGAAGCTGTAGCCGATGAAGGACCCGAAGGTGCCGACGTACAGGAACGCCATGATCCAGGTGTGCGCGTCGCGGGCGGCTTCGCGCAGGGCCCCCGCGTCGTTGCGCACGGGCGCCAGGTTGTCCATGCGGGTGAGGGCCAGTACGGCCGCGGCGACGATCAGCGGGAGGTAGGCGGCGAGCAGGAGGCGGGGGTGGCCGGCGCCTGCGGTCGCGATGACCAGGAGGGCGGCGAGCTGGACGACGGGGACGCCGATGTTGCCGCCGCCCGCGTTGAGGCCGAGGGCCCAGCCCTTCTTGCGGAGCGGGAAGAAGGCGTTGATGTTCGTCATCGAGGAGGCGAAGTTGCCGCCGCCCACGCCGGTCAGCGCCGCCACGGCCACGAAGGTCGCGTACGGGGTGCCGGGCTCCATGACGACGAGCGCGGCCACGGTCGGCGCGAGGAGCAGCAGGGCGCTGACGACGGTCCAGTTGCGGCCGCCGAAGCGGGCGACGGCGAAGGTGTAGGGCACCCGTACGAGGGCTCCGACGAAGGTGGCGGTGGCGATGAGGAAGAACTTCCCGGCCGGGTCGATGCCGTACTGGGGGCCCATGAAGAGGACCATCACCGACCACATCGACCAGATGGAGAAGCCGATGTGTTCGGAGAGCACGGAGTAGAGGAGGTTGCGGCGGGCGGTCTTCTCGCCGGTCTCCTTCCAGAACGTCTCGTCCTCGGGGTCCCACCGCTCGATCCAGCGGCCTCCCCTGCGCGGTGCGGTCGTACCGGTCATCACACGCCTCCACAGCTGTCGCGTCCGTGGGAAGACCGTAGGAAGGGCGCGTTTCGGCCCCGGTCCCCGCCGGATGACCGGCGGGAAACCTTGCACTCACCCGCTGTCGGCGCCCGGTGTGAGTGCGGCGGGCAGCCAGCTGCCCGGCGGTACTTCCAGCCAGCCGGCCGGGCCCTGGAGTTCCTCGGCGGCGCGGAGCAGGGCGTCGAGGCCGGGGTGGCGCAGGCCCCGGCGCCAGACCATGGCCAGCGGGGACAGCGGTACGGGGTCGACGAGGGGCCGTTTCACGGATCCGGGCATGTCGGGGAAGCCGACGGTGACCAGGACCGGGTTGCGGGTCTTGGCCATGACCCGCCCGAACTCCTCCTTGCCCACCGCGACGGGGGCGGGGGGCGCCGACGCGATGCCCCGCCCGGCGAACAGTTCGCCGGCCAGCCGCGTCCACTCCCGGGTGCGCGGGTTCCCGGCGCCCGTGTACACGCTCTCCCCGGCCAGCGCGGCCAGCGGTACGTCGTCCCGCGCGGCCAGCGCGTGCCCGTCGGGCAGCAGTACGGCGAGCGGTTCGTACCGTACGGGCCGGTGCGCGAGCCGCGCGCGCAGCGCCGGGTCCAGGCCGTCCGCGTACCCGAAGGAGACGTCGAGCCGGCCGGCGACGATCTCCCCGGCGGCGTGGGTGAGGCCGCTCTCGAAGCGGGCCATCAGCTCGCAGCCGGGGGCGAGCTCGCGGGCCCGTTCCAGGACGCGGCGGCCGGTGCCGGGCCCGTCGGTGTTCACGTCGACGAGGAGGGCGCGGGGCGGGCCGGTGAAGGCGGCGGCGAGTTCCTCGTGCGCGCGCAGCACCTCGCGGGCGTACGGGAGCAGCCGCTCGCCCTCGGGGGTGAGTTCCACGGCCCGGGTCGTACGGACGAACAGGCCCGCCCCGAGGCTCTGTTCGAGCCGGCGGACGTCGCGGCTCAGCGCCTGCTGGGCGACGTAGAGGCGGGCGGCGGCGCGGGAGAAGTGGAGTTCCTCGGCGACGGCGACGAAGCCGCGCAGCAGCCGGGGGTCCACATCGCGGGAGGGCATCCCCGGAGATTAACAACCGGGGATTGACAACAGGAAGCGGTGAATGGCCTGCGAACAGGTGTTGGACCGCCGCCGGGGGCGGGCCGCAGGCTCGGGGCATGCCGCAGAAGAACCCGCTCATGGCCGTGACCGGCAGCACCCTGGTCCTGACCACCCGCTCCCCCGCCGCCGCCCCTTCCCGTGCCCGCACCCGCGCCCCGGGCCCGTACCGGCGGCTGTTCGCCCTCCCCGGCACCCGCGGTTTCACCGCCGGGAACCTCATCGCCCGCCTCCCCATGGGCATGTTCGGGATCAGCGCCGTCCTGATGATCGCGGGCCAGCGCGGCTCGTACGCCCTCGCCGGCGCGGTCACCGCGACCGGCCTGGCGGCGACCGCCCTCGTCGCGCCGTGGACCGCCCGGCTGGTCGACCGGTACGGACAGGCCCGGGTCGCCCTGCCCGCCACCGCGATCGCGGTCCTCGGCTCGCTGTCCCTGGTCCTGTGCGTGCGTACGCAGGCTCCCGCCTGGACCCTGTTCGCCTCGTACGCGGCGACCGCCACCACCCCCAACATCGGCGGCATGTCCCGGGCCCGCTGGACGCACCTGCTGCCCCCGTCCTCGCACCACACGGCGATGTCCTTCGAACAGGCCGCCGACGAACTCTGCTACCTGCTCGGCCCGGTGGCGGCGGCCTTCCTGTGCACGGCCGTGTTCCCGGAGGCGGGCACCCTCGTCGGCGCGGTCCTGCTCCTGACCGGCATGACGGTGTTCACCGCGCACCGCGCCACCCAGCCGCCGCCCGCCGCCGCGCGGCCCGCCGCCGGCCCTTCCCTGCTGCGCCGGCTGCTGCCGCTGCTCGCCCTGTTCGTCGCCACCGGGGCCGTCTTCGGCTCGATGGAGGTCACCTCGATCGCGCACCTCGGAGCGCAGGGGCTCGGCGCCGCCACCGGACCCGTCCTCGCCCTCCAGGCGGCGGGCTCCTGCGCGGCCGGGCTGCTCTACGGCACCCGGCGCCCCCGGAGCCTGCGGACGTGCCTGCTCGCCCTGGCCGCGGCGATGGCGCTGCCCTGGGCCGCCGCCGGCGCCGGTTCCCTCGTCCTGCTGGGCTGCGCGCTGCTGCTGGCGGGCGCGGCGACGGCCCCGGCGATGGTCACCGCGATGGCCCTGGTCCAGCGGGCCACCCCGCGCGGGCGGCAGAACGAGGGCATGACCCTCGCCGTCACCGCCGTCCTCGGGGGCATCGCCGCCGGCTCGGCCACGGCCGGCCTGACCGTCGACCACTTCGGCACGACGGCGGCGTACGCGCTGCCCGCCGCGGCCGCCCTGCTGGCGCTCCTGGCCCTGCCGGCCGCCGTGGCGGGACGTTTTGATCCGGCGGCCGAGTGATCGTTCCCGCGTGGTACTCACCGCCGCCGCGCGGGATCGGCCATAACTGAGGGGTCTTCCCCCAGCGCCCTTCCCTTTGCGGAGGAACACCCCTTGCCTGCTTCCCGTTCCGTGCCCGCGGCCCTGTTCGTCGCGGCCGTCACCGCCAGCTGCCTGATGCCCGCCGCGCCGGCCCTGGCCGCCGACTCCTCGGACCTGCGCTTCTCCCAGCCGTACGTCCCCTCGATCGCCCCCGGCAAGACGGGCCGCGTCGTCATCGCGGCTTCGGGCGGGGCGGACGCCGTGCGCAGCAGCGTCTTCCGCATCACCGCTCCGGAGCGCACGACGTTCCCCGAGGCCCGCTTCTACTGGAACGGCCAGCGCGCGGGCGGTGCGTGCGAGCGCTCCTCTGACGCCCGACTGCTGACCTGCGACGCCGGAACCCGTGCGGGGTTCACCTTTCCGGCGAACACCCGGACCCGGCTCGCGGTGGCGCTGCGCGTGGACACGGACGCCCCGGAGGGCACCACGCTGGACGGGGGTGAGTGGGCGGCCGGTACCGAGGAGTCCGCGCTGTTCGCGGTGGCGACCCCGGTGACCGGCCCCAAGGGCGACGACGGCAAGCCCGGGCACGACGGCCGGCCGGGCCACGACGGCCCCCACGGCAAGCCGGGCCGCCCCGGCCCCCAGGGCGAGAAGGGCGAGCCGGGCGAGAAGGGGGACAAGGGCGACCGCGGCGAGGCCGGTACCCCCGGCCCGGCCGGCCCCCAGGGCCGCAAGGGCCCGAAGGGCGACCAGGGTCCCCAGGGCGCCCCGGGCGAACAGGGGCCCCAGGGACCCCGAGGTGACCAGGGCCCCCGGGGCGACCAGGGCCCCAAGGGTGACCAGGGCCCGTCCGGCGGCCTCCCGGGACCGAGGGGGGAGAAGGGCGAACGCGGCGAGAAGGGCGAGCCGGGCACCCGCGGCCCCGCCGGCCCCCAGGGCCGCAAGGGCGCCAAGGGCGACCAAGGCCCCGCCGGCCCCAAGGGCTCCAAGGGCCACCCCGGCCCGAAGGGCCCCCAGGGCGAACCCGGCCCGGCCGGCCCCCAGGGCCCGCAGGGCCCGAAGGGCGACACCGGCGGGCCCGGCAAGCCCGGCAAGCCCGGCACCTGCAAGAAGTGCGACGGCGGTCACGGTGACCACGGCGATCACGGTGGCCACGACGCCCCGAAGGCCCGCATCGTCTCCCCCGGCAAGGGCCTCGGCATCCGCTCCGGCCCCGGCACCCGGCACGCCCTGAAGGGCAAGGTCCCGACCGGCAAGGTCGTCGCCCTCCAGTGCAAGGTCAACGGCCAGAGCGTCGACGGCAATTCGATCTGGTACAAGCTCGCCGACGGCTCCGGCTGGATCGCCGCCCGCTACGCCCAGAACCTCAACAAGGTCCCGTTCTGCTGATCCCCGGCCCCGCCCGGACATGACGAAGGCCCCGCAGCAGGAGCTGCGGGGCCTTCGTCTACATGGGAAGAGTGGAGATGGCGGGAATCGAACCCGCGTCCAACGGTGCAGAAGCAGGGCTTCTCCGAGCGCATTCCGCTGCGCTTTTCTCAGCCCCGGAGATCACGCGGACAAGTCTCCGACGGGCTCAGTCACTGTTTGGTTTCCCTCCAACCCCCGTGACCGGGGCTAGAGGTTTAGATCCCTAATTGACGCCAGGATCCGGACCGGGACCACTTCCGGGCTGACGCTCCTCACAGAGGCTTCAGCTCACTGTTATTAGGCAGCGAGGGTGAAGCGGGAGTTATCGCTCTTGGAGTTGGCGATTATTGTTTGCGACATGTGGTTAGCGAGATCATTGCCGCTTCCTCGGCTCGCTTCCCCTGCATCGACATCCGCTGTCGAAACCGATCATCCCCATGTATACACACTGTTCAGTTGTGTCCTGCTCACCGTACCCACCCGCCGGAGCGGGAGGCACTGACGTCATGGTACGCGAAGCGGACCACTGCGTGCCAGGAGATTAAACCGTACCGCGCTGCTTGCGCCGGACCGCCGAGATCGCGCGGTTCGTCTCGCGGGTGTCCTGCTTCTCGCGCAGGGTCTGCCGCTTGTCGTACTCCTTCTTGCCCTTGGCGAGCGCGATCTCGACCTTCGCGCGACCGTCCTTGAAGTACAGGACGAGCGGCACGATCGTGTGACCCGACTCCTGCGACTTGCGGTCCAGCTTGTCGATCTCCTCCCGGTGCATGAGGAGCTTCCGCTTGCGCCGGGCGCTGTGGTTGGTCCAGGTCCCCTGGCTGTACTCGGGGACGTGCACGTTGTACAGCCACGCCTCGTTGCCCTCGACGGACACGAAGCCGTCCACCAGCGAGGCCCTGCCCTGGCGCAGGGACTTGACCTCGGTGCCCGTGAGCACGAGACCGCACTCGTAGGTGTCGAGGATCGTGTAGTCGTGCCGCGCCTTCTTGTTCTGGGCGATCAGCTTGCGCCCTGTTTCCTTAGCCATAGTGCGGTCATTTTCGCACTACGGACCCACCCCGCGGCCACCCAATACCGTGCGCGCCCGTTCCTCGGCCCCCTCGCGGGCCGGCAGGTCCGGGGTGATCCCGCCGCCGTCGAGGCTGCGGCCCGCCGGCGTGCGGTACGTGCCGACCGTCAGCTCCGCCACGGAGCCGTCCGGGAGCTCGGTGGGCATCTGCACCGAGCCCTTGCCGAAGGTGCGGGTGCCCACCGTCACCGCGCGGCCGCGGTCCTGGAGGGCGCCGGTGACCAGCTCGGCCGCGCTCATCGTGCCGGCGTCGACGAGGGTCACCACGGGCCGGCCGGTGTCCCCGCCCGGAGCGGCGTACAGGGCGCGCTCGGAGCCCCGTACGTCGTACGTCGCCACCAGCCCGCCGTCCAGGAAGGCGGAGGCCGCGGTCACCGCCTCGGTGACGAGCCCGCCCGGGTTGCCCCGCAGGTCCAGCATCACCCCGGCCCCGGCGGGGGCCTCGCGGACGGCGGCCTTGACCCGCTCGCCGGAGCCCCGGGTGAAGGAGGCGACCTTGATGACGGTGATCCCGTCCGGGAGGCGGCGTACGGTCACCGGGTCGGCGCGCAGCCGCTCCCGGCGGACGGTCTCCGTGAGGTCCACGCCGTCGCGGCTGAGGTGCAGCACCACCGGGGTGCCCGCCTCCCCGCGCAGCAGGGCCACGACGTCGGCGACGGCGAGGCCCGTGACGCCCTGGCCGTCGACGCTCAGCAGCCGGTCGCCGGCGCGCAGGCGGGCCCGGTCGGCGGGGCTGCCGGGCTGGACGCGGTCGATCCGGATGCGGCCGTCCCGGTCGCGGTCGGCCCACAGGCCGACTCCGGTCCAGCGGCCGTCGAGGTCCTCGGCGAAGGCCGCGTACTCGCCCCGGTCGTAGACGGTGCCCCAGCGGTCCCCGCTGCGGCTGACGACCTCCTGGGCGGCCTTCTTGCCCGACTTGCCCTCGGCGACGGCCTCGGCGGCGGCGCGGGCGACGGCTTCCCGGTCGGCGGTGCCGGGCTCCCGGGGCTGCTCGGGGGAGGCGGCGGGCGCGGGAACGTGCGTACGGGCGAGGGTTCCGGCGTCCGCGACGTCCCAGCATCCGGTGCTCGCGGCGGCGGCGACGGACGTCAGGAACACCAACGTCAAGACGGCCCCGCGACGCTGGTCGCGGGGCCGGAGACAGTGAGCGGGCAGACCCGGCATGGCGCCGAGTCTAGGACAAGCCCCGCTGCGGTACGGAGGGTTGGCCGTACCGCACACGGGGCGCTTGTCACACCTTCAGGTACTTGCGCAACGCGATGAAGGCGGCCAGAGAGGGCATGAGCAGGCCGATGACCAGCACCAGCGGCAGCTTGGTGACGACGGCGTCCCAGCCGATGAAGTTGATCAGTTCGAGCTTGTCGCGGAGCGCGGCCCCGTGGTCGATCACGAAGTACTGGCCGGCTCCGAGCATCACGCAGGCGAGGGCGGCGCCGATGAGGCCCGCGACGGCCGCTTCCATGATGAACGGCACCTGGATGTAGAAGCTGGAGGCGCCGACGAGACGCATGATGCCCGTCTCCCGCCTACGGCTGAAGGCCGAGACGCGCACCGTGTTGACGATCAGCAGCAGTGCCACGATCAGCATGATCAGCATGATGCCGAGGGCGGCCCAGTTGAGGTAGCCGAGCAGCTTGAAGAGGTTGTCGAGCTGCGAGCTCTGGTCGGCGACGGACTGGACCCCGTCGCGGCCGGTGAAGGCGGAGGTGATGACCTCGTACTTCTCCGGGTTCTTCAGCTTGACGCGGAAGGAGTCGGGCATCTGGTCGGGGGTGACGACCGAGGCGAGCGCCGTGTGCCCGAAGCGTTCCTTGTAGTGCTTGTAGGCCTCGTCGGAGGACTCGTAGATGACGTTCTGGACGAGGTCCATCTTCTTGAGCTCGGTCTCGATGCCCTGCCGCTGCTCGGGGGTCACGGCCCCCTTGGAGCAGGCGCGGGGCGAGCCGACCGCGTCCGAGGCGCCGCCCGCGGCGGGGGCGCCGGCCGTGACGTTCCCGGCCGCTTCCAGGGCGTCGTTCTTGGTGCAGAGGTAGACGGTGACGTTGACCTTGTCGTACCAGTACCCCTTCATCGCGCTGACCTGGTCGCGCATGAGCAGGGAGCCACCGAACAGGGCCAGCGACAGGGCCACGGAGATGATGACCGCGAAGGTCATGGTGAGATTGCGACGGAGACCGACGCCGATCTCCGACATGACGAACTGGGCGCGCATGGCGTCCTTTCAGTGCTGGTAGCCGTAGACGCCGCGCGACTGGTCGCGTACGAGCCGGCCCTGTTCGAGTTCGATGACGCGCTTGCGCATCTGGTCCACGATCTGCTGGTCGTGCGTCGCCATGATCACGGTGGTGCCGGTCCGGTTGATCCGGTCCAGCAGTTTCATGATCCCGACGGAGGTCTGCGGGTCGAGGTTGCCCGTGGGCTCGTCCGCGATCAGCAGGGCGGGGCGGTTGACGAAGGCGCGGGCGATGGCCACGCGCTGCTGCTCGCCGCCGGACAGCTCGCCGGGCATCCGGCCCTCCTTGCCGCCCAGGCCGACGAGCTCCAGTACCTGCGGGACGGCCTTGCGGATCTCGCCGCGCGGTTTGCCGATGACCTCCTGCGCGAAGGCGACGTTCTCGGCGACCGTCTTGTTGGGCAGGAGACGGAAGTCCTGGAAGACGGTCCCCAGCTGGCGCCGCATGTGCGGGACCTTCCAGTTGGAGAGCTTGGCGAGGTCCTTGCCCAAGACGTGCACCTGGCCGTGACTGGCCCGTTCCTCGCGCAGGACCAGCCGCAGGAAGGTGGACTTGCCGGAGCCGGAGGAGCCGACCAGGAAGACGAACTCGCCCTTGGCGATGTCCAGGGAGACATCTCTGAGTGCGGGGCGGTTCTGCTTCGGGTAGGACTTGGAGACGTTGTCGAATCGGATCACGGGTGCACCACGGGGTCGCCGGGAGTAGGTGTGCGTGACCATACGCGAACGGACGGTGGGTGTGGACCCGCCAACCGCAGTTGCCCGAATTATCCCGGGTGCCCGCGCAGCCGGACCGGGATTGCCCGACGGGCCGCGCCGAA
Source organism: Streptomyces sp. NPDC044704 (assembly GCF_056433525.1). NCBI lineage: Bacteria > Bacillati > Actinomycetota > Actinomycetes > Kitasatosporales > Streptomycetaceae > Streptomyces > Streptomyces sp. NPDC044704. Next base: position 224,476 of record NZ_JBWKGY010000012.1, read on the forward strand.
TGCCGTCGGAGCTGGCACAGTGGTAGGGGGAACGGACTCGGTCCCCATGCCGTTGTACGAGGGGACGAGAGGAGGAGCGCATGACATATGACCGGCTCGTGTGCGCGAACTGCGCCGCGCCCGTCAGCCAGGGCCGCTGCCCGGTGTGCCGGGCGAACCGGGCTCGCCTCCAGCAGCAGGAGGGCCCCTTCGCCGGCCTGAATCCGGTGGCACTCATCGCGCTTCTGGTGGTGCTGGTGGCAGCGCTGGCGCTGGCGGCGCAGACCGCGTAGCCGCGGCACGTCCCGATCACACGGAATGGGGAAGGGCCCGGACACCTTGGGGTGTCCGGGCCCTTCCTTCGATCAGTTCGTGATCACGCGGTCAGTTCGTGATCACGCGCCTTACGCGGTCTGCTCCTGCTGCTTGCGCCAGCGGATGCCCGCCTCCAGGAAGCCGTCGATCTCGCCGTCGAGGACCGCCTGCGGGTTGCCGACCTCGAACTCCGTCCGCAGGTCCTTGACCATCTGGTACGGGTGCAGGACGTAGGACCGCATCTGGTTGCCCCAGGAGCTTCCGCCGTCCTTGAGGGCGTCCATCTTGGCCTGCTCCTCCTGGCGGCGCCGCTCCAGCAGCTTGGCCTGGAGCACGTTCATCGCGCTGGCCTTGTTCTGGATCTGCGAGCGCTCGTTCTGGCAGGAGACGACGATGCCGGTCGGCAGGTGCGTGATGCGCACCGCCGAGTCGGTCGTGTTGACGCCCTGGCCGCCGGGGCCGGAGGCGCGGTACACGTCGATGCGCAGCTCGCCCTCGTCGATCTCGACGTGGTCGCTGGACTCGACGACCGGGAGCACCTCGACGCCCGCGAAGGAGGTCTGGCGGCGGCCCTGGTTGTCGAAGGGCGAGATCCGGACGAGCCGGTGGGTGCCCTGTTCGACGGAGAGGGTGCCGTAGGCGTAGGGGGCCTTGACGACGAAGGTGGTCGACTTGATGCCGGCCTCTTCCGCGTACGAGGTCTCGTACACCTCGGTCGCGTAGCCGTGGCGCTCGGCCCAGCGCAGGTACATGCGCTGGAGGCGTTCGGCGAAGTCGGAGGCGTCGACGCCGCCGGCCTCGGCACGGATGTTGACCAGGGCCTCGCGCTCGGCGTACTCGCCGGAGAGCAGGGTCCGGACCTCCATCTCGTCCAGCGCCTTGCGCACGGAGACCAGCTCGGTCTCGGCCTCGGCGAGGGTGTCCGCGTCGTCCATTTCCTGGGCGAGCTCGAACAGCACCGCGAGGTCGTCGATGCGCCCGCGCAGGTTCTCGGTCTTGCGGACCTCGGCCTGGAGGTGCGAAAGCTTGCTCGTGATCTTCTGGGCGGCTTCCGGGTCGTCCCACAGGGACGGCGCGGCGGCCTGCTCCTCGAGCACGGCGATATCTGCCCTCAGCTTGTCGAGGTCCAGGACGGCCTCGATCGACCCCATGGTCGAGGAGAGGGACTTCAGCTCTTCGGATACATCGACAACTGCCACGGGTCCAGCCTAGCCGGTCCCCGGACGGCGCTCTCCGGTCAGGCCGGATCAGCCCGTACGGAGAGGGGTGGGTACGGGCGTACGCTCCTCATATGACTGTTCTACTCGTGAAGCGCCGCCATGTGGACCACATGCGTGTCACCACGACGAGCTGTCTGCCGCCGGACCTCGCACGAGCCTGATCCACCCCGATCCGACTTCGGTCCTGTACGCGGCCTCGCGGTCCCGGCGCCATCCCTGCCGGCCGGCCGCTCCCTCCGCCTGCCCCGCCATCTCTGGGGCACAGGACCCTGTGACATCCGAAACGGAGCCGTCATGCCGTCCGCGCACCCCTCCTCCTCCCTGGCCGTGATCGACCTCTCCCGGGCCGACGACCCCGCGGAGCGGGGCGACTTCCTGAAGCAGCTGCACGCCGCCGCCCGCGACACCGGGTTCCTGTACCTGACCGGCCACGGGATCAGTGAGTCGGAAACCGCCCGGATCCTGGAGCTGACCCGGGCCTTCTTCGCCCTCCCGGAAGCCGACAGGCTGGCCGTGAGCAATCTGAACTCCCCGCACTTCCGGGGCTACACCCGCATCGGCCACGAGCTGACGGGCGGCGCCTCCGACTGGCGGGACCAGCTGGACGTGGGCGCGGAACGGCCCGCTCCGCAGGTGGGCCCGGGGGATCCGGCGTACCTGTGGCTGGAGGGGCCCAACCAGTGGCCGGCCGCCCTGCCGGAGCTGCGGGACGTGGTCCTGGAGTGGCAGTCACGGCTCGCGGCGGTGGCCCACCGGCTGCTGCGGGAGCTGCTGGCCTCGATCGGCGCGGACCCTGGCTTCTTCGACGCGGCCTTCGCGGACCGCCCGCACCTGCACACGAAGCTGATCCGCTACCCCGGCTCCGCCCCGTCGGGGGCCGGGCAGGGCGTCGGCGCGCACAAGGACTACGGCTTCCTGACCCTGCTCCTCCAGGACGGGGTGGGCGGGCTCCAGGTGGTGCGGGACGGCGGCTACGTCGAGATCCCGCCGATGCCGGGGGCCTTCGTGGTCAACCTGGGCGAGCTGCTGGAGATCGCGACGGAGGGCTACCTGGTGGCGACCGACCACCGGGTGGTGAGCCCGCCGGGCGCGGTGGAGCGGTTCTCGGTGCCGTTCTTCTACAACCCGCGGCTGGAGTACGAGGTGGAGACGGTCCCCGGGGACTACCTCCGCGCGGCCCCGGGCGTGGCCCACGACGCGTCGAACCCGCTGCACGCGGAGTACGGCCGCAACGAGCTGAAGGGCTGGGTACGCGCCCATCCGACGGTGGCCCGCCGCTGGCACCCGGAGCTGATCACGGCCTGACCGGCGACACGGCCGGCGAACGCGCGAGCCGGACCCCGCCGGGCGGACGGGACCTCGCCTCTAGGGGCGGGCCGGGGCGGAGCGCTTGCCGTCCTGCGGCGGCGGGGTGCCCTCGTCGCCGCCGGACACGGCGAGCCAGCTGCCGAGGCCGACCGCCGCGACGAGCGCCACGGCGGAGGCGGACATCACCAGCCTCCGCTTCCGCGCGGCCTCGGCCCGGTGCCGGGCGGACCCGGGCCGGTGTCCCCCGGCGGGACGCGGGACGCGGGCGGTGCCCAGCGCGCCGCCCGCCAGCTCGTCGGGGCCGGGCACCCGCATGGAGGTGTGGGTGTCGCGGTTGGAGTCCGTCGCGGAGCCCGGGACCAGCGGGACCACGCCCCGCCGCCGGACCGGGTCGGCCGGCAGGTCCTCCGCCTCCGGTTCCTCCGGTTCGGCGTCGTCCGGTTCGTCCACGTCCAGCGGGGGCATGCCGGCCAGCATCGGCAGCAGGTCCCGCAGCCGGGCCGAGAGTTCCGAGGCGCGCAGCCGGGACGCGGGGGCCTTCGCCAGGCACTGGACCATCAGCTGCCACAGCTCGTCCGGGATCCCGGGCAGCGGGACCACGGTCTCCGTGACGTGCCGGCGCAGCACCGCGCCCGGGTGCCCGCCGCCGAAGGGGGTGAACCCGGCGAGGAGCTCGTACAGGACCGTGGCCAGGGCGTATATGTCGACGGCCGCCCGCGGGGGCAGGCCCTCGACGATCTCGGGAGCCAGGTAGTCGGGGGTGCCGATGATCCGGGTCGTCGGGGCCGAGGCCCGGGTCCCGGGCCCGCCGGAAGCCCGCCGCGGGGAGTCGATGAGCTTGGCCACGCCGAAGTCGGTGAGCAGCGCCGGGTGCGCGCCGCCGGGGCCGAGCGGGCCCTGCATGTCGAGGAGGACGTTCTCGGGCTTGACGTCGCGGTGGACCACGCCCGCCGCGTGCGCGGCGGCCAGGGCGTCCGCGACGTCCGCGACGATGGCCACGGCCGCCTCGGGGGCGAGGCGCCGCTCGCGGTCGAGGCGGGTGCGCAGGTCCGTGCCGCGGACGAGGTCCATGACGAGGGCGAGGTCGTTGCCGTCGACGACGAGGTCGCGGACGGAGACGACGTGCGGGTGTTCCAGGCCGAGCAGCGCGCTGCGCTCCTGTACGAACCGTCCGACGAGTTCCTGGTCGGACGCGAGGTCCTCGCGCAGCAGTTTGACGGCGACGGGCCCGTCAGGCCCCTCGCCCAGCCACACCGTGCCCGCGCTGCCGCGCCCCAGGATCTGGTGCGCGGTGTACCGGCTGCCGATCTTCCGTGCCACGACTGCTCCCTCAGCGGCTGGCGTACCGCACCAAAGCTACGCGGCCGAATGGGGGTTGGGCGCTCCGGATCGCGGCGACCTTCACTTCTGCGGGCGAAATCACGTCCCGGATGTCGACAAATCCATGAAGTCGGCGCTACGGGTGGCCGGCGGAGCGCCCGCGGGGCTCCGCCGGACCGTCAGGTCCTGGGCGCCGTCAGGACCCGGATCCGCTTCCGGAGCCGCCGACGCTGGAGACCCAGTCGGCGGCGCCGGAGCCCCAGGTCCACACCTGGTCCCACCAGCCGCGGCCGGTGCCGACCCATTCCTGGAGCGGGGTGAGCTCCCAGACCAGCCAGCCCGCCACGAAGAACAGCAGGATCATGACGAGGCAGCCCTTGAGGCAGCCGAGTCCGGGGATCCGTACCGGGTTGGCGCTGCGGCGGCGCGGCTCCCGCGGTTCGCGCGGGGGACGCGGGGCCCGCTGCTGCGGCGGCGGGGCCTGCGGCGGCTGCTGCTGGGGCTGGTGCTGCTGCGGCGGGGCCTGGCGGTACTGGGGCTGCTGCGGCTGCTGGTACTGCTGAGGCGGCGGCTGCGGCTGGTACTGCTGGGGCTGGTGCTGCGGCGGCTGCTGGTACTGCTGCGGCGGCTGCGACTGCTGCTGGTAGTGCTGCGGCGGCGGGGCCTGCCGGTACTGGGGAGGCTGCTGCGGCTGCTGCGGCGGGCGGGGCTGGTGCTGCGGGGGCGGCGGGGCCTGGCGCTGCGGGCGGCGGCGCAGCGGGTCCTCGCTCGGGTCGAGGTAGTGCATCTGCGTCTGCTCGTTGCGGTCGCGGACGGCCCGCATCTGCGACTGCCACGGGTGCGGCGCGTCCGGCTGCTGCACGGGCGGCATGACCGAGGTCGCCTCGGCGGCGGGCGCCCCGGTGCTGGGCAGCACGGTGGTGGCCTCGGCCCCGCCGATCGGCGGCATCACGCTGGTCATGGCGTTCGGGTCGTACGCGCCCTGCGGCCCGGCCGGCGCCTGCCCGGGGCCGACGGCTCCGGGCGTCGCCGGGACCGGCGCGGGCGAGGGGTCGGGGGCGAGCAGGGCGCCGACGCCGAGGGCGGCCTCCACCTCGGCGGGCGAGGAGTGCACGCCGATGCCGGAGGCGACCACGCGCAGGCCACGGGCCAGGCTCTCGGCGCTGGGGCGCTCGTCGGGCTCCTTGCGCAGGCAGTGCTCGATGACGGTCCAGACCGGCTCGGGCAGGGTCGGGGGCCGCTGCGGCTCCTCGCTCAGGTGGCGGTGGAGCACTTCGAGCGCGGTGCCGCCCGCGAACGGCGGCCGCCCGGTGACCAGCTCGTACAGGAGGATGCCGGCGCCGTAGATGTCGACGGCGGAGGTCTGCGGACGCCCCTCGGCGGACTCGGGGGCCACGTAGGCGGGGGTGCCGACGAACTCGTGGGTGCGGGTCAGGCCCGGGGAGTCCGCGAGGCGCGCGATGCCGAAGTCGGTGAGCATCGGCCGCATCTGGCCGTTGCTCTCGTCGAGCAGCACGTTGGCCGGTTTCAGGTCGCGGTGGACGACTCCGTCGGCGTGGCTGGCGGCGAGCGCGTCCGCGATCTGGGCGGTCAGCAGGCTCGCGGCGACCGGGCTGAAGGGGCCGTTCGCGCGGAGGTACTTGTGCAGGTCGGGACCGTCGATCAGGTCCATGACCAGGGCCAGCAGGTCGCCCTCGACGACGAGGTCGCGCGTGCGCACGATGTTGGGGTGCGTCAGGCGCAGCAGGACGGAGCGCTCGCGCAGGAAGCGCATGACGATGTCCGCGTCCTGGGCCAGCTCCTCCTTGAGGACCTTGATGGCCACGGTCTCGCCGGGCTGCCCGGCGACGGCTGCCTCCGCACCGGCGGTCTCCCGCTGGCGGGCACGCCAGACAGTGCCCGTGGCGCCGCGTCCGAGCGGCTCCTCGAGCAGGTACTTGCTGCCGACTGGCCGCACGTCTCGCGCTCCCCTGCTGTCGTCTGTTCCGTCTGTTCCGGTGCTCCGGTTTTCAGGTCGCCCCGGAGTTCTCGGCTGATTCCGCTGTACGGGTTTCGGCCCCAACTCTAGGGGGTGTCCCCGGGGAAGACGCGGGGCGGCGAAGGTTGGTTGCCGCACATATGTACGAAGGGTGAGGTATACGGGGTATGCCGGGGGCGTTTTCCCTCGGATTTCCTCCGGCGGCCTGTCCGGATTTGTTCGCCGATCGCACCCCTGCGGACCGATCAAGATCATTTGTTGCCGGGTGCCGGGCGTGTTGTGTGTGACAGGTGCGAGGATGCACCCGTACGGAACGGCACGGGACGGGAGCCCTGCCTTCCGGCATACCTGACCGGACGACGCGTCCGTGCCGGGTGGGGGGTGATCGGGCAGGCATGTCCCGCCGTTCCCCCTGCCGGGCGCACGCACCGTGCACTGCGCTCCGCGCAGAAGGGACCGCTGACGGCGATGCAGATCCGGCTGACCGTCCTTGGGTCGCGCAGCGGCCACCAGAGCGCCACCGCGCCGGCCAGTGGTGACGTACTCGTCACCGCGCCCGCCGGTACCCCGCTGGCCGCGGTCGCCTCCGGGCTGGCCGCGACCGCGGGCGGCCCCGACACCGGCGGCACGGTCGTGCTGTACGCCGGTTCGCAGCGGCTCGACCCGCAACGGGCCGTCCTCGGCGAGCCCCCGCTGGTGGACGGGGCGGTACTGGCCCTGCACACGCCGCTGCCGGACTCCGACGCCCTGCCCGGCGACGGCCCCGACGCCCCGCAGCTGCACGTGGTGGCCGGCCCGGACGCGGGCGGGGTGCACCTGCTGCACCCCGGATCGGTACGGATCGGGCGCTCGGCGGACGCGGACGTGCCGCTGGACGACCCGGACGTGTCACGGCTGCACTGCACGGTGACCGTGCGGGCGGACGGGCGGGTGGCGGTGGCCGACCTCGGCTCCACGAACGGCACGACGCTGGACGGCACGCCCGTGGGGGCCCGGCCGGTCGCGCTGACGCCGGGCGCCCTGCTGCGGATCGGCGAGTCGACGCTGCGGCTGGCCCCGGGCGGTACGGAGTCCCTGACCGTGGTCCCGGACCTGGAGGGCCACCTGTCCCTGCCGGACGCCTCCGGCGGGGTCGCGGGAGGCACGGGCGGGACCGGCACGAGCCCTTCCGGCGGGCACCCGGCACCGGGCACGGGCGAAGCCCGCAGACCCGGCACGGGCGACTCCGGCTGGAACACGGCCCCGGGCACGGGCGGCACGTCCGGCGGACCCGCGCCTGCGGGCGCGGGCGGGCGCGGGGACACGGGCACGGGTGCGTACGGCGACCGCGCGGCGCCGGGCACGGGCCGCGCCGGGGAGCCGGGTTCCGGCGACTCCGGCTGGAACGCCGCCCCGGGCGGGGTACGGGAGCGCGGTGCGGGTGTCTCCGGCCGGGAGCCGGTCCTGGGCAGGGGCGCGGCCCGCGAAGGCGACCCGGGGGCCTCCGGTGCCGGGCCGGGCGCGGGTTCCGGCCCGGGGCCGGATGCGGGATCCGGCGCGGGCGCGGGCTCCGGCGCGGGCAGTCTCCCCGCGGGCGCGGCGCCGCGTACGGCGGCCCCCGCCGGGGGCACGTACCCCGCCCCGGGTGCGGCGGCCGGAACGGGTGCCCGCCCCGGCTCGGATCCGGCCGCCGGCGTGGACCCCGACTCCGGTGCCGCTTCCGGCTCCCACGAGGACCCCGACCGGCGGGCCGGCGGAGCCAGACGGCGCGGCATCGGCGCCTGGGCCCGCAAGTGGGTCCGCGGGGAGGAGGCCGAGCCGGAGCCGGTGGTGGAGCCGCAGGCCCCGGTGGCGGCGGTGCCCGACGCCGACGACCCTGCCGCGCTGCTGCTGGCCGCGCTCGGGCCGACCGGGCGGCTGTGGTCGCGCGGGGCCGGGCATCCCCGGCTGCTGGAGGTGGGGCTCGGCGCCGGGAGCAGGATCGCGCTGCGTGACACCGGCTCGCTCGGCATCGCCGGGCCGCGGGCGCGGCTGACCGGGGTGGCGCGTTCGGTGGTGGCCCAGCTCGCCGCGCTGCACGCGCCGGGCCGGCTGGAGATCGTACTGATCGCGGCCGACCGCGCCCGCCCCGTCCAGGAACGCCGCCGCGACTGGGCCTGGCTGGGCTGGCTGCCCCACGTACGGCCCGCGCACGGGCAGGACTGCCGGCTGCTGCTGGCCTACGACCGCGACCAGGCCGCCGCCCGGACCGGTGAGCTGACCCGGCGGCTGGACGACAGCCCGCTCGGCACGAACTGGGCCGCCGCGGACCCGGCCGCCGTCCGGGAGGCGGCGCGCGCGTACGAGGGGCCCCGCACGGTCGTCGTGCTCGACGGCGATCCCGGCGCGGGCGCCCTGCGCGACGTCACCGGACGACTGGCCTCGCACGGGCCGGCCGCCGGGATCCACCTCCTGGCCCTCGCGGACGCTCCGGCGGCGACGCCCGCCTCCCCGGTGGCCGCCACGTACGAGAGCGCCTGCGCGGCCACGCCCGCCTTCCGGGACTGCGCCGCGGCCGCCCTGCTCAGCGGGGACGTCGCCACCGCGGTACGGACCTTCGCGGTCAGCGGCGGCCGGCCGGTGGCGCCGGGCGCGGCCGCCGTCGCCGACGCCGTCTCCGCCGCGTGGGCGGAGCGGTTCGCCCGGGCCCTGGCCCCGCTGCGCGCGGACGCGCCGGGCGGCGACGGCGGGTACCGGCCGGCCGCCGCCACCCTGCCCGCGACCGCGCGGCTGCTGGACGAGCTGGGGCTGGCCCGGGCCACCCCGGCCTCCCTCATGGCCCGTTGGGCCGCCGCCACCGACCAGGGGCAGGGGGTCGGCGGGCTCGCCGAGATCGTCCTGGGCGCCGGCCGGCGCGGGCCGGTCGGCGCGGAGCTGGTCCACGACGGCCCGCACCTCCTCGTGGAGGGCCCCGCCGGGAGCGGCCGGACGGAGCTGCTGCGTTCCCTCGCCGCGTCCCTGTCGGCGGCCGCCCGCCCCGACCGGCTGGCCCTGCTCCTCCTCGACGGCGCCGGCGGCGAGCGCGGCGACGGCCTCCTGCCCTGTACGGAACTCCCGCACGTGTCGGCCCATTTGGTGGCGTCCGATCCGGTGCGCATGCGGGAGTTCGCGCAGGCCCTCGGCGCCGAGCTGAAGCGCCGCCACGAGCTGCTGGACGGCGTGCCCTTCGCGGAGTGGCACGCGCGCCTGGCGGTGTCCGAACGGATGGTGTCCCCGCGCCGGCCCGCGACGGGCGAGCAGCACGGCGACCTGGATCCCCCGCGCAGCGGCACGCTGCGGCTGCGGGCCTCGGCGCCGCGGACGGACCCGGCGGCCGGTCCGAGTCCGCTGCCGCGGCTGGTGGTGCTGGTCGACGACTTCGACGCGCTGGTGGCTCCCGGTCTGGGCAGTACGGGCCGTCCGGCGGCCGGTTCGGTGGTGCGGGTCCTGGAGGCGGTGGCCCGCGAAGGCGCCCGGCTCGGGGTGCACCTGATCGCGGCCAGTGCCCGCCCGGACCGTACGGCGGACACCGAGCCGGCCCGGGCGGCGACGCTGCGGGTCGAGCTCGGCGCGCCCGACCAGCCGGGCCCGGGGCGCGGCCTGCTCCGGTACGCCGACGGCCGGGCGGTGCCCTTCCAGGGCGGCCGGGTCACGGGCCGGATCCCGCGGACGGCGACCTTGAGGCCGACCGTGGTCCCGGTGGAGTGGGACCGGATGGGCGACCCGCCGGCCCGCCGGCCGGTGCGGGAGCTGGGCAACGGCCCGACCGACCTCGCGCTCCTGGCGAGCGCCCTGGAACGCGCCTCCCACCTGGTGTCGGCGGTGCCGGTGCTGTTCCCGCCGGCTCCCTGACGTCCGCCCCGGCCCGGGCGGCGCCCCCGTGACGCGGTATTGCGGGGGTGGGCGGGGCGGCGTAGACCTTGTGGCACGGGACACACCACCAAAGCCACACGGCATCGGGGGCGACACCATGCGAGGACAGCGGGGACGGCGGAGTCCGGAGCGGCCGAAAGGTCTTGCGTACGGCGGGACTTGGGCCGCGCTGGTAGCGGCGGGGGCGCTGGCCCTCACCGGCTGCGGGGACGGGAAGGATCCGGAGTCCGATCCCCCGCAGGGTTCGCGGCCGTCCGCCTCCCGCGTGGAACTGCCGAAGCTGCCCGGCGAGAAGCTGGAGGTCGCGGCGGTGTGGACGGGCCCGGAACAGGCCAACTTCACCAAGGTGCTGAAGGAGTTCGAGAAGCGGACGGGCGCGACCGTCACCTTCGTCCCGGCCCAGGACCCGATCGTCACCTTCCTCGGTACGAAGATCGCGGGTGGTGCCCCGCCGGACGTGGCGCTGCTGCCGCAGGTCGGGGCGCTGACGGCGGCGGTGCAGAACAAGTGGGCGCAGCCGGTCGGTCCGGAGGCGAAGGCGCAGCTGGACGCGAACTACTCGGCGGGCTGGAAGGACCTCGGCGCGGTCGGCGGGACCCAGTACGGGGTCTACTACAAGGCGGCCAACAAGTCGCTGATCTGGTACAACGCGAAGGCGTTCGAGGCGGCGGGCGTCACCGCGCCCAAGACGTGGAAGGAGCTGATCGCGGCGGCGGACACCCTGTCCGCGTCCGGTACTCCGGCGGTCTCGGTGGCGGGGGCGGACGGCTGGACGCTGACGGACTGGTTCGAGAACGTCTACCTGTCCCAGGCGGGCCCGCAGAAGTACGACCAGCTCGCCAAGCACGAGCTGAAGTGGACGGACGACAGCGTGAAACAGGCGCTGACGACGCTCGGCGAGCTGTTCGGGCGCAAGGACTTCCTGGCGGGCGGACAGAGCGGGGCGCTGGCGACGGAGTTCCCGAAGTCGGTGACGCAGACGTTCACGGGTGGGGACCGGCCGGCGTCGGCGATGGTCTTCGAGGGCGACTTCGTGGCGGTGAACATCGGGCAGACGGAGGCGAAGGTCGGCGAGGACGCCCTCGTGTTCCCGTTCCCGGCGGTGGGCGCGAAGGCGCCGGTGGTGTCGGGCGGTGACGTGGCGGTGGCGCTGAAGCCGTCGAAGGGCGCGCAGGCGCTGCTGACGTTCCTGGCCTCGCCGGACGCGGCGGAGATCCAGGCCCGCGAGGGCGGTTTCGTGTCCCCGAACAAGGCCGTGGACCCGGCCGCGTATCCGAACGACATCCAGCGGGGCATCGCGAAGGCGCTGATCGCGGCGGGCGACGACTTCCGCTTCGACATGTCGGACCAGGCTCCGGCGGCCTTCGGCGGTACGCCGGGCTCGGGCGAGTGGAAGGCGCTCCAGGACTTCCTGGCGAACCCGTCGGACGTGGCGGGGGCCCAGGCGAAACTGGAGGCGGAAGCGGCCAGGGCCTACGGGAACTGATCCCGTGGCGGCCACGGCTTCGCGGAAGTCGGCCGAGGCCCGGCGCCGTCGCCTCGTGGCGGCGGCGTTCCTCCTGCCGGCCCTCGTCCTGCTGGGTGCGCTCGTCGTGCACCCCATCGGCTACTCCGTCTACCGCAGCTTCTTCGACCGCTCCGGCGACTCCTTCGTCGGCGGGGCGAACTTCCGGGAGATACTCGGTGACGACACGATCCGTACGGCGCTGACGAACACGGCGCTGTGGGTGGTGCTCGCTCCGACGACGGCCACCGCCCTCGGTCTGATCTTCGCGGTGCTGACCGAACGGGTGCGCTGGGGAACGGCGTTCAAGCTGCTGGTGTTCATGCCGATGGCGATCTCGATGCTGGCGGCGGGGATCATCTTCCGGCTGGTCTACGACCACGACCCGGACCGGGGGGTGGCCAACGCGGTCTGGGTGGGGGTGCACGACACCTTCGCGGAGTCCTCGGCGTTCCCGCGGGCCCGCCCGGGCCGGGACTCCCCGCTGGAGCCCGCCGAGGGGGGCGCCTTCGTGACGCGCGGTCCGGTACGGGCGGGGGTGCCGGTGCTGCTCCCGCTGGTCGGGGTGGCTCCGCAGGACCTGCCCGAGGGGACGCGCACGGCCGAGGCGGCCGGCTCCGCTCCGGGAAAGGTCACCGGCACGGTGTGGCAGGACTTCACCCGCGGCGGGGGCGGTACGACGAACACCGTGGACCCCTCCGAGTCGGCGTTCGCCGGGATGCGGGTCGAGGCGGTGAAGGACGGCAGGGTGGTGGAGTCGGCGACGACCCGCGCCGACGGCACGTTCGCGCTGTCCGCGAAGGCGGACGGGGCGCTGCTGCGGCTGCCCGCCGGGAACTTCCGGGAGGCGTACGCGGGGGTGGAGTGGCTGGGCCCGGCGCTGGTCACCCCGGCGGTGATCGGGGCGTACGTGTGGATGTGGGCGGGGTTCGCGATGGTGCTGATCGGGGCCGGGCTGGCCGCCGTGCCGCGCGAGCTGCTGGAGGCGGCCCGGGTGGACGGGGCGAGCGAGTGGCAGGTGTTCCGGCGGATCACGGTGCCGCTGCTGGGGCCGGTGCTCGCGGTGGTGCTGGTCACCTTGGTCATCAACGTCATGAAGGTGTTCGACCTGGTCTTCGTGATCGCTCCGGGTGCGGTCCAGGACGACGCGAACGTGCTCGCGCTCCAGCTGTACCGGACCTCGTTCGGGACGGATGCCGATCCGGGGCTGGGCAGCGCCATCGCCGTCCTGCTGCTGGTGCTGGTGGTGCCGGTGATGCTGGTGAACATCCGCAGGCTGCGGAAGGAGAGGTCCCGATGAGCGCCACGGCGGGTACGCGGGGTACGTCGTGGGGGCGGGCGGCCGCCGCGCGGGTGGCGTCGGGGGCGGTGCGGGTCTTCCTGGTCCTCGTCGGCCTGTTCTGGCTGCTGCCCACGCTGGGGCTGCTGCTGTCCTCGTTCCTGTCGCCGGGGGACCTGAACCGGGGCGGCTGGTGGCAGGTGCTGACCGAGCCGTCGCGGCTGACGGCGTCGAACTACGCGCGGCTGCTGGAGAACGACACGATCACGGGTTCGCTGCTGAGCACGGTGGCGATCGCGGTCCCGGCGACCCTGCTGGTCCTGGTGCTGGGCGCGTTCGCCGGGTACGCCTTCGCCTGGCTGGAATTCCCGGGCCGGGACTGGCTGTTCCTGGTCGTCGTCGGCCTGCTGGTGGTTCCCGTGCAGGTGGCGCTGATCCCGGTGTCCGAACTCTTCGGGGCCGTGGGCCTGTTCGAGACGACGGCGGGCGTGGTGCTGTTCCACACCGCCTTCGGCCTGCCCTTCGCGGTCTTCCTGCTGCGGAACTTCTTCGCGGAGATCCCGCGCGAACTGCTGGAGGCCGCGCGGCTCGACGGCGCCGGCGAACTGCGGCTGTTCGCGCGGGTGGTGCTGCCGCTCGGCGGTCCGGCGCTCGCCTCGCTCGGCATCTTCCAGTTCCTGTGGGTGTGGAACGACATGCTGGTGGCGCTGGTCTTCGCGGACTCGGCGCACCCGCCGGTCACGGTGGCGCTCCAGCAGCAGGTACGGCAGTTCGGGAACAACATCGACGTCCTGGCTCCCGGGGCGTTCCTGTCGATGGTGGTGCCGCTCGTCGTGTTCTTCGCGTTCCAGCGGCAGTTCGTGACGGGGGTGATGGCCGGCGCGGTCAAGTGAGCACCGCTCGTGATCACGGTGTTGACGTGCGGCGTTGACGCTGGGTAACCCGAATGCCACACCCTGCGTAACCCGATCGCCGCGCGCGCGGTTCCTGGGCAACATGCCCACGCCGACCCCTGGATGTCCCGTGCCCCGGTTCAGCGTCATCGTGCCCGCGTACAAGGTTCAGGCGTACCTCCAGGAGAGTCTGGATTCGGTCCTGAGCCAGTCGTACGCGGATCTGGAACTGATCGCGGTCGACGACGCCTCCCCGGACGCCTGCGGTTCGATCATCGACGAGTACGCGGCCCGCGACCCCCGGGTCACGGCCGTGCACCTGGCGCACAACCTGGGCCTGGGCCCGGCCCGCAACGCGGGTCTGGCCCGGGCCACCGGCGACTACCTGGTCTTCCTCGACGGCGACGACACCCTGGCCCCCGGCGCCCTCCAGGCCGTCACCGACCGGCTGAAGGCCACCGGCTCCCCCGACGTCCTCGTCTACGACTACGCGCGCACCTTCTGGACGGGCGAGCTGGTGCGCAACCGGCTCGCGCACCGCCTCTCCGAGGAGGGCCCGGCCAGCTTCCGCCTCGCGGACCGCCCGGCCCTGCTCGGCATGCTGATGGTGGTGTGGAACAAGGCGTACCGCCGCGAGTACGTGGAGCGCGAGGGCCTCGCGTTCCCGCCCGGCTTCTACGAGGACACCCCGTGGACCTATCCGGCGCTCCTGGCCGCGGAGTCGGTGGCCGTCCTCGACCGGGTCTGCGTGCACTACCGCCAGCGCCGCACCGGCTCGATCCTCACCACCTCCAGCCGCCGCCACCTCGACATCTTCGACCAGTACGAGCGGGTCTTCGGCTACCTGGCCACCCGCCCCGAACTGGAGCGCTGGCGCCCCGCCGTGCAGCGGCGGATGGCCGAGCACTTCTGCGCCCTGTACGCCGATCCGCGCCGCCTCCCGCGCGCCGCCCGCGCCGAGTTCTTCGCGCGGGCCTCGGCCCTGCTGCGGCGCCACCGGACGCTCGCCGGTCCGGGCGGGCAGCCGCTGTCGCCGAGCCGCACCGACCGGCTGCGGCACTCCCTGATGCGGCTGGGGGTCCGGCGCACGTACCGCGTCCTGTCGGTGCTGCGCTCGGCCGCCCTCGCCGCCGGCGGCGGGGCCCTCGTCCTGGGCCGGGGCCTGCGCGAAAGCGCCCTGCGGCTGCACTACCGCGTCCAGCGGCTGCTGCCGCTGCGCCCGGAGCTGGCCGTCTTCTCCGCGTACTGGCACGGCGGTTACGCCTGCAATCCGGCGGCGATCGAGGCGAAGCTGCGCGAACTGGCCCCGCGGATGCGCACGGCCTGGATCTGCGACCCCCGGCACGCGGCGACGCTCCCGCCCGAGACCACCGCGCTGCGTCCGGGCTCCGCCGCGTACTGGACGGCCCTGGCCCGGGCCACCTACCTGACCTCGAACGTGAACTTCGACCGCGCCCTGGTCAAGCGCCCGGGCCAGATCCTGGTGCAGACCCAGCACGGCACCCCGCTCAAGCGGGTCGGCCTGGACCTCCAGGACCGCCCGGCGGCGACCCCGACGACCGATTTCGCCGGGCTGCTGCGCGGCGCCGACCAGTGGGACTACCTGCTCTCCGCGAACCGGCACTCCACCCTCGTCTGGGAGAAGGCCCTGCCGTCCTCGTACACGACGCTGGAGTACGGCTACCCGCGCAACGACGCCTTCCACCACGCCACCCGGTCCGACGTCCTCGAACTGCGCGAGCGCCTGGGCATCCCCCCGGGTTCCACCGCGATCCTGTACGCGCCGACCCACCGGGACTACCGGCGCAGCCGCCCCGACCACCTGGACTTCGAGCGGGTCCTGCGCGATCTGGGCCCGCGCTTCACGCTGCTGACCCGCACCCACCTCACGTACGCGGACACCGACCCGGCGTGGGAGCCGCACCCCCGGCTGATCGACGTCTCCGCGCACCCCTCGGTGGAGGAGCTCTGCCTCGCGTCCGACGCGCTCGTCACCGACTACTCGTCCCTGATGTTCGACTACGCGGCCCTGGACCGGCCGATCGTCATCCACGCGGACGACTGGGAGGCGTACGAGGCCGCCCGCGGCACCTACTTCGACCTGCGGGCGTGCCCGCCGGGCGCGATCGCGCGCACCGAGGACGAGCTCGTGGACATCTTCGCCACCGGCCACTGGCAGGGCTCCCGCTCGGCCCAGCTGCGCGCGGCGTTCCGCTCGCGGTTCTGTTCCCACGACGACGGCCACGCGGCCGAGCGCGTCGTACGCCGCGTCTTCCTCGGGCAGTCCGCCCCGCTCCCGGCGGTCGTCCCGCTGGAGGAGCGCCGCCCGGCGCCCGCGGCCCCGTCCCCGACGCCGGCCCCGGAGCCGACCCTGGCGGCCCACCGGTACGCGTACTGAGCCGGCCGGCGGCCCGCCCGGACGGCCCGGCCCCGGCTCAGGCGGCCCGCAGGCCCGCGACCACCGACCGGGCCAGGCCGTCGAGGTAGGCCGCCGGCACCTCGTCCCGTACGACCACCTGCCGCCAGTACAGCGGCCCGATCGCCAGGTCCAGCGCCCGCTCGGGGCTCGCCGACTCCGGCAGCTCGCCCCGCGCTACCGCCTCGGCGACGATCCCCTCGGCGAGCCGGCGCTGGCCGTCCAGGAGCGCTCCGCGGACCGCGTCCGCGATCTCCGGGTTCCGCGCCGCCTCGACCAGCAGGTCGGGGATGACCGCCGAGGCGACGGGGTGGCGCAGCACGTGTGACATGACCTCCAGCAGGGCCCGTACGTCCCCGTAGAGCGAGCCCGTGGCCGGTACGGGCAGTCCGTCGGCGGCGAAGGCCCCGACCAGGTCCAGCACCAGGTGCAGCTTCGACTTCCAGCGGCGGTACACGGCCGTCTTGCCGACCCCGGCCCGGCGGGCGATGCCCTCGATCGACATGCGGGCGAAGCCGACCGCGGCCAGTTCGTCCACGACCGCGGCCCGGATCGCCTCGGTGACGTCCTCGCGCAGGACGGCGGCCCCGGCGGGGGCTCGGCGGGCAGGGGCGGCGGCGGGCTCGGTGGTCATGCACAGAGCATAGCCGCGCAGGCCGACCCCCACCCGTCACGACGATACGGTTGCGTTCCGACGTGGATCGCCCTAACCTCGCCGTAGCGACGATACGGACCCGTTCCATCGCACCGTCCCATCGCCCGCGAGGCCCCGACCCCGTCGAAAGCGACCTCCCGTGACCACCGTGACCACCGCGCCACCCGCCCCCGCGCACGCGACCGCGGCGGAGCTGGCGGCCGCCCACGGCCTGACCGTCAGCGGCGCCCGCCCCTCCCTCCCCCGGTACCTCGCGCAGCTCTGGGACCGCCGCCACTTCGTGACGGCGTACGCCACCGCCCGGATGCACGCCACGTACAGCACGGCCAAGCTCGGCCAGGTCTGGCACCTGGTGACCCCGCTGCTCAACGCGGCCGTCTACTACTTCGTCTTCGGCATCGTCATGCGCGCCAGCCACGACGTGCCGGACTACGTGCCGTTCCTGATCACCGGGGTCTTCGTCTGGGACTTCATCGGCAGCTCCGTCAACGCCGGCACCCGCGCCGTCCACGGCAACCTCGGGCTCGTGCGCGCCCTGCACTTCCCGCGCGCCAGCCTGCCCCTGTCCTCCGTCGTACAGCTCTTCCAGCAGCTGCTCGTCACCATGGGAGCGCTGGTGGTCCTGCTCCTGGCCTTCGGGCAGACCCCCTCGCCGGCCTGGCTCATCGCCCTCCCGACGCTGTTCCTGATGGCGGTGTTCTGCGCCGGCTGCGCGATGGTGATGGCCCGCATCGGCAGCAAGAACCCCGACGTCAGCCAGCTGATGCCGTTCGTCCTGCGGACCTGGATGTACTCCTCGGGCGTGATGTGGTCGATCGACTCGCTCCTGAGGAAGGACCACCTGCCGGACTGGGTCCTGCTCCTGCTCAAGGCCAACCCGGCGGCCGTGTACATCGACCTGATGCGCTTCGCCCTGATCGACAGCTTCACGGCGGACTCGCTGCCCCACCACGTCTGGCCGGTCGCCATCGGCTGGGCCCTGCTCGCCGGCGCCGGCGGGTTCGTCTACTTCTGGAAGGCAGAGGAGGAGTACGGCCGTGGCTGACGCCCTGACCCCCACCACACCCGCCGCCCCGCCGGCCCCCGCCACCCGCGTGCCGACCGTCATCGCCGACGAGGTCCACGTCATCTACAAGGTCCACGGCTCCGGCGGGGGCAAGGGCGGCGCCACCGCGGCCCTCAGCCGGATCTTCTCCCGCGGGCCGGCCCCCGGCGTCCGCGAGGTGCACGCCGTCAAGGGCGTCAGCTTCACCGCCTACAAGGGCGAGGCCATCGGCCTCATCGGCTCCAACGGCTCGGGCAAGTCCACCCTGCTCAAGGCCATCGCCGGACTCCAGCCGGTGGCCTCCGGCGCCGTCTACTCCCAGGGCCAGCCCTCGCTCCTCGGCGTGAACGCCGCTCTGATGAACGATCTGACCGGCGAGCGCAACGTGGTCCTCGGCGGACTCGCGATGGGCATGACCCGCCGCCAGATCCGCGAGCGCTACCAGGGCATCGTCGACTTCTCCGGCATCAACGAGAAGGGCGACTTCATCTCCCTGCCCATGCGCACCTACTCCTCCGGCATGGGAGCCCGGCTGCGCTTCTCCATCGCCGCCGCCAAGGACCACGACGTCCTGATGATCGACGAGGCCCTGGCCACCGGCGACGCCGCCTTCCAGCGCCGCAGCCAGGCCCGCATCGAGGAGCTCCGCGAGCACGCCGGCACCGTCTTCCTCGTCAGCCACGGCATCGGCACCGTCCGCGAGACCTGCGACCGTGCGATCTGGCTGGAATCGGGCGTCCTGCGCATGGACGGCCCCTCCGCGGAGGTCTGCGACGCCTACGAGGCCTTCACCCGCGCCTGACCAGCGGCTGACCCGCGGCCCGGACGAGCCGAAGGCCCCGGCCCCCGGAACACGTCCGGGGCCGGGGCCTTCGTTCGATCGGTGATCAGATGATCAGGTGATCAGGTGATCAGCTGTGCGCGCGGAGCAGGGAGCGCATGGTCCGCATCGCCACCGACAGGTTCGCCAGGTCGAAGTCGTCCGAACCGCGGATCTCGTCCAGGGTCGTCCGGGCCCGCCCGATGATCGCGGCGTTCTTGTCCTCCCACGCCTTGAACCGCTCCTCGGGCGTCGAGGTGCCGTTGCCCACCGCCAGGACGTCGGCGGTCAGCGCGGCGTGCGCGGCGAACAGGTCCTCACGGATGGAGGCGCGGGCCATCGACTGCCAGCGGTCGGCCCGCGGGAGCTCGATGATCCGGTCCATCAGCTGGGTGATGTCCAGACGGTCCGCGAGGTCGTAGTAGACCTCGGCCACGTCCAGCGGGTTCACCCCGGTGCGGTCCGCGATCGCCACGATGTCCAGCGTCGGGAACGCCGAGGAGAACCCGGCGACCTTGGCCGCGAGCTCCTCCGGCACGCCCTCGCCGGTCAGCTCGTCCATGATCGACCGGTACCAGTCCAGGTCCGCGCCGCGCACCAGCTTGGGCAGCTCGGCCCAGACCTCGGACACCCGCGCGCCGAAGACCTCGATGGTCTCGGTGATCTGGAGCGGCTGCGGCCGGTTGTTCAGCAGCCAGCGCGTACCGCGCTCGACCAGGCGCCGCGAGTGCAGCCGCACCCGGGTCTGGACGGAGGCCGCGACCTCGTTGTCCAGCGCCTCGACCGCGTCCCACACGTCGGCCAGGCCGAAGATCTCGCGGGCCGCGAGCTGCGCCCGGACGATCTCCTCCGTGGAGGCCCCCGTCTCCTCGCGCAGGCGGTGCAGGAAGGTCGAACCGCCGGTGTTGACGGTGTCGTTGACCAGGAGGGTGGTGATGATCTCCCGGCGCAGCGCGTGTGCGTCGATCTGCTCGGGGAACTTCTCGCGCAGGGCGGCCGGGAAGTAGGCGAAGAGCAGACGGCGCAGGTACGGGTCGTCCGGGAGCTCGGTGGCGATCAGCTCGTCCGCCACCGTGATCTTCGTGTAGGCGAAGAGGACGGCCAGTTCCGGCTGGGTCAGGCCCTTGCCGTTGTTCAGCAGCTCGCGGATCTGCCGGTCGGTGGGCAGGAACTCCAGCGCCCGGTTCAGCAGTCCGGCGCGCTCCAGGCGGCGCATGAAGCGCTGCTGGGCGTGGAGCAGGCTGGGGGCCTGCGCGGCGCCGTTGGCGAGCGCGGTGTTCTGCGCGTAGTTGTTGCGCAGCACCAGGTGGCCGACCTCGTCGGTCATCTCGGCGAGGAGCTTGTTGCGCTGCTTGACGGTCATGTCGCCGTCCGCGACCACCGCGTTGAGCAGGATCTTGATGTTCACCTCGTGGTCGGAGGTGTCCACGCCGGCGCTGTTGTCGATGGCGTCGGTGTTGACCTTGCCGCCCTCGCCGCCGGCCCCGGTGCGGGCGAACTCGATGCGGCCGAGCTGGGTCAGGCCCAGGTTGCCGCCCTCGCCGATGACCTTGGCGCGGACGTCCGAGCCGTTGACGCGGATGGCGTCGTTGGCCTTGTCGCCGACGTCGGCGTGCGTCTCGGCGGTCGCCTTGACGTACGTGCCGATGCCGCCGTTCCACAGCAGGTCCACCGGCGACTGAAGGATGGCCTGCATCAGCTCGGCCGGGGTCATCTTGGTGACGCCCGCCTCGATGCCGAGGGCCTCGCGGACCTGCGCGTTCAGCGGGATGGCCTTGGCGCTGCGCGGGTGGATGCCGCCGCCCGGCGACAGGAGCGCGGTGTCGTAGTCGGCCCACGAGGAGCGCGGCAGGTCGAACAGGCGCCGGCGCTCGGCGTAGGAGGTGGCCGCGTCCGGGTTCGGGTCGATGAAGATGTGCCGGTGGTCGAAGGCCGCGACGAGGCGGATGTGCTCGGAGAGCAGCATGCCGTTGCCGAAGACGTCGCCGGACATGTCGCCGACGCCGACGACCGTGAAGTCCTCGGTCTGGGTGTCGTGGCCGAGCTCGCGGAAGTGCCGCTTGACGGACTCCCACGCGCCGCGGGCGGTGATGCCCATGCCCTTGTGGTCGTAGCCGGCGGAGCCGCCGGATGCGAAGGCGTCGCCCAGCCAGAAGCCGTAGGCCTCGGCGACCCCGTTGGCGATGTCGGAGAAGGTCGCGGTGCCCTTGTCGGCGGCGACGACGAGGTAGGTGTCGTCCTCGTCGTGACGGACCACGCCCGTGGGGGGCACGACCTCGCCCGAGACCATGTTGTCGGTGATGTCGAGCAGCGCCGAGATGAAGATCTTGTACGAGGCGATGCCCTCGGCGAGCCACGCGTCGCGGTCCACCGACGGGTCGGGCAGGTTCTTCGCGACGAACCCGCCCTTGGCGCCGACCGGGACGATGACGGTGTTCTTCACCATCTGCGCCTTGACCAGGCCGAGGATCTCCGTACGGAAGTCCTCGCGGCGGTCGGACCAGCGCAGGCCGCCCCGGGCGACCTTGCCGAAGCGCAGGTGGACGCCCTCGACGCGCGGGGAGTACACCCAGATCTCGTAGGCCGGGCGCGGGGCCGGCAGGTCCGGGATGGCCTGCGGGTCGAACTTCATCGACACGTAGGAGTGCTGCTCGCCGGCGCTGTTCAGCTGGAAGAAGTTCGTCCGCAGCGTCGCCTTGATGAGCGTGAGGAAGGCCCGCAGGATGCGGTCCTCGTCGAGCGAGGCGACCTGGTCCAGGGCCCCGTCGAGCTCCTCCAGCATGGCGTCGACGAGCTCGCTGCCGGCGGCCTGGCGGACCGGCGACATCCGCGCCTCGAAGAGCGAGACCAGCAGCCGGGTGGTGTGGACGTTGTTGCGGAGGGTGTCCTCCATGTAGTCCTGGCTGAAGGTGGAGCCGGCCTGCCGCAGGTACTTCGCGTACGCGCGGAGCACCACTGCCTGCCGCCAGGTGAGCCCGGCGCCGAGGACGAGGGTGTTGAAGTTGTCGTTCTCCGCGTCGCCCTGCCAGACCGCCGCGAAGGCGTCCTGGAAGCGCTCGCGGGCGTCGTCGCCGAGGTAGGAGTCGCCGTTGCCGGTGGACAGCGGCATCCGCAGACCGAAGTCGTAGATCCAGGCGCTGACCCGGTCGGTGCGGCGCAGCTCGTACGGCCGCTCGTCGGTGACCTCGACGCCGAGGCGCTGGAGGACGGGCAGGACGGCGGACAGGGAGACCTGCTCGCCCGTCCGGTAGATCTTGAAGCGGCGCTCGCCGGGGCCGGCGCCGACGGGCTCGTACAGCGAGAGCGCGAACTCGCGGTCGCTGGCGGAGAGCCGCTCCAGGTGGCACAGGTCGGCCACGGCCGCACGCGGCGAGTGGTCGGCCTTGTAGCCCTCGGGGAAGGAGGTGCCGTACTTGCGGAGCAGCTCGGCGGCGCGCTCCTCGCCCAGTTCGGCGACGAGGGCCTCGCCGAAGCCGTCGGCCCAGGAGCGGGCGGCCTCGACGAGCCGGGCCTCGATGCGCTCGACGTCGGCGTCGGTGAGGACCGGCAGTTCCTTGCCCTGCGGGACGCGGACGACGAAGTGGATGCGGGAGAGGATCGACTCGGTGTTCCAGGCGGTGAAGTCGACGCTGATGCCGTCGAGCTCCTCCTTCAGGATGTCGATCAGGCGCAGCCGGACGCCCGTGGTGTAGCGGTCGCGCGGCAGGTAGACGAGCGCGGAGTAGTAGCGGCCGTACTCGTCCTGGCGCAGGTACAGGCGCAGCCGGCGGCGTTCCTGGAGGTACAGGACGGAGGTGGCGATGGACTGGAGCTGGTCGACCGGGGTCTGGAACAGCTCGTCGCGCGGGTACGTCTCCAGGATCTGGAGGAGGTCGCGGCCGTCGTGGCTGCTCGGCGAGAAGCCGGCGCCCTCCAGGACCTCGGCGACCTTGCGGCGGATCACCGGGACGCGGCGCACGGACTCGGTGTAGGCCGCGGAGGAGAACAGGCCGAGGAAGCGGCGCTCGCCGATGACGTTGCCGTCGGCGTCGAACTTCTTGACGCCGACGTAGTCGAGGTACGAGGGGCGGTGCACGGTGGAGCGGCTGTTGGCCTTGGTCAGCACCAGCAGGCGGTGCTCGCGGGCCTTCGCGCGGGCGTCGGCGGGCAGCCGGTTGAAGGACGGCGAGACCGGGTGGCCGTCGTCCTTGCCGCTGTGGTGCGGGTCGGAGCGCAGGATGCCGAGGCCGGTGCCGGGGACGGCCGCGAGGGCGTCTCCGTCGACGAGGTTGTACTCGCGGTAGCCGAGGAAGGTGAAGTGGTCGTCGGCGAGCCAGCGCAGCAGCTCGCGGGCCTCTTCGAGCTCGTACTCGCGCAGGTCGGGGGCGGTCGGCTCGGCCGGCAGGTCCTCGGCGATGCGCAGCGCGGCGTCGCGCATCTTCTCCCAGTCCTCGACGGACTCCCGGACGTCGGACAGGACGCGCTGCAGATCGGCGGTGATCTGCTTGAGGTCGGCCTTGTCGGTCTCGCGGTCGATCTCGACGTGGATCCAGGACTCGACGAGGGAGTCGTGGGGGCGCTCGGTGCGCGGGCCGTGGGCGTCGCAGTCGGGGCCGAGGATCTCGATGAGCTTGCCGGTGATGTCACGGCGCACGACGACCTGCGGGTGGATCACGACGTGGATGCCGCGGCCCTGGCGGGACAGCTCGTTGGTGACGGAGTCGACGAGGAAGGGCATGTCGTCGGTGACGACCTCGACGACCGAGTGGCTGGAGGTCCAGCCGTTCTCCTCGACCGTGGGGGTGTGCACCCGCACGCTCGCGGTGCCCTGCGGGCGCTTCTCGGCGAGCCGGTAGTGCGAGAGCGCGCCCCCGAACACGTCGACCGGGTCCCGGTCCAGCAGGTCCTCGGGTGCGGTGTGCAGGTAGTAGCGCTGGAGGTAGGACAGCGTCGATCCCCGTTCGGGGCGCTCCCCTTGGTCGGACCCAGTCGGAAGTAGCCCCCCGGCCGGGCTGTTCTCAGCTACCCGTGCCGCCCGCGCGAGCAGCTCGGCCTTTGCTTCGTCCAGCTTGGTCTGCATGCCTCTGGCTCCTGTCGCGCGCCATTGCGCGACGTAGGTTGAAGGAAGGACTGACACGGTGCCGCCTCGAAGCGGGATGCCCGTCAGGAATCGTTGCCGACGCTATGTCGTCGAATGAGCCGACCGGGAGGGAATCGGCCAAGATCGGCACGGTGTCCCGGCAGCGGGGATCAGCGAAGGCCCGGGCACGGTCGTGCGCCGGGCGCGGGCCGGGGGCGTCAGTGCCCCCGATGACTATCGCGCTGATCACGGGTACCAGGCTATCCCGATCCACCCCCGGCACGTCATGAGCTGTATGTGTACAAATCCGGGGGTGGAACTTTGACACTCTGGACAGCGACCCGGAGGCCCTGTCCGTGCCCGCCGCTATCCGGCCTGTTCGCGAGCTGCGGCTACGGCCTCGGCCAGGCTGTCCACGACGGGCACTCCGGCCGATTCCAGACTTGCGCGGCTGTGCGAACCACCCGTGTAGAGGATCGCCCGGGCGCCCACGTGGGCCGCGGCGAGCGCGTCGTCCACCGCGTCTCCGATGAGGACCGTACGGTCGGCGCTCACTCCCGCCGCCTCCATGGCCGCCATATGGCGTACGAGGTGCACCGCCTTGCTCGTGTGCGAGGGGCCGGTCCGCCCGTCGACGCGCAGGAAGTGCCGGTCGATGCCGTGCGTGCGCACCAGGGGGACGAGCTTGTCGTGGGGTGCGAGGGACAGCAGGGACTGGGTGAGTCCGTCGGCCTGCCAGCCGCGCAGCAGCTCCAGCGCGCCCTCGGCGAGCCCGGCGCCGTCGGCGGCCGCCCAGTAGTGCCGGTGGAAGGCCTCGTCCATGACGAGCCACTCGGCGTCCGTGGGCAGCCGGCCCATGAGGCGTTCGTAGAACTTCGGGACCGGTACGACGTACAGGTCGCGGTACGTCTCCAGGGTGATCGGGGCGAAGCCCAGCTCCGCGAAGGAGGCGTTGGTCGCGGCTATCACGGCGTCGATGTCGTGCAGCAGCGTGCCGTTCCAGTCCCACACGATGTGGTCGGCCGGGCGGGTCACTTGAGCAGCCCCGGGATCTCCTGGACGCCGAACCACAGCAGCTCGTGGTCCTCGGCGCCGTCGACCACGAACCGGGCGTCGTCGTCCCCGCCGTCGGCGGCCGCGAGGGCTCCGGCGGCGGCCGTGACGTCCTCGCGGGCGTCGTCGGCGTCCACGTGCACGGCGGCGGCCACCGCGAGGCGTACGGGCGCGGCCAGCGTCACCTGGCCGAGGGTGGCCTCGTCGACCCCGGGGGCGGCGGTGGCGGCCTTGTCGTCGACGTCGAGCGCGACCACGACCCGCTTGCGGGGGGCGTCCGCGTCGGCGGAGATCAGCCGCAGCGAGGCGGCGGCGGCCCGGTTCAGGGCCGCGTACTCCAGCTCCTCGATGTCGTCCGACACGTACCACTCCCGCAGCCCGGGGGTCACGGCGTAGGCGCGGAGCGGGGCGGGCCCCAGCTCGCCCGCCTTGTGCGCCTCGGCGAGACCGGGGAGTGTCAGGGGGACGTACACGCGCATGGCCGGCTGCTTTCGGTAGTCGGAAACGCCCTCAGGATACGACCGCCCGCCGCGTTCCCGGCGGTGCGTCCGGCTGAGTGACGGGCCCGTACCCTTTCGGGCCCGCCGGGCCGCTCCCGGGCCCGTCCACCGGCGTCCCCGCGCCCGGGCTCCGGCGCACCGTGGCGGGGCCGCGGCCACCCGGATAAGTGAACCGGGCCGCCCGCCGGACCGGCCGCGCGGGGCGGTTGCGGAGCGTGTGCGGCGGCCGTAGAAAACCCCCACCGAGTTACCGCCCGGTACGACCGCCGGGCCAGGCCAGTACGGGGGAGACGCCATGGACACCACCACGCGCGGCACGGCCGGCGGCGAGGGGAACCGCAGCCGCCGGACCGCTCCCGGCTCGCCGCCCTCCCGTACCCGCCCGGTGGGCCGGCGCGACCAGCGGCGGCCCGCCGGCACCCCGCGCCCGGTGCGCCGCCCCGGCCCGCACGACTGGTTCGCCGAACGCCTCCTGGCGGTGCTGAGCGGCCAGCGGCCCGTCCACTCGCTGCTGGGCCTCACCGTGGGCGAGGCGTACGACCAGCTGGTCACCCTGGCCCCCACGGGGCCCCTGCGCGACCGCCTGCGCCCCGTACTGCGGCACTGCGGCCGCTTCCACCCCGGCCCGGGCGTCATCGAGGCCTTCGCCCGCATCACGACGGGCGACCGCGTCTCGGCCATGGCCTTCCGCCTGGAACAGGGCCCCGACCTCCGCTGGCGCTGCGCAGCGGTGGAAATCGCCTCCCCCCGCCCCTGACCCCACCACACCCGGCGCCACGATCACGGCCCCACCGAGCGCCACTGTCCCAACCCACCCGGCGCTGGCTCGGCCCCGTCGGCTCGACCGTCCCCGCCCGCCCGGCGCTGCTTCTCCAGCCCCGCCGGCGTTTGAGGCGCGGGGGTCCGGGGGCGGCGCCCCCGGCCACGACGCCGCACCCGCACGGGACACCACCCCCGCGCGGCAGCGCAACGGCCGGGGCCGGACACCACCCACGGTGTCCGGCCCCGGCCGGTCGCGACAGATCCCCTCGGGGCTACTTCTTGCGACGCCGCCCGCCGGAGGCCTTCTGCGCCTTGCGGCGCTCCGCCCGCGTCATGCCGTCGCCGCCGTCCGCGGAGCCGTCCGCGTCGAAGTCGCCCTCGATGACACCGCCCTCGCCGTCGACGGACGGGGCCGAGAAGTGCAGCCGGTCCGGACGCTGCGGGGCGTCCAGGCCCTTGGCCCGGATCTCCGGCCGCGCCACCGGCTCCTTCGTCAGCGACGGGGCGTCCTGCACCGGAAGCTCCTCGACCTGCTGCTCCACCTGGACCTCCAGGTTGAACAGGTAGCCGACGGACTCCTCCTTGATGCCCTCCATCATGGCGTTGAACATGTCGAAGCCCTCACGCTGGTACTCGACCAGCGGGTCCTTCTGGGCCATCGCCCGCAGGCCGATGCCCTCCTGGAGGTAGTCCATCTCGTACAGGTGCTCGCGCCACTTGCGGTCCAGCACCGACAGCACGACGCGCCGCTCCAGCTCGCGCATGATGTCGGAGCCGAGCGCCTTCTCGCGGCTCTCGTACTGCTCGTGGATGTCGTCCTTGACGGACTCCGCGATGAACTCGGCGGTGATCCCGGCACGGTCGCCGGCCGCCTCCTCCAGCTCCTCGACGGTGGTCTTGATCGGGTAGAGCTGCTTGAAGGCGCCCCACAGCCGGTCCAGGTCCCACTCCTCGGCGAAGCCCTCGACGGTCTCGGCCGCGATGTACGCGTCGATGGTGTCGTCCATGAAGAAGCGCACCTGCTCGTGCAGGTCCTCGCCCTCCAGGACGCGGCGGCGCTCGCCGTAGATGACCTCGCGCTGGCTGTTGAGCACCTCGTCGTACTTCAGGACGTTCTTGCGCGTCTCGAAGTTCTGGGTCTCGACCTGCGACTGGGCCGACGCGATCGCGCGCGTCACCATCTTGTTCTCGATCGGGACGTCGTCCGGCACGTTCGCCATCGCCATGACCCGCTCGACCATCTGCGCCTTGAACAGGCGCATCAGGTCGTCGCCCAGGGACAGGTAGAAGCGGGACTCGCCCGGGTCGCCCTGACGGCCGGAGCGGCCGCGCAGCTGGTTGTCGATGCGGCGCGACTCGTGCCGCTCGGTGCCCAGGACGTAGAGCCCGCCGAGGTCCTTGACCTCCTCGAACTCGGCCTTCACGGCCGCCTCCGCGCGCTGGAGCGCCTCGGGAAGGGCGTGCGCCCACTCCTCGATGTGCTCCTCGGGGTCCAGGCCGCGCTGGCGCAGCTCGGCCTCGGCGAGGTCGTCCGGGTTGCCGCCGAGCTTGATGTCGGTACCGCGGCCCGCCATGTTCGTGGCGACGGTGACCGCGCCGCGGCGGCCGGCCTGGGCGACGATCGTGGCCTCACGGTCGTGCTGCTTGGCGTTCAGCACCTCGTGCGGGATGCCCCGCTTGGAGAGCTGCTGCGAGAGGTACTCGGACTTCTCGACCGAGGTGGTGCCGACGAGGATCGGCTGGCCCTTCTCGTGCTTCTCCGCGATGTCGTCGACGACGGCGGCGAACTTGGCGACCTCGGTGCGGTAGATGAGGTCGGGCTGGTCCTTGCGCTGCATCGAGCGGTTCGTCGGGATCGGGACGACGCCGAGCTTGTAGATCTGGTGGAACTCGGCGGCCTCGGTCATGGCCGTACCGGTCATGCCCGACAGCTTCGAGTAGAGGCGGAAGAAGTTCTGCAGGGTGATCGTGGCGAGGGTCTGGTTCTCGTCCTTGATGTCCACCCCTTCCTTCGCCTCGATCGCCTGGTGCATGCCCTCGTTGTAGCGGCGGCCGGCCAGGATGCGGCCCGTGTGCTCGTCGACGATCATGACCTCGCCGTCGATGACGACGTAGTCCTTGTCGGCCTTGAAGAGTTCCTTGGCCTTGATCGCGTTGTTGAGGTAACCGACGAGGGGGGTGTTCACCGACTCGTACAGGTTCTCGATGCCGAGCCAGTCCTCGACCTTCGCGACACCGGCCTCGTGGATGCCGACGGTGCGCTTCTTCTCGTCGACCTCGTAGTCGCCGGTCTCCTCGATGCCCTTGAGCGGCTGCCCGGCCTCGCCCTTGGTCAGGCGGGTGACCAGCTTGGCGAAGTCGGCGTACCACTTGGTGGCCTGGTCGGCCGGGCCGGAGATGATCAGCGGGGTGCGGGCCTCGTCGACGAGGATCGAGTCGACCTCGTCGACCACGGCGAAGTTGTGGCCGCGCTGGACCAGCTCTTCCTGCGACCAGGCCATGTTGTCGCGGAGGTAGTCGAAGCCGAACTCGTTGTTCGTTCCGTACGTGATGTCGCAGTTGTACTGTTCGCGGCGCTGCGCCGGCGACATGTTCGCGAGGATGCAGCCGACCTCGAGACCGAGGAACTTGTGCACCCGGCCCATCATCTCGGAGTCGCGCTCGGCGAGGTAGTCGTTCACCGTGATCAGGTGGACGCCCTTGCCGGACAGCGCGTTCAGGTACGCGGGCAGCGTGCCGACGAGGGTCTTGCCCTCACCGGTCTTCATCTCGGCGACGTAGCCGAGGTGCAGCGCCGCGCCACCCATCATCTGGACGTCGTAGTGACGCTGGCCGAGGACGCGCTTCGCGGCCTCGCGAACGGTCGCGAAGGCCTCGGGCAGCAGGTCGTCCAGGCTCTCGCCGTCCTGGAAACGCTGCTTGTACTCGTCCGTGAGCGCACGCAACTCGGCGTCGGAGAGGTTGACGAAGTCCTCTTCGATGGAGTTGACCTGGTCCGCGATGCGGTGCAGTTTGCGCAGGATCTTGCCTTCGCCTGCACGCATGAGCTTGTTGAAGACGGACACCGAGGTTTGTCTCCTTGCCGGTCGGGCCTGGGCACTGTACGTACACGGGCACGGCAGGTGGGCCCCACCGCAACGGCCATCGTAAGCGAGGACGTGGTCGCGTCGGGAGGTCCGCCGTGTCCGCAGGGCACGGGCGCCCGGAATGAGAACGTACGGAGAAGGAAATAGGTGCCGCCCTCTCCGGGCCCGCTTCGGAAAAAAGTGCTCGCCCGTTCCGCGCCCAGGTACCAGACTCCGCCCATGGAGCCCACCACACTGACCACGGCCCGCCTGGACCTGCGGCCCTTCGCGCCGGACGACGAGGACGAGGTCTACGCGGCCGCGCAGGACCCCGACATCCAGCGCTGGACGATGGTCCCCTCCCCCTACGAGCGCGCCCACGCGAAGGCCTTCGTGGGCGAGCTGGTCCCGGCCGGCTGGCGCGGGGACACCGGGTACAGCTTCGCGGTCCGTCTCGGCCCGGGCGGCCCGCTGGTCGCGGCGATCGGCGTCCACGTGCACGAGGCGTTCGGGACCCGCTCGTACGAGGTCGGGTACTGGGCGACCAGGGAGCACCGCGGGCACGGCTACATGACCGAGGCCCTGGACGCCGTCGCCCGCTGGGCCTTCACCGAGCTCGGCGCCGTACGGCTGGAATGGCGCGCGGAGGTCGGCAACGCGGGCTCGAAGGCCGTCGCCGAGAAGGCCGGCTTCCGCATCGAGGGCCTGCTGCGGGCCTCCCTCCTGCGCAACGGCACCGCACGCGACGGCTGGGTCGGGGCCCTGCTCCCCTCGGACCTCGGCCTGACCCCCGCCCTCCCCTACCTCCCCGCCGCCACGGGCACCGGTGTCAGTGGCGGCGCCTAGGCTGCGGGCCATGAGCCTGCCGCAGCCGACCCTGTCCCTGTCCGCCGACGAGGCCCGCCGGATCGCCCTGCGCGCCCAGGGCTTCCTCGGAGCGCCCGACCGCAGGGGCGGGGTCCGCGGGGTCCTGCGCCACCTGGGCGCCGTGCAGCTGGACACGATCTCGGTCCTGGCGCGCTCGCACGAGCTGATCCCGTACGCACGCCTCGGCGCGGTCGGCCGGGACACCGTCGAGAAGGCCTACTGGTCGCAGAGCCACGCCTTCGAGTACTGGTCGCACGCCGCCTGCATCCTGCCCGTCGAGGAGTGGCCGCACTTCGCCTTCCGCCGCCGCGCCCGCCGGGCCCGCGGCCACCGCTGGCACGTCCTCCAGGACAAGGAGCGTTCGACGGGGGCGGTCCTGGACCGGCTGCGCGCCGAGGGCCCGCTGACCTCCACCGAGCTCGGCGGCGCCAAGAACGGCGGCGAGTGGTTCGAATGGTCCGAGACCAAGATCGCGGTGGAGTGGCTCCTCGACACCGGCGAGGTGGTCTGCGCCCAGCGGCGCGGCTGGAAGCGGGTCTACGACCTGCCCGAGCGGGCCGTCCCGGACGCCCTGCTCCACGACGACCTCGACGACCACGAGTGCCTGCGGCGCCTGGTGGCCCTGGCCGGCCGCTCGCTCGGGGTCGGCACCCGCGCCGACATCGCGGACTACCACCGGCTCAAGGGCGACCAGTTCGACGCGGTCGTCGCGGAATCCGGTCTGATCCCGGTGACGGTGGAGGGCTGGGCCAAGCCCGCGTGGGCCGATCCGCAGGCCCTGGCCACCGTGCCGCGCGGCCGCCACCGCACCACCCTGCTGTCCCCGTTCGACTCCCTGGTCTGGGACCGCCCCCGCACCGAGCGGATCTTCGGGTTCACGCACCGGCTGGAGGCCTACGTCCCCAAACCCCAGCGGATCCACGGCTACTTCGCGATGCCACTGCTGGCCGGCGGCCGCCTCCAGGGGCGCGTCGACCCGGGCCGGGAGGGCACCACCCTGGTGGCCCGCCAGCTCTCGCTGACCAGTCCGAAGGCCGCCGGCGCCATGGCGGAGGCCCTGTGGGAGGCGGCCCGTTGGGTGGGCTGCGAGGAGGTGCGCGTCGACCGCGCGACGAGCGAGCGGGAGGCGGCCGCCGTGACGGCGGAACTCCGCGCGCGCGGCGCGTAGGCACCGGCGCCCCGACCCGCGGTGGCGTCAGCGGATCTCTAGGATCTTCTCGCGCATCGCGTAGACGACGGCTTCCATCCGGGAGTGCAGCTGGAGCTTCTCCAGGATGTTGCGGACGTGGTTCTTCACCGTGTTCTCGGAGATGAACAACTGCTTCGCGATGTCACGGTTGTTCATGCCGGTGGCCACCAGCTTCAGGACCTCCAGCTCCCGGTCCGTCAGCCGCGGCGCCGGCACCAGCCGCCGCTCGTCGGTGCGCTGGATCATCGACTTGAACTCGGTGAGCAGCTTCGACGCCATCGACGGGCTGATCTGCGACTGGCCGTCCGCGACCGCGCGGATCGCCGTCGCGACCTCGTCCGTGGAGATCTCCTTGAGCAGGTAGCCCGTCGCGCCCGCCTTGATCGCGTCGTAGAGGTCGGCCTCCTCGTCGCTGATCGTCAGCATGATGATCTTCGCGGAGGGGGCCACCTCCTTGATCGAGGTGCACGCCTCGATGCCGCCGCGCCGGGGCATCCGCACGTCCATGAGCACGATGTCCGGCAGCAGGTCGGCGGCCTTGTCCACGGCCTCGGCACCGTCCCCGGCCTCGCCGACGACCTGGATGTCCTCCTCCTGCGCGAGGACGATCTCCAGCCCGCGCCGGAAGAGGGCGTGGTCGTCGACGACGAGCACCCGGATGGGCTCCCCGGCCGGGTCCGCCTCGCGGCAGCCCGCGCCGTCGTCACCGCGTACCGGCCCGAAGCTGTCCGCCATCGTTCCTCCCCCTGCATGTGCCGAGCTGCTGGGCCGAACCGGCGGGATGGGGCGCCGGCTGACTGTCCGCCATGATTCCATGCCCGCACCGCCGGGCGGGGATCTGGCGAAATCCGGCTGGCTCATACGCGCCCATACAGGTGCCCCCGCGGAACGCCCGTGCGTCCCGCGGGGGCGACGGATGAATGCTCAGCCGCCGAGCGCACCGCCGGCGCCCGCTGCCGGCTGGTCGGAGCTGGAGGCGCCGTCGGAGTTCAGGTGGACGACGCCGTAGTCGTAGGCGTGACGCCGGTAGACGACGCTGGGCATCTTGGTTTCGGAGTCGACGAACAGGTAGAAGTCGTGGCCGACCAGTTCCATTTCGTACAGGGCCTGGTCGAGCGACATGGGTCCGGCCGAGTGGGTCTTCTCGCGGACGATGAGCGGGCCTTCGCCCTGCACTTCGAGGGATCCGATGCGGGTGGTCGGAATCCCGTCCGCCTTCTCCTCGCCGACCGGCTCGCCGTTGCCGTTGAGCGACGCGACTCCCGGCACCACGTCGGCGACCTCCGCCGCCGAGAGCCGGCCGTTGCCGCGGCGCGTGTAGCGCTTGTCGTGCTGCTTGCGCAGCCGGGCCTCCAGCTTGTCCTGAGCCAGGTCGAGCGCCGCGTACGGGTCTGCGGCGGCGGCCTCGGCACGGATCACCGGGCCCCGCGAACGCAGGGTGATCTCCACGCGGTCGGAACGGTCGGCCTGGCGCGGGTTGTGCTCCTTGGACACCTCGACGTCCAAGCTGATCACCTTGGCGTCGAGCTTCTGGATCCGCTCCGGATTCAGCTTCTCGGCCACGTGCTTGCGGAACCGCTCGGGCACCTCGGTCTTGCGGCCCTTGACGACGATGTCCACGCAGAACTCCGTTCCCGGAGAGCCCCGCCTCGTGCGGCGAAGCGTCTCCCTTTCGCACCAGGCCCCGGTGAACACCGGAGCCTCGGACTTGGCGACTTTCACCTCCTCCTCCCCCATCGGCAAGATCTACATCCCACCGACTTCGGAGTAGAGAGACAACCCCCTGAGCAGGCATTGACACGAAGATTCCAAAACGGGCGGACTGGTGCTCCGATACCCGGGTCCCAAGGATCGCCAGTTCCTCACAACCGAACATATCTCTCAATGCCGGTTGTCGGCACCCGCTACCGGAACATACCTACGTTCAGGTGACTGTTCCCTCTTACTACCTGCAACGTTGCGCATTCCCCAGCGGTTCCGAATCTATTCACAAGATTTTTGCTCTGTACGGGTTGCCGACCGGATCCGGACGAAGGATTCCGCGGGCGCCGCCACCACGGCCGCCGCGTCCACCCGTAGTCCGGCCTCCCGCAGGGCCCGGGCCGCCTCCGCCAGCGTGGCCCCCGTGGTGATCACGTCGTCGACCAGCACGATCCCCGCCCCCGCGGTGAGCCGCGCACCGCCCGCGCGGACCTCCAGGGCCCCCGAGAGGTTCTCCAGCCGCCTGACGGCCCCCAGGCCCGCCTGGTCCTCGACCGGCCTGCGCTGGCGCAGTACGGACGCCACGCGCGCGGCCGTACCGGCCCGCCGCAGCCGCGCCGAGGCGGCCAGCGCGATCCGCCGCGCCGGGTCGTGACCGCGCGCCCGGACGGCCCGCCGTGCGGAGGGCACCGGAACCAGCGCCAGCTCCCCCGCCCGGCCCGCACCCGCCCGGAGCACCGCGAGGGCCACGGCGGCCGCCAGGGCGGCGCCCAGCGGCCCGGCCAGGGGCAGTGCCCCGCGTTCCTTGTGGGCCAGTACGACCGCCCGTACGGCCCCCTCGTACGCGGCCGCCGCGTGCACGGCCGGCAGCCCCGCCGGCCCGGCCCGCCGCGCGGCCGGACGCACCCGGCCCGCCGCGCTCCCGCCCAGAGCGCTCCGGCAGTCCGCGCACAGCACCGCCCGGCCGGTGCCGCAGCCCGCGCAGCCCGCCGGGAGCACCAGCCCGGAGACCTCCTGCCACCACCCCCGCATGCCTCCACTGTGGCGGGGCCCGTACGGCCCCCGCCACCCCTGTGGAAAACCCCGGCCCCCGGCCGCGGAGACCCACGGCCGAGCCGGTCAGCCGCACAGCCGGTCAGCCGGTCAGCCCGGGTACACCGGGGCCTTGCCGCCCGCCGCGACCGTGCGCCACTGCGCACCCGGCGGAAGCCACACGATGCCGTCCTCGCCGGAGTAGGCCACGACCGGCTTGGACTCGTCCTCGGCGGCCGCGATCGCGCTGAGCCCGGTCGCCCCGGGCAGGCTCGCGGCGACCATCGAGCCGTCCGCCAGCATGTAGCGGGCCTGGTCGACGCCGCCGCTCTCGCGTCCCACCACCAGCAGCCGTCCGCGCGGCGCCCAGCTCATCGCCGTCACCTCGGCCATCTGCGGAGCGGCCGGGCGCAGCTCGCGCACCGACACCGGCGAGGAGTCGCCCTTGCCCTCGGGCCGCTCGATCCGGCCGGTGTAGAGGTTCTTGCGCCCGCCCTCCTTCTCGACGAGCAGCGCGAGGCGCACCCCGTCCGAGGAGGCCTTCAGTCCGGTGATCTTCCCGTCGAGTCCGGCGACGTCGACCTTCTGCGGGGTGCCGGTGCCGCCGGGGATCCGCCACAGGCCCTGGGTCTGCGGGTCGAGGTCGGCGATCCACAGGTCGCCGTGGGCGTCCCAGCTGGGTGGGGTCAGCTTGCCGCTCTTGCTGGTCATGAGGGGCTGCGGCATCGGGCCGGCCGTCGCGAGGGTCACCACGTACAGGCCGTGCCCGTCTCCGGAGACGACCGCGGCGCGCTTCTCGTCGTAGGTGACGGCCGCCGAGCCCACCTTGAAGTCGGCGGCGGTGGCCAGCGGCCCGGGTGCCGGTTCCGGCTTGTCCTGCTGCTCCTCGGCGTTGACGCTGAGGACCATCCGGACCAGCTTGGAGTCCTTGTCCACGTAGTACTGGTGCTCGGGGACCGGGGTCCGGCTGACGAACGCGGTGGTCGCCGGCTGGTTGACGCCGCACAGCAGCGACTTGCCGTCGGGGCGCAGCAGTTCGACGCGGTCCAGCCGGGAACCCGTCAGGTCCCGGACGGTGTAGAGGAGTTGGGTGGCCATCTTCTGGCACTGCGGCTGCGCGACGTTGGCCCCGTTGCCGTTGAGCGGGACGCGCAGGGTGTTCTGGCCGTCGTACGAGAGGGACTTGGTGCCCTCGCGCAGTCCGGTGCCGGTCGGGAAGCTGGTCGAGACGACGGGGCCGAGCCATTTGGAGGGCCCGGCGAGCAGCGACTGGACGGTCTGCGTGGTCGGGTCCATCCGCGATTCGGGGTCGCTGCGCTGGCGGACGTAGACCGGGTCGGCGACGAGGGAGTTGCCGGCGAAGTAGTACTTGTTGACGGGCTTGTAGATGCGCTGGAAGTCGGATTCGCTGAGCACGAGGCTGCTGGGCGGGGTCGCGATGCGCCACTGCTTGTTGACCTGGACCAGCTGGAGGTACTCCTCGTAGCGGCCGCCGCCGGTCTCCGGCTGGTAGGCGCTGCGCTCGTCGACGGTCGCGAGCTTCTTCCCGGTGATCTTCCAGCGGGGTCCGTCGGGGTCCTTCTCGCCCTGGACGGGGAGCCGGTCGAGGCCGGCGGAGAGCACGGTCACGGCGGAGCCGGGCTTCCACTTCTCCGCCGCTTCCGGGGTGAGGTACTTGCGGGCGGTCTCCAGCTGCGGGTCGTCGCTGGTCATGGCCTCCAGGAAGCCTTCGACGATGTCGGCGGGGTTCGCCTTGTCGGCGGGCGGTACGCCGAACACCCGGACCTGGGAGTCCACGCCCTGGGAGGCCTCGACGGGGCGGATCTCGCCGCGGGTCGGCATGGACGCGCAGCCGGTCAGCAGTGCTCCGGCCGCTCCGAGGACGAGGAGCGTCCTCGTGCCCTTCGGTCCGCCCGGCGGGCGGTCCTGCCCGCGCTCAGCGTCCTCCACCGGTTCCGTCCTCCTGTGCTGTCGGCTGGTCGGCCGGCCTGGCGACGACCCGGGAGCCGCTGCCCGGCAGTGCCGTGGGGTCGGCGGGCACCGGCATGGCCGTGGTGACGGCCGGGCGCGGCGGTATCGGCGAGCGGTCCGCGCGTTCGGACCGGCCGTCGGGGTGCCCGCCGGCGCCGGGTCCGCGTCCGGCGGCCTCGGCGGCGGCGCGGGCCCGGTTGCCGCGCGAGTCCTCGGGCTCCAGCGGGATCGGGGATCCGCGCAGGGGCTCGTCCGCGGTGCGGGGCAGGGTGAGGCGGAACTGCGAGCCGCCGCCGGGCTCGCCCCAGGCCTGGAGCCAGCCGCCGTGCAGCCGGGCGTCCTCGACGGCGATGGACAGGCCGAGGCCGGTTCCGCCGGTGGTGCGGGCGCGGGCCGGGTCGGCGCGCCAGAAGCGGTTGAAGACCCGGGTGGCCTCGCCGGGCTTGAGGCCGACGCCGTAGTCGCGGACGGCGACCGCGACGGCCCCGCCCGCGGAGGCGAGCCGGACCACCACGTCGCGGCCCTCTCCGTGCTCGACGGCGTTGACGACGAGGTTGCGCAGCACCCGCTCGACGCGCCGGGCGTCGGCCTCGGCGATGACGGGCTGGGTGTCCCCGAGGACGCGGATCCGGGTGCCCTTGTGCTCGGCGAGCGGTTCGGCGCCGTCGATGACGCGGCGTACGACGTCCCGCAGGTCGATGGGCTCGGCCTCCAGGGCGGCCGCGCCCGCGTCGAAGCGGCTGATCTCCAGCAGGTCGGCGAGCAGCGACTCGAAGCGGTCGAGCTGTCCGGCGAGGAGTTCGGCGGAGCGGGCGGTGACGGGGTCGAAGTCGACGCGGGCGTCGTGGATGACGTCGGCGGCCATCCGGACGGTGGTGAGCGGGGTGCGCAGCTCGTGGGAGACGTCCGAGACGAAGCGGCGCTGCATCCGCGAGAGGTCCTCCAGCTGCTGGATCTTGTTCTGGAGGTTCTGGGCCATCTTGTTGAAGGCCTCGCCGAGGCGGGCGATGTCGTCCTCGCCGGTGACCTTCATACGTTCCTGGAGCCGCCCGGCCGAGAGCCTCTCGGCGATCCCGGCGGCCATCCGGACGGGGGTGACGACCTGGCGCACGACGAGCCAGGCGATGGCGCTGAGCAGGACGACGACGAAGAGGCCGGCGGTCGCGATGGTGCTCTTGACCAGGTTGAGGGACTCCTCCTCCTGGGTGAGCGGGAAGAGGTAGTACAGGTCGTACGGGTAGCCGTTGATGTCGGTCAGCCGCTTGCCGACGACGAGCGCGGGCTCGGGCGCCTTGTCCCCGACGCCGGCGGTGTACCGGATCTCGGAGAACGTCTTGAAGGTGCCGGTGGCGTGGTTGACGGCCCGGCGCAGCTCGATGGGGACGCTGGCGGTCGGGTCGACGTTGCCGGACGCGCGGGCGCCCTTGACGCCCTGGGCTCCGGGCTGCTGCTCGCCCGCGCCGAGCGCGGCGACCTCGAAGGCGGTCTGGCCGCCGCTGGCGAGCTGTTTGACGAGCGAGTTCATCCAGGTGCTGGCGTCCCGGCCGACCTTGTTGTCGGTGGCGTCGGGCTCCACCGACAGGGGGGTGTTCGCCTTCTCCTGTGCGACCGCGAACCCTCCCGCGGCCTGGCTCTGCGCGGCCTCCTCCTTGGCGTCGAGGAGTCCCTTGCTGACCTGGGCGACGACGACGAAGCCGAGGGCGAGGACCACGGCCAGCGACATCAGCAGCGTCGCGACGACCACCCGGAGCTGGATGTTGCGCCGCCACAGCCGGACAGCCGGAAGCAGCGGCCGGCGTACGAGGCGTACGCACAGCCGCAGCACGGGGCCGCCGGAGGCTCCGTCCGCCACCGAACGGAGCTGCCGGCCACCCCACGGGGACCCCCATCGGGAGCCGCCCCGGGGCTTGCCGGGCTGCACGTCAGCTCGGTCCGGCCTTGTAGCCGACACCGCGCACCGTCACGACGATCTCGGGGCGCTCCGGGTCCTTCTCGACCTTGGAGCGCAGACGCTGTACGTGCACGTTGACCAGGCGGGTGTCCGCGGCGTGCCGGTAGCCCCAGACCTGCTCCAGCAGCACCTCGCGGGTGAACACCTGCCAGGGCTTGCGGGCGAGGGCGACCAGCAGGTCGAACTCCAGCGGGGTCAGTGCGATGGAGGCGCCGTCGCGCTTGACCGAGTGCCCGGCCACGTCGATGACCAGGTCACCGATGACCAGCTGCTCGGGTGCGGGCTCCTCCGACCGGCGCAGACGCGCCCGGATGCGGGCCACCAGCTCCTTCGGCTTGAACGGCTTGACGATGTAGTCGTCGGCCCCGGACTCCAGGCCCACGACCACGTCCACCGTGTCACTCTTGGCGGTGAGCATGACAATCGGCACGCCCGACTCGGCCCGGATCAGCCTGCACACCTCTATGCCGTCCCGTCCGGGCAGCATGAGGTCGAGCAGGACGAGGTCCGGCTTGGCCTCCCGGAAGGCAGCCAATGCCTTGTCACCGTCCGCTACGAACGACGGCTCAAAACCTTCTCCACGCAACACGATGCCGAGCATCTCGGCCAGTGCGGTGTCGTCGTCGACGACAAGGACGCGTCCCTTCATGCTTGACATCATCCCATTAGCTAATCGTTACCCGGCGGTGAGCTGTCCCACAGCCAAAAGGGCTGGAAATCGCCCCTCGGACCTGCGTGGTGATCAGGACGACCAGTCTGCCCCGGATCCGCGCGACAATTGAAGGGACGAGCAGCCCAAGATCCTGGGTGGGGGACAGCTGGTCCGTTCGAGGTCCCCCCATGGCACGATGGCAGCCGACCAGCGCGCCCGCCACGGCAGGTGCACGTGAAGGAGCGACGATGAACGACTCTCCGGGCTGGGCCACGCCCGGATCCCCGTCCGACGGCCAGGGCTCCGACGGCACCCAGCCGCCCGCACCGCCCGCCGACGCCCCGAAGTGGTCGGCGTCCCAGCCCCCGCCCGGCCAGTGGTCCAGCCCGGCAGCGGGCCCCACCCCGCCCCCGCAGCAGCAGGGCCAGGGCTGGGGATCGTACGGCCAGCCCGGCCAGCAGCCCGGCCAGCAGCCCGGCGCACCGTACGGCAGCCCCTACGGCGCCCCGTACGGCCATCCGGGTGGCCCCGGCGGCTGGGGCGGCCCGCCCCCCGCCGCCAAGCCCGGAGTGATCCCCCTGCGCCCCCTGGGCCTCGGCGAGATCCTCGACGGCGCCGTCAGCACCCTGCGCGGCCACTGGAAGACGGTCCTCTCCGTCAGCCTCGTCCTCGCCGCCCTCGTCCAGCTCGGCCTGCTCACCGTGCAGCGCCTCATGATGGACAACCTCGTCATGACGCCCGACGAAGCCGCGACCCCCGAAGAAGCCATGCGGCTGCTGGGCGACACCCTGACCACCGCCGTCTTCAACTACTACATCCAGCTGCTCGGACTGCTCCTGGTCACCGGCCTCCTCGCCGGCGTCGTCAGCCGCGCCGTCCTCGGCCAGAGCTCCACCGTCGCCGCCGACCTGCGCGCCGTCCGCCCGCTGCTCCCGCGCCTGCTCGCCCTGACCGCCGTACTGTTCCTCGGCGCCCTCGCCGCCGGCGTCCTGCCCCTGCTCCCCGGCCTCCTGACCGGCAACGCCGTCCTGATGGTCCTCGGCATCCCCGTCGCCCTCACGCTCCTCGCCTGGTACTTCGTGACCTTCGTCCTGGCACCGCCCGCCCTGGTGCTGGAACGCGGCAAGGTCACCGACGCCTTCAAGCGGTCCGCCAAGCTGGTCAAGGGCTCCTGGTGGCGCATCTTCGGCATCAGCGCCCTCACCTGGGTCATCACCTGGATCACCTCGCTGATCATCGCGGTGCCCTTCGCCGTCATCGCCATGATCGTGTCCCCCGGCGGCTTCAGCGGCCTCCTCGACGGCACCTCCGCCCAGAGCTGGACCTTCCTGATCATCACCGCGATCGGCGGACTCGTCAGCCTCACCGTCACCGTCCCCATGCAGACCGGCGTCACCAACCTCCTCTACATCGACCAGCGCATCCGCCGCGAGGCCCTCGACCTGGAACTCGCCCGCGCCGCCGGCCTCGACGACTACGACGCCGCCACCCCGCAGCCCGGCGGCGGACCGGTCACAGGAGGCTGACGCACCGATGAGAACGGGGGGACTCATCGTCACCGGCACCACGGCGCTGCTGCCCGGCGCCGAGACGCCACCACTGACGACACCGCGCGACGCCGCCCGCGAGGCGGCCGAACGCGAACTGGCCAAGCGCGCCTACCACCAGGACGACCCCGGCCTCTTCGAGCGCGCGCTG
This sequence comes from Streptomyces sp. NPDC044704, assembly GCF_056433525.1. Taxonomy (NCBI): domain Bacteria; kingdom Bacillati; phylum Actinomycetota; class Actinomycetes; order Kitasatosporales; family Streptomycetaceae; genus Streptomyces; species Streptomyces sp. NPDC044704. The sequence goes on from NZ_JBWKGY010000012.1 coordinate 264,578, forward strand.
GACCGCTTCTGGGAGTGGATCGGCGGCCTCCTCGACAGCGCCTCCGCCTCCACCCCCGGCGGCGGCTACGGCGTCCTCGCCGTAGCCGTCCTGGTCGTCCTCCTCGTCGCCGCCCTCTGGTGGCGCCTCGGCACCCCCCGCCGTACGGCCACCAGCGCGGGCATCCTCTTCGACGACGGCCTGCGCAGCGCCGCCGACCACCGCACCGCCGCCGAGACCCACGCCGCCGCCGGCCACTGGACCGAGGCCGTCCAGGAACGCATGCGCGCCCTCGTGCGCTCCCTGGAGGAACGCACCCTCCTCGACCCCCGCCCCGGCCGCACCGCCGACGAGGCCGCCGCCGAAGCCGCCGTGTCCCTGCCCGGCCACGCCGACGACCTGCGCGCCGCCGCCCGCACCTTCGACGACGTCACCTACGGCGGCCGCACCGCCGACCCCGACGCCTACGCCCGCCTGCGCACCCTCGACCTCACCCTGGAGCGCACCAAGCCGCTCCTGACGGGACCCACCGCATGACCGGCCCCACCGAGCCCGCGACGGCGCCGCCCGCCCCGGCCCCGGCCCCCGCGCCCGCGCCCGACCGCCCGGGCCGCCGCGCCGGCACCTCCACCGCCCTCACCGGCGCCCAGCTCTGGGCCCGCAGCCGCGGCTTCCTCCTCGCCCTCGGCATCCTGCTGGTCTCCGCCGTCCTCCTGGCCGGCCTCCAGACCGGCGACCACCACGGACGCCTCGACCCCCGCTCCCCCGACCCCGAGGGCAGCCGGGCCCTCGCGCAACTCCTCCAGGAACGCGGAGTCACCACCCGCGTGGTCACCAACGCCACCGACGCCGCCGCCGCGGCCGGCCCCGGCACCACCCTCCTGGTCACCGACCCGGACCTGCTCGGCGCCTCCCAGCGCCGCGCGATCCGCTCCGCCATCGACCTCTCCGGCGGCCGCACCGTCCTGATCGCCCCCGGCGACTCCCTCTCCGACCTGGCCCCCGCCGCGCGCACCGGCGGCTTCGCCCACCAGGACGACCTCGACCCCGCCTGCACCCTGCCGGCCGCCGCCACCGCCGGCCGCGCCTCCACCGGCGGCGACCTCCGCTACACCGCCGGCCCCGCCGGAGCCACCGCCTGCTACCCCAGCGGCGGCCGCCCCACCCTCCTCGTCCTGCCCGGCACCACCAAGGGCGGCGACACCGTCCTCCTCGGCTCCGAGTCGGTCCTCCTCAACGAACGCCTCGCCGAAGAGGGCAACGCCTCCCTCGCCCTCCAACTCCTCGGCTCCCGCCCGGACCTCGTCTGGTACCTGCCCACCCTCGCGGACATGACCGCCGCCGACGACACCGAGGACCAGAGCCTCCTCGACCTCGTCCCGTCCGGCTGGCACTGGGCCCTGCTCCAGCTGTTCGCCGCCGCCGTCCTCGCCGCCCTCTGGCGCGCCCGCCGCCTCGGCCCCCTCGTCACCGAGAGGCTCCCCGTCGCCGTCCGCGCCTCCGAGGCCACCGAGGGCCGCGCCCGCCTCTACCGCAAGGCCGACGCCCGCGACCGCGCCTCGACCGTGCTGCGCGCCGCCACCCGCGAACGCCTCGCCGCACTGGTCGGCGTACCGCCCGCCCAGGCCCACGACCCGGCCTCCCTGGTCCCCGCCGTGTCCGCCCGCCTCGGCGACGGCACCCGCGACGTGACCACCCTCCTCTTCGGCACCACCCCCGCCGACGACGCGGCACTCGTCGCGCTCGCCGACCACCTCGACGCCCTCGAAAGAGAGGTCCGCACCTCATGACGGCCACCACGGACAGCGCCCGTACCTCCCTGGAAGCGCTCCGCACCGAGATCGCCAAGGCCGTGGTCGGCCAGGACTCCGCCGTCACCGGTCTCGTCGTCGCACTCCTGTGCCGCGGCCACGTCCTCCTCGAAGGCGTCCCCGGCGTCGCGAAGACCCTCCTCGTGCGCGCCCTCGCCGCCTCCCTCGAACTCGACACCAAGCGCGTCCAGTTCACCCCGGACCTGATGCCGAGCGACGTCACCGGCTCCCTCGTCTACGACGCCCGCACCGCCGAGTTCTCCTTCCAGGACGGCCCGGTCTTCACCAACCTGCTCCTCGCGGACGAGATCAACCGCACGCCCCCCAAGACCCAGTCCTCGCTCCTCGAAGCGATGGAGGAACGCCAGGTCACGGTCGACGGCACCCCCCGCAAGCTCCCCGAGCCCTTCCTCGTCGCCGCCACCATGAACCCCGTCGAGTACGAGGGCACCTACCCCCTCCCCGAAGCCCAGCTCGACCGCTTCCTCCTCAAGCTGACGGTGCCCCTCCCCTCCCGCGAGGACGAGATCGGCGTCCTGACCCGGCACGCCGCCGGCTTCAACCCCCGCGACCTCGCGGCGGCGGGCCTGCGCCCCGTCGCCGGCCTGAAGGAACTCGAAGCCGCCCGCGAAGCCGTCACCCACGTCACCGTCTCCCCCGAGATCGCCGGCTACGTCGTCGACATCTGCCGCGCCACCCGCGAATCGCCGTCCCTCACGCTCGGCGTCTCCCCGCGCGGCGCGACCGCCCTGCTGGCCACCGCCCGCGCCTGGGCCTGGCTCGTCGGCCGCGACTACGTGACCCCCGACGACGTGAAGGCCCTCGCCCTGCCCACCCTGCGCCACCGCGTCCAGCTCCGCCCGGAAGCCGAGATGGAAGGCGTCAAGGCCGACGCCGTCATCACGGCGATCCTCTCCCACGTCCCCGTCCCGCGCTGATGGCCCTCACCGGACGCGCCGCCCTCCTCGCGGCCCTCGGCAGCCTGCCCGTCGGCATCCTCGAACCGAGCTGGACGGGCATCCTCGCCGTCAACGGCACCCTGGCCCTGGCCTGCGCCGTCGACTGCGCCCTGGCGGCGCCCGTCCGCGCCCTGCGCCTCACCCGCTCGGGCGACACCTCGGTGCGCCTCGGCGAGAGCGCCGACGTCCACCTCACGGTCACCAACCCGGGCCGCCGCACCCTCCGCGCCCGCGTCCGCGACGCCTGGCCGCCGAGCAGCTGGCAGCCCGGTACCGAGGGCCCCGCCTCCCGCCACGACCTGACCGTCCCCGCGGGCGAACGCCGCCGCCTGACCACCCGCCTGCACCCCACCCGGCGCGGCGACCGCCGGGCCGACCGCGTCACGATCCGTTCGTACGGCCCGCTCGGCCTGATGTCCCGCCAGGGCTCCCACACCGTCCCCTGGACGGTCCGCGTCCTGCCGCCGTTCGCCAGCCGCAAGCACCTCCCGTCCCGCCTGGCCCGCCTGCGCGAACTCGACGGCCGCACCAGCGTCCTGACCCGCGGCGAGGGCACCGAGTTCGACAGCCTCCGCGACTACGTCCCCGGCGACGACACCCGCTCCATCGACTGGCGCGCCACCGCCCGCCAGAACAAGGTCGCCGTCCGCACCTGGCGCCCCGAACGCGACCGGCACATCCTGATCTGCCTGGACACCGGCCGCACCGCCGCGGGCCGCGTGGGGGACGCTCCCCGCCTGGACGCCGCCATGGACGCGGCCCTGCTCCTGACCGCCCTGGCCACCCGCGCCGGCGACCGCGTGGACCTGCTGGCCCACGACCGCCGTGCCCGCGCCCAGGTCCAGGGCCGCTCGGCCGCCGACACCCTTCCGGCCTTCGTCAGCGCCATGGCGACCCTCGAAGCGGAACTCGTCGAAACCGACTCCCGCACCCTGGTCTCCACGATCCTGCGCAGCGCCCCCCGCCGGTCCCTCGTCGTCCTGCTGACCAGCCTGGACGCGGCCCCGATCGAGGAGGGCCTGCTGCCGCTGCTCCCCCGGCTGACGCAGCGCCACACGGTCGTCCTGGCCTCCGTGGCCGACCCGCACGTGGCCGAGATGACCCGCGCCCGCGGCACCGTCGACGCCGTCTACGAGGCCGCGGCGGGCACCCAGTCCCAGGCCCAGCGCCGCCGCACGGCCGACCAGCTGACCCGCCACGGCGTCCACGTCGTGGACGCCACCCCCGAAACCCTCCCCCCAGCCCTGGCCGACGCCTACCTCTCCCTCAAGGCCGCCGGCCGCCTCTAGTGCCGTGGCCGGGAAGGTTTGGCGGGTCGCGGCGTCCGGTGCGGTGCATCTCAAGGCGGAGGGCCACGGCTCGTACTGGACGTACCTCCGTGGTCCGACAACGCGAAGAGGTGCCGTGCCGGACGTCGCGACCCGGTGGACCTTTCCGGTCACGGCACTAGCGCTCTAGAGCCGCTCCTGCGGTCCCGGGCTGGCTACGCTGGTCGGGCACCCACCAGGAGGACACGATGGCCGACCTCACCCCCGAGCAGATGCGCCGGATGCACGATTTCGCGGAGCAACTCGCGGAACTGGCCGAGCTCCAGGAGGACGCGTGGAAGGTGCAGACCACCGACGGTCAGATCTTCCTCACGATGATGAGCCCCACGGCTCCCCACGGCCTGAACGTGGTCCGGCTCCGCCGCCAGATCGAGGCCCAAACGCCCGAGGTCATGGCCCTCAACGCCACGAACATGGGTGATCCCCATACCGGACTGACCAAGGTCCCCGACCTCATGGTCACCGCCGAGGAGGACACCGACGACACGGCCAAGGTCGTGAACTCGCGCGACGTCCTGATGGTGGTGGAAGTCGTCTCCCGCACGAATTCCCTCACCGACATCCGCGACAAGCTCCACGACTACCCGCGCATGGGCATCCCCCTGTACGTCGTCGTGGATCCCCGCAAGGACAAGAAGGCCGTCACGGTCCACAGTGACCCCTCGGAAGGCCCCGACGGCATCCGCTACCGCAAGAAGGTCCCCTACGCCTTCGGTGACACCGTCCCGGCCGGCCGCTGGACCCTCGAAACGAGCGGCCTGAAAAGTTACCCGGCCGACTGGTAGCGCCGCCTGACGGCCGGACGGCACCGCATCCGCGCCGTTCCGGGCCGTAAACGCAGAAAAGCCCCGCACCATAAGGTGCGGGGCTTTCCCACAATGATTGTTCGGCGGCGTCCTACTCTCCCACAGGGTC